>NZ_JAGGOO010000047.1 GCF_018614415.1 Streptomyces sp. ISL-12
GTAGGACGCCGCCGAACAATTTTTGGATAAAGGGAAACCCCCGCACCTTTTGGTGCGGGGGTTTTCTGCGTTTAGGGTCGGTGTATGCGCTACGACCTGGTCATCTTCGACAACGACGGCGTGCTCGTCGACAGTGAGCCGATCTCCAACCGGCTGCTGGCCGGCTATCTGACGGAGCTCGGGCATCCGACCTCGTACGAGGACTCTTTGCGGGACTACATGGGGGCCGCCATGCATCGGGTCCATGATCTGATCCGGGAACGGACTGGGCGGGGGCTGCCCGAGGATTTTGACGATGTCTTTCATGGGCGGGTGTTCGCGGCTTTCGAGAGGGAGCTGGCGGCGGTGCCCGGTGTGGTCGGGGTGCTGGAGCAGCTTGCCGCGGACGGGGCGGCGTACTGCGTGGCGTCGTCCGGGAGTCATGAGCGGATTCGGGTGGGGCATCGGACGACCGGGCTGGACCGGTGGTTCGATGACGGGCGGATTTTCAGTTCGGAGGATGTGGGGCGGGGGAAGCCGGCGCCGGATCTGTTCCTGTACGCGGCCGAGCGGATGGGCGTGGCGCCGGAGCGGTGTGTGGTCGTCGAGGACAGTCCGCTCGGGGTGGCGGCGGCCGTGGCGGCCGGGATGGACGTCGTGGGGTTCACGGCCATGACGCCGGCGGAGAAGCTGGGCGGGGCCGGGAAGGTGTTCGCGGACATGCGGGAGCTGCCCGGTCTGCTGTCCTGACGGACATCTGTCATGGGGGATGCGGACGGTTGTCCCTGGCGGCGGACGGGCTCCCGACAGGACGCTGGGGCACTACGTGATGAAGGACGGGGCGGGGTCAGGATCAGTACGCTCGCGGCGCTCGGGACAGCGTGGCCACCAGTGTGGTGGGGGTCGTGAGGGCGTACGTGCTGCCCGTCGACGTGATGGTGTGGCTCGGGACCGTGGTCATGTGCGGGGTGCTCGGGGTGACCTTCGTGGTCAGTGGGGCGTTGGCGGCCGGGCGGGAGGCGTGCGCCGCGGAAGGTGACGTCGATTCGTCTCCGGCGGGACCTACCCAGCGGTAGGGCGGGGCCCTACGCTCGCCGCCATGACGGATGTGCCGCGGCGGGGCAGGGTTTCTCTGGCGTTCGGCTTCTTCGCCCAGGGCGTGGCGTTCGCGCTGCTGGTGACGCGCATTCCGGCCGTGCAGGACCGGTACGGGGTCTCCGACGGGCTGCTTCCGGTGTTTCTGGCGGCCGTGCCGGTACTGGCCGGTGTGGGGAGCGTGGTGACCGGGCGGCTGGTGCGGCGGGTGCGGCCGAGTCGGGTGCTGCGGTGGTCCCAGCCGGTGGTGCTGCTGGCGTTGCTCGGGGTCGGGCTGGGTGAGGGGATGGCCCAGTTGGCCGTCGCGCTCGGGGCGTTCGGGCTGGCGGTGGGGGCGTTGGACGCCTCGATGAACATGCTCGGGGTCAGCCTGCAGCGGGCGTACGGGCGGAGCATCATGCTCGGGTTCCATGCCGCGTACAGCTTGGGCGGGATCGTCGGGGCCTCGCTGGCGTGGGCAGGGGCGCACTGGGGGCTGGCGCTGTGGGTGTCGTATCTGCCGGTGGTCGGGGTGCTGGTGCCGGCGGCGCTGGTGGGGAGCCGGTGGTATGTGGACCGGGGTGGGGAGGAGGGAGGAGCCGGTGAGGGTGGGTTGGAGTTTCGGGTGTTGCTGCCGTTGTGTCTGGTGATGGCCTTCGCGTACATCGGGGACTCGACGGTGTCCAACTGGAGTGCCAAGTACCTGCAGGACGTGCTGGGGAGTTCGGAGCAGCTGGCGACCGTGCCGTACAGCGTGTACATGGTGACCACGTTGGCCGGGCGGGCTCTGGGGGACTTCGGGGTGCGGCGGCTGGGGGCCCTGGTGGTCGTGCGGGGTGGGGCGCTGGTGGCGGCGGTGGGGTTCGCGGTGGTGGCGGGGGCGCCGGTGGCCTGGGTGGGGATGGCCGGGTTCACGCTGCTGGGGGTGGGGCTGTGCGTGCTGGTGCCGCAGACGTTCGCGGCGGCGGGGCGGTTGTTTCCCGGGGCTTCGGATGCGGCTGTCGCGCGGCTGAATGTCTTCAATTACGTGGGTTTTCTGGTGGGTTCGCCTTTGGTCGGGGCGCTCGGGGGTGTGTGGAGTTATCGCGGGGCGATGCTGGTGCCGATGGTGTTGGTGCTGGTGACGGTCGTGTACGCCCGGTCGTTCGAGGCGGGCGGGGCCGACCGATACGGTGGCGGGCATGAGCGGGCGCGCGCGGCTGATGTGGGACGAGGCGGTAACGGGTTATGACTTCGGGCCGGACCATCCGATGGATCCGGTGCGGCTCGCCCTGACGCGCGCGCTGGTCGGTGCCTTCGGGCTCGACCGGGAGCTGGACGTCGTAGCGGCGAAGGCGGCCGGGGAGTCGACGTTGCGGCTGGTGCACCGGGAGGACTACATCGCGGCGGTGAAGGCGGCTTCCGTCGATCCGGGGGCGGCGGACGGCGCGTACGGGCTGGGGACGGTCGATGATCCGGCGTTCGCGGGGATGCACGAGGTGTCGGCGCTGATCGCCGGGCAGTCGGTGGGGGCGGCGGAGGCGGTGTGGCGGGGGGACGCGCTGCACGCGGTGAACTTCGCGGGCGGGCTGCATCACGCGATGCCGGGGGCGGCGTCGGGGTTCTGCGTGTACAACGACGCGGCGCTGGCGATCGCGCGGCTGCTGGAGCTGGGTGCCGAGCGGGTCGTGTACGTGGATGTCGATGTGCATCACGGGGACGGGGTGCAGGCGGCGTTCTGGGAGGACCCGCGGGTGCTGACGGTGTCGTTGCACGAGCATCCGCGGATGTTGTTCCCGGGGAGCGGGTGGCCCGAAGAGACCGGGGCGGACGGGGCGGCGGAGGGATCGGCGGTGAACGTCGCGTTGCCGGCGGGGACCGGGGACGCGGGGTGGCTGCGGGCGTTCCACGCGGTGGTGCCGGAGCTGGTTTCGTCTTTTCGGCCGCAGGTGCTGGTGACGCAGCACGGGGCGGACACGCACTTCGAGGATCCGTTGGCGCACCTGGCGGTGTCGGTGGACGCGCAGCGGGCGGTGCAGGTGGCGTGCCATGAGCTGGCGCACGAGTACGCCGGGGGCCGGTGGGTGGCGCTGGGCGGGGGCGGTTACGCGGTGGTGGACGTGGTGCCGCGGTCGTGGACGCATCTGGTGGGGATCGCGGCGGGGCGGGAGGTGGCGCCGGAGGCGGTGATCCCGGAGTCGTGGCGGGCGGAGGTGTACGCGCGGACCCGGCAGTTGGGGCCGATGCGGATGACGGACGGGCGGTGGCCTGTGTCGTGGGCGGGGTGGGAGGCGGGGTACGACCCCGCGGACCGGGTGGATCAGGCGGTGGTGGCGGCTCGGCGGGCGGTGTTTCCGTTGCGGGGGTTGTTGGCTTGACGGGTGTCGGCCGGCGGTGTTGGCCGACGGTCGTGCGGGGCGGGGCGGGGCGGGTCGGTTGTCGGGTGCGTGGCGTTGTGGCTGACGGCTTGCGGCGCCCGCGGTGGGGCGAGGCGTTCGTGGTGGGGGGCGGGGTGGTCGGCCGAGTGGGTGGAGTCGGGGGGAAACGGGGTCGGGCGGGGGCCGGGTTCGGGAGTATCGGGGGGTGGTGTCGGCACGGGAGCTTCGTGATCATCTGCTCGATGCCCGGCTGGCCGGGGTCGTGGCGACCTCGCGGGAGACGAGCCTGCGCAGTTATCGGCTGTTCGCGGCCCGGGATCCCCGGGTGCTGCTGGGGATCGATCCCGTAGGGGCCTGGCGGCAGCGGGAGGTGATCGAGCTGATGGCGGACCGGTGCGGCGTATCGGCCGACCCCCGATGCGTCACGGGGCAGGACGTGATCGATCCGGACCGGACGCTGAGCGCCCTGGACGCCTTCGCGGACCGGCTCGCGGAGGCCGCCCGGCGTGGGGCCCCGGTCGTGCTCGGCACCGGGCATCCGCACCGGCTGCTCGGTTTCTACGCCGCCTTGGCGGACGCCCTGTCGGCGGCGGGATGTGCCGTTCTCACCCCGGCGCAGGGTCGCTGTGTCGACATAACGACCCGGTTCGGTCTACGCACGTACAACCTCGACTACGTACGAGGCGTCGCGTTGGTGCGGGAACCCGGCCCTGAACGCCCCGGTTGTGAGCCCGGCGCGCACACCCACTCACCCCTCCCGGTTCGGACCGCGCTGGCCGGTGCGGCGGAGGCCGGCGGGGTGCTGCCGGAGCTGGTGATCGGAGACCACGGATGGGTCTGCGGAGCAGGTCAGCTGGGGTTCGAGGCCATCGGGCTCGCTGATACGGACGACCCCGCGCTCTTCGTGGGTCAGGCAGAGGGGTGCGTGTCCGTCGTCGTTCCACTTGATGACGGCGTGCGGTCCGATTACTACCTCCCGCTTACCCGCTACGTACTCAATCGAGCGTGTCTGTCCCAGTAGGGCGCCGATGCGTGCACCTCTTCCCCACTCGCATCACCCGCACCTACATTGGGGAGTGAGCACGCAGCGACGAAGAGTCACCGGAAGGGGAAGCCGGTGGCCGTCGAGTGCGGAAGGTTCAGGTGTGTCATGGCTGATGACCAGAGGCCTCTGAGCGAGGTTCAGTTCCTTACCGTGGCGGAGGTCGCCTCGGTGATGCGAGTGTCGAAGATGACCGTGTACCGGTTGGTGCACAGCGGTCATCTGCCCGCGATCCGGGTGGGGCGGTCCTTCCGCGTCCCGGAGAATGCGGTTCACGAGTACCTCCGCGAGAGCTTCGTGGGGGTGGACACGGCCTGATCAGGGCCCGTCAGGGCTCGGGGGAGGTCCCCGGCAGTCCCGTCGGACCTCCCCCGTCCCCTCGATTACGACCTCAGCGCTCGGGCAGGTAGGCTAGCCCCTCGTAGGTCGTGTGGGCCCATGGCGCCCAAACAACCGAGTGATGAGAAGTGAGCGAGGGTAGTCGTGGGCTCTGTTATCAAGAAGCGGCGCAAGCGGATGGCCAAGAAGAAGCACCGCAAGCTGCTCAAGCGCACGCGCGTTCAGCGTCGCAACAAGAAGTAAGCGACGCGACGCCGCGAAAGCGTCATCTGTGGCCCCCCACCGGATCCGGTGGGGGGCCACAGACGTTCCGGAGACGGACGTGCGCGGCGGGCGGGCAGGTGGGCCGTACGGCCGTTTTCCGTCACGGGACGCGTCCGGCGGTCATCACTGCGCAACACCGAGCCGATAGGTTGGCCCGCGGGCGGGGAACCCGGCGGGGGACCGAGAGAAAGGCGCGGATCGTGGGCAAGGTCGTGCTCGTGACCGGAGTGGCCCGGCAGTTGGGGGGCCGCTTCGTGCGGCGGATCCAGCGGGACCCGGCGGTGGACCGGGTCGTCGGTGTGGACGCGGTTCCGCCCGAGCACCATCTGGGCGGCGCGGACTTCGTCCAGGCCGACATCCGGCAGCCCACCATCGCGCGGGTGCTGGCGGAGACGGGCGCCGACACGGTCGTCCACATGGACGTCACCGGCACCCCGCTGGGCAGCGGCAGCCGGACGTCGGTCAAGGAGACCAACGTCATCGGGACCATGCAGCTGCTCGGCGCCTGCCAGAAGTCGCCGGCCGTGCGGCGGCTGGTGGTGAAGTCCAGTACGAACGTCTACGGGTCCGCGCCCCGCGATCCGGCCGTCTGCACCGAGACGACGTCGGCCAAGTCCCTGCCCAGCGGTGGCTTCGCCAAGGACACCGTGGAGGTCGAGGGGTACGTTCGGGGCTTCGCGCGGCGGCGGCCGGACGTCGCGGTGTGCGTGCTGCGGTTCGCCAACGTCCTCGGCCCGGCCACCGACACCCCCCTGGCGTCGTACTTCTCGCTGCCGGTGCTGCCGACGGTGTTCGGCTACGACCCGCGGCTGCAGTTCGTCCACGAGGACGACGCGATCGAGGTGCTGCGGATCGCCTCGCACGAGCCGGAGCGGGGGACGCTGAACAGCGGGACGTTCAACATCGCCGGGGACGGTGTCCTGGTGCTCTCCCAGTGCGCGCGGCGGCTGGGCCGGCCCACCGTGCCGATGCTGCTGCCCGTGGTCACCTGGGCGGGGTCCCTGGTGCGTACGCTGGGGGTGACGGACTTCTCCCCCGAGCAGATCCGGCTGCTCACGCACGGCCGGGTCGTGGACACCACCCAGATGCGCGAGACGCTGGGTTTCCAGCCGAAACACACCACCGCCGAGACGTTCGCGGACTTCGCACGCAGCCGGGAGCCGGGGCTGCTCCCGCCGGCCGCCGTCGCGAGGGCCGTGGACCGGATCGCCGCGCTGTCCCGTACGGGCGGCGGCCACACCCCGACGCAGAGCGCCAACTGAGGAGCGCATCAACGATGGCTGATGCCAAGGTCATTCCGTTCGACGACGACCGGTCCCGCGGGGGCGCCGGGCAGCGCTCGGCGCGGCGCAGGGGCGGCGCGGGGAGCCGGCGGGCGAGTGCGGCGGAGTCCGCCGCGCCGGTCGGCGAGGTCCAGGCGCTGCCCGTGCGGCAGGGCGGGGAGGGCGACGGTCCGGTGGCAGGGGAGGGCCGGGAGCTGCCCCCGGGGGAGGACGGTGGCGGTGACGGGCTGGAGCGGCGGATCGCGGGCGGGCTGGCGTTCCTGCGCCGGCGCCTGACCGGTGACTACGAGGTCGACGACTTCGGCTATGACGCCGAGCTGACCGACCAGGTGCTGATGTCCGTGCTGCGTCCGGTGTACGAGAAGTACTTCCGGGTCGAGGTGAAGGGCGTCGAGAACATCCCGGCCGAGGGCGGGGCGCTGATCGTCGCCAACCACTCCGGGACGCTGCCGCTGGACGGCCTGATGATGCAGGTCGCGGTCCACGACAACCATCCGGCGGGGCGGCATCTGCGGCTGCTCGCGGCGGACCTGGTGTTCGTGCTGCCGGTCGTCAACGAGCTGGCCCGCAAGCTGGGACACACCCTGGCCTGCGCGGAGGACGCGGCGCGGCTGCTCGGGCAGGGGGAGCTGGTCGGGGTGATGCCGGAGGGGTTCAAGGGGCTGGGCAAGCCGTTCGGCGACCGGTACAAGCTGCAGCGGTTCGGCCGGGGCGGGTTCGTCTCCACGGCGCTGCGGGCGGGGACGCCGATCGTCCCGTGCTCGATCGTCGGCGCGGAGGAGATCTACCCGATGATCGGCAACGCCAGGACGCTGGCCCGGCTGCTGGGATTCCCGTACTTCCCGCTGACGCCGACGTTCCCGTGGCTGGGGCCGTTGGGGGCGGTGCCGTTGCCGACGAAGTGGACGATCCAGTTCGGCGAGCCGATCCCCACGGACCACTATCCGGCGGAGGCGGCGGAGGACCCGATGCTGATGTTCAACCTGACCGACCAGGTCAGGGAGCAGATCCAGCACACGCTGTACAAGCTGCTGGTGCAGCGGCGGTCGGTGTTCTTCTAGACGCTCAGAGGTCCGACATGACGGTACGGCGGTGGGGCGTCCCCACCGCCGTACGGCGTCAGGCCCGTCTCAGTCGGTGTCCTCGCCCTCGATGCCCAGGTCGGGCAGCAGGCCCGGGAGGAGGGGCGGCAGCGTGACGTCCGGCTCGGGGGCGGGCGTCTTGTCGCCGGTGGACGGTGAGGTGGGGGTGGTCTCCTCGGGCGGGTCGAGCAGGCCGCCGGTGCCGCCGCCGAGCAGGCCGTCGCTCTCGCTGCCGGAGTCGGCGGACTCGCTGGGGTGCCGGCTGTCGGTGCGGCCGGGCTCGGAGGAGTCGCTCCGGCCGGTGCTGGGCGGCGCGGAGCTGCCGGAGCCGGACGGTGTCGAGCCGACCGATCCGGAGCCGCCGTCCTGCCGGCCCGCGTCGTCGTCCCGGGACGGCGGCTGGGGGAGCAGGGACCGCAGCGGGGCCACGTCCTCGTCTATGGCGTCGAACACCGACGACACCTGCTCGCTGACGTCGCCGAGCTGCACGGGCAGCCGCTCGCGCAGGGTCCCCCAGGCGTCCCGGTGGGAGCGCGAGAAGGCGGAGAGCGCCCGCATCGGGTCGAGCGAGTCGGGGTCGCGGGCGTAGACCGCGCTGAGCAGGCGGTGGCCCTCGGACGCGTCCTGCTGCATGCCGGACAGGGCGCGGCGGATCTCGCCGAGGGCCTCGTGGTCGAGGGAGCCGCTCCGGTCGCGCTCGACCAGCCGGCGGGCCTCGCTCAGCCGGGTGGAGGCCAGGTCGAGGTAACCGCGGCCGCGCTCGGTGTCGTCGTCGGCGAGGCCGAGCTTGAAGTCCTCTATGCCGCGCTTGAGGCCGTAGAGCGAGTCGCCCGGCAGGGCGTCGGAACTGGCCGCGGCGACTCCGCCGAAGGCTCCGGCGGCCACGCCGACGCTGAGTCCGCCGGCGGTGAGGCCCTTGGCCAGCCGTGAGCGGGGCCGGAATTTCCTGAGCGGTGTCGCCCGGTGGGCGCCGCGGGCGCGGCGCTGCTCGGGTACCGACGGGTCCGCCTCGCCGCCCGCGGTGCCTTCCTGGAGCATGGCCTCGAACGCGGCCACCAGCTGGGCCCGCTGGACGACCTTGACCTCCGGGTCCAGCTCGGGCTTGGGCAGCGCGTCGAGACCGGCTGTCAGGGCCACCATGCGGCCCTGCTCGGTCCGGTCCGCGGGGGCCGCGGCCGGTGCCGGTTCTTCGGACTGCTCGGCCGCCGGGCCGCGGTCGGGCTGCTCCTCCAGAGCCTGGGCGAAGGCGTTCGCCCGCCGGTGCGCCGATACGTTCGCGATCACTGGCGGCACCTCCTCTCGTCATGACGGTCGACTCCCCAGGGGGTCCTGAGGGTTGCACACCCTGACCAGGACCACACGAATGTGTGATCGAAGTCGGCCAGGGAGTGACCACAGGGAGCCTGCATCCCGCTCAACGAGTGGCGCGGCACTTGGGTTACGCACGGCGGGCAAGCGGGCCGGTGAGTCAACGAACCGTCACCGATGGTGACTTGGGAGGCTCAGCGGGCGTCGTCCGGGAGCAGCCGGGCGAGGGTGCGCACGGCCCGGTACTGGAGGGTCTTGATGGCGCCTTCGTTCTTGCCCATCACGCGGGCGGTCTCGGCGACGGAGAGGCCCTGGAGGAAGCGCAGCGTCACGCATTCCTGCTGCTGGGGGTTGAGCCGGCGTACGGCGTCCAGCAGGGCGGCGTTGGAGAGGGACTCCAGGACGGAGTCCTCGGGGGAGCGCTCGACCTCGTTGGCGTCGAGCATCTCGCCGGTGGTCACTTCGAGCCGGAAGCGGCTGGACTTGAAGTGGTCGGCGACCAGGTTGCGGGCGATCGTCACCAGCCAGGCGCCGAAGTCGCGCCCCTGCCAGGTGAAGGTGCCGATGCGGCGCAGGGCGCGCAGAAAGGTCTCGCTGGTCAGGTCCTCGGCGGTGGCCTTGCCTCCCACGCGGTAGTAGATGTACCGGTACACGGTGTCGCTGTACTGGTCGTAGAGCCGTCCGAAGGCGTCGGCTTCGCCCGCCTGGGCGCGCTCCACCAGGTCCATCATCCGGGCGCTGTCGCTGTCCGCGGCAGGGCGCCGGGCGGTCGTCCCGGAGGCGCGTGCGCGTCTGCCGACGGCGGCGGCGCCGCTCTCGGCGAGCGCGTAGGCCGGGCCGACGGGGGCGGTGGCTGCGGCGAATGCGGGGACGGCGTACGCGGTGGGGACGGCATACGCGGTGGGGACGTAGTCGCGGAACAGGTCCTGGAGCGTTTTGACCGTTGCGCGCAGCGTAGCCAGGCCCGAGGCGTCAACCCCGACGTGTGGGTACACGGGACTCCCAGAGGCAGAGCTTCCATCACGTGCAGTGCGGGACCTTTCACCCGTCGTAGCGACGGAGGGGTACCGGATTGCGTCTGAGGAGAATAACGCTTCGTACAGGCCCTGCTACACCCAGTTGCTCAAATCATCGATTACGTCGCTTACGTAACCGAATGACGGCCGTTCGGGCGCCGGAGATTGATCGGTTGCTGATCGAAAGAGCCTGGGTTCGGCGTCGTAACGGAGCGTGTTGTGCTCGGGTGGGAGACGGGTGAGTGAGCCGGGGGCCGCGCGGGTACGTCAGACGGGTTGGCGGCCGGCCGGGTCAGCGGCGGCGTCGGTGCAGGGCGATGGCGGCCGCCGTGCCGCCGGCCACGGCGCCGACGCCGGCCGCCGCCGGGATGCCGACCTTGGCGGCCTTGCGGCCGGTGCGGTAGTCCCGCAGGCGCCAGTCCAGTTCCCGGGCGTGGCGGCGCAGTTTCGAGTCGGGGTTGATCGCGTAGGGGTGGCCGACCAGGGACAGCATCGGGATGTCGTTGTGCGAGTCGCTGTAGGCCGCGCAGCGGGTCAGGTCCAGGCCCTCCGCCGCCGCCAGGGCGCGGACCGCCTCGGCCTTGGCCGGGCCGTGCAGGGGTTCGCCGACCAGCTTGCCGGTGTAGACGCCGCCGATCGACTCCGCGACCGTGCCGAGCGCGCCGGTCAGGCCGAGGCGGCGGGCGATCACCTGGGCGATCTCCACCGGGGCGGCCGTGACCAGCCAGACCTTCTGGCCCGCGTCCAGGTGGGCCTGGGCGAGGGCGCGGGTGCCGGGCCAGATGCGCTCGGCCATGTACTCGTCGTAGATCTCCTCGCCGATCGACTTCAGCTCGGAGACGCGGTGGCCCTTGACGATGGAGAGCGCCGAGTCGCGGGCGTCCTGCATGTGCTCGGGGTCCTCGAAGCCGGCCAGCCGGAACCACGCCTGCTGCCAGGCGAACCGGGCCAGGTCGCGGGTCTCGAAGAACTTGCGCTTGTACAGGCCGCGTCCGAAGTGGAACAGCGCGGCGCCCTGCATGACCGTGTTGTCCAGGTCGAAGAAGGCGGCGGCCCGGTCGTCGCCGTGCACCGGGAAATCCGGCTCACCGGCGGCGTCGGGCACCGGGAGGTCCTGGGTGGATTTGCGGGCTGCCTCCGCCGACGCCTCGCCTGCCAGCACGCTGCGCGCGGTGGCGGAGCGCCTTCGGGGAGTGAGCCATCCAAGAGCGGCCATGCCCGTGAGCATAGCCAGTTTGTTCGGGCGTTCCGGAGTCGAGGGGTTGGGAGGCTGTGAACTCTGCGCGACCGAACCGTTGAAGCCGCCGTGCGCCCGGCGCGTCGCGGCGGCGTCGCGACGGGACTTCCGTACGGCGCGGCGCGCGCGAGAATGGCCGGCATGAGCCCCGTCTTCCGCAGAAAGACGCCGTCGCGTCCCGAGCACCAGCCCCGTTCCGAGAACCATCTCGTCACCCTCATCCGCAAACCTGGCTGCCACCTGTGTGATGACGCACAGCTCGTCGTCGAGAAGGTGTGCGCCGACCTCGGCGTCCCGTGGGAGGCGAAGGACATCACCGCGGACCGCGGCCTCCACGACGCGTACTGGGAGCAGATCCCCGTGGTCCTCGTCGACGGACGCCAGCACACCTTCTGGCGTGTGAACGAGGAACGCCTGCGCAGGGCACTGACCGAGTAGTCCGACTGGTCCGAGTAGTCCAAGAGCTGTCGGATGGTCGCTTAAAATCAATGGTGACGTGGTCTCGGGGGCGTGGATCGTGAGGAGCGTGTACGGCTTTGCCCCCAATAGAAGAGGAACGAGTGCGCGAGCGCGCCGGTTCCCCGATCGTGCGCCGGGGGCGCGTGACCCCGGTCACGTTGGCCGGGCAAATCGGACACCATCTTTGTGCACGCGTTCACAAAGACATAGCCTGCATTCGACGGGGCGGTCATGTAGGGACGTATGACCGCCTACAGCCCCGCTCTACCCGCAGGAGCACCGTGGCAACTGGCCGAACACACCGACCGGCGACCCGCAGCCGAGGGATTCCCGAGGCCACCGTCGCCCGGCTTCCGCTGTACCTCCGCGCGCTGACCGCACTGTCGGAGCGCTCGGTGCCCACGGTCTCCTCCGAGGAGCTGGCCGCGGCGGCGGGGGTCAACTCCGCGAAGCTGCGCAAGGACTTTTCCTACCTCGGTTCCTACGGGACCCGGGGCGTCGGCTACGACGTCGAGTACCTCGTCTACCAGATCTCCCGTGAGCTGGGCCTGACCCAGGACTGGCCGGTCGTGATCGTCGGTATCGGCAACCTCGGCGCCGCGCTCGCCAACTACGGCGGGTTCGCCTCCCGCGGCTTCCGGGTCGCCGCGCTCATCGACGCCGACCCCGCGATGGCCGGGAAGCCGGTCGCGGGCATCCCGGTGCGGCACACCGACGAGCTGGAGCGGATCATCCAGGACAACGGCGTCTCGATCGGCGTGATCGCCACCCCCGCCGGTGCCGCCCAGCAGGTCTGCGACCGGCTGGTGGACGCCGGGGTGACCTCCATCCTGAACTTCGCGCCGACCGTGCTGAACGTCCCCGAGGGCGTCGACGTGCGCAAGGTCGACCTCTCCATCGAACTCCAGATCCTCGCCTTCCACGAGCAGCGCAAGGCCGGTGAGGAGGCCGCGGCGGACGGTGCCGTACCGGCTGCCGCCGCCCGCAAGCGCGCCGCCGCTGCCGCCGCTCCCGGCGCCGCCTCTGCTTCTGCCTCTGCCTCTGCCTCTGCCGACCAGGGTCCTGACGGGGACGACGTCCCCGCCGTGATGCCGGCATGAGCCTCCTCGTCGTCGGACTCAGCCACCGCAGCGCCCCCGTCAGCGTCCTCGAACGGGCCTCGCTGAACGCGGACGCGCAGAACAAGCTGCTCCAGGACACGGTCGCCGCCGAGCCGGCCGCCGAGGCCGCGGTGCTGGCCACCTGCAACCGCATCGAGCTCTACGCGGACGTGGACAAGTTCCACGCCGGGGTCGCCGAGCTGTCCACGCTGCTCGCCCAGCACAGCGGGGTCGGCCTGGAGGAGCTCACTCCCCACCTCTACGTGCACTACGAGGACCGGGCCGTCCACCATCTGTTGTCGGTGGCCTGCGGACTGGACTCGATGGTCGTCGGCGAGGGCCAGATCCTCGGGCAGATAAAGGATTCTCTGGCCCGCGCCCAGGACCTGCACACCGCCGGGCGGCTGCTGAACGACCTGTTCCAGCAGGCGCTGCGGGTCGGCAAGCGCGCCCACTCCGAGACCGGCATCGACCGCGCCGGGCAGTCCCTGGTCACCTTCGGCCTGGAACAGCTCGCCGCGGGCGCGGAGGTCTCCGGCTGGGCCCGGGGCAAGAAGGCCCTGGTCATCGGTGCCGGGTCGATGTCCTCGCTGGCCGCCGCGACGCTGGCCCGGGCCGGGGTCGCCGAGGTCGTGGTCGCCAACCGCACCTTCGAGCGCGCCGAGCGCCTCGCGCACCTGCTCGAAGAGCAGTACGGGCGCGGTCTGACCGAGGGCGACGACACGGACGTGGTGGCCCGCGCGGTACCGATGGACGCGGTGCCGGCCGAGCTGACACGTGCCGACGTCGCCGTCTCCTGCACCGGCGCGACCGGCCTGGTGCTCACCGTGGACGCGGTCGCCGCGGCGGTCGAGGGACGTACGGGCGAGCCCGTCGAGATCGCGGCCGCACCCGTCGCACCGGTCGCCGGGGCGCCGCTGCCGCCGACCAGTGTCGGCACCGAGGACGGCTGCCCGCTCGACCTGTCCGCCGCGCAGTCCGGCTTCTCCGTCATGGGGGAGGCGGCGGTGGCCGGCCTGGACGCCGCCGCGCTGGAGCAGCACGGGGCGTGGGCCGCGGGCGGTACCGCGGTGGACCAGCCTCGGGAGAGCGCCGACGCCGACCTGATCTCCGCGCTCGCCGCGACCGCGGCCACCGCCGGGCGGGTGCCCGAGATGCGCCGGCCCGAGCCGGTCCACGAGGTCCCGCGCCCGGAGCCCGTCCTCTTCCTCCTCGACCTCGCCATGCCGCGCGACATCGACGCCGCCGCGCACCGGCTGGCCGGGGCACGGCTGGTCGACATCGAGTCGCTGGCGGAGGCGTCCGCGGACGCTCCGATGGCGTCCGACGTGGACCAGGTCCGGCGGATCGTCGCGGACGAGGTCGCCGCGTTCGGCGCCGCCCAGCGGGCCGCGACCATCACCCCCACCGTGGTGGCGCTGCGCAGCATGGCCGCCGAGGTCGTGGCGAGCGAGATCGCCCGCCTCGAAGGGCGGCTGCCCGCCCTGGACGACAAGCACCGCGCCGAGATCACCCAGACGGTCCGGCGCGTGGTGGACAAGCTGCTGCACGCGCCGACGGTGCGGGTCAAGCAGCTCGCGGCCGAGCCAGGCGGCGCCGGGTACGCGGACGCGCTCCGCACCCTGTTCGACCTCGACCCCGAGACGGTGGCCTCCGTCTCCCGGGCCGGGAACAGCACTGAGAAGAACCGAGGACCGGCATGACCGAGAAGGCACTGAGACTGGGGACCAGGCGCAGCAAGCTCGCCATAGCCCAGTCCGGGCAGGTGGCGGACGCCGTGAGCCAGGTGACCGGACGGCCCGTCGAACTGGTCGAGATCACCACGTACGGCGATGTGTCGCGGGAGCAGCTCGCGCAGATCGGCGGCACCGGGGTGTTCGTGGCCGCGCTGCGCGAGGCGCTGCTGCGGGGTGAGGTCGACTTCGCGGTTCATTCGCTGAAGGACCTGCCGACCGCGCAGCCCGACGGCCTGGTGCTGGCCGCCGTACCCGAGCGCGAGGACCCGCGCGACGTGCTCGTCGCCCGGGACGCGCTGAAGTTCACGGACCTGCCGCGCGGCGCGCGCATCGGCACCGGCGCCCCCCGGCGCATGGCGCAGCTCAACGCGTACGCCCGCGCGCACGGCCTGGACATCGAGACGGTGCCGATCCGGGGCAACGTCGACACCCGCATCGGGTACGTCCGCAAGGGCGACCTCGACGCCGTCGTACTGGCCGCCGCGGGGCTCAACCGGATCGGCCGCGGCGACGAGGTGACCGACTTCCTGTCGGTCGACACGGTTCTGCCCGCCCCCGGCCAGGGGGCACTGGCGATCGAATGCACCGCGTCCGACGCGGAACTGATCGCCGCGCTCGGCGAACTCGACGACCCGTTCACGCGGGCCGCCGTAACCGCCGAGCGGTCACTGCTCGCCGCCCTGGAGGCCGGTTGCAGCGCACCCGTGGGGGCGCTGGCCGACCTGCTGGCCGACGGGCAGACTGTCAAGGAAATGCGCCTGCGCGGCGTCGTCGGCACGACCGACGGCTCGACGCTGGTGCAGTTGTCCACCACCGGTCCCGTGCCCGCAACGCACGAGGCGGCACTGGCTCTCGGTCGCGAACTCGCCACCGAGATGCTCGCCCAGGGCGCGGCCGGTCTGATGGGGGAGCGAGAACATTGAGCCCCACCGCCCTTCCCGCCGGTCCGGAACACGGGCACGTCACCTTCCTCGGTGCCGGACCCGGAGATCCGGGACTGCTGACACTGCGCGCCGTGGAGGCGCTGGCGCACGCGGACGTCCTCGTCGCCGAGCACGAGGTGCTCGACGTCGTACGTACGCATGCCCGGCACGGCGTGGCCGAAGTGCACACCGACCCGGACCCGTCCGGTGGTCCGGTCCCGGGCACAGGCACACCTCAGCTGGCGGTCGTTGACGGCTCGTCAACAACCGCTGGTGTCCCCGCCGTGCGGGATGCCGCACATCTTGTCATGGAGGCCGCGCGGGGCGGCAGGCGGGTGGTGCGTGCGGTCTCCGGGGACCCCGGGCTCGACACGTACGCCGCCGAGGAGATGCTGGCGTGCGCCGCCGCCGGGGTGCCCTTCGAGGTGGTTCCCGGTATCGCGTCCGCCGTCGGTGTGCCCGCGTACGCCGGTGTCCCGCTGCGGGACGCCGAGGGCGCGGACGTGCGGTTCGTGGACGCCCGCACGGCCTCCGACCGGTGCTGGACGGAGGTCGGCGCCTCGGACGGCACGGTGGTCGTCTCCACGACGCTGGACTCGGTGGCGGCCGCCGCGGGCGAGCTGGTGTCGGCGGGCCGCAAGCCGGACACGCCGATGACGGTGACGGTCGCCGGTACGACGACCCGTCAGCGCACCTGGACGGCGACGCTCGGCACCATCGCCCAGACGCTGAAGCAGGCCAAGGTGCTGCCGTCCCCGGACGGCGGCCGGCCGGTGATAGCCGTGGTCGGCGAGCGCTCCGCCCCCGCCCAGCGTGACCAGCTGTCGTGGTTCGAGTCCAAGCCGCTGTTCGGCTGGAAGGTGCTCGTGCCGCGTACGAAGGAGCAGGCGGCGTCGCTCTCCGACCAGCTGCGCTCCTACGGGGCCGTCCCGCACGAGGTCCCGACCATCGCCGTCGAGCCGCCGCGCACGCCCCAGCAGATGGAGCGGGCGGTGAAGGGGCTGGTGACCGGCCGCTACGAGTGGATCGCGTTCACGTCGGTCAACGCGGTCAAGGCCGTCCGCGAGAAGTTCGAGGAGTACGGGCTCGACGCGCGCGCCTTCGCCGGGATCAAGGTCGCGGCGGTGGGCGAGCAGACCGCCAACGCGCTGATCGCCTTCGGCGTGAAGCCGGACCTGGTGCCGAGCGGGGAGCAGTCGGCGGCCGGGCTGCTGGAGGACTGGCCGCCGTACGACCCGGTCTTCGACCCGATCGACCGGGTCTTCCTGCCGCGCGCCGACATCGCCACGGAGACGCTGGTCGCCGGGCTGATCGAGCTGGGCTGGGAGGTCGACGACGTCACCGCCTACCGGACGGTACGGGCGTCGCCGCCGCCGGCCACGACGCGGGAGGCGATCAAGGGCGGCGGGTTCGACGCGGTGCTGTTCACCTCGTCGTCGACGGTGCGGAACCTGGTCGGTATCGCGGGCAAGCCGCACAACGTGACGGTGATCGCCTGTATCGGCCCGGCGACGGCCAAGACGGCCGAGGAGCACGGGCTGCGGGTCGACGTCATGGCCCCCGAGCCGTCGGTACTGAAGCTGGCCGAGGCCCTGGCCGAGTTCGGGATGCGGCGCCGGGCGGCGGCACTGGAGGCGGGCGATCCGGTGACGCGGCCGAGCGAGCGGCGGCCGGGGTCGCGGCGGCGGCGGTCGACCACGACCAGCTGAGGCGGTTCCACGAGCAGGAGCGCGGGGCGCCCTTTCGGGGGCGCCCCGTTCCGGCGTCGCGCGTATCCCCGGCGTTCCTTCTCTACTTCTCTCCCTGCACCATCTTGGGAAGTTGCTCCAGGACGTTGGCACCGGCGTCCACGAGCGGGTTCGGTGGGCCGGCGGCGATGAGTTTGACCAGTTCCCCCACGACCTCGGCTCGCTGGTCGTCGGTCAGCTTCGCGTCGTTGAGGAGGCGTTCGGCGGCCAGGTAGCGGGAGAACTCCAGCGGCTGGTCGAAGTACGCCTTGAGGTGCTCCGCCGCGGTTTCCTGGCTCTTGATGAACGTCCGGCTGATGAACGCGGCCAGGGCGGCCGCCACGGCGCCGAGCGCGCCGGCGACCGCTGCCGCCGCCGTCTTCTCGGCCTGTACCGCGGCCGCGACGAAGCCGATGAGGAGCAGGAAGCCGAGTGCCATGGCGATCTGCGCGCTGATGAACGACCTCTTCGCCTGGCCGGTGGCGATGTCGTGGTAGAGGGCCAGGCGGGAGTGGGTCACGTCCCACAGGCTCGCGAGGGCGAGTTTGTGGGCGCGGTGGTCGCGCTGCTCCGCCCGTTCCGTCGGCCGGGGGTGCGGCGAGGCATGTCCGGCCGCGTCCCGGGGTCCGGCGGGACCGTCCGACTGCTGGGGCACCGTCGGGATCTCGTCCCGCTCCCCGGCCAGCACGGAGGTCAGCCGGTTCTCCGCCTCGCGCAGGGAGGCGCGGGCCTCGGCCCTACGGCGTGCCTCGGCACGTGCCGTCTCCCGCCACGAGATCACGCTGGCGACCACGCCGACGCCTGCGCCCACCACGACGGCCCAGTGGTCAGGGAATGAGCTCACGTAGTCGGTGAACCGTTCACCGGTCAGACGGGATCCGACGAACGCGATGCCGAGGGGGGCGACGGCAGCCGTGCAGACGACTCCGAGCGTCAAGCGTCGTTCCGGCAGGAACCGCAGGAGTGAACGCCGGGGAGGCCGCTGGTCCGGTGAAGGGCTGGAGGTAGACACGGTTGACCAGATTGCCGCATGCGCGGGCCCGCTGTGAGCAGATCACGCAGGCACGTTCTTGCCCCGGGCCGGTGTGCGCGGTGGAGCGGGACCCTGTTGCGGGACAGCGTGAGCATGTCGGTCCTGGGTGTCATCGGGGTGCTCGAATGAGCGGTGGTGGCCGTTGGCGTACTTCCGTACGGCCCAGCACTTCACCCTCAAGCAGAACCCGCTCACCCGGGCTGGCGTTCACCTACGAGGAACTGGCCGCCCGCGACAAGGCCAACCTCGACATCACCTGGCTCCGCGACCCCAGCCTCGACGACGCGGACAGCCTTCCCGCGCCCGAGGTGCTCGCCGCCGACGCCGGACCCTGTCGTCGAAAACCGTGAACACTTCGGGCTGAAGTGTTCACGGTTTTCGGGAGAGGGGTCCGGTGGGGAGGGCGTCAGTGGTCGGAGGCGTACGGCAAGAAGGTCGCCCAGGTGGTGGGGGTGACGGTGAGGTGACCCCGGTGGGGGTCCTTCGAGTCGCGGATGAGGATGTGGGCGGGGGCGGTGGCCATTTCCACGCAGGAAGGGCCGTCGGCTGAGCTGTAGCTGCTCTTTATCCATGTGAAGCCGCAGTGGTCGTAGCCGGAAGGCTTGAGGCTCATGTCTCTCCCCGCAGTTTCTCGATGAGGGCCAGCGACTCCCGTGGGGTGAGAGCTTGGGCCCGGATCATTCCGTAGCGAACGTCGAGGACGGTGGTGTCCCTGGGATCGCTGAGCACGCGGCTCGTCAGCGGTGCCTCCACGAGTCCCACGGTTGATCCGTCCCTGAGCTTGAGCAGCCGGAACGAGCCGTCGATCCCCGAGTTCTCCTCGCACGCCAGGGGCAGAACCTGGAGGTCGACGTTCCGCAACCGGGCTACCTCCAACAATCGTTCGAGTTGCTCGCGCATCACCATCTTCCCCCCGATCAGGCGGCGCAAGGTCGCCTCGCACGTGACGAAGTTGAAAAGCGGCTTGGCCGTTGGGCTCCCGAGGAGGGTCTGACGGGCCAGTCGCGCCGATACCTGGCGCTCCAGCTCCTGCTCTGTGAAGGGAGGCCGACGGGAACTGAATACCGTGCGCGCGTAAGCCTCGGTCTGCAACAAGCCGTCGATCACCGAGGCGTTGTACGAGCAGATCTCGACCGCCTCCGCCTCCAGGCGCTTCACGTCCCGTACCTTCTTCGGGTACCGGACGTCTGCCAGGTCCTTCTTCAGCGCGGCGATCTTGCCGCCCGCTTTGAGGGCCTTGTCCGCCGCCTCCAGGTACTCGGGACGCGGAATGCGCCGCATCCGTTCGACGGACGAGACCAGTTCCTCGCCGTAGCCGATGGCCGCTCCGAACTCCGGCTGGGTGAGGCCGGCGGACTCGCGCCACAGTTTCAGTTGCCGGGCGACCGTCCTGATCACGCCCGTTGCCTCGCCGTCCTCCGGACTCACGTCCCACTCGTCCATGCCTACCGCCCTCCCGTCGTACGTCCCGGACGGAAACCGGCCGCCATCTGGACAGCTCTCGTCCGCACGGGGTGATCCCCTTCACAGGCTACGCATGCCTCGACACTCTCTGTGATGTGAACCGACACATCACCTGTACTCGGCACTTCACCGTGCCGCTCTCCGCAACCCGGCGCGGTGCGCGTCTCGCCCGGCTGCTGGCCGCCGAGCAACTGCACGCGTGGGGTCTGCCGTTGGACCCCGCCCGGCTCGTCGTCGCCGAACTCGCCGCCAACGCCGTGCTGCACGGGCGGGTGCCTGGGCGGAGTTTCCGGGTCGGTCTCTTCCTCGGGGAAGGCGGGGTGCTGAGGATCGAGGTCGTGGACGCGCGGGGGATCTGTTGCCCGGTCCGGCGGTGGCGACAGACGGGGAGTCGGGATACGGGTTGTTGCTGGTCGGGGAGTTGGCGGATCGGTGGGGGGTCGTCGACGGGCCCGTGCCGTGCAAGACGGTGTGGGCCGAGATCGATCCCGTCTGACCGGAGCCCGGAAACACGGGAGCCGGTGGGGCGGAGGCCGGGGCGGCGGGCGGTGAAAGACCAAAGAACTCGGGGAAAGAACCCTCCCAACCCGACCAAACCCGGTGTACGTCACCCGGGTGGGTGAAAGGGGCTGGCGGGGCTGGCGCGGGCGTCGCGCGGGCGGGCACTCTCGGGATCAGGCAACTCCGCCGCATATGACTGCGGCCCCCGCCGGGACTTGCACTCCCAGGGCGAGGGCCTCACCACGTAGGAAGCGAGACCTTCCCTTATGGCTGCGCGACAGCTTATCCCTGCCCCGAGTTCGCGTCAGGGCGTTGCCCGTACCGCCGCCCCCTCGGGTGTCACGCACGTACGGACGTACCAACCCGACCGGTACACCATCATCGGCAACCACCTCGCGCAGCACCGCCAGTTGTCGCTGGTCGCCATCGGGCTCGCCGTGTACATCCTGTCGCTGCCGGACGGCGGCGCCTCCGACATCCGTACGCTCGCCGCCCGATTTCCCGAAGGGCGGGACCGGACCGGGTTCGCGCTGCGGGAGCTGGAGGCCTGCGGGTACATCGAGCGGGTGCGGGAGCGGGTCGACGGAGGGCGGTTCGTCACGCGGACGTTCGCTCATGACGTGCCGGGGGAGCGGGGGGTGCCTGCACCCGTCCCCGCGCCTGTACCTGCACCTGCACCTGCACCTGCACCTGTGCCTGTGCCTGTGCCTGCCGCTGTGCCGGAGGAGTCCGAGCCGGTCCGTAGTGAGCATCATGAGAAGGCCGAGGCGTTGCTCGTCGGGCTGCGGCGGTGCGACAACCGGTTCACGCTGTCACGGAAGGACGTGCGGCGGCTGGTGCCCGCCGTCGTGGCGTGGTTCGAGAACGGGGCGAGCAAGGCGGCCGTCCACCATGCCCTGACCCATGACGTGCCCGTTCTCCTGAAACGTCCGGCCGGATTCCTCGCGTACCGGCTGGAAGAGATGCTGCCGCCGCCCCTGCCGTCCGTGCCGGAAACGGTCGTCCTGGCGACGCGTCGGGAGGACGGGAGGAAACCCTGGTACCCCATGACGAACTGCGCGGGGTACTGCGGTCGTCCCTTCCGCGCCCCCGAGGGGTCCTGGTGCCGGGACTGCCGGGCGAGAAGGGACGGCGGCCGTGGTGGAATGGCGCCGTGAGCCGGGCTGTCGAGGAGAGCAATCGCCGTATGCTGCGGGCGCGGGACGCGATGGACCGGGAGTACGCGCGGCCGTTGGACGTTCCGGCGCTGGCGCGGATCGCGCATGTGTCGCCGGCGCACTTCACGCGGACCTTCCGGGCGACGTTCGGGGAGACTCCGCACCGGTATCTGCAACGGCGGCGGGTGGAGCGGGCGATGTTCCTGCTGCGGGAGACCGAGCGGAGTGTGACCGACATCTGCTTCGAGGTCGGGTTCGGCAGCGCGGGGACCTTCAGCCGTACGTTCCGGGACATCGTCGGGCGGTCGCCGCGGGAGTACCGGAAGGCGGCGGTGGCCGCGCGCGTGCCGACCTGCTTCACGATGGCGTGGACGCGGCCGAGCGGCTGAGCGGCTGAGCAGTTTTGGATAAGTATCCGGGTGCTTCGCTCAGTAGCGTGGCGGTCATGTTCAACGCCATCACGCATTCACAGATGTACGTCCTCGATCAGGACGAGGCCCTCGACTTCTACGTCGGCAAGCTGGGGCTGGAGGTCACGGCCGACATCGACATGGGGTTCATGCGCTGGCTCGCCGTCGGCGTTCCCGGCCACCCCGGGCGGGAGATCCTGCTGGAGAAGCCGGGCGCTCCGGCCATGTCGGAGGAGACGGCGGAGCAGGTGCGCGAGCTGGTGACCAAGGGGGCGATGGGCGGGTGGCTCATCCTCACCACGGACGACTGCCGCAAGACCTACGAGACGCTGATGGAGAAGGGGGTGGAGTTCACGGAGGCGCCGACCGAGCGGCCGTACGGGATCGACTGCGGGCTGCGTGATCCCTTCGGGAACCGTCTTCGCTTCACTCAGCCGAAGGGCTGAGACGGCCGACTGTGCGTCGGCAAAGGCATCGCGGGGGCGGGCGTAGCGTAGGTGGTATGTCGACGTATGGAAGCTTTCCCGGAAGCCGGCCCCGGCGGCTGAGGTCCACCCCCGTGATGCGTCGGATGGTTGCCGAGACGCGGCTGCATCCCGCCGATTTCATCCTTCCGGCCTTCGTGCGCGAGGGCGTGAGCGAGCCGGTGCCGATCGCCGCGATGCCGGGGGTCGTGCAGCACACGCGGGACACGCTGAAGAAGGCCGCCGCGGAGGCGGTGGAGGCCGGGATCTCCGGGATCATGCTGTTCGGCGTGCCGGAGGAGGGGAAGAAGGACGGGCTCGGGACCGCCGGGACCGATCCGGACGGGATTCTCCAGGTCGCGCTGCGGGATGTGCGCGGCGAGGTCGGGGACGAACTGCTCGTCATGGCTGATCTGTGTCTCGACGAGTTCACCGATCATGGGCACTGTGGGGTGCTCGACGAGCAGGGGCGCGTCGACAATGACGCGACGCTTGAGCGGTATGCCGAGATGGCTCAGGTGCAGGCCGACGCCGGGGCGCACGTCGTCGGGCCGAGCGGGATGATGGACGGGCAGATCGGGGTGGTCCGGGACGCTCTGGATCAGATCGGGCGAGAGGACGTCGCCATCCTCGCCTATACGGCCAAGTACGCTTCCGCGTTCTACGGGCCGTTCCGGGAGGCCGTCGGGTCCTCGTTGCAGGGGGACCGGAAGACCTATCAGCAGGATGCCGCCAACGCGCGGGAGTCCCTGCGGGAGTTGGCGCTGGACCTGGAGGAGGGCGCCGACATGGTGATGGTCAAGCCGGCCGGGCCCTACCTCGACATCCTGGCGAAGGTGGCGGAGGCCGTGGACGTGCCGGTCGCCGCGTACCAGATCTCCGGTGAGTACTCGATGATCGAGGCCGCCGCCGAGAAGGGGTGGATCGACCGGGACCGGGCGATCCTGGAGACGCTGACCGGGATCAAGCGGGCCGGCGCGCGGAACATCCTGACCTATTGGGCGGTGGAGGCCGCGCGCACGCTCCGTTAGGCGGTCGCGAGCAGTCGCCTCGTCCAGGCGCGGACGGCTGTGGTCACCTCTGGGGTGGCGTAGCCGAGCAGTGCTTCGGACGGGGTGCCGGTCGGGTCGAGGACCAGGCCGGTGCGGCCGTCGAGGGCTGTGTCCGTCGCCGCGGTGAGCGGGGAGCGGACGGCCGCGGAGACCGGGGTGGCCACGCCCTGGAGGATCTGGTCCCACAGCGGGCGCATCGGCGGCGGCAGGATGTCGATGGTCATCTGCGCGGCGTTGTCGGTGGCGGCGGGGCCGGGGTCGGCGGCGAAGACCGAGACGCCGGTGTCCTTGAGGCGGTCGGCCAGGTCCAGGGTGTGGACCAGGTGGGCCAGCTTGGCGCGGCCGGTCGCCGACATGCCGTAGTGCGGGCCTGGCGGCTCGACAGCCTCGGGTTCGTACACGGGCTGTGCGGCCATGACGGCGCTGGACGTGATGTTCACGACGCGGCTGGGGGCGCCGGCGGTGAGGGCGGGGAGCATCGCCTCGGTGAAGACGTACGGGGAGAGGTGGTTGAGGGCCACGCTCGCCTCGATGCCGTCGGGGCTCTCCCAGCGGTGGGTCCACATGCCGCCCACGTTGTTGACCAGGAGGTGGAGCGGGCCCTCGGCGGTCAGGCGTTCGGCGAGGGCGCGGGTCTCGGCGAGGGACGAGAGGTCCGCCGGGACGAAGCGGGCCGCGGGGGTGCCGGCCGCCTGGTCGATGCGGGCCACGGCCGCCTTGCCGCGTTCGGTGTCCCGGCCGATGACGGTGACCTGCCAGCCCTGGACGGCCAGGGCCACCGCGGTCTGGAGTCCGATGCCCGCGGTGCCGCCGGTCACCACCGCCGTACGGGCCGGTACTGCTGTCATGCGTGGATCAGCTCCTTGTGTGGGTGCTGTTCCAGCCAACTCCCGCGTCGCCGAGCAGGGAAGTTCCGGTTCGGCAGCCCGCCATGCCGCCGCGGCATAGCGGCACGTGGGAGCATGTGCGGTGTGAGGGACGTGGAAGTGCGGCAGATCCAGTACTTCGTGGCCGTGGCCGAGGAGCTGAACTTCACCCGGGCCGCCGAACGGCTGGCGATGACGCAGCCGGCGCTGTCACGTGCCGTGCGGGCGTTGGAGAAGACCGTGGGGGCCGTGCTGTTGTCGCGTACTCCCCAGGGGGTGACGCTGACGTCCGCGGGGCAGGTCATGCTCAGCGAGGGCAGGTCGCTGCTGGACCGGCTCGACGACTCCCTCGCCCGGGTGCGGCGGGCGGCCGGGCCGTCGGCGCCGCTCACCGTCACCAGCCCCGGCTGCGAGGCCGCGCTGCTGGACCGGCTGGTGCGGGAGTACAACGGCACGGGGCCGGCGCGTCCGGTGCGGGCCGAGGTGGGCACCCTGGGGGACCAGGTGCGGCGGCTGCGCTCGGGCCGGGCCGACCTCGCGCTGGGGTGGGGGGAGCCGGAGGACCCGGGGCTGACGGGGGTGGTGCTGCGGTACGACTGCCCCCGGGTGCTGCTGGGGGCCGGGCACCGGCTGGCGGAGCGTGCGGTGCTGGAGGTGGCCGACCTCGCCGACGAGCCGCTCGTCGACTGGTCCGGCGACGAGGACCCGCTGCGTGACCCGGGGCTGTGGCCCGCCGGACCTCCGGGGCGTCCGGGGCCGCGCGTCAGCGACGGCCTCCAGATGCTGGCGGTGGTCGGG
The DNA here is from genome assembly GCF_018614415.1 of Streptomyces sp. ISL-12. Taxonomy (GTDB): domain Bacteria; phylum Actinomycetota; class Actinomycetes; order Streptomycetales; family Streptomycetaceae; genus Streptomyces. Next base: position 24,672 of record NZ_JAGGOO010000047.1, read on the forward strand.
CTCGGCCAGGCGGCGGCGGTCACGGTCGCGTCCGAGAACACCCGGACCCCGCCCGGCGGCACGGTCAGCCGCCCGCTCCGGGACGGGCCGCGGCTGCCGTTGCGGCTGCTGTGGTCCCGGGAGCGGGGGACGGCGGACGTTCGGGACTTCGCGCGGTACGCGGCGCGGTGTCTTCAACGGGGCACGGCTCAGTAGGTCAGGGCCGTGGCGCGGTCGGTCAGCCAGTAGGTGACCGAGAGGGAGTCGTCGACGTGGACGCCGGCGGCGGGCAGGGAGACCGTGGCGACGGAACCGTCGTCGAACGGGATCGTCAGCGCCGTCTCCGTACGGCCGTTCGCGGCGCTGCCGTCGCCGGCCGAGAGCAGGACGCCCGCATAGCCGGACGCGCCCGGCTCCAGCGTGGTCAGCGCCTGCGGCTTGCTGGCCTCCACGACCGGCGGCACGGACTGGGCCTCGCCGAACCTGGCCGCCGGGTAGGTGGGCAGGGAGCAGGTCTTCGAGCCGGTGTTGGTGGCGGTCAGGAGCAGGTGGTTGATCGGGCTGGACACCTCGGTGGCGGTGATCTCCACGTCGTCGGCGGAGCAGTCGCCGGGGATGGAGGCGTCGGCGTTGTTCTCGGTGGTGGTGCTGTTCTGCTTGCCGGCGGTGTCCGTGCCGGTCCCCGCCGCGCCGTTCGCGCCGTTGGTGCCGGCGGAGGCGGTGTCCTTGGCGGCCGTGTCGCCGGAGGCGGCGCCGTCGGTGCCGGTCTGCGCGGTGGTGTCCGATGAGGCGGACGTGGTGCGCAGGCCGGTGGCCGAGCCGTCCTCGCAGGCCGTCAGGGAGAGCGCGGCGAGTGCGACGGTGGCGGCGGCGAACAGACGGACCCGAGTGGTGCGTGCGGACATGAGGTGATCCCCTTCACAGGTGGGTGGGAGTGGCGCCGCTCGACCGTTGCCCGGGGCGGCTGCTTGACTGGTCACAGCCTGCGGCAGCGGCCGTTCCGGTCGCCAGCCATGGCGGCACACGCGGGACGCTGGGACGGTTGGAACCACTCTGACCTGGAGAGACGTCCCTGTTCTGGGATGCGGTGCGGGGACAAGGGGAGCGGGAGACACGGTGGCTGCGGACGATTTCGCGGGACTGCTGCGGGAGCTGAAGGAACGGTCGGGCCTCAGCTACGGGGCGCTGGGCAAGCGGCTGCACATGAGCGCGTCGACGCTTCACCGGTACGTGAAGGGGGAGGTCGTACCGACGGAGTTCGCCTCCGTCGAGCGGATGGCCCGGCTGTGCCGGGCGACGCCCGAGGAACTGCTGGAGCTCCACCGTCGCTGGATCCGCGCGGACGCGCTGCGGGGGGTGAAGGCGGACGGGGCGGCCGATCAGGGGGACGCCGCCGCCAAGTCCGGTGGGGCGGGTGCCGGTTCCGGTTCCGGTGCCGTTGAGGGTGCGGGTGCGGGTGCGGGTGCCGGTGCGGCGGTGGGTGACGGGGAGTCGGGCGAGGGGGACGTGCCCGCCGTACCGGGCGGTGCGCACGGGCCGGGGAGCGAGCCGGACGGCGCGATGCCGGTCGGCGCGGTATCGGACGGCGCGGTGCCTGACGGGGATCCGGCCGAGGTCACCGTGGTCGGGGAGGTGGCCGGTGACGGCGTGCGCGGTGGGCGGTCCCGCAAGCGGGTGATGTACGCCGCCGGTACCGGGGTCGGGCTGGCCGCCGCCGTGGCGCTCGTGGTCGGGCTGCTCCCGGAGGGGGGAGACGGGCAGGACTCCGCCGGCGCCGTCGGGGCGACCGTCTCCGCCCGGCACTCCACGCGGTCCTCGGACCCGTCGCCGAGCGCCGACCGGTCGGCGTCCCCGAGCGCGTCCGCAAGCGCGAGCGCCGGCGCCACGGCGAGTGCCGGTGCCGGTCCGCGGGCCGCCGCGAGCAAGGGCGAGAACGCGACCGCGTCCGCCGGGGCCCCGAAGGCCGACGGCCCCGTTCCGGTGTCCGTGCAGACCACCCCGCACTACTGGGGCGGGCCGTGCGACCAGAACTTTTTGGTCGACCGCAGCCCCGAGAACGTGCTGGAGCCGCCTCCCCAGCAGGACTCGGCCGGCTGGATCGCCTCCTACGGCGCTGTCGCCGCGGGCCGGCAGCAGGTCTCCTTCACCGTGCAGGGCACGGGCGAGGAGACGGTCGTCCTGAACGCCCTGCACGTCCGCGTCCTCAGCAGCGACGCGCCGCTGACCTGGAACGAGTACGCCATGGGCGTCGGCTGCGGGGGCGGGGTCGGCACCAAGGCGTTCGACGTCTCGCTGGACCTCGGCAACCCGCTGGCCACGCCGGTCAACGGGCAGCGGGACTTCCCGTACAAGGTGACCGAGTCCGACCCCGAGGCCTTCTACGTCAACGCCCACACGAGCGGGCACGACGTGCGCTGGCAGCTGGAACTGGACTGGTCCAGCGGGTCGCGCCGGGGCACGCTGAAGATCGACGACAACGGGAAGCCGTTCCGCACGAGTGCCTCGGACACCGACAGCTACTACGGTTATCCGCTCGGCGGCGACAAGTGGGAGCAGTACGCGAAGGAGTGAAGGGCCGGCTCGCTCCTGAGCCGGTGTCCGCATCACGGAAACCTGCTTGTAGACGGCATGTATATGCCTAGGCTGCGGCCATGACCGCGACCCAGCCTCCCTCCGCGTCCTTCGCCCCCGTCCCGCCGCTCGCCGCGCGGGCCCGGTCGATCGGTGGTTCGCCGGTACGGGACATCCTCGCCGTCACCGCCCGCCCCGAGGTCGTCAACTTCGCGGGCGGGCTGCCGGCGCCGGAGCTGTTCGACACCGAGGGGATCGCCGCCGCGTATCAGGCGGTGCTCGCCGAGACGCCGGGGCGGGCGCTCCAGTACTCCACGACCGAGGGCGAGCCGGCGCTGCGGGCCGCGCTCGCCGCGCGCACCACGGCGCGCGGCCTGGACACGGACGCCGACGACCTCCTCGTCACGACCGGTTCGCAGCAGGCGCTGTCCCTGCTGGCCACCGCCCTGCTCGAACCGGGCGACACGGTGCTGGTGGAGGACCCCTGCTACCTCGCCGCGCTCCAGGCCTTCGGCTTCGCGGGCGCCCGTGTGATCGCCGTGCCCGGGGACGCCGAGGGGCCGGATCCCGAGGCGCTGGCGGAGCTGGTGGTGCGGGAGCGGCCCAAGCTGTTCTACACCGTGCCGACCTTTCAGAACCCGACCGGCCGCACCATGTCCGCCGGCCGGCGGGCCGCCGTGGCCTCGGTCGCCGCGCGGTACGGGCTGTGGATCGTCGAGGACGACCCGTACGGGGAGCTGCGGTTCGAGGGCGAGCGGGTGCCGTGGATCGCCGCGTACGAGGAGGCCCGGGACCGGACCGTGCTGCTCGGCTCCTTCTCCAAGGTGATGGCGCCGGGGCTGCGGCTGGGCTGGCTGCGGGCGCCCGCCGGGCCGCGCCGGGCCTGCGCGGTGGCCAAGCAGGCCGCCGACCTGCACACCCCGACCGTCAACCAGCTCGCCGCCGCCCGGTACCTGGCCGACCGGGACCTGGACGCCCACGTCCGCCGGGTCGCGCGGGCGTACGGCGAACGCCGGGACGCCATGCTGGCGGGGCTGGCGGACGCGCTGCCGGCCGGGTCGCGGTGGACGCGGCCGGAGGGCGGCATGTTCCTGTGGGCGACGCTGCCCGCGGGGTACGACACGACGGCCCTGCTCCCGCGGGTGGTCCGGCACGACGTGGCGTACGTGCCCGGGGCGCCCTTCTACGCCGGTGAGCCCGACCGGTCGACGCTGCGGCTGTGCTTCGTGACGCAGACGCCGGACGCGATCGGGGAGGGGCTGCGGAGGCTCGGGGAGGGGCTGCGGGAAGCCGCGCTAGCCGGGTGACGGCGACCGGGCCGGGCCGACCCGGGCGGTGACGCACTCGGGGGCGTCGTCGGCCGACACGGGCCGGAAACAGGCGCGGACCGTGCTGCCGGGGCCGGCCGCGGCCATGCCGGTGTAGACGTAGGTGTCCGCGTCGGCCTCGTCCCTGACCCGCACGGCGTGGGTCGGTCCGGACACCGTGACGTCCAGCCGGTCGCCGACCGCCGTTCCCCAGGTCCGGGCCCAGCTCGCGCCGCAGGTCTCGCTGTAGCGCAGTTCCACGTAGGCGCCGGTGGCGGTGCGGGACGTGGTGAGGGTGTCGGGGTCGATGCCGCAGATCAGGCGCAGCGGGTCCCGGCCCTCGCAGGCGGCTCCGTGACACCGGGGGGAGAGGGAGTACGGGACGGAGACCGGCAGCGGTTCGCCCGCCGCGTCCGCCGCCCGGTCCCGGGCCGGCGGGAGGAGCAGCAGCAGGGCCGTGCCGCCGGCGAGCAGGGTGTACACCGACGCCAGCGCCACCAGGAGACGGATGCGGCCGGGGCTGCGGGGGCGGTCGCCGGCGGGCTGTGGCTGCTCTGTCCCGTGCCGTGGTTCTCCTGGGGGAGGGGCGGCCGGGGCGAGGACCGCGCCGCGTCCGCTCCGGTCCGACTCGGTGATCTCCCACAGGGCCAGCAGCCGCCTGGGCGGTTCGTTCGCGATCCGGCACAGCTCCTGCACGGCCTGGCGCGGGGGCAGGATCTTGCCGTTGAGATAGCGCTCCCAGGAGGACTTGCTGTACGCCGTCCGCTCCGCCAGCGCCGCCAGGCTCAGCCCCGTACGGGCCCTCAGCTCCCGCAGGGCCTCGGTCAGCCGGGTGTGTGCGGTGCTCACCGGGGCGCCACCTCCCGCAGGGCCTGCCAGGTGTGCGGGCCGATGACCCCGTCCACGACCAGGTCGTGCCGCTTCTGGACGCGCTGCACGGCGCGCTGGGTCCGCGGGCCGAAGACGCCGTCGATGTCCCCCGGCGAGATCCCGGCCCGCCGCAACAGGCACTGCGCCTCGGCCACTTCGGGCCCCACGTGCGTGTACGCCAGGATGGTGTCCGAGGTCCGGCTCAGCCCCGCGTACCAGCGGCCGTCGCGCTGCTCCGGGCGGCAGGTGTAGGTGACCGGCACCAGGGACTCCGACACGGTGGCCGGGGCGGCGACGACGGTGTCGGCGCGGACCCGGGCGAGCCGCTCGCGGGTCTCGGCGAGCCGCACGGCCAGCAGCAGCGTCACGGAGACGGACAGCACCAGCGCGACCGCTCCCGCCGTGACCAGCGCGCGGGGACAGGGGTGACGGCCGTACGGCCGTCGCTCCGCGGGCCCGGGTGACGCGTCGGCGTCGGCCGTCCCCTCGCGGGCGCCCACGGGGGCCGGGTGTCCCTCCGCCCAGCGCTCGGCGGCGATCTCGTGCAGCGCCAGCAGCCGGGCCGGATCGTCGCCCCCGACGCGGGCCATCGCCTCCACGGCGGCCCGGGGCGGCAGCGATCTGCCGTTCAGATATCGTTGCCACGATCTCGCGCTGTAGCCGGTCTTGACGGCCAGTTGACGTGTGCTCAGTTCCCCGCGGTCCTTCAGCGTGCGCAGGCGCACGATCAACTGACGGACGTGTGGTGGGAGTTCTCCGGGCAGCTCTTTCCAACGCGACATGTGTCCCCCGCTCGCGTCCGGGACCGCGGGTCCGGTCCCGTGTGTCCCGGTCTCATTCTGCATCAGCGGCCCCGGCGACTTCGGGGCGAAGGCCCGGACCCGGCGGGTAATCGGCCGAATCCGTACGGAGCCGTCCCGCCGACGCGCCCGGACCGGACGGCGTCCCAGCAGCTCAGGGCCTGGGACGTCCCGGGACGACGTCACTTCTGCGCCAACTGTGGCGGTGCGGCGTGCCGTCCCCGCAGTCTCGTCGTGGAGCCGGCCGGCGCGGCCGGGTCCGCTCACCGCACGTCACATGGAGGGGAACAGCATGCGAGGTATCACGAAGGCACTCGTCGGCGTCACCACCGCCGTCGGGATCGCGGCCGGCGGCATGGTGACCGCCGGCACGGCGATGGCGGCGCCCGCGTCGGTGGTCCAGGAGCAGGCGGTGAGCGGCGAGGCCGGCGTGCTCGCGGTGGTCAACCTGGGGCTGGACACCGCCCACGCGAAGAGCTGGCAGTGCCTGCTGCGCGACCGCGGTTACTCCCCGGGCACCATCGACGGGCAGCTGGGCACCAACAGCTGGAAGGCGGCGCAGAGGTTCTTCGACAGCCTGGGCTACTACGACGACGCCATCGACGGGATCGTCGGCCCCAACACGATCAAGGGGCTGCAGAGGTACCTGAACCTCCACGGTGCCAGCCTCGCCGTGGACGGCATCGCCGGGCCGGCGACCAAGGCCGAGTTCTGGGACTTCGCCGGTACCCACCGCTGCTGAGCGCCCGCCCGGCCGCACACCTGCCGCGGCCCGTCCTCTTCCCGGAAGAGGACGGGCCGCGTGCCGTGTCATGGCGGGGGGTCAGAGCCGCTCGGGCGTCCTGATCCCCAGCAGCGCCATCCCCCGGTGCAGCGTGCGGGCCGTGATGTCGCACAGGAACAGGCGGTTCTCGACCTGCTCCGGCGAATCGGCCTTCAGCACCGGGCACTTGTCGTAGAAGGACGTGTAGAGCGAGGCGAGCTGGTACAGGTACGCCGTCAGCTTGTGCGGGGCGTACTCCGCCGCCGCCTCGGCCACCGTCTCCGCGAACGCGTCCAGGTGCAGGCCGAGGGCGCGCTCGGCGGCGTGCAGCTCCAGCTCCGGGCGGGGCGCCGGGGCGGTGTCGCCGGCCTTGCGCAGGATGGAGCGGATGCGGGCGTAGGCGTACTGGAGGTAGACGGAGGTGTCGCCGTTGAGCGAGACCATCTGGTCCAGGTCGAACTTGTAGTCCCGGTTGGCCGACGTCGACAGGTCCGCGTACTTCACCGCGCCGATGCCCACCTGGGTGCCGCGCTCGGTGATCTCGTCCTCGGACAGGTCCTGCGCCTTCTCCCGTACGACCGCCGAGGCGCGGTCGATGGCCTCGTCGAGGAGGTCGACGAGGCGGACCGTCTCGCCCGCACGGGTCTTGAACGGCTTGCCGTCCTTGCCCAGGACCGTGCCGAAGGCGAGCTGGACGGCCTTGACGTCCTCGCCGAGCCAGCCGGCCTTGCGGGCGGTCTCGAAGACCATTTTGAAGTGCAGGGACTGGCGGGCGTCGACCACGTAGAGCAGCGTGTCGGCCTTCAGGTCGAAGACGCGGTTGCGGATCGCGGAGAGGTCGGTGGCCGCGTAGCCGTAGCCGCCGTCGGACTTCTGCACGATCAGCGGGACCGGCTTGCCGTCCGGGCCCTTGATGTCGTCGAAGAAGACGCAGAGGGCTCCTTCGGAGCGGACGGCGACGCCCGACTCCTCCAGGAGGCGGCAGGTCTCGGCCAGCATGTCGTTGTACCCGGACTCGCCGACGATGTCCGGGTCGCGGATCTCCATGTCCAGCTTCTCGAAGACGGAGAAGAAGTAGATCTTCGACTCGTCCACGAACTTCTGCCACATGGCGAGCGTGTGCTCGTCCCCGGCCTGGAGGTCGACCACCCGGCGCCGGGCCCGGGTCTTGAACTCCTCGTCGGAGTCGAACAGCTTGCGCGCGGCCTTGTAGAGGCGGTCGAGGTTCGACATCGCCTCCTCGCCGGAGACCTCGCCACCGGAGTGGTCCAGCTCGTGCGGGTGCTCGTCCAGGTACTGGATGAGCATGCCGAACTGGGTGCCCCAGTCGCCGATGTGGTGGCGCCGGACCACCGTCTCGCCGGTGAACTCCAGGAGCTGCCGGACCGCGTCGCCGATCACCGCCGAGCGCAGGTGGCCGACGTGCATCTCCTTCGCCACGTTCGGCTGGGCGTAGTCGATGACCGTGGTGCCCGGCTCGGCGGCGTGCGGCACGCCGAGGCGGCCGGTGTCGTCCGCGTACCGCGCCGCGAGGTTCTCGGTGATCGCCCGGTCGCCGATGGTGATGTTCAGGAAGCCGGGGCCGGAGACCTCGACGTCCTGGATCAGGGCGCCGGTGGTGACGTGGGAGACGACCTCGGCGGCCAGCTCGCGCGGGTTGGCCTTCGCCTTCTTGGCCAGCGCCAGGATGCCGTTGGCCTGGTAGTCCGCCCGGTCGCTTCGTCGCAGCAGCGGGTCCGCGCCGGCGTCCTGGGGCCGGGTGGCCGACAGGGCGGACGCGAGGTGCTGGTGGACGGAGTCGCTGAGGGACGTGACCGAGGCCATAGGAAGGGGTGCCGTTCTCCTCGTGGGGATCGATAGACCCGCCCAGTCTCTCATGGGGTCTGTCCCGGGCGGCAAAGCCGTTTTCCCGAGCGCGACCCGGTCTGTGAGAATGGACCGACACCCTGTACAGAAAGAAGGACGTGCCGATCGTGGCTCAGAGCACAGAGACCTCCGACTGGGTCTCCCGTTTCGCGGACGAGGTCATCGCCGAATCGGAGCGCCGTGCCCCGGGCGCCAAAACGGTCGTCGTCGCGTCCGGACTCTCCCCGTCGGGCCCCATCCACCTGGGCAACCTCCGCGAGGTCATGACCCCGCACCTGGTCGCCGACGAGATCCGCCGCCGCGGCCACGAGGTCCGGCACCTGATCTCCTGGGACGACTACGACCGCTACCGCAAGGTCCCGGCCGGTGTCCCCGGCGTCGACGACTCCTGGGCCGAGCACATCGGCAAGCCGCTGACCTCCGTCCCCGCCCCGAAGGGCTCGGCGTACCCGAACTGGGCCGAGCACTTCAAGGCCGCGATGATCGGGGCGCTCGGCGAGCTGGGCGTGGAGTTCGACGGCATCAGCCAGACCGCGCAGTACACCTCCGGTGTCTACCGCGACCAGATCCTGCACGCCATGCGGCACCGCGCGGACATCGACGCGATCCTCGACCGGTACCGCACCAAGCCGAAGACCAAGAAGCCCCAGCAGAAGGCCGTGGACGCGGCCGAGCTGGAGGCCGAGGAGGGCTCCGGGGCCGCCGCCGAGGACGACGGCAGCTCCGGCTCCGCCGGGTACTTCCCGTACAAGCCGTACTGCGGCAACTGCGAGAAGGACCTGACGACGGTCACCGCGTACGACGACGACTCGACCGAGCTGACCTACGCCTGCACGGCGTGCGGTTTCTCGGAGACGGTCCGGCTGAGCGAGTTCAACCGCGGCAAGCTGGTCTGGAAGGTCGACTGGCCCATGCGCTGGGCGTACGAGGGCGTCGTCTTCGAGCCCAGCGGCGTCGACCACTCGTCCCCCGGCTCCTCGTTCCAGGTCGGCGGGCAGATCGTCGGGATCTTCGGCGGCAAGCAGCCGATCGGCCCGATGTACGCCTTCGTCGGCATCAGCGGCATGGCCAAGATGTCCTCGTCCAAGGGCGGGGTGCCCACCCCGGCCGACGCGCTGAAGATCATGGAGCCGCAGCTGCTGCGCTGGCTGTACGCCCGCCGCAAGCCCAACCAGTCCTTCAAGATCGCCTTCGACCAGGAGATCCAGCGGCTCTACGACGAGTGGGACCGGCTGGACGCCAAGGTCGCCGACGGCTCCGCCCTGCCCGCCGACATCGCCGCGCACTCCCGTGCCGTGCGCACGGCCGCCGGCGACCTGCCGAGGACACCGAGGCCGCTGCCGTACCGCACGCTCGCCTCGGTCGCGGACATCACCGCCGGGCACGAGGACCAGGCGCTGCGCATCCTGAGCGAGCTGGACCCGGCCGACCCGCTGGGCTCCCTGGACGAGGCCCGCCCGCGCTACGACAAGGCCGAGGCGTGGATCAACACCCACGTCCCCGCCGACCAGCGCACCATCGTGAGGGAGAAGCCCGACACCGAGCTCCTTGCCTCCCTCGACGAGGCGTCGGCGCGCTCGGTGCGGCTGCTGCTCGACGGGCTCGCCGACCACTGGTCCCTGGACGGGCTGACCCACCTCGTCTACGGCGTGCCCAAGGTCCAGGCCGGCTTCCCCGCCGACGCCACGCCGAAGGACCTCCCGCCGGAGATCAAGACCGCCCAGCGGACCTTCTTCGCCCTCCTCTACCGCCTCCTCGTCGGCCGCGACACCGGTCCCCGGCTGCCGACGCTGCTGCTGGCGGTGGGGCAGGAGAGGGTGCGGGTGCTGCTCGGGGCGTAGCGCTGTACGCGCGGTGAGGGGGCGTCCGGCGTGTGCCGGGCGCCCCCTCACCGCTGTGCCGGGCCGGTACAGCCTGCTGTACCCGGGATCGGGGCGTGCGCGGCAGTGATCGGGGAGGCCGGCGCTGGTGTGCTGGAGGCATCGTGAGGGCGGTGCTCGAAGGCCGCTCAGCCGCCGCCGTCAGCCGCTGTGCCGCTGCTCGGCCTCCTCGAAGGGACACCCCGGTGACGATCACCAGCCTCCCCCGGCAGACCCCGGCACCACGCCGCTCCGCCCTCCACCGCCGGCCGCTCACCTGGTTCTTCACGCTGGCCATGGGACTGAGCTGGCTGGCCTGGACGCCGTACATCCTCTCCGGCAACGGTGTCGGCCTGTGGCACTGGACCTTCCCCGGCGGCGCGCTCGGCAGTCAGCTGCTCGGCGTCCTGCCCGGTGCCTACCTCGGCCCGATCGGCTCGGCGCTGCTGGTCACCGCCGTCACGGAGGGACGCGCCGGACTGCGGGTGTGGCGGGGCCGGATGACGAGGCTCAGGGTGAGCTGGTTCTGGTTCCTGGTCGTGGCGCTCTCGGTGCCCCTCGCGCTGACGATCGCCACCGTCGCGCTGACCGAGCAGAACCCGGTGCTGCCGTCGGCCGCCGTGCTCGCCGCGTACGTCCCCGGCCTGATCATGCAGTTGATCACCACGGGGCTGGCCGAGGAGCCGGGGTGGCGCGAGTTCGCGATGCCGCGCATGCAGAGCCGCTTCGGCCCGCTGGTCGCCACCCTGGTCGTGGGGGTGCTGTGGGGCGCCTGGCACCTGCCGCTGTTCCTCACCGAGTGGGGCGGCGGCCCGGACGCCGACCCCGCTCACGTACTCGCCTTCATGGGGACGACGCTGGCCTTCAGCGTGGTGATGACCTGGGTGTTCAACCGTTCCCGCGAGAGCATGCCGCTGGTGATGCTGCTGCACACCAGCGTGAACAACTTCTTCTCCGTGGCGTGGTCGGACATGTTCCCGTCGGCGGAGTCCGGGGCCACGACCTACGCGTTCCTGCTCGCGTCGTTGGCGGCGGCGCTGGTGATCCTGGTGGCGACCCGGGGGCGGCTGGGGCTGCGCCGGCCCGGTGCGCCCGTCCCGGCCGCCGGCTGACGGGGTCAGGCGATGTGGTCCTCTTCCAGTTCCGCGTTGTAGCGGTTTGTGAAGCGGTTGACCATGCGCTTGGCCTCCTCCGGGGGGAGCGCCGTGCCGAACTCGGCCTCCACGTTCTCGCCGAACTCACGCGCGGTCGGGTAGCCGCCGCCGGGGATCGACTTCTTGAAGACCTGGTAGTAGTCCTCCTCCGTCGGCTCCTCGACCGGGGTGCCGCCGCCCTCGCCCAGCTCGCGGGTCCGGCCGGGCGACACCGGTATGGGGAAGCTGCCGGTCTCCTCGGGGGAGGGCTCGATCGGCGGCGGCTCCTCCTCGTACTGGTCCCGGTACTCCTCCGCCTGCTGCTGCTCCTCGTACCACTGGGCGTACTGCTCGGCCGGGTCGTACGTCGGGTCGTAGCCGCCCCGGTACTCGGTCTGGCGCGGGGCCTTGAACCACGGGCTGCTCTCGTCCACCACCGGCGGCTGCTCCGGGCCGGGCCCCGAGGCCAGCTCGCGGCGCTGCTCCGGGGCGGGGGCCACCTGCGGCTGTGCCTGCGCCGGTGTCTGTACCTGGGACGGGGACGGGGACTGGGGCTGGGGCTGCGGGGTCTGCTGCGGGGGCGCCGGGGGCAGCAGGGCCGGTTCGATGCCGGCCGCCGCCAGGCCCGAGGGGGCCGTCTCCGCCAGCGGGACGCCGTAGCGGGCCAGGCGCAGCGGCATCAGCGACTCGACCGGGGCCTTGCGGCGCCAGGCGCGGCCGAAGCGGGAGCGGAGCCGGGCCTGGTAGACCAGGCGCTCCTGCTCCAGCTTGATGACCTGCTCGTAGGAGCGCAGCTCCCACAGCTTCATCCGGCGCCACAGGAGGAAGGTCGGCAGGGGGGAGAGCAGCCAGCGGGTGAGGCGGACGCCCTCCATGTGCTTGTCGGCGGTGATGTCCGCGATCCGGCCGATGGCGTGCCGGGCGGCCTCGACGGACACCACGAACAGCACCGGGATCACCGCGTGCATGCCGACGCCCAGCGGGTCGGGCCAGGCCGCCGCGCCGTTGAACGCGATCGTCGCCGCCGTCAGCAGCCACGCCGTCTGGCGCAGCAGCGGGAACGGGATGCGGATCCAGGTCAGCAGCAGGTCCAGGGCGAGCAGGACGCAGATGCCGGCGTCGATGCCGATCGGGAAGACGTAGCTGAACTTCCCGAAGCCCTTCTGCATGGCCAGGTCGAGAACGGCCGCGTACGAGCCGGCGAAACCGATCCCCGCGATGATGACGGCACCGAAGACGACGACCCCGATGAGAACGCGGTGCATCCGTGTCAGCTGAAGTGGCCCGGCCACCCGTACTCCCCTCCCAGTGCCTGTTGTTGCGCGCTACAGGGTGGCACATGTGTGCGGGAGGGCGGGTGGCCGGTGGGGGAAGTGGCGTTTGTCGGGTTGTCAGCTCTTCTTCGACGACGTCTTCGACTTCAACGACGTCTTCGACGTCTTCGACGACTTCGACGACTTCGACGACGAGGAGCTGTCGTCGTCCGACGTGCCGCCCGACGTACCGGTCGTCTTCGAGGCCGAGGCCGAGGCGCTCGCCGAGGCGCCGTTGGCGGCCGACACCGCGGCCACCGCCTCCTTGGCCGCCCGCTTCGCGTCCGTCACCATCCCCTTGGCGTCCGGGGACTCGTCACCGGCCAGGCCGGCGCCGTTGTAGTCGACGGTGACGACGACGTTCTCGACGCGTGCGACGGCGGTCTGCTGCTTGAAGGTGCCTTCCTTCTTCTTCAGCACGTACTGGACGATCGAGGCCTCGTCGCCCGCCCCGGCGAACAGGTCGCCCCGCACGCTCTTCGCGCCGTCGGTGTTCTGGGCGTCCTTGATCTGCTTCTCGTAGTACTCGTGCGCCAGGTCGTCGCCCGCGCCGCGCGTGACGTCGGACTCGAAACGCAGCAACGAGACGTTCAGCCAGCGGAACTGCGAGCCCTTGACGCCGTTGTCGTCCAGGCTGTCCCAGGAGCAACTGGCGCGCGTGGCGGTGTCGGAGGACGAGCCCTCCTTGCCGGACTTCGCCTTCGGCACGAGGTCCTTCAGCGTCTTCTTCGTCAGCACGTCGCACGGCTCCGGCAGCTTCCCGTACGCCGCCGCCCGCACCGTCGGGGACGGGCTCGCGGTCGCCGACGCGGAGGCCGACGCGCTCTTCCCGCTCGCGGACTTGCCCTCGTCGGAGCCGGAGTCGGAGGAGCAGCCGGCGGCGACCAGCATCACGGGGACGGCGGCTGCGCCGACAAGGACGCGGCTCAGACGCTTCACCTGTCGGTCGTGCTGGTCTCGCTGCACTCGTCGCTGCATGGTTCCTTCACTCATGGCACTCATGACACTCATGACACTCGTGTTCTTGGCGTTCGGACGTTCAGGCGTTCGGAACGGTTCTGGTGGGCCACCGTACGCGGTGAGGAAACCGCGCGGTCCCGGTTCGGAAGCTTCACGAACGCGCGCGGCCGGCGCCGAACGGGCGTCAGCCGCTGAGGGAATCGGCCAGCCGGGAGGCCAGTTTCCGGGTCTTGTCCTGCATTTCCTCGCTGTCGGGGACGACGCCGACCACGGCCGGCTGCTCGGTGTACTCGATGGTGACGATGACGTTCGACGTGCGGAACGCCACAGTCACCGTGCGCCGCTGCGAGGTCGAACCCGAGTCGCTCAGCTCGTCGTCGAGGAACGCCTCGTCCCCCAGTCCGTCCAGCAGCCGCGGCTGCAGATCGGTGGGGGTGGCCTCGGCCGACGCGCTGGAGGGGGAGCCGGACTCGGAGGTGGCCGAGGCGGTGGCGGAAGCGGAAGCGGAGGCGGTGGGTGTCGCGGAGGAAGAGGGGGACGCCTCCTCCGACTCCGGTGCCGACTGGGTCTCGGACACGGTCGGTTCGGGCAGATCCGCGTCCTCCTCCTCGGCCGCGAACAGCTCCTCGGCCTGGCTGTCGTCGCTGACCGCGTTGTCGTAGGACACCACGCGCTCGAAGTCGACGAGCAGATGGTCCGTGGCGTCCGTCGAGTCGACCTTCCAGCGGCAGCCGACCTTGCGGTCGTTGTCGTAGGTGAGCGTCGCCTCGCCCTCGTACGCCTTCGCGCGCTGGTCCTCGTCGCTGATCTGCCGGATGCCGGGCAGCAGTGAGTCGAGGGAGTCCTCGCCGACCGCCGAGCACGGTTCCGGGAGGGTGCGGTACCGGCCGGGCTGGGCGGCGGCCGAGGTGGCGCCGGAGCCGCCCGGGTTGGAGTCGTCGGTCGTGCCGCCGTCCGAGCCGCCGGTGCAGCCGGCCAGCAGCGCCGCGAGGAGGGCGACGGCGCCGGATACGTACGCCTTCCGCTGCACGGTCGGCTCCTCTCGACGGTGGGTCCGGTGGCGGGTCCTTCAGTGTCCCCGCTGGTTAATCGCTTGCCGCACGGGGGTGGGTCCTGGGGACAATGTCTATCGCACGCGCTGCCGCGGACGCCGGTCCGAGATCCCTTTCGTCAGTACTGGTGACGGTTTTTGCGCTTTCTTCTTTATGTTGTGGTTCTGGGGGAACGAGGACGTCATGTCGTACGTGGAAGTGCCGGGCGCGAAGGTGCCGATCCGGATGTGGGCCGACCCGGCGACGGTCGAGGGCGGCGCGATGCGGCAGCTCCAGAACGTCGCGACGCTGCCCTGGATCAAGGGTCTGGCCGTGATGCCGGACGTGCACTACGGCAAGGGCGCGACCGTCGGGTCGGTGATCGCCATGCGGGGCGCGGTGTGTCCGGCGGCGGTGGGCGTGGACATCGGCTGCGGGATGTCGGCGGTGAAGACGTCCCTGACGGCCAACGACCTGCCGGGGGACCTGTCCCGGCTGCGGTCGAAGGTCGAGCAGGTGATCCCGGTGGGGCGGGGGATGCACGACGATCCCGTGGACCCGGGGCGGCTGCACGGGTTCGCGACGGCCGGGTGGGACGACTTCTGGGGGCGGTTCGGCGGGGTCGCGGAGGCGGTCAGATTCCGTCACGAACGGGCCGGAAAGCAGATGGGGACGCTCGGCGGGGGGAATCACTTTGTCGAGATCTGCATAGATACGACCGGTTCCGTCTGGCTGATGCTGCACTCCGGTTCCCGGAACATCGGCAAGGAACTGGCCGAGCACCACATCGGCGTGGCCCAGAAGCTGCCGCACAACCAGGGCCTGGTCGACCGCGACCTGGCGGTCTTCGTGGCGGACACACCGCAGATGGCGGCGTACCGCAACGATCTGTTCTGGGCGCAGGAGTACGCGAAGTACAACCGCTCGATCATGATGGCGCTCCTGAAGGACGTCGTCCGCAAGGAGTTCAAGAAGGCGAAGCCGGTCTTCGAGCCGGAGATCAGCGCGCATCACAACTACGTGGCCGAGGAGCGCTACGACGGGATGGACCTGCTCGTCACCCGCAAGGGCGCGATCAGGGCCGGTTCCGGCGAGTACGGGATCATCCCCGGCTCCATGGGGACGGGCTCGTACATCGTCAAGGGCCTCGGGAACGAGAAGTCCTTCAACTCCGCCTCCCACGGCGCCGGCCGGCGCATGAGCCGCAACGCGGCCAAGCGCCGGTTCTCGACCCAGGACCTGGAGGAGCAGACGCGGGGCGTGGAGTGCCGCAAGGACTCCGGTGTCGTGGACGAGATCCCGGGTGCCTACAAGCCGATCGAGCAGGTCATCGACCAGCAGCGGGACCTCGTGGAGGTCGTGGCGAAGCTGAAGCAGGTCGTGTGTGTGAAGGGCTGACGGCTGACGGGCTGGCCCACGGGGCCGGCCGTCACCGTTCCCGGTGCACCTTCGTGTTCGACGCCTGGGCGCGGGGGCGGACGATCAGGAGGTCGATGTTGACGTGGGAGGGGCGGGTGACCGCCCAGGTGATGGTGTCGGCGACGTCGTCGGCGGTCAGGGGTTCGGCCACGCCCTCGTAGACCTTGGCGGCCTTCTCGGCGTCGCCGGAGAAGCGGGTCAGGGCGAACTCGTCGGTCTTGACCATGCCGGGCGCGATCTCGATGACGCGGACCGGGCGCCCGACGATCTCCAGGCGGAGCGTCTCGGCGAGGACGTGCGCGCCGTGCTTGGCCGCGACGTAGCCCGCGCCGCCCTCGTAGGTGCCGTGGCCGGCGGTGGAGGAGACGACCACGACCGTGCCGTCACCGCTCGCCTCCAGCTTGGGCAGGAGGGCCTGGGTGAGGTGGAGGGTGCCGATGACGTTGGTCTCGTACATCCGGCGCCAGTCCTCCGGGTCCCCGGTGGCGACCGGGTCGGCGCCGAGCGCGCCGCCCGCGTTGTTCACCAGGACGCCGATGGTCCTGAACGCCGACGCGAACTCGTCGACGGCCGCGCGGTCGGTGACGTCGAGGGGGTAGGCGGTCGCCGAGTGGCCGGCCGCGTTGATCTCCTCGGCCAGGGCCTCGATGCGGTCCTTGCGGCGGGCGGTGAGGACGACGCGGTGACCGGCCGCCGCGAGCTGCCGCGCCGTGGCGGCGCCGATGCCGGAGCTGGCTCCCGTGACGACGGCGATCCGGGAGGCTGCGGAGGCTGCGGAGGGGGCGGTGGGCATGCGGGGCTCCTTAGCGGCGACGGGGAGTTGCAAGGATAGGCGGGGTGGTGCGGGCGGGTGCGCCGGCTGCGGGTGCGTTGTGGCTGGTCGCGCAGTTCCCCGCGCCCCCGGGGGGTGCCCCCTCAGTCCCTCGGCGCGTACATGATCAACGCCATGCCCGCCAGGCAGACCAGGGCGCCCGCGATGTCCCAGCGGTCCGGGCGGTAGCCGTCCGCCACCGCGCCCCACAGGATCGAACCGGCGACGAAGATCCCGCCGTACGCGGCGAGGATGCGGCCGAAGTGGGCGTCGGGCTGGAACGTGGCGACGAAGCCGTAGGCGCCCAGCGCCAGGACGCCGCCCGTCATCCACAGCCAGCCCCGGTGTTCCCGTACCCCTTGCCAGACCAGCCAGGCGCCGCCGATCTCGAACAGCGCGGCGACGACGAAGAGGGCGGCGGAGCGGGCGATCAGCATGGGGGAAGCCTCGCATCACCGCACTGGAATAACGGCACTCGGCCCCTCGTTGCGGAGGTATAGTTGAACGGTCAACAACCTGGAGGTCGATCGACCATGCAGTTCGGCATCTTCACCGTCGGCGACGTCACGCCGGACCCGACCACGGGCCGTACGCCGACCGAGCGGGAGCGCATCAAGGCCATGGTCGCCATCGCGCTGAAGGCCGAAGAGGTCGGCCTCGACGTCTTCGCGACCGGTGAGCACCACAACCCGCCCTTCGTGCCCTCGTCCCCGACCACGATGCTCGGCTACATCGCGGCCCGCACCGAGCGGCTGGTCCTGTCCACGTCCACCACGCTGATCACCACCAACGACCCGGTGAAGATCGCCGAGGACTTCGCGATGCTCCAGCACCTGGCCGACGGGCGCGTGGACCTGATGATGGGGCGCGGGAACACCGGCCCGGTGTATCCGTGGTTCGGCAAGGACATCCGCGAGGGCATCAACCTCGCCGTCGAGAACTACGCGCTGCTGCACCGCCTGTGGCGCGAGGACGTCGTCACCTGGCAGGGCAAGTTCCGCACGCCGCTGCAGCAGTTCACGTCCACGCCGCGCCCGCTGGACGGGGTGCCGCCGTTCGTCTGGCACGGCTCGATCCGCTCCCCGGAGATCGCCGAGCAGGCCGCGTACTACGGCGACGGCTTCTTCCACAACAACATCTTCTGGCCGGCCGACCACACCAGGCGGATGATCGAGCTGTACCGCACCCGCTACGCCCACTACGGGCACGGCACCCCCGAGCAGGCCGTCGTCGGCCTCGGCGGGCAGGTGTTCATGCGGAAGAACAGCCAGGACGCGGTACGCGAGTTCCGCCCCTACTTCGACGTCGCCCCGGTGTACGGGCACGGGCCCTCGCTGGAGGAGTTCACCGAGCAGACCCCGCTGACCGTCGGCTCCCCGCAGCAGGTCATCGAGAAGACCCTCGCCTTCCGCGAGTACGCCGGCGACTACCAGCGCCAGCTGTTCCTGATGGACCACGCCGGGCTGCCCCTGAAGACGGTCCTGGAACAGCTCGACCTGCTCGGCGAGGAAGTCGTGCCGGTGCTGCGCGAGGAGTTCGCCAAGGACCGGCCCGCCGGCGTTCCGGACGCGCCGACGCACAGCTCGCTGCTCGCCACCGAGGAGAGGGTGACCTCGTCATGAAGCTCGTCGTCGTCTCCGCGGGGCTGAGCGTCCCCTCCTCCACCCGGCTGCTGGGGGACCGGCTGGCCGCCGCCGTCGCCGGGCACGCCCCGGCCGAGGTGGAGGTGGTCGAGCTGCGTGACCTCGCCGTCCCGATCGCGCACACCTTCACCAGCGGGTTCCCGGAGGGCGAGCTGGCCCGGGCGTTCGAGGCGGTCGCCGCCGCGGACGGGCTGATCGTGGTCACGCCGGTGTTCTCCGCCTCGTACAGCGGACTGTTCAAGTCCTTCTTCGACGCGCTGAGCGTCAGCGAACCCGACGCCCTCACCGGCACACCGGTCCTGACCGCCGCGACCGGCGGCACCGCCCGGCACTCCCTCGTCCTCGACCACGCCCTGCGCCCGCTCTTCGCCTACCTGAAGGCGGTCGTCGTCCCCACCGGCGTCTACGCCGCCTCCGAGGACTGGGGCGCCGAGGGCCTGGACGGACGGATCGCGCGGGCCGGGCGGGAACTGGCGGAGCTGATGACCGGACTGTCCCGCGCGGTGCCGCAGCCCCGGCGGGACTCCTTCGAGGAGGTCACCCCCTTCGCGGAACGCCTCGCCGCGCTGCGGACCCCGTAGGAGCGGCCGGTGAGCCGCCGGTGAGAGGCCGGTGAGAAGCGAGGTCACCGGGGCCCGTGCCCCGGTGCGCCGCCCGTCGGCTTGGCAGACTGGGTGCGTGTCCCAGAGAACCCAGCCAAGCCAGGCGGCCCCGACGCTGCTGCTCGCCGAGGACGACCGTGCCATCCGCAACGCCCTGGAGCGCGCCCTCACCCTGGAGGGCTACCGGGTCGTCGCGGTCGCCGACGGCGCCGAGGCGCTGGCCGAGGCCCGCCGCGAGCGGCCCGACGTGCTGGTCCTGGACGTGATGATGCCCGGCGTCGACGGCCTCCAGGTCTGCCGGACGCTGCGCGCCGAGGGCGATCCGACGCCGATCCTGATGCTGACGGCGCTGGTGGAGACCGCCGACCGGATCGCGGGACTCGACGCGGGGGCCGACGACTACGTGGTCAAGCCGTTCGACGTCGAGGAGGTCTTCGCCCGGCTGCGCGCCCTGCTGCGGCGCACGGGTGCCACCCCCGGTGCCGGGGTGGGCGACGTGCCGAAGCCCGCTTCCGACGCCCTGGAGGCCGTAGGACTGCGGATGGACCCGCAGGCCCGGCGCGCCTGGCGCGGGGAGCGGGAGCTGGAGCTGACCCGGACCGAGTTCGAGCTGCTCGAACTGCTGGTCCGCAACGCCGGCGTCGTCCTCGACCACGCCACCATCTACGACCGCATCTGGGGCTACGACTTCGGCCCCGGCTCGAAGAACCTCGCCGTCTACGTCGGTTACCTGCGCCGCAAGCTGGACGAGCCGGACGCGCCGCAGCTGATCCAGACGGTGCGGGGCGTGGGTTACGTGCTGCGGGAGGGCTGACCCGTGGCCCAGGACGACCGACCGTGGCCGGCGTCCGGCCGGCGGCCCCGGCTGACGTCGCTGCGGACCACGTTCGCGGTGTCGTTCGCGACGGTCACGGCCGTGGTCACGGTGCTGGTCGGGGTGGTGTCGTACAGCGCCGCCGCCCGGCTGGTCCGGGTCGACCAGGAGACCGTCTTCGAGCAGATCGTGCAGGACCTGCGGGACGAGGTCCGGCAGCAGCGGATGACGCCGGAGGACTTCTCCTCCTCCGCGCCCGGTCACGACATCGTCCGCCCGGCCCGCACGGACGTGCAGGTGCTGGGGCCGGACGGCGCGGTCACCGACGCGTCCCGGCCCCGGCTGCCGGTGACCGGCACGGACCGGGAGACGGCGGGGGCGCGGGCGGCCGGGCGGATGGTGCAGCACGAGGACATCGACGTCGGCGACGACGTGTACCGGATCGCGACGGTGGCGCTGGGCGGGGGCCGGGGCGCGGTGCAGGTGGCGCAGGAGTTCAGCGACACCGAGGACCTGCTGCGGGTGCTGCAACGGCAGTCGCTGATCCTGATGGCGGTGGTGGTGACCGCGGCGGGACTGTTCGGCTGGTGGCTGGCCCGGCGCATCACCTGGCGGCTGGTGGCGCTGACCTCCGCCGCAGAGGACGTCGCCCGCACCCGGCGGCTCGGCGCCCAGGTGGTGCCGGTCGGCGGGCTGGACGAGGTGGGGCGCCTGGGCCGCGCCTTCGACCGGATGCTGGGGCGGCTCGCCCAGTCGGAGGAGGACCAGCGGCGGCTGGTGCAGGACGCGGGCCATGAACTGCGTACGCCGCTGACCTCCCTGCGGACCAACATCTCGCTGCTGCGGCGGATCGACGAGCTGCCGCCCGGCGCGCGCGACGACCTGGTCGCGGACCTGGGGCAGGAGGCCCGGGAGCTGACCGACCTGGTCAACGAGCTGGTCGACCTGGCCGCCGGGCAGTCCGACACCGAGCCGCCGCAACGGGTCGACGTCGCCGAGATCGCCTACGACGCCGCGGCGCTGGCCCGGCGCCGCTTCGGGCGCGAGATCACCGTGCGGACCTGCGGGGACACCCGTACGGAGGGGCGGCCGGCCATGCTGACGCGGGCGCTGTCCAACCTGGTCGAGAACGCCGCCAAGTTCGACCCGGACGGCGTCGCCCCCATCGAGGTCGCCGTCGCGGGGCCGGCGCGGCCCGGCACCATCCGAGTCGAGGTCCTGGACCGGGGGCCCGGCATCGCCGACGACGACCTGACCCGCGTCTTCGACCGCTTCTACCGCGCCCCCGACGCCCGCTCCCGCCCCGGCTCCGGCCTCGGCCTGTCGATCGTGCGGGAGGTGGCCCTGGCGCACGGCGGGGCGCCGTTCGCGTACCGGCGGGAGGGGGGCGGGACGGTGATCGGGTTCACTGTGGGGAACTGACCGTCTTCTCGTGCGGCGCGTGCGCCAGGTGCCGGGCCGGGCGGCGACCGGTGGAGAGAACAGGCCGAGGGAATCGGCAGGGAGAAGGGAGCGTGGGCAGGGTGCTGGACGGATGGGAGTGGGACGAGACGCTGTTCGCGGGGGCCGCCCCCCACTACCGGCGCGGCAGGCTCCCGTACGCCCCCGGGCTGACGGCCGTACTCGCCGAGGTCCTCGGCCTCGACGGACGCGGACGCCTGCTCGACGTGGGCTGCGGGCCGGGTACGCTCGCGCTGCCGCTGGCGCCGCTGTTCGGCGAGGTCGTCGGCGTGGACCCGGACCCGGGGATGATCGAGGAGGCCGGGCGCGGGGCCGCCGAGCCGGGGGTGGGCGGGAAGGCGCGGTGGGTGCGGGCGCGGGCCGAGGAACTGCCCGCGGGGCTCGGGACGTTCACCGCCGTGGTCTTCGCCCAGTCCTTCCACTGGATGGACCAGGCCCGGGTGGCGGCGACCGTACGGGACATGCTCCGGCCCGGCGGAGTGCTGCTGCACGTCTCCGACCTGAAGACGGAGTCCCGTACCGTCGAGGGCCTCCCGCACCCCGCCGTGCCCCGCCCGGAGATCCAGGCCCTGGTCACGCGCTACCTCGGGCCGGTCCGGCGGGCCGGCCGGGGGACGCTGCCGCGGGGGACGCCCGGCGGCGAGGCGGAGGTGTTCGCGCGGGCGGGCTTCAGCGGCCCGGACCGTCTTGTCGTCCCCGGCGGACAGGCGTTGGAGCGTACGTCCGATGACGTCGTGGCCGAGGTCTTCTCGATGTCCTTCTCCGCCCCGCACCTGTTCGGCCCGCGCCGTGACGACTTCGAGGCGGAGCTGCGCCGGCTGCTGGCGGAGCACTCCGCGCCGGGGCTGTTCTCCGAGCGCGGCCCGAGCACGGAGGTCTCCGTCTGGCACCCGCCCGCCCGGTCCTGAGGCACGGCACCGCCGCCTCGCCGGCCCCGCCGGCCTCGGGGCGGGGCCGGTTCGCCCCGGCGCCGCGCGGACACGCGGAGGAGGAGCCGCCGTACGGAGAAGGGGGCAGCCATGCCGGAGGGGACCGGAAACGGGAACGGGAACGCCACGGGCCGCGCGCCGCACGAGCGCCCGGCGATGCCGCAGGAGGAGGCGGCGCTGTCGCCGCCGTACCGCTTCCGGCGCCAGCGGCGCCCCGGCATCGAGGCGGACATGGAGCTGCGTCCCCGCTACCTCGCCCCGCACTACCGCGGTTCCGGCAAGCTCACCGGCAAGGTCGCGCTGATCACGGGCGGCGACTCGGGCATCGGCCGCTCGGTGGCCGTCCCGTACGCCCGTGAGGGGGCCGACGTGGCCATCGGCTACCTCCCCGAGGAGCAGCGGGACGCCGACGAGACGCGGGCGGCGGTGGAGAAGGAGGGCGGCTCCTGCCTGCTGCTCCCCGGGGACCTGTGCGACCCGGCGTTCTGCGCGGAGGCGGTCGAGCGGACCGTGGCGGAGCTGGGCGGGCTCAACGTCCTGGTGCACAACGCGGCGTACCTCAACAGCCGGAACGAGCCGGCGGACGACCGCCGAGGACTTCGACCGCGTCTTCAAGACGAACATGTACGCCTGCTTCCACCTGGTCATGGCGTCCCTGCCGCACCTCTCCCACGGTGACGCGGTGATCGCCACCGCCTCCGAGGAGGCGCTCAAGGGCAGCGCGATGATGATGGACTACGCGGCGTCCAGGGCCGCCGTGGTCGCCTCCACCAAGTCCGTCTCCTCCCACCTCGCCCAGCGCGGCGTCCGCGCCGACGTCGTCTCCCCGGGGCCGACCTGGACCGTGCTCGACGTGTCGGGGCAGCGCTTCCCCGACGACTGCCTGACGAACCTGGGCAGTTCCTCCCCGATGGGCCGCGTCGCCCAGCCCGAGGAGGTGGCGCCCGCCTACGTCTACCTGGCCTCGGACGCGGACTCCAGTTTCACGGTCGGCGAGATCGTCGCGGTGACGGGCGGCCTGACGGACACGCGCTAGCTGGATCTTCAGCCGTGCGGCGGGGCCTCAGCGGGGCCAGGGCCGCCCCGTGCGCTGTTCGATGTCGGTGTTGAACTGTTCGAGGTCGGCGATGAACCGCCGCAGCCGGTCCGCCGGCCAGTCGCCGAGGACGTCGGCGAGTCCGGCGACGATGGCGTCGCGGTCGGCGTGCAGGCGCGCGCGGCCCTCGTCGGTGATGCGGAACTTGCGGGCGATGCTGCCGTTGGGGTCCAGCGTCCGCTCCACCAGGCCTTCCCGCAGCAGCGCCGTGGTCTGACGGGTGAAGGTGGACGGCGCCAGCCCGAAGGCCTCGACGAGGTCCGGCACGGACATCGGCCCCTGCGCCTCCAGGCGGCTGAGCAGCACATAGGCGCTGCGGTCGAGGGCGCCGCCGCTGCGGACGCGGCGCGGGGAGGCCATCTCCATGTGCCGGGTGAGGATCAGCAGCTCACGCTCGATGCAGCCACCTGCCTGCCGTGCGTCCACGCCGTCCTCCTCGGGGTGCGAAAGCTGTGGCCGCCTACCCTATGTCCACGTGCGCGGCCCCCTGTTTTCGGCCGAATTCCGTCATACGTGTTTCATGACTAAAGCATCATGCACGGGAAGTACATGATGCACTTTTGTTGTACCGTGCATTTCACCGGTCCTTCAGCAGTCACGGCGCGCGCGTTCCGTCCGCGCGCTTCCCCCACCGCCTCCACCTCTCCGAGGAGACGCAGATGACCGACCAGGCCGTAGACCAGCCCACCGACCTCCCCGTGACCCTCCCCCTGGCCACCGACGCCCCGCTCGATCCCCCCACCGAGTGGGAGGAGCTGCGCGCCCGGTGCCCCGTCGCCCACGCCACGCTGCCCAGCGGCGACACGGCGCTCTACCTGACCCGCTACGACGACGTCCGGGCCCTGCTGTCCGACCCCCGCTTCACCCGCCCCACCGAACGGGACAACGCCGCCCGGCTGGCCCCCGAGGGCACCGGCGGGGCCGCCGTCACCGGCAGCAGCACCTTCGCGATCCCCGACCGGGGCGAGCCGCACCAGCGCTGGCGGCGCCGGGTCGGCAAGTACTTCACCGCCAAGCGGATGACCGCCCTGCGCCCCGGCATGGTCCGGCTCGCCGAGGACCTCGTCGACACCATGCTCGCCGAGGGCGCCCCCGCCGACCTGCGGGCGAGCCTGGGCTTCCCGTTCCCCGTCTACGTCATCTGCGACCTCCTCGGCGTTCCCGCCGACGACCGGGACCGCTTCTCCCACTGGTCCGACAGCTTCCTGAGCGTCACCCGCTACACCGCCGACGAGATCCGCGCCGCGCAGCGGGAGTTCGTCGACTACATGGCCGGGCACATCACCGCCAAGCGCGCCGAACCGGCCGACGACCTCCTCAGCACCCTCATCAGTGAGGGCGAGGGCGACGGAGACGGCGGCCTGAGCGACGACGAACTCGTGGCCACCGGCGTCGGCCTGCTCGTCGCCGGCCACGAGACCACCGCCAACATGATCGGCAAGATGGTCTCCATGCTGCTCGGCGACCGCACCCGCTGGGAGACGCTGCTGGAGAACCCCGCGCTGGTGCGCACCGCCGTGGAGGAGTCCCTGCGCTTCGACACCAACCTCGGCTTCGGCCTGCGCCGTTACATCGGCGAGGACGTCGAGATCGGCGGACACCTCGTGCCCGGGGGCAGCACCGTCGTGTGCAGCATGCCGGCCGCCAACCGCGACGAGCGGACCTTCGCCGGCGCCGCCGACATGGACCTCGCCCGCACCCCCAACCCCCACCTGACCTTCGGCGTGGGGCCGCACTCCTGCCTGGGCCAGTCCCTGGCCCGCACCGAACTCCAGGTCGTCCTCGAAACCCTGCTCACCCGCGTCCCCACCCTCCGCCTCGCCGTGCCCGCCACCGCACTGCGCAAGACCGAGGGACTCCTCGTCGGCGGACTGCGCGAGGTCCCCGTCAGCTGGTGAGACCGGGCCGGCCGGCGGCCCGGAAGGAGAACGAGAGGTGGAACACCCCATGAAACTCACCGTCGACCAGGAGAGGTGCTGCGGCGCCGGTGCCTGCGTCCTGGCCGCGCCGGAGGTCTTCGACCAGCGCGACGAGGACGGCGTCGTCACCCTCCTGGACCCCGAGCCCGCGCCCGACCGGCACGACGCCGTACGGGAGGCGGCGGCCGTCTGCCCCACCGCGGCCATCCAGGTGACCGAGTCCGGCTGAACGCCCCGGACGACGCCACCAGGCAATAATCAAACCCTCCTTGGCATTTTCGCCCCTGTCGGCGCGAGGGAATCACTTCATATTCTCCAGGCATCGAAAACCGCCGAGAAAAAAAGGCAGTTCCCATGCCCGACGAAACCAATGAAGTGAAGGGCGTCACCCGGCGTACGGCGCTGCAACGCGCCGCCGGCGTCGCCGCGATCAGCGCGGCGGCCACCCTCGCCACGACCCTTTCCAGTCCCCCCGCGGCAGCGGCGCCGTCGACGGTCGCCGGAGTCCGCTTCCCGGACACCGAACTGGCCCACAGGACCACGGAGTTCGTGCGGAGCGTCTCCACGCCGTCCCTCTTCAACCACGTCATGCGCACCTACCTGTTCGGCTCCCTGCTCCTCGACCGCCGCGGCGTCCGCTACGACCGTGAACTCGCGTTCGTCGCGGCGGCCCTGCACGACCTGGGCCTGGTCGAGGCGTACCGGAGCCCGGCGGAGCGCTTCGAAGTGGACGGCGCCGACGCCGCCCAGCGGTTCCTGCGCGAGCAGGACATGCCGGCCGGACGCGTGGCGGTCGTCTGGGACGCGATCGCCCTGCACACCAACGCCGGCATCGCGGCCAGGAAAAGACCGGAGATCGCCATGATCTCCCTGGGCTCCGGACTCGATTTCACCGGAAACGGCCTGGACGAGATTCCGGCCGACGACCTCGCGGACATCCTCACCGCTTTCCCCCGGGAAGGATTCTCCCAGGAGGCGATCGACACCATCCTCTCGCTGTGCCGCACCAAACCCATGTCGGTACTCATGCACCCCTTCGCCGAGGTGGGCCGCCGCCACATCCCCGACTTCCCGGTCCCGACCGTCGAGGACCTGCTGCTCGCCGCGCCTTTCGAGGAGTAGGAGACGGGGCCGAGGCGCGGGCGGCGTGTCGCGGACGGACGGTTCGGCGTCTCGGTGCCGGGGCCGTTCGAGAACGGGGCGACGGCGCCGTGGCCGCGGCGCGCCACCAGGGGCGCGACGCCAGCGCGGCCAGCCCGGCGCCGGCGGTGTTGAGCAGTACGTCGTCCACGGAGGACACCCGGTCCGGGCGCAGGACGTATTGCGCGGTCTCCACCAGGGCCGAGCAGCTCGCCGCGAGCGCCAGGAGCCGCGGGACCGACGCCAGTGCCGCGAACCGCAGCGGGGCGAGGAACCCCAGCGCCGCGAACACCAGCAGATTGCCGACGACCTGGCCCGTCGACATCGTGAGCAGGTCCCGCAGCGGTATCAGGCTCACCCGGGCGGGGGCGGTGCCGGCACCATCGCCCGGCAGCATGGTCATCCATACCCACGGCGCTGTCCCGTAGCCGATGCCGACGTCGGCCGGCGACGCGCGCCACGCCCATCCGGGCGGGGTGCCGGTGGCACCGCGACGGCGTGCCAGTGCCCACACCGCCGACGCGGCCAACGGCAGGACGGCCACCGTCACGCACGCCACGCCGGTGAACGTGCCGGCCCAGCCGTGCCACCCCTCGATGATCACACTGTCTCCCCATTCCGTCCCCCCGCGGGACCTCCCGCAGGGCGGAGCGATGTCCGGTGGTGGCCGGGCGTCAGCGCGAGCCGGTCACGGCTTGCGTCTCCCGGTCGAGGATCTCCTGCAGCGGCACGTCGTCGTAGTTGCTGAGGACGACGCCGACCCAGCCGGTGTCCGGGTAGATGTTCCAGTTGGCGGCGCTGCCGCCGGTGGCGCCGCCGCGCCCGATCACCCACTGGCCGTTGATGATCTTGACCGGCATCGCGTACGCCATGAACGACGGGTGCGCGGGCGCGGCGCCGTCGCCGCGCGCCGCCTGGGGCAGCTTGGCCCCGGTCAGCAGGTCGGCGAAGGGTCGGTCCAGCACCGTGCCGTCGCGCAGCGCGTGCGCGAACCGGACCAGGTCCGGGGCGGTGGCGAAGCCGTCTCCGCCGGCGTACCCGATGAAGGCGCGGCCCGGGTTCTTGCCGGGGATGTCCGGGCTCGTACTGCCCTTGTCCAGGTTGCGGACGGCGTCCACCCGGCTGCCGTCGGCCTGCCGCATGTACGAGTGCGCGATGTGCTCGTCGGTGAGCCACTGCGGCCTGGTGTAGAACGCCGAGCCGTGCATGCCGGCGCGGCCGAACACGTGCTCGTGGACGTAGTCCCAGTACGTCGTCCCGGTCACGGCCTCCACGATCTGCGCGGCGATGGCGAGGCCGGCGCCGGCGCCGTCGGTGTGGGCCTGGGAGCCGGTGCCGGGGGCGGCCTCCAGCTTCGCCTGCCGGGTCCACTGCCGGTGGAACTCACTCACCTCCTCCCTGCTGCGGAAGACGCGTCGCGGGTCCGGCGCCGGGGCGCTCAGCCCGGAGGTCCCGGTGAGCAGGTGGTGGAGGGTCACCTGTCCGGCGATGTCGTCGGCGAAGCCCGTCAGGTGGGCGCCCACCGTGTCCGACAGGCTCACCTTCCCTTGTTGCGCCAGCCGCAGGACGGCCACCGAGAGGAACGGCTGGATCCCCGAGGCGAGGTTGACCGCGACGTCCTCGTGGTTGCGGATCCCCTTCTCCCTGTCGGCCATGCCGTAGCTGCGGGACAGCACCGTGCGGCCCCGGTGCGACAGCAGCACCACGCCGGAGAACTTGTCCTCTGCGGCCAGCTCCGCCACGTACCGGTCGTACGCCCCGCCGGGCCGGGTGTCCGGCGGGATGCCGGGGCCGGACGGAGCCGGGGCG
This sequence comes from Streptomyces sp. ISL-12, assembly GCF_018614415.1. GTDB lineage: Bacteria > Actinomycetota > Actinomycetes > Streptomycetales > Streptomycetaceae > Streptomyces. The sequence goes on from NZ_JAGGOO010000047.1 coordinate 52,767, forward strand.
GCATGACCGGGCCGGGCGCCCACCAGCGCCGTACCGGCCGCCACCGCGCCGGCGGCCGCCAACCCGCCCCAACCGACCAACTGCCGTCGCTCGACACCACGTACCGCATCCGAGTCCATGATCCCGGCCCTTTCCGATCGACGAACGGACCGTTCCAGGTCTACCGGCGACCGCCCCCCGGGCAACCGGTCGCCGGACCATACGCCGGCGATATGCGGTGCCGGGAATACTGGCCGGATGCGGGTGCTGCTGGTCGAGGACGAACAACCGCTGGCCACGTACATCGCGGCCGGACTGCACAAGCACGGCTGCGCCGTGGACGTGGCGCACGACGGGCGGCAGGCGCTGGACAAGTGCGACATCACCCCGTACGACGTGGTGGTCCTGGACCGAGACCTTCCGGTGGTGCACGGCGACACCGTGTGCCGGGTGCTGGCGCAGCGCGGTGCCGACCGGGTGCTGATGCTCACCGCGTCCGGTGCCGTGTCCGACCGGGTCGACGGGCTGGAGCTGGGCGCGGACGACTACCTGGGCAAGCCGTTCGCGTTCTCCGAGCTGGTCGCCCGGGTGCGTGCGCTGGCCCGGCGCAGCACCCCGGCCCGCCCTCCGGTCCTGCGCGCGCGGGGTGTCGTACTCGATCCGTCCCGGCGCACCGCCGAACGGGACGGCCGGCTGCTGTCGCTGACCCCGAAGGAGTTCGGGGTGCTGGAACGGCTGCTCGCCGCCGACGGCGCCGTGGTGAGCGCGGAGACGCTGCTGGACAAGGTGTGGGACGAGCACGCCGACCCCTTCACCAACGCCGTGCGGATCACCATCGGCACCCTGCGCCGCAAGCTCGGCGATCCGCCCCTGATCGACACCGTGACCGGCGTGGGATACCGGATCGCCCCATGATGCGGCGACTGACCGCCCGCAGCCGTCTCACCCTCGTGTACACCGGCCTGGTGCTGGCCGCCGGGTCGCTGCTCACGGCACTGACGTACCTGCTGCTCTTCCGCGATCTGCGCCTGCGTGTCGACGCCGCGATGTCCAAGCTGCTGACCCAGGCCGCCCCGGCGCTGCTGGTGGTGACCGCGCTGGCCGGGCTGACCGGCTGGCTGGTGGCCGGACGGATACTGCGCCCCGTCCGCGCCATCTCCGACACCGCGAACCGGCTGTCCGCGGAGAACCTCTCCGAACGGGTACCCGTCGCCCAGCCCGCCGACGAACTCGCCACGCTGGCCGCCACCGTCAACGGCATGCTGGACCGCATCCAGCACGGCATCGCCGAACGCGACCGGGTCCTGGACAGCCAGCGCCTGTTCGTCGCCAACGCCGCGCACGAACTGCGCACCCCGCTCACCACCATGCGCACCGCCATCGACGTCACCCTCGACGGCGAACCCGACCGGGCCGAACTCCTCGCGATGGCCGGCGACATCGCCACCGCCGTCGAAACCAGCCGGCGCACCCTGGACGGGCTGTTGGTCCTGGCCCGCAGCCAGGCCGGCCCGCACCACCGGATGCCCGTGGACCTGGCCGAGATCGCCGCCGCGACCGTCGCCGACGCCGGCGACCGCGCGGCGGCCGGCGGGACCGTCACCCTGCGGGCCGACCTGCGGCCGGCCCCGACCAGCGGCGAGCCGGTGCTGCTGGAACGGATGGCCGCCAACCTGCTGGACAACGCGCTGCGCTACAACCACGCCGGTGGCCACGTCACGGTCACCACCGGCACCGCGCACGGGCACGCGTTCCTGCGGGTGGTCAACACCGGCCCGCCGGTCACGCCGGAGGGGGAACGGCGACTCTTCGAACCGTTCGTCCGGGGCGCCGCCGACGGCACCCGCGGGGCCGGACTCGGCCTGTCCATCGTCCGCGCGGTCGTCACCGCACACGACGGAGCCATCACCAGCACCGCCCGCCCGGCCGGCGGCATGAACATCGCCGTACACCTGCCGCGAGCCGCTGCGCCGGGGTGACGGTCGGCCGAGGGCGGCCGGGGAGCAGGCCCCGCCGCCGCGTCGGCTCACGCGGAAGCGGTCACCGGCGACAGCGGCGCGGAACCCTCCGGCACCGCCGGTTCGTCCGGGCCGGCGTCCGGCTCCGGCAGGGTCGCGCGGTGGGCACGGGCCAGGGACACCAGCCTGTCGAGGGTGTTCCGGGCCCGCAGCAGGTCGTCGATCTGTGCCGTGATCCGCTCCCGTTCGCGGGCCATCCGCTCCAGCGTGGCGTCGGAGTTGTGGATGCTCGGGGCGTCGCGGCACGGCATGAGTTCGGCGATGGTGCCGCTGGAGAGGTTGGCCGCGTACAGGTCCTGGATGAAGCGGACGCGGTCCACGTCGTACTCCGTGTACTGCCGCTGCCCGCTCGGCGTGCGGGTGCTGGTGAGCAGGCCCTGCTGCTCGTAGTACCGCAACGACCGCACGCTCACTCCGGCACGTGCCGCGAGTTCCCCGATCCGCATGGCTGCCTCCCGGCGGTGGTCCACGGCACCGCGGGGCCTGTGGCGCACCCCACGCGGAGCCGCGGTGTTCTGACGGTTGCCTCTGACACCGGTGTCAGGTTTTAGCGTACACACGCGCCCCGGCAGCCGGAGCGCGTGTGTACGCGAGGAGAACCGACATGCCGTCCCTGTTCAGCAGTTACCGCCTCGGCGAGCTGACTCTGCCCAACCGGACCGTCATGGCCCCCATGAGCCGCGTCCGGGCCGCCGCCGGCGGTCTGGCCACCCCCTCGATGGCCACCTACTACGCGCAGCGCGCCACGGCCGGCCTGATCATCACCGAGGGAGTCCAGCCCAGCCTCGTCGGGCAGTCCAACCCGGGCACGCCCGGCCTGCACACCGACGAGCAGACGGACTCCTGGCGGCAGGTGACCGACGCGGTGCACGTCAACGGCGGACGCGTCTTCGCCCAGATCATGCACGGCGGCCGGGTCTCGCACCACGAGACCACCGGCCTCCAGCCGGTCGGCCCGTCGGCCGTGCCCGGCGAGGGCGACGTGTTCACCCCGAGCGGCCCGCAGCCGCTGCCCGTGCCGCGGGCCCTGGCGACCGACGAGGTCCCCGAACACGCCCTGTCCTACGCGCACGCCGCCCGCCGCGCCGTCGACGCGGGCTTTGACGGCGTCGAACTGCACGGCGCCAACGGCTACTTGATATCCCAGTTCCTGTCCTCCAACGCCAACCTGCGCGACGACCGCTACGGCGGCTCGATCGCCCACCGCATCCGGTTCGCCGTCGAGGCGGTCGCCGCCACCGTCGAGGCCGTGGGCGCCGCCCGCACGGGCATCCGCCTGTCGCCCGGCGGCGGTTTCTGGGGCGTCGTCGAGGACGACGCGGCCGAGCTGAACACCGCCCTGCTCACCGAGCTGGCCCGCCTCGACCTCGCCTACGTGCACCTGGAGGCCACCACCGACGAGGAAACCCTCCTGCGGCTGCGCAAGACCTGGCCGGGCACCCTCATCGTCAACCCGGTCATGCCCCTCGGCCCGAAGCAGACCGGGCCGGCGGAGGCCGACCACTGGCTGGGCCTGGGCGCCGACCTGATCTCCTTCGGCCGCGGCTTCCTCGCCAACCCCGACCTGGTCGAACGCCTCCGCTCGGGCCTGCCCCTCGCCCCCGCCGACGAGAGCACCTTCTACCAGGGCGGCGACGCCGGGTACCTCACCTACCCGACGTACCGGCACACGGCGGCCTGACCGGGCAATCCGTACCGGTGACCCCAGGCAGGCCCAGTGGGCTGCCACCGCCGGTCGCGTGGCCTCCCGGGTCCTCGCCGCCGGGCACCTGTCCCGTGTGATGGCAGTGGCCTCAGGGCGACGGCAGCCGCAGGGCGAGCAGGGCCACGTCGTCGGTGCTGCCGGGCGGTGTGCGGGCGAGCAACTCGTCGCACAACGTGTCCAGTGGTTCGCCGGCCGGCGCGAGGGCGTGACGGCGCAGCCGGCCGAGTCCGGTGTCCAGGTCACTGCCGGGGACCTCGACCAGGCCGTCGGTGTAGAGCAGGAGAGTGGACCGGGGAGGCAGGGGCTCGGTTCCGTCGGGCCTGCGCCCTCCGATCTCCAGGCCGGTGCCGAGGAGGAGCCCCTGTCCGGCTTCCAGATAGCGCGCCTGTCCGTCCGGGGTCAGCAGCAAGGGCGGCGGATGTCCGGCGCTGGACCACCGCAGGGTCCATGGACCGGTGTCCGGGCCTTCGACGCGGGCGAGAATGAGGGTCGCCATGGTGACGGTGGTGATGGCGGGCATGGCGATGCCGAGCCGGTCGACGACGACGCCGGGGGAACCGGCGTGGTCCCACGCCAGTGAACGCAGGATGCCGTGCAGCTGGGCCATGCCGGCGGCGGCGGTCAGATCGTGCCCCACGACATCCCCGATGACCAGGGCCAGCGCGCCGTCCTGTTGCTCGAAGGCGTCGTACCAGTCGCCCCCGACCTGGGAACCGGCCGGGGCCGGCTGATAGCGCGCGGCCAGCCGCAGCCGGCCGTGCCGGGGCAGCGGAGCGAGCAGGTTGCGCTGCATGGCCTCGGCGATCGCGCGCTGACGGCCGAAGCGGCGGGCGTTGTCGATGACCAGCCCCACCCGGTGGCCGATGTCGCCGACGATCCTCAGATCAGCGGTGTCGAACGGGTGGTCGGGACTGGTGCGCGCCAAGGTCAGGGCGCCGGCGACCCGGCGGGAGGTTCCCAGCGGTACGGAGACGGCGGAGGTCGCTCGCACCGCTCGCAGGAAGCCGTTGTGGACCGTGGCCAGTGGAGAGCTGGGCGGAGTACTCGTCTCCGACGGGCTCTGCAGGACGGGCTCGCCCCCGTGCAGCACCTGGACCAGCGGGGAGGAGGCGGACTCACCGGCCGGGGGAAGACGCCCGCGCCAGTCCTCCTGGCCGGTGTCCCGCCCCTGTGGACCGGTCACCGCGACGCGGTGGACCTGATCGGCGCCGACCAGGAGATCGACCGCGGCCCAGTCGGCGAGCCGGGGTACCAGGAGGCGGTTGAGCCGGGTGAGGGCCTCGTCGATCTCCAGGGTCTGGCCGAGAACATCGGTGATCTCCGCCACCAGGGTCAGTCGTCCGGTGAGGTCCTCCAGAGCGCTCGTATAGGCGACACGCTCCTGGTGCGCGGTGCGGTCACCGGTGGTGTCGGTGAGCAGTACGGTCATGCCCCGGACCGGTCCTCCGGCCGGCAGGGGAGAAGCGGACCAGGACAGTGAGATCCGGCGGCCGTCGCCCCGCAGGCAGGTCTCGCTCTCCCCGCTCGCCGCGGTTCCCTCGGCCAGTGTCCGCAGCAAGGGGCAGGCCCCCCGCGGGATCGTGCCGCCGTCCGGGTCGCGGTGCAGCAGGTCGTGGATGTCCCGGTCGAGCATCGTCGGCGCGGTACGGCCCAGCAGGCGCTCGGCGGCCGGAATTGACCATGAGGATCCGTCCGGTGGGGTCCACCATGGTCACGGCGACTTCGAGCTGCTCGACGACCTGCTGCCAGAAACCCGGCTCGTCCCCCGCTCCGCGACCCACACCGTCCGTCATGCTGCCCCTCCAACCCGTGACACGGTCGCGAGCGGGTTCGCGGGCGCGCCGTCGAAACCGGAAACACCAGTACACCGATGGTCTCCCGCCCAGACGCGGGTCGCATCGCCGGCACGTGGTGCGGTGCGCGGGACGGCGACGGTTCGGGGCGGTGCGGCGGTGGGCCGGCCCACGGGCGCGTGGCCCGGCGGGGGGCCTTCGCGCCCTGTCCGCCGCACGGGGACGCTCGGGGCGACGAACCGGTGTCCCGGCGCGGCGTCCGGACTCAGTCCCGTCCGGGCTCCCGGTCGGCGTGGCCCGTCCAGCGGCTGGAATCCAGCCAGGAGCGGGCCGGCTCCGCGGCGCGCGTGGTGTCCACGGTGAGTTCGAGACGGGTCCCGCCCTCGGCGCCGGCGGGATAACTGCGCTGCTCGGTGGTGGCGAAGCAATGCCGGAGGACCTCCGCCACACGCCGCGCGACCTCGGGCGTCGCGGCGGTGACATGAACCTCGGCGTAACCGCGCGAGGGTGTGTCGGGGGACTCCATGGCGACCTCGATGTGCGACGGGACCAGAGCGTCGATCACTGTACTCCGGACCGGTGGCACGGGCGCGTTCGCGAAGCGGGGTGCACCCCCTCCCCCCCCGCACGTCGGTCAAAGGCCCAGGACGCACCGCGTCGCGGACACCGCGAGGAGTAGGCTGAAGAAACCGAGGACAATCCGTGCACGGGCATCCGCGCCTGCGTCGTTCTCGGTGATCGAATACGCCGGGCCGGCTCCGACCCGCCCGAGGCAGGGTTCGCGTCATGGCTGCGACCATCCTCCCCTTGATGACACCCGAAGGCCGAGACCCCGCATCCGCGGTGCGTCTGTCGCTGGCTCCGGTCGGCTCCGCGCCCCTCCTCCTGGACGGTGCCTGGTGGCCGCGCTCGCGCGACCTCGCCGCCGAACTGCCCGCTCTGACGGCCGTTCTCGATCCGCTGTGGGGATGGATCACCCGGGTCACGGTGAATCCCGCTCAGTGGCCGGTCGTCCCGCGCAAGGTGCCTGTCGCCGGGCATGTGGTGAAGGTGGGCTGGTTCCGCTTCGAGCAGGACCCGCACGAACTCCTGTTGCTCTCCTACCACCCAGGTCGCTGGAACCTGCTGGTGGTCCCCCCGAGCACGCCCCCGGCCACGGCCGCGTGGCTGATGGCAGCCGCAGGCGACCCACGCCGGGCGGCGACCGCGAGCCGCCTGATGGCGGATGCCGCGCGTCTGACGGCGACGGCCGGGGGCGACCGCGCCGGGGAAGCGGTCCGGGAATCCGAAGGGGGACCCGCGGCCGGTGTTCCCGACATTCCTTCGCAGAGCCGAGTGACCGGTACGGCGCGGCCGGACCGGCCGGAGTGGGCGTGAGGTCCATGGACATCTTCGTGATCGTGATCGCGCTGCTGGCGGTGATCGCGGCAGGCGCGTTCCTCATCCACCGGCTCAACTCGCAGCACGGCGACCGGGCCGCCGCGTTCCACTACCGTCGCGACGGTGTGGTCGAGCCGGGCCAGGAACCCCGTGCCGGGCAGACCGCACGCCGCCGGCCCGGCGAGGTGAACGGCGGCGGCCGGCGCTGGGACCACCGCGACGGCGGACGCGTACGGCTGCGCCCTCGACGCCGTACCCCCAAGAAGCCGGCATGACCTCGGCCCCGTGCGCCCCGGAGCGTGCGACGGACCCGCCGAACGAGCAGCCGCCGGCCTCACGGCGACCGAAGCGGCACGCCACCCCTGTGCGGTACTCGCCCCTGCGGTACTCGGCGTCTAGGGCCTGTCGTTTGGATCACGCCGCAGACGCGGGGTCTGGCACGCGCATCTGCGGCGTTGTCGTCACTCGCCGACTCCCCCACGCTCGGCTGCGCTCGCGCGGGGGGACCCCCATCGCGTCGACTCCCTCCTCCGCCTTGCAGCCGCACGCACCAGACCCCGCTCACCGGCATGGACAAGTCCCGCCGGTGTCCTGCGTCC
>NZ_JAGGOO010000048.1 GCF_018614415.1 Streptomyces sp. ISL-12
CCCCCGCCCCTCTCCCCGCCCGCGAGGTGACCCCGCAGCACCTCCAACCCCGGGTGGGCATTGTCCCGGTGCCAGAGGAGTGAGTGTGGGTAGACGGGGGTCGGGTCGGTCACCGGGATGAGGCGCAGGTCGTGGCCCGTCGGCCAGATCAGGCGGGTGCGGGCGCCCATGAACGTGGCCAGGGTCGGCGTGTCGGCGATGGTGTCGAGCAGCGCGTCGCTGCCGAAGTTGGGGCCGGTCGCCTCGATGGTCAGGCCGAACTCGGCGACCAGGTCGTCGTAGTACGCGGCCCACTCCGTGCCCGGGACGACGCCCGGCATCCAGATCCGGTGGCCGGCGAGGTCGGCGAGACGCACCGAGCGGGCGTCGGCCAGGGCGTGGTCGGGGCCGGTCAGCAGGTGCAACGGCTCGTCGAGTACGCGGACCGACGCGATGTCATCGGGGAGCGGCCGGCCGGGTGCCGCCACCGCGCGGAACGTCGCGTCGAGCGCGCCCGAGCGGAGCGCGGTGACGGCCGTGTCGATGCCGAAGATCGTCATCACGTCGAGGTCGATCTCGGGGTGCGCCTCGTGGAAGCCGCGCATCAGGCGGGACTGCGCGCTGCGTGAGGTGAGGACGTCGACGCGCAGGGGGCGGCGGTCGGCGCGGACGGACGCCTCCGCGCGCTCGGCCACGCGCAGCAGCTCGCGGGCGTGGGGGAGGAAGGCCCGTCCGTCGATGGTCAGGTCGGCGCCGCGCGGCGTACGGACGAACAGCCGGACGCCGAGGCTCCGCTCCAGCGCGGCGACGCGTTTGGAGACGGCCTGCTGGGTGAGGCCCAGCACGGCGGCGGCCTCCTGGAACTGTCCCGCGTCGGCGACGGCGACGAAGGTCCGGACGGTGGCGAGGTCCATGACGACACCGTAGTCGTACAACCAGGGGTTGTGGGGGAAGGGTGTCCGGGTTGTTTGATGCCGGCGCTTCCCGATCGCTTTGATGTCGGCATGGGATGGCTCTGGGCGGCGTACGGGACCAGCGCGCTCGGGACGTGGCTCGCCTTCGGGGCGTTTCCGCTGATCGCCGTGCAGGTACTGCATGCTGGACCGGCCCAGGTCGCCGCGCTGTCCGCCGTGGGGACCGCCGTGGGCGCGGCCGTGGCGGTGCCGCTCGGGCCGTGGGTGGAGTTCCGGCGGAAGCGGCCGGTGCTGATCGGGATGGATCTGGTGCGGTGCGTGGCGCTGCTGACGGTACCCGTCGCGTACGGGGTCGGCGTGCTGACCTTCGTACAACTGGTGGTGGTAGCGACAGTCGTCGCCGTGGGCGATATCGGGTTCCGGGCCGCCTCCGGGGCGTATCTGAAGGCGGTGCTGGACGGGGAGGAACTGCTCGTCGCCAACGCGCGGCTGGAGGCCACCACTTGGTCGGCCACGATCGTCGGGCCGCCGCTGGGCGGTGCGGTGATCGGGGTGCTCGGGCCGGTGGTGACCGTCGCGGCCGACGCGGTCAGCTATCTGCTGTCCGCGCTGGGTATCCGGGCGATGGGCCGGGGAGGGCGGGACGCCTTGCCCCGGAGGCCGGAGGCCGCGGCGCGGATGCGGGCGGGGGAACTGTTCGACGGGTGGCGGTTCATCGTCTCCGACGCGGCGCTGCGGGCGCTGTTCCTCAACACCGCGCTGTTCAACGGGCTGGTGATGGCCACCTCGCCGTTGCTGGCCGTGCTGATGCTCGGGCCGCTCGGGTTCGCGCCGTGGGAGTACGGGCTGGCCTTCGCCGCGCCCTCGATCGGCGGGCTGCTCGGGGCACGGCTCGCCCGGCCGCTCGTCCGGCGGTTCGGGCCGTACCGGGTGCTGGTCGGGGCGGGGGCGTCGCGCGCTCTCTGGCCGGTCGGGCTGGCCTTCGTCGGGCCGGGGGCGGGTGGGCTGCTGGTGGTGGCCGGGGTCGAGTTCGGGCTGATCCTGTGCTGCGGGGTCTTCAACCCCGTCCACGCCACCTACCGCCTCCAGCGGACCCCGGCCGACCGGGTCACCCGCACGCTGACCGCCTGGACGGTCACGACCAGGGGCTCGACCGCGCTGCTCACCGCCCTGTGGGGCGTACTGGGCGGGCTGCTCGGGCCGCGTACGGCCGTCGGTCTGGCCGGCGTACTCCTGCTGGCGACCCCGCTGCTGCTGCCCCGCCGCCCGGCGCCGGACGGCGGGGCCGGGCGGCGGCCGTGAGGTCAGTGCCAGTCGACGGTCACCTCGCGGGTCTCCAGCTCGGCCAGGACGGGGTCGGGCCGGTCCGACAGCGCCTGCGCGCGCATCTGGCGCGACCTCTTGACACGGCGCAACGACTCCACGTCGAGCAGGGGGCCGGTGTCCGTGAGGAGGGGGAGATCGATGAAGTCGATCTCGGCGAGGGCGGGCAGCGCGGTCAGGGCGCTGATGTCCGTCAGCTTCTCCATGGTCCCCAGCTCCAGCTTCCGGAGCGAGGGGTGAGCGGTCAGCGGGGACAGGTCCGGCCACGGCAGGTGGGACAGGGAGAGTTCGGTGAGGGAACCGGCTTCGGGCAGCTCCGTCAGGGACTCGGTCCGCCGGAGATCCAGTTTCCGCAGGCCGGGGCAGTTCTCCAGGCCGCGCAGTGCGGGCAGGCCCGGGGCGTCCATCAGTCTCAGCTCGGTGAGCGGGGTGCCGGACAGCCCGCTGATGTCGGTGAGTGCCCGGCAGCCCGACAGGTCGACCTTGGTGACCGGGGCGCCGGCCAGCGCGTCGAGGTCCGTGAGCGCCGGGCAGTCCCAGACGCGTACGTGACTGAGGGAGGGCAGCCGGTTCAGCCGCCCGAGGCCGGTGAGGGAGGGGACGCCGGTCAGCTCCAGTTCGCGCAGGGCCGGCAGGCCGTCGAGGTCACCGACGGTGCGCAGGCTGGGGGCCTGCTGGACGGAGCACCGGGTCAGCTCGGGGTGGACGCCGAGGCCGGTCAGGTCGGCCAGCCCGTGGCAGGTGCCGAGGCTGAGCGTCCGCAGGCCGGTGAGCGCGGCGAACGGGGCGAGGTTCCGCAGCGCACCGGTTCCGGTCAGGTGGAGGTGGCGCAGACCGGGGAGGAGGGCCAGGTCGGCGAAGTCCTCCAGCGCGGTGCAGCCGAGGAGGACGAGCCGTTCCAGGGAGGGCAGCGGGCCGACGCCCGCGACGGAGACGAGTCCCTCGCCCCCCTCGACGCGCAGGTCCGTCAGGCCGGTCAGCGCGGCGACGCCGGTCAGGTCGCGCAGGGCCGGACAGCCCTTGACCCTGAGGGTCGTCAGCCGGGGGTGGTGGCCGAGCCCGCGGAAGCTCTGGAAGCGGGGGCAGTCCTCGACGACCAGCTCGGACAGGTTCGGGGCCGCGGCGACGCCGGTCAGGTCGCGCAGGGCTTGCAGCTCGCCAGGTCGAGCGCGAAGAGGTCGGGGACGTCGGCCAGGCCGGTCAGGTCGCGGATGCCGGTCCAGCCGAGGTCCAGCCGGGTGAGCCGGGTCAGTCCGGACAGCTCGGCGGGGGTCTTGAAGGACCGGCAGCCGCGCAGGTTCAGCCGCTCAAGCAGCGGGAAGGCCGCGCCGAAACCGGCGACCGACGTCACCCGCGTCATGCTCAGGTCCAGGTCGCGCAGGCGGCCGAGGGTCAGCAGGGGCGCCGTGTCGGCCACGGCGCGGCAGCGGTGCAGGTCGAGCCGGGTCAGCTCGGTGAGGGCGCTCAGCGGGGTGAGGTCCTCGACCTTGGCGCAGCCGCGCAGGTCGAGGCCGGTCAGGCCGGTGAGGGCGGCGAGCGGGGAGATGTCCTCGACCTTGGCGCAGCCGTACAGCCCGAGGGAGGTCAGGCCGGTGAGCGCGCCGATCTCCGTGAGGTCGGTGATGTCCTTGCTGCTCTCCAGCTCCAGCTTGCGCAGCGTGGTCAGGTGGCGCAGCCCGGTCAGCGTGACCATGCGGGTCAGCCGCAGCACGGTACGGCCCTCACGGCGGAACGCCGGTGCCAGCACGGCGGCGGCGAAGCCGTCCTCGTCGGCGGCGGACCCCCACCACAGCTGCAGCAGCGAGTCCGAGGACAGCTCGGCGACCGGCGCGAAGCGCGCGGCCAGCTCCAGCGCCGCCCCGTCGTCGGAGATCCGCACCAACTCCCGTAAGGCGGAGCGGGCCTGGGCGCGGGTGGCCGTCTCCAACCGCCCGCTCCAGTACGCGACTCGGGAACCGATGGCGTTGTGGGAACCGTCATTCGAAGGCATGCGCGAACCCTAGGGGGCGGGTGTGACACGGCACACCCGGAACGGCCGGAGCGGCGCCCGTAGGTGAACTCCCCGCCAACTCTGTGAGGGAGCTTGGCGACAGCTGTCCCAAACCCCTACCGCTCACTGTGAACACTGTTCTTGTCTGGAACGATGAGACATCCGTTGCCCCCGCTCACCGCGACCGTCCCCGCCCAGCGCTCCTCGGCACGCCACGGGACGCGCGGGACGGGCACGGCCGGGGGACGGGGCGCGGGGCGCAGGCTGTACGTGATCGACGGCATCCGTCTCGTCGCAGCCCTGATGGTGGCCCTGCACCACTTCGCCGGCACCGAGCGGACCGACCGGCCGGGCAACGTCATCTGGGGCCGGCCGGTCGGCGACATCATGCCGACGGTGCACCACGTCGGCACCTACGGCTGGATCGGCGTCGAGATCTTCTTCGTGATCAGCGGCTTCGTGATCTGCATGTCGAGCTGGGGGCGCACGCCCCGCCAGTTCTTCGTCTCCCGGGTGATCCGGCTCTACCCGGCGTACTGGTTCGCGGTCCTGTTCACCACGGCCGTCCTGGTCGCCGTACCGGGCGTGTGGGAGCGCCTCAAGGTGCGCGAGGTCCTGCTCAACCTCACCATGCTCCAGTCCGGCTCGGCCGTGCCGAACGTCGACGGCGTCTACTGGACCCTCTGGTCCGAGCTGCGCTTCTACCTGCTGTTCCTGGTCGTCGTCGCGATGGGGCTGACGTACCGCAGGGTCGTCGCCTTCTGCTGCGTGTGGGGCGCCGTGGCGATGCTGGCGCCGGTCTCCGACCTGCCGCTGCTGGAACTGGTCGCCAACCCGGACGGCGCCTGGTTCTTCATCGCCGGACTCGCCCTGTACCTGATGCACCGCTTCGGTCCCGACCTGCTGCTGTGGGGCATCCTCGGCACGGCCTGGCTGATGGGCCAGCTGGAGCTGGGGAAACGCATCGACGAGGTCGAGCACGTCTCCGGCTGGCGCGGCGCCTTCCTGATCTACACCGTCTTCCTGCTCTTCATGGCCGCCGTCGCCCTCGGCCACACCGACCGGATCCAGTGGAAGTGGCTGGTGACGGCGGGTGCGATGACGTATCCGCTGTACCTGATGCACTACGCGGCGGGGACGGCGCTGATCAGCCGGCTGCGGGACACGATGGACCCCCGGCTGCTGGTGGTGGTGCTGATCGCCGGGTTCTGCGTACTGAGCTGGCTGGTCCACCGGCTGGTGGAGCGCCCGGTGGCCCGCGCGCTCAAGAAGGGGCTGGACCGGTCCTTCACCCGGCTGTGGGAGGCCGACGCCCGCCGGGACTGAGCAGCCGCGGCGGGCGCCGGCCGGGGCTCAGCCGATGGTCCACTTCTGGTTGGCGGTTCCGGCGCAGGTCCAGATCTGCAGGCGGGTGCCGTCGGCCGAGGAGTTGTCCTTGGCGTCCAGGCACTTGTCGGCGCCGGTGTTGGTCAGGTCCCTGGCCGCGGTGTACGTCCACTGCTGGGCCTTGGTGCCGTTGCAGGTCCACAGCTGCACCACCGCGCCGTCCGCGGTCGAACCGCCGCTCACGTCCAGGCACTTGCCCAGCGCCCGGACCGTGCCGTCGCCGGGCAGCGTCCACTGCTGCGCGGCGACGCCGTTGCAGTCGTGGAGCTGGACGGGCGTGCCGTCGGCGCTGGAGGCACCGGCCACGTCGACGCACATGCCGCCGATGCCCTTGATCGGCCCGCCGGTGGCGCCACCGCCGGAGCCGGCGGCGGAGACCCGGACGTAGTCGACGGTCATCGTCTGCGGGAAGGCGGTGGCGGAGTCGGGGCTGCCGGGCCAGTTGCCGCCGACCGCGAAGTTGAGGATGAGGAAGAACGGGTGGTCGAAGACCCACTTGTTGCCGTTCACCCCGGACGGCGTCAGCGTCTTGTACGTCTGCCCGTCCACCGACCAGGTGATCGCCTCGGGGCTCCAGTCGACCGCGAAGGTGTGGAAGTCGTCGGCGAACGCCTTGCCGCCGGGCAGCGTGTACGCCGCGCCGATGCCGCCGCTGCCGGAGTAGCCGGGGCCGTGCACCGTGCCGTGGACCATGCCGGGCTCGTAGCCGACGTTCTCCATGATGTCGATCTCGCCGCTGTTCGGCCAGCCGACGCTGCCCAGGTCGTCGCCGAGCATCCAGAACGCGGGCCACACGCCCTGGCCGCGCGGCACCTTGACGCGGGCCTCGAAGCGGCCGTACTTCTGCGTGAAGGTCTTGGCGGTGTTCAGCCGGGCCGAGGTGTACTGGCAGGTGCCGTACCAGCACTGGAGGCCGCTGTCGGTGTTCTTGCGGGCGGTGATGACCAGGTTGCCGCTGCCGTCGAGGGCCGCGTTGGACGTGCTGTCCGTGTAGTACTGCAGTTCGTTGTTGCCGTTGCCCGTGCCGCCGGTCTCCAGCGTCCACTTGCCGGGGTCCGGGCGGCTGCCGGCGGCGCCGTCGAACTCGTCGGACCAGGTCACCGCGGCCTGAGCCGCGTCGGCCCGGTGCGTACCGGGCCCCGACGTGGTCAGGAGCAGGGCGACGACGAGCGCGCCGGTCACCAGCAGGACCAGTCCGCCCAGGGACCATCTGCGGGCGCGATGAGCAGCCATGATGAGCACACCTCGTTCATGGGGGGAGAGCGATGCCGTGCCGGGCATGCTAGGGAGCTGGTCATGACAAGCACTAGTGGACCCGAGTCCGGTCTCACTGCTCTGACCTGCGATTACCCCGGGTAATAAGCTTCGGGTGAGAGTGCTTAAGCGGCCTTTAACGGCCAGTTAAGGCGCGCGGCGCGGCCCGCCTGGTTTGAGGTGAGGTGCCGGCGGGGTAATGTCGTCGGCTCGATTGGCGTCCTCGATGCCCCGTATGGCAGACTAGCGGGGTTGCTCGGTCGAGTGCCGATGCTGCGCGCCTCCCGCCGGGAGGACCGGAAGCGAGTCCCACAGTACTCGTCGCCCCAGGTAGTGCACCGGAAGGTGCGGGGGCGGACGTACGGGAATCTTTCGGGAAGCGTATGCGGGGTTCCGGCCAGGCGCCCGGTGGGTCTTCGCCCCCGGTCCGCGGTTCCGGAAGGGCCCGCACTCCCCATAGCAGGGATGTTCGAAGTAGGGGCATCTGTGTCAGCGGGAGCGCGACACGCCCGACCGCGTGGGTCGGAGACGGGGACAGGAAACTCCGGGTCCCAGAGCGTTAGAGAGACAGGACTACGAAGTAGCCATGGCGGGACAGAAGATCCGCATCCGGCTCAAGGCCTACGACCACGAGGTCATCGACTCTTCGGCGAAGAAGATCGTCGAGACGGTGACTCGCACTGGTGCGTCGGTCGCGGGCCCGGTGCCGCTGCCCACTGAGAAGAACGTGTACTGCGTCATCAAGTCGCCGCACAAGTACAAGGACTCGCGCGAGCACTTCGAGATGCGCACGCACAAGCGCCTGATCGACATCCTCGACCCGACCCCCAAGACCGTTGACTCTCTGATGCGACTCGACCTCCCGGCCGGTGTCGACATCGAGATCAAGCTCTGAGGCCGGTGATCTGAAGATGACCAAGCAGATCAAGGGCATCCTGGGCGAGAAGCTCGGCATGACGCAGGTGTGGGACGAGAACAACCGTGTTGTTCCGGTCACCGTCGTCAAGGCCGGCCCCAACGTCGTCACCCAGGTCCGCACGAACGACGCCGACGGCTACGAGTCGGTCCAGATCGCCTTCGGCGAGATCGACCCGCGCAAGGTGAACAAGCCCCTCAAGGGCCACTTCGCCAAGGCCGACGTCACGCCCCGCCGCCACCTCGTCGAGATCCGCACGGCCGACGCCGCCGAGTACACGCTCGGCCAGGAAGTCACCGCCGAGGTCTTCGAGGCCGGTGTCAAGGTCGACGTGACCGGCAAGAGCAAGGGCAAGGGCTTCGCCGGTGTCATGAAGCGTCACAACTTCAAGGGCCTCGGCGCCGGACACGGCACCCAGCGCAAGCACCGCTCGCCCGGCTCCATCGGTGGCTGCGCCACCCCGGGCCGCGTGTTCAAGGGCCTCCGTATGGCGGGTCGCATGGGCAACGAGCGGGTCACCACCCAGAACCTGACCGTCCACGCCGTTGACGCGGAGAAGGGTCTGCTGCTCATCAAGGGCGCGGTTCCCGGTCCGAACGGCGGCCTCGTCCTGGTCCGCACCGCGGCCAAGGGGGCCTGAGGTAACCGATGAGCACTGTTGACATCCTTTCGCCGGCGGGCGACAAGGCCGGTACCGTCGAGCTCCCCGCGGAGATCTTCGACGTCGAGAAGGTCAGCGTCCCGCTGATCCACCAGGTCGTCGTCGCACAGCTGGCCGCTGCCCGCCAGGGCACCCACAAGACCAAGACGCGTGGCGAGGTCCGCGGCGGTGGCAAGAAGCCGTACCGCCAGAAGGGCACCGGCCGAGCCCGTCAGGGTTCGACCCGCGCGCCGCAGTTCGCCGGTGGTGGCGTCGTGCACGGTCCCGTGCCGCGCGACTACTCGCAGCGCACCCCGAAGAAGATGAAGGCTGCCGCCCTGCGTCACGCCCTCACCGACCGGGCGCGTCACAACCGCATCCACGTCGTCTCCGGCGTGGTCGAGGGCGAGATCTCCACCAAGGCCGCCAAGACGCTGTTCGGCAAGATCAGCGAGCGCAAGAACCTGCTGCTCGTCGCCGACCGCTCGGACGAGGCCGCGTGGCTCTCCGCCCGCAACCTGCCCCAGATCCACATCCTGGAGCCGGGCCAGCTGAACACGTACGACGTTCTCGTCTCGGACGACGTGGTCTTCACCCAGGCCGCGTTCGAGTCCTTCGTGTCTGGCACGGCTAAGTCGCCGGCTGCTGAC
Source organism: Streptomyces sp. ISL-12 (assembly GCF_018614415.1). Classification (GTDB taxonomy): domain Bacteria; phylum Actinomycetota; class Actinomycetes; order Streptomycetales; family Streptomycetaceae; genus Streptomyces. The sequence continues at coordinate 9,053 of NZ_JAGGOO010000048.1, forward strand.
ACCGAAGGGAGCGAAGCCTGATGGCTACGCGTCACCCGAGCATCGCCTCGAAGGCGGCCAAGGCCGCCAAGGCCGCGCGCGTCGCCAAGGCACGTCGCCACGAGGCCGAGGGCAAGAACACCGTCGTCACCCCGGCGAGCAAGGCGTTCACGGACCCCCGTGACGTCCTGCTGAAGCCGGTCGTGTCGGAGAAGAGCTACGCGCTGCTCGACGAGGGCAAGTACACCTTCATCGTCGCGCCGGGCGCCAACAAGACCCAGATCAAGCAGGCCGTGCAGGCGGTCTTCTCGGTCAAGGTCACCGGGGTCAACACGATCAACCGCCAGGGCAAGCGCAAGCGCACCCGCACCGGTTTCGGCCAGCGCGCCGCGACCAAGCGCGCCATCGTGACCCTCGCCGAGGGCGACCGTATCGACATCTTCGGCGGTCCGACCTCCTGACGGAGGTCCGGATCGTCCGATATCGGACGAGGACTGAGAAATGGGAATCCGCAAGTACAAGCCGACGACTCCTGGCCGTCGTGGCGCCAGCGTCGCCGACTTCGTCGAGGTCACGCGGTCCACGCCGGAGAAGTCGCTGGTTCGCCCGCTGCACAGCAAGGGCGGCCGTAACAACGCCGGTCGTGTGACCGTTCGCCACCAGGGTGGCGGACACAAGCGCGCCTACCGCGTGATCGACTTCCGTCGGCACGACAAGGACGGCGTGCCGGCGAAGGTCGCGCACATCGAGTACGACCCCAACCGCACCGCGCGCATCGCGCTGCTGCACTACGCCGACGGCGAGAAGCGCTACATCCTCGCCCCGCGCAACCTGCAGCAGGGTGACCGCGTCGAGAACGGTCCCGGGGCCGACATCAAGCCGGGCAACAACCTGGCCCTCCGCAACATCCCGGTCGGTACCACGATCCACGCGATCGAGCTCCGCCCCGGTGGCGGCGCGAAGTTCGCCCGCTCCGCCGGCGCCTCCGTGCAGCTGCTCGCGAAGGAGGGCGCCTACGCCCACCTGCGCATGCCGTCCGGTGAGATCCGCCTGGTCGACGTCCGCTGCCGCGCCACTGTCGGCGAGGTCGGCAACGCCGAGCAGTCGAACATCAACTGGGGCAAGGCGGGCCGCAAGCGGTGGCTGGGCGTTCGCCCGACCGTCCGTGGTGTGGTCATGAACCCGGTGGACCACCCGCACGGTGGTGGTGAGGGCCGGACCTCCGGTGGCCGCCACCCCGTGTCCCCGTGGGGCAAGAAGGAAGGCCGTACTCGTTCGCCCAAGAAGGCGTCGAACAAGTACATCGTCCGCCGCCGCAAGACGAACAAGAAGCGCTAAGGACGGGTTGAGATGCCGCGTAGCTTGAAGAAGGGGCCCTTCGTCGACGACCACCTCATCAAGAAGGTGGACGCACAGAACGAAGCCGGCACCAAGAACGTCATCAAGACCTGGTCCCGTCGCTCGATGATCATCCCCAGCATGCTGGGCCACACGATCGCGGTGCACAACGGCAAGACCCACATCCCGGTGTTCGTCACCGAGTCCATGGTCGGCCACAAGCTCGGCGAGTTCTCGCCGACCCGCACCTTCCGGGGTCACGTCAAGGACGACCGGAAGTCGAAGCGCCGCTAAGGCGGGGTGGAATCGACTATGACTAACACCGAAGGGACAACCATGGAAGCCAGGGCCCAGGCGCGGTACATCCGCGTCACGCCCATGAAGGCCCGCCGCGTGGTGGACCTCATCCGTGGCATGGACGCCACGGAGGCTCAGGCGGTCCTGCGTTTCGCCCCGCAGGCCGCGAGCGTGCCGGTCGGCAAGGTGCTGGACAGCGCCATCGCCAACGCCGCGCACAACTACGACCACACCGACGCCGACAGCCTCTACATCTCCGAGGCGTACGTCGACGAGGGCCCGACCCTGAAGCGGTTCCGTCCGCGCGCCCAGGGCCGCGCCTACCGGATCCGCAAGCGGACCAGCCACATCACCGTGGTCGTCAGCAGCAAGGAAGGAACCCGGTAATGGGCCAGAAGGTAAACCCGCACGGGTTCCGGCTCGGTGTCACGACCGACTTCAAGTCGCGTTGGTACGCCGACAAGCTGTACAAGGACTACGTCAAGGAAGACGTCGCCATCCGTCGGATGATGACGTCCGGCATGGAGCGCGCCGGCATCTCGAAGGTGGAGATCGAGCGCACCCGTGACCGTGTCCGCGTGGACATCCACACGGCGCGTCCGGGCATCGTCATCGGCCGCCGCGGCGCCGAGGCCGACCGCATCCGCGGTGACCTGGAGAAGCTGACCGGCAAGCAGGTCCAGCTGAACATCCTCGAGGTCAAGAACCCGGAGACGGACGCTCAGCTGGTGGCCCAGGCCGTCGCCGAGCAGCTCTCCTCCCGCGTCTCCTTCCGCCGCGCCATGCGCAAGAGCATGCAGTCGGCGATGAAGGCGGGCGCCAAGGGCATCAAGATCCAGTGCGGTGGCCGCCTCGGCGGCGCCGAGATGTCCCGCTCGGAGTTCTACCGCGAGGGCCGTGTGCCCCTGCACACGCTCCGCGCGAACGTGGACTACGGCTTCTTCGAGGCCAAGACGACCTTCGGCCGCATCGGCGTGAAGGTCTGGATCTACAAGGGCGACGTCAAGAACATCGCCGAGGTCCGCGCCGAGAACGCCGCTGCCCGCGCCGGCAACCGCCCGGCCCGTGGTGGCAACGACCGCCCGGCCCGTGGTGGCCGCGGTGGCGAGCGTGGCGGTCGCGGTCGCAAGCCGCAGCAGCAGTCGGCTCCGGCCGCCGAAGCCCCCAAGGCTGACGCGCCCGCCGCTGCGGCTCCGGCTGAGAGCACCGGAACGGAGGCCTGACCAGTCATGCTGATCCCCCGTAGGGTCAAGCACCGCAAGCAGCACCACCCCAAGCGCAGTGGTATGGCGAAGGGTGGCACGCAGGTTGCGTTCGGCGAGTACGGCATCCAGGCGCTGACCCCGGCGTACGTCACGAACCGCCAGATCGAAGCGGCTCGTATCGCCATGACCCGCCACATCAAGCGTGGCGGCAAGGTCTGGATCAACATCTACCCGGACCGCCCCCTCACCAAGAAGCCGGCCGAGACCCGCATGGGTTCCGGTAAGGGTTCGCCGGAGTGGTGGGTGGCCAACGTCAAGCCCGGACGCGTCATGTTCGAGCTGTCGTACCCCAACGAGAAGATCGCGCGCGAGGCCCTGACCCGTGCGGCTCACAAGCTGCCGATGAAGTGCAAGATCGTCAAGCGCGAGGCAGGTGAAGCGTGATGTCGGCCGGTACCAAGGCGTCCGAGCTGCGCGAGCTGGGCAACGAGGAGCTGCTCAACAAGCTCCGCGAGGCCAAGGAAGAGCTGTTCAACCTCCGCTTCCAGGCGGCGACGGGTCAGCTCGAGAACCACGGCCGGCTCAAGGCCGTCCGTAAGGACATCGCGCGGATCTACACCCTGATGCGTGAGCGCGAGCTGGGCATCGAGACGGTGGAGAGCGCCTGATGAGCGAGAGCAACGTGACTGAGAACAACACCGAGGCGCGCGGCTTCCGTAAGACCCGTGAGGGCTACGTCGTCAGCGACAAGATGGACAAGACCGTCGTCGTCGCCGTCGAGGACCGCGTCAAGCACGCGCTGTACGGCAAGGTCATCCGCCGTACCAACAAGCTCAAGGCGCACGACGAGCAGAACGCCGCGGGTGTCGGCGACCGCGTCCTCCTCATGGAGACCCGGCCGCTGTCCGCCACGAAGCGCTGGCGCGTCGTCGAGATCCTCGAGAAGGCCAAGTAATTCTCCTGCGGGCAAACCCGCAGGACAGTTCCGCCAGGCTCCGGGGGCCGGTCGCTGACCGGCCCCCGGGGAACCGGCAGACAATCAGGAGATAGACGTGATCCAGCAGGAGTCGCGACTTCGTGTCGCCGACAACACGGGTGCGAAGGAAATCCTCACCATCCGTGTACTCGGTGGCTCAGGTCGCCGCTACGCGGGTATCGGTGACGTCATCGTCGCCACCGTCAAGGACGCGATCCCCGGTGGCAACGTGAAGAAGGGTGACGTCGTCAAGGCGGTCATCGTTCGCACCGTCAAGGAGCGCCGCCGTCCGGACGGCTCGTACATCCGCTTCGACGAGAACGCCGCCGTCATTCTGAAGAACGACGGCGACCCTCGCGGCACCCGTATCTTCGGCCCCGTCGGCCGTGAGCTGCGCGAGAAGAAGTTCATGAAGATCATCTCCCTCGCGCCGGAGGTGCTGTGAGCATGAAGATCAAGAAGGGCGACCTGGTCCAGGTCATCACCGGTAAGGACAAGGGCAAGCAGGGCAAGGTCATCGCGGCCTTCCCCCGCGAGGACCGCGTCCTGGTCGAGGGTGTCAACCGGGTCAAGAAGCACACCAAGGCCGGGCCGACCGCTCGCGGTTCGCAGGCCGGCGGCATCGTCACCACCGAGGCGCCGATCCACGTCTCCAACGTCCAGCTGGTCGTGGAGAAGGACGGCAACAAGGTCGTGACCCGCGTCGGTTACCGCTTCGACGACGAAGGCAACAAGATCCGCGTTGCCAAGCGGACGGGTGAGGACATCTGATGGCTACCACCACCACTCCGCGTCTGAAGACGAAGTACCGCGAGGAGATCGCGGGCAAGCTGCGTGACGAGTTCAAGTACGAGAACGTCATGCAGATCCCCGGCCTCGTCAAGATCGTGGTCAACATGGGTGTGGGCGACGCCGCCCGCGACTCCAAGCTGATCGACGGCGCGATTCGCGACCTCACCACGATCACCGGTCAGAAGCCGGCCGTCACCAAGGCCCGCAAGTCCATCGCGCAGTTCAAGCTGCGCGAGGGTCAGCCGATCGGTGCCCACGTCACGCTCCGTGGCGACCGCATGTGGGAGTTCCTGGACCGCACCCTGTCGCTCGCGCTGCCGCGCATCCGCGACTTCCGCGGCCTGTCCCCCAAGCAGTTCGACGGCCGTGGCAACTACACCTTTGGTCTCACGGAGCAGGTCATGTTCCACGAGATCGACCAGGACAAGATCGACCGCGTCCGGGGTATGGACATCACCGTGGTCACCACGGCGACCAACGACGCTGAGGGCCGCGCGCTCCTTCGTCACCTCGGCTTCCCCTTCAAGGAGGCGTGAGCGAGATGGCGAAGAAGGCTCTGATTGCCAAGGCTGCTCGCAAGCCGAAGTTCGGTGTGCGTGGCTACACCCGCTGCCAGCGCTGTGGCCGCCCGCACTCCGTGTACCGCAAGTTCGGCCTCTGCCGCGTGTGCCTTCGTGAGATGGCTCACCGTGGCGAGCTGCCGGGCGTGACCAAGAGCTCCTGGTAGTCCCCTTACAGGGACTCCCCAGGGCTCTCGGTAAGCAACTGGGTCGGCAGGGGCCCACCCTCGCATGCCTTAGGCTTGTGGGGTTGGGCGCCTGTCGTGCCCATACGACTTACTACGCCGTAGGTCCACCGCGCCGCACCCGTCCCGTCTCGGATCGGGGAGAGGGATGGCGCACCAGGAAACCCCGGCGAGAGAGGCCGAAGGCCAATTCATGACCATGACTGATCCGATCGCAGACATGCTTACGCGTCTGCGGAACGCGAACTCGGCGTACCACGACTCCGTGACGATGCCGGCGTCCAAGATCAAGTCTCACATCGCGGAGATCCTCCAGCAGGAGGGCTTCATCACGGGCTGGAAGGTCGAGGACGCCGAGGTCGGCAAGAACCTCGTCCTGGAGCTGAAGTTCGGCCCCAACCGTGAGCGCTCCATCGCGGGCATCAAGCGGATCTCCAAGCCCGGTCTCCGGGTTTACGCGAAGTCCACCAACCTGCCGAAGGTGCTCGGCGGCCTGGGCGTGGCGATCATCTCCACGTCGCACGGGCTCCTCACCGACAAGCAGGCCGGCAAGAAGGGCGTGGGTGGGGAAGTCCTCGCCTACGTCTGGTAGCGGAAGGGAACGGAGGAAACAGCTATGTCGCGCATCGGCAAGCTCCCCATCGCGGTTCCCGCCGGCGTGGACGTCACCATCGACGGCCAGACGGTCTCGGTCAAGGGCCCCAAGGGCTCGCTGACCCACACCGTCGTGGCGCCGATCGAGATCGCCAAGGGTGAGGACGGCGTGCTCAACGTCACCCGCCCCAACGACGAGCGTCAGAACAAGGCCCTGCACGGCCTGTCCCGCACGCTGGTGGCGAACATGATCACCGGCGTGACCCAGGGTTACGTGAAGAAGCTCGAGATCAGCGGTGTCGGTTACCGCGTTGTCGCCAAGGGTTCGAACCTGGAGTTCTCCCTCGGCTACAGCCACCCGATCCTGGTCGAGGCCCCCGAGGGCATCACCTTCAAGGTCGAGGCCCCCACCCGTTTCTCGGTCGAGGGCATCGACAAGCAGAAGGTCGGCGAGGTCGCGGCCAACATCCGCAAGCTGCGCAAGCCCGACCCGTACAAGGCCAAGGGCGTCAAGTACGAGGGCGAAGTCATCCGCCGCAAGGTCGGAAAGGCGGGTAAGTAAGCCATGGCATACGGGCAGAAGATCCTCAAGGGCGACGCTTACAAGCGCGCCGCGATCAAGCGCCGTCACATCCGCATCCGCAAGCGTGTCGCGGGTACGGCGGAGCGTCCCCGTCTGGTCGTGACCCGCTCCAACCGCCACATCGTGGCGCAGGTCATCGACGACCTGAAGGGCCACACCGTGGCGTCGGCGTCCACCCTGGACACCTCGATCCGCGGTGGCGAGGGCGACAAGTCCGCGCAGGCCAAGCAGGTCGGTGCCCTGGTCGCCGAGCGCGCCAAGGCCGCCGGTGTCGAGGCCGTGGTGTTCGACCGTGGTGGTAACCAGTACGCCGGGCGCATCGCCGCCCTGGCGGACGCCGCCCGCGAGGCCGGGCTCAAGTTCTGAGCCGCTTGTAGCTAGCGGAAAGAGAGAGGTAATCCAATGGCTGGACCCCAGCGCCGCGGAAGCGGTGCCGGTGGCGGCGAGCGGCGGGACCGGAAGGGCCGTGACGGCGGCGCTGCTGCCGCCGAGAAGACCGCATACGTTGAGCGCGTCGTCGCGATCAACCGTGTCGCCAAGGTTGTGAAGGGTGGTCGTCGCTTCAGCTTCACCGCGCTGGTCGTGGTGGGCGACGGTGACGGCACCGTGGGTGTCGGTTACGGCAAGGCCAAGGAGGTGCCGGCCGCCATCGCCAAGGGTGTCGAGGAGGCCAAGAAGCACTTCTTCAAGGTCCCCCGTATCCAGGGCACCATCCCGCACCCGATCCAGGGTGAGAAGGCTGCCGGCGTCGTGCTGCTCAAGCCCGCGTCGCCCGGTACCGGTGTTATCGCCGGTGGTCCCGTGCGTGCCGTGCTCGAGTGCGCCGGTATCCACGACATCCTGTCGAAGTCGCTCGGCTCCGACAACGCGATCAACATCGTGCACGCGACCGTGGCGGCCCTCAAGGGCCTGCAGCGTCCCGAGGAGGTCGCGGCCCGCCGCGGTCTGCCGCTCGAGGACGTCGCCCCCGCGGCTCTTCTCCGTGCGCGTGCCGGGGCGGGTGCGTAATCATGGCGCAGCTCAAGATTACGCAGGTCAAGTCCTACATCGGCAGCAAGCAGAACCACCGTGACACCCTGCGTTCCCTTGGTCTCAAGGGCATCAACACGCAGGTCGTCAAGGAGGATCGTCCCGAGTTCCGCGGCATGGTGCACACCGTCCGCCACCTCGTGACGGTCGAGGAGGTCGACTGATCATGGCGGAGCAGAACCCGCTCAAGATCCACAACCTCCGTCCCGCCCCGGGCGCCAAGACCGCCAAGACCCGTGTGGGTCGTGGTGAGGCGTCGAAGGGTAAGACGGCCGGTCGTGGTACCAAGGGTACGAAGGCCCGCTACCAGGTTCCGGAGCGCTTCGAGGGTGGCCAGATGCCCCTCCACATGCGTCTTCCGAAGCTGAAGGGCTTCAAGAACCCGTTCAAGACCGAGTACCAGGTCGTGAACCTCGACAAGCTGGCCAAGCTCTACCCGCAGGGTGGCGAGGTCACGGTCGAGGACCTGGTGGCCAAGGGCGCCGTTCGCAAGAACAGCCTGGTCAAGGTCCTCGGCGAGGGCGAGATCTCCGTGGCGGTCGAGGTGAAGGTCGACAAGGCCTCCGCCTCCGCCAAGGAGAAGATCGCCGCCGCCGGCGGCAGCGTCACCGAGCTCGTCTGAACACCACAGGCGTCTCGATGACTTGAGCGATCCCGACCGGGGATACCCCACAAATGGGGTATCCCCGGTTGGTCGTTCCAAGGGCAGTGGTCTCGCCGGTAAGGTGACCGGAACTGCCCACTTTCACGGGTGTCACACATGGGGCACCCTGAGCGGCAGTTGACCGTTACTCATTAAGTCGTCAGTCGAACCTCAAGACCGTCACCCTTGACGCGCCAGCGCGGGGGTCGCAGGAGGCACCGTGCTCACCGCGTTCGCCCGGGCGTTCAAGACGCCCGACCTGCGCAAGAAGCTCCTCTTCACGCTCGGGATCATCGTCGTGTACCGCGTGGGTACGCACATCCCCATCCCGGGTGTCGACTACAAGAGCGTTCAAGAGTGTGTGGACCAGGCGTCCGGCAACCAGGGCCTCTTCGGTCTGGTCAACATGTTCAGCGGCGGCGCCCTGCTGCAGATCACGGTCTTCGCGCTCGGCATCATGCCGTACATCACGGCCAGCATCATTCTGCAGCTGCTGACCGTCGTGATCCCGCGCCTGGAAGCCCTGAAGAAGGAGGGCCAGGCCGGCACGGCGAAGATCACGCAGTACACCCGCTACCTGACCATGGCACTCGCCATCCTCCAGGGCACCGGCCTGGTGGCCACCGCGCGCAGCGGCGCCCTGTTCTCCGGCTGCACCGTCGCCGGCCAGATCGTTCCCGACCAGGCGATCTTCACCACCATCGTCATGGTGATCTGCATGACCGCCGGTACCGCCTGCGTCATGTGGCTCGGTGAGCTGATCACCGACCGCGGCATCGGCAACGGCATGTCGATCCTCATGTTCATCTCGATCGCCGCGACCTTCCCGTCCGCCCTGTGGGCCATCAAGACGCAGGGCTCGCTGGCCGACGGCTGGATCGAGTTCGGCACGGTCATCGCGGTCGGCCTGGTCATGGTCGGCCTGGTGGTCTTCGTCGAGCAGGCACAGCGCCGCATCCCCGTGCAGTACGCCAAGCGGATGATCGGCCGCCGTTCCTACGGCGGTACGTCCACGTACATCCCGCTCAAGGTGAACCAGGCGGGCGTGATCCCCGTCATCTTCGCGTCGTCGCTGCTGTACATCCCGGCTCTGATCGCCCAGTTCTCCAGCGGCACGTCCGGCTGGAAGACCTGGATCGAGGCCAACCTCGTCCAGGGCGATCACCCCATCTACATCACGCTTTACTTCTTGCTCATTGTTTTCTTCGCGTTCTTCTACGTGGCGATCTCCTTCAACCCCGAGGAAGTCGCGGACAACATGAAGAAGTATGGTGGCTTCATCCCGGGCATCCGGGCTGGCCGACCGACCGCTGAGTATCTGAGCTACGTACTCAACCGGATCACCTGGCCGGGTTCGCTGTATCTGGGTCTTATCGCTCTCGTGCCGACGATGGCGTTGGTTGGTTTCGGGGCAAACCAGAACTTCCCGTTCGGTGGTACCAGCATCCTGATCATCGTGGGTGTGGGACTGGAGACGGTGAAGCAGATCGAGAGCCAGCTCCAGCAGCGCAATTACGAAGGGTTCCTCCGCTGATGCGAATCGTCCTCGTCGGGCCGCCGGGTGCCGGTAAGGGAACGCAGGCCACCCGCCTTGCCGAGACGCTGCACATCCCGCACATCTCCACGGGTGATCTGTTCCGCGCCAACATCAGCCGGCAGACGGAGCTGGGCAAGCTCGCGAAGTCCTACATGGACGCGGGGAATCTCGTCCCCGACGAGGTCACCATCGCCATGGCGAAGGACCGCATGGAGCAGCCCGACGCCGAGGGCGGCTTCCTGCTGGACGGCTTCCCGCGCAACGTCTCCCAGGCGGAGGCGCTGGACGAGCTGCTCGAAACCGAGGACATGAAGCTCGACGCGGTGCTGGACCTGGAGGCGCCGGAGGAAGAGGTCGTCAAGCGCATCGCCGGACGGCGCGTGTGCCGCAACGACTCGTCGCACGTCTTCCACGTCACGTACAAGCAGCCGGCCAAGGAGGGCGTCTGCGACGTCTGCGGCGGGGAGCTGTACCAGCGGGACGACGACTCCGAGGAGACCGTGCGCAAGCGGCTGGAGGTCTACCACACGCAGACCGAGCCGATCATCGACTACTACAAGTCGCAGGGGCTGGTCGTGACCATCTCCGCGATGGGGGCGGTCGACGAGGTCACGGGGCGGGCGCTGGAGGCGCTCAAGCGGGACCAGTAGGTTTTACGTGCGTGCAGCCGCGGTCCGCCTTCCGGCGGGCCGCGGCTGTCGTATGGAGGGCGTCGCGCGGCCCGGCGCCGGCGGCGTACCGTCCGCGCCCATCCGTGCCGCCCGGCGGCACGGATGGGCGCGGATCGACGGCCCCGTATCGTTGAGGGTGTTCGTCCCCTTCCCCTGGTTGAGAGAGGCCGCAGGTTTTCCATGGTGCAGATCAAGAGTCCCGAGCAGATCGCCAAGATGCGTGAGGCGGGGCTGGTCGTCGCCGCCATTCACGCGGCCACGCGGGAGGCGGCCGTGCCCGGCGCCACCACCAAGGACCTGGACCAGGTCGCCCGCAAGGTGCTCGCGGAGCACGACGCCAAGCCGAACTTCCTCGGCTACGGCGGCTTCCCCGCGACGATCTGCACCTCGGTCAACGAGGTCGTCGTCCACGGCATCCCCTCCGACGAGGTCGTGCTGAAGGACGGGGACGTCATCTCCATCGACTGCGGCGCGATCATCGACGGCTGGCACGGTGACGCCGCCTACACGGCCTTCGTGGGCTCCGGTCACTCCCCGGAGCTGGTCGAGCTCTCCCGGGTGACCGAGGAGTCGATGTGGGCCGGGATCGCTGCCATGAAGCAGGGCAACCGGCTGGTCGACATCTCCCGGGCGGTCGAGACGTACATCCGCCGGCAGCCCAAGCCCGGCGGCGGCCGGTACGGGATCATCGAGGACTACGGCGGCCACGGCATCGGCACCGAGATGCACATGGACCCGCACCTGCTGAACTACGTCGACCGGCGCCGGGGCAAGGGGCCGAAGCTGGTCCCCGGGTTCTGCCTGGCCATCGAGCCGATGGTGTCGCTCGGCACCCCGCGGACACGGGTGCTGGAGGACGAGTGGACGGTCATCACGACCGACGGCACCTGGTCCTCGCACTGGGAGCACTCCGTCGCGCTCACCGAGCAGGGCCCCCTGGTGCTGACCGCCCCCGACGGCGGCAAGGCCAAGCTGGCGGAGCTGGGGATCACGGCCGCGCCCGACCCGCTCGCATAGTGATCTCCCCGGTGGGCCAGACTTCCTCGTTTCGCCTTTCCGGGGGTGCTGACGTAGACTGACTCGTCGGCTCTGGTGCACCCGCATGTCTGCATGCAGACGTGTGTAAGTGTCGCGGGAGTCGATCAAGGTAGTCGATTCGAAGGGCGAAGCGTGGCCAAGAAGCAGGGTGCCATCGAGATCGAGGGCACTGTCGTCGAGTCTCTGCCGAACGCCATGTTCAAGGTTGAGCTCCAGAACGGCCACCAGGTCCTGGCACACATCAGCGGCAAGATGCGTATGCACTACATCCGCATCCTCCCTGACGACCGGGTCGTGGTGGAGCTGTCTCCGTACGACCTGACGCGTGGCCGGATCGTCTACCGGTACAAGTAGATCTTGCCCACGTCCCGTGGCCGCCAGGCCGGGGGGCCGCCGGCAACTGACCCGGAGAACCTCACCCCATGAAGGTCAAGCCGAGCGTCAAGAAGATCTGCGACAAGTGCAGGGTGATCCGCCGTCACGGTCGGGTCATGGTCATCTGCGACAACCCGCGCCACAAGCAGCGCCAGGGCTGACGCAGAACCCTCCCTCCGCGATTCGCAGTACTTCGCGCGACGCGAGCTGAATATGTTCATACGCAGAACCCGGGCGCTCAGGCGCCCGACACCCCCGGTTCGGAGGCCGGGGACCCTGTTCGTACCTGGTACGGCGGGCGGGGAGCCGGTTCTGTGGAAGACCTCCGAAGATCACCAGGAGCCATTGAATGGCACGCGTTTCCGGTGTTGACATCCCGCGCGAAAAGCGCGTGGAGATCGCCCTCACCTACGTGTTCGGCATCGGCCGGACCCTCTCGCAGCAGACGCTCGCCGCGACCGGCGTGGACCCGAACACCCGTGTTCGGGACCTCTCCGAGGAGCAGCTCGTCGCGATCCGCGAGTACGTCGACAACAACATCAAGACCGAGGGTGACCTCCGTCGCGAGATCCAGGCCGACATCCGCCGCAAGGTCGAGATCGGCACCTACCAGGGTCTGCGTCACCGCCGTGGTCTGCCGGTGCGCGGTCAGCGCACCAGCACGAACGCTCGTACCCGCAAGGGCCCGCGTCGCGCCATCGCCGGTAAGAAGAAGCCGGGCAAGAAGTAGTCCTCAGCGGACAACGCTTCATCAGCGGTCTTCGCTGTAGGACCGACCACCTCCCCGTAGGAGTTACAGATGCCCCCCAAGGGACGTCAGGGCGCTGCCAAGAAGGTGCGCCGCAAGGAAAAGAAGAACGTCGCTCACGGCCACGCGCACATCAAGAGCACGTTCAACAACACGATCGTGTCCATCACGGACCCGACCGGCAACGTGATCTCCTGGGCCTCCGCCGGCCACGTCGGCTTCAAGGGCTCCCGGAAGTCCACGCCGTTCGCCGCGCAGATGGCCGCCGAGTCGGCTGCCCGTCGCGCGCAGGAGCACGGCATGCGCAAGGTCGACGTGTTCGTGAAGGGCCCGGGTTCCGGTCGTGAGACCGCGATCCGCTCCCTCCAGGCCACCGGTCTCGAGGTCGGCTCCATCCAGGACGTCACGCCGACCCCGCACAACGGCTGCCGTCCGCCGAAGCGCCGTCGCGTCTGACGTTCGCTTTTCGGCTTGCGGTTCCGGGCGGTACGGCTCCTTTCGGTCGTGCCGCCCGTACCCTTGCAGTACATGGTCGGGCGTCAAATAGCGGGCGCCCCTGACTGAAGGAACACACATGCTGATCGCTCAGCGTCCCTCGTTGACCGAAGAGGTCGTCGACGAATTCCGCTCCCGGTTCGTGATCGAGCCGCTGGAGCCGGGCTTCGGCTACACCCTCGGCAACTCCCTGCGTCGTACGCTCCTGTCGTCGATCCCCGGTGCGGCTGTCACCAGCATCCGGATCGATGGTGTCCTGCACGAGTTCACCACCGTGCCGGGCGTCAAGGAGGACGTCACCGACCTGATCCTCAACATCAAGCAGCTGGTCGTCTCCTCGGAGCACGACGAGCCGGTCGTGATGTACCTGCGCAAGCAGGGTCCGGGTCTGGTCACCGCCGCCGACATCGCGCCGCCGGCCGGTGTCGAGGTGCACAACCCCGACCTCGTCCTCGCCACGCTCAACGGCAAGGGCAAGCTGGAGATGGAGCTGACGGTCGAGCGTGGCCGCGGTTACGTCTCCGCCGTGCAGAACAAGCAGGTCGGCCAGGAGATCGGCCGTATCCCGGTCGACTCGATCTACTCGCCGGTGCTGAAGGTCACGTACAAGGTCGAGGCCACGCGTGTCGAGCAGCGCACCGACTTCGACAAGCTGATCGTCGACGTCGAGACCAAGCAGGCGATGCGTCCGCGTGACGCCATGGCCTCCGCCGGCAAGACCCTGGTCGAGCTGTTCGGTCTCGCCCGCGAGCTGAACATCGACGCCGAGGGCATCGACATGGGTCCGTCCCCGACGGACGCCGCGCTCGCCGCCGATCTGGCGCTGCCGATCGAGGAGCTGGAGCTCACCGTTCGGTCGTACAACTGCCTCAAGCGCGAGGGCATCCACTCCGTGGGTGAGCTGGTCGCGCGGTCCGAGGCGGACCTGCTCGACATCCGCAACTTCGGTGCGAAGTCGATCGACGAGGTCAAGGCCAAGCTCGCGGGCATGGGCCTGGCGCTGAAGGACTCGCCTCCCGGGTTCGACCCGACCGCCGCGGCCGACGCCTTCGGCGCGGACGACGACGCGGACGCCGGGTTCGTGGAGACCGAGCAGTACTGACGGTTGTGCCTTCCGGGGGACGTCCGCGTCCCCCGGATCTCCGACAGGCGACCGCCTGCTCGGATACTGACTCCGGTACCTGATACGGCCGGGGCAGACACCTAGGAGAAACATCATGCCTAAGCCCACCAAGGGTGCCCGTCTGGGCGGCAGTGCCGCGCACGAGAAGCTGCTGCTCGCGAACCTCGCGAAGTCGCTCTTCGAGCACGGCAAGATCACCACCACCGAGGCGAAGGCCCGCAAGCTGCGGCCGTACGCCGAGCGTCTGGTCACCAAGGCGAAGAAGGGCGACCTTCACAACCGCCGTCAGGTGCTCCAGGTGATCACGGACAAGAGCATCGTCCACACGCTCTTCACCGAGATCGGCCCGCGCTACGAGAACCGGCCGGGCGGCTACACGCGTATCACCAAGATCGGCAACCGCCGTGGTGACAACGCGCCCATGGCCGTCATCGAGCTGGTCGAGGCGCTGACGGTCGCCCAGGAGGCGACCGGTGAGGCCGAGGCCGCGACGAAGCGCGCGGCCAAGGACGCCGAGGCGGCCGAGGCCACCGAGGCGCCCGCCGAGGAGTCGAAGGACGCGTAAGCGTCTGCGGGGTTCTGTGCGGTTGGCGGCTGCGGCTCGTTCGTGGCTGGTCGCGCAGTTCCCCGCGCCCCTTGAGGGGCGTGTTGCGGGTCCGTTCCTTTTCGGAGGGGCGGGCCCGCTTTCGCGTGGGTGAAAGGATCTGGGTGTGAGCGATGGAGTAGCGGACGGGCACGTGCGGGTGCGGCTCGATCTGTCCTACGACGGGACCCACTTCTCCGGCTGGGCCAAGCAGGCCGGGGGGCGGCGGACCGTGCAGGGGGAGATCGAGGACGCGTTGCGGACGGTCACGCGGTCGGGGGAGCGGACGTACGAGCTGACCGTGGCCGGGCGGACGGACGCGGGGGTGCACGCGCGGGGGCAGGTCGCGCACGTCGATCTGCCGGCGGAGGTGTGGGACGAGCACCGGGAGAAGCTGCTCAAGCGGCTGGCCGGTCGGTTGCCGAAGGACGTGCGGGTGTGGTCGGCCGAGGAGGCGCCGGCGGGGTTCGACGCGCGGTTCTCCGCGGTGTGGCGGCGGTACGCGTACCGCGTCACCGACAACCCGGGCGGGGTCGACCCGCTGCTGCGGGGGCATGTGCTGTGGCACGACTGGCCGTTGGACGTCGACGCCATGAACGAGGCGGCGCGGGCGCTGCTGGGGGAGCACGACTTCGCTGCCTACTGCAAGCGGCGGGAGGGCGCCACCACCATCCGGACCTTGCAGGAGCTGAGCCTGGTGCGGGGGGCGGACGGGGTCGTCACCGCGACGGTGCGGGCCGACGCCTTCTGCCACAACATGGTGCGGTCGCTGATCGGGGCGCTGCTGTTCGTCGGGGACGGACACCGGGGGCCCGAGTGGCCGGGGAAGGTGCTGGCGGCCGGCGTGCGGGACTCGGCGGTGCACGTGGTGCGGCCGCACGGGCTGACGCTGGAGGAGGTCGGCTACCCGGCCGACGAACTGCTGGCGGCGCGGAACCTGGAGGCCCGGAACAAGCGGTCATTGCCCGGCAGGGCGGGCTGTGAAGCCTGCTAGTTCCACAGACTCTCCCTCCGCTGCCGGAGCGCCGTAGGCGGCGGGAGTCAGCCGCTCGCCGCCGCCGAGGCCTGTGCCTCCCCCCGTCGGTGGATCTGGCGGTAGGTGAACGTGCCCAGGTCGTCGCCGGTGCGGAAGACCGCCGTGTCCTGTTCCGTGACGTCCTTGCCGCCGGTGAAGCCGGCGACGGTGAAGTAGACGTAGCGGCCGTAGGAGTTGGTCGTGTTCCGGCAGACGGGGCCGTCGCAGAAGGAGGCGACGCCGCCGCCGGAGAGCGGCTTGACGATGCTCTTGGTGTCGGTCTGCGCCTTGGCCTGGGCCGCCTTCGCGGCGGTGTCGAAGACGGCGACGCCGACCGTGACCGCGATGTCGTCCTTGGTGTAGGTGACGCGCATCAGCCGGGTGCAGTCGTTGGCCTCCAGCACCTTCGGCAGCGTCTGCTGGGCGGCTGAGGAGCAGGTGGTGGTGTCGGCCGTCGGGCCCTTCTTGTAGACCGTCTCGCCCATGGTCAGCTGGGTGCCGGGGAAGAGGGTCTCCGGGCTGAGCGCGGCCGTGTCCTTCTTGGCGCTGGAGATGAAGTCCTTCGGGTCCAGCGGAGGCGGCGCGCTGGTCGGGGCGAACGACGGGGCCGCGGCCGACGCGCTCGGGATCTCGGCCGCGCTCGGCAGCTGGGACGTCGGCGAGTCCGACGCCTGGCCCGAGCCGTCCGCCGAGACGACGGCCACGGCGACGGCGGTCGCCACCGCCACGGTGGCCAGCGCCCCGCCGCCGATGAACAGCAGCCGGCGGCGCTTGGCGCGTGCCTCGGACGCCTCGGCCAGCGCGGCCCAGTCCGGGGTGTCACCACCCCCGCTGTTCCACGGCTGTTGCTGCTGTTGGGATTGCGGTGTCCAGGGATCCCACTGGGAGTCAGGTCCCCCCTGCCCAAAGCTCATGGGGCGCATCTTAGACGGGACAGATGGCGTGCTGGTCCGTGTCCACAGGGAGGGGAGCGCCTAGCGTTCCGGTCATGCGTACGGGCAAAAGTGACATCTCGGGGTGGTTGGGGCAGCCGGCGGGGCGGGCGGCGTGGGCGGTGCTCGTGGCGGTGCTGGGTGTTTTGGTGGTGCACACGGCACGGGTGACCTCGGACGGAGGGATGGACAACGCCATCGTCGTGCGGGCCGCCCGGGCCTGGCTGGCCGGCGGCGATCCCTATGACGATCCCCACTTCCTCTATTTCCCGAGCGCGGTCCTGGCCGCCGTACCGCAGGCCCTGCTGCCGCCGGCGGTGCTGCGGTGGGCGGTGCCGCTCGTGGTCGCCGGGCTGCTGGCGCTGGGCTGGGCGTGTGCGCTGCGGCTGCACGGGGTGGCGCGGGGCAGCCGGCTCGCCGTCCTGGGGCTGACCGGGCTCGCGGCGGGGTTCGCGCCGTTCGCGCACCTGGTGCGGCTGGGCAACTGGACCGTCACGGCGGCCCTCGCCCTGCCGCTCTGCCTGCTCCTCGCGCACCGGGGCCGGTGGGCCGCGGCGGGCGCGGTGCTCGGCGCCGCCGTCGCGCTGAAGCCGCTGCTCGTCCCGGCCGCCCTGCTCTTCCTGCTGGCCGGGAGGTGGCGGGCGCTGGCGGCGGCCGTCCTGGTGCCGGCCCTCGCCTCCGGGGCGGCGGCGCTGCTGATGCCCGACCCGGCCGGCTTCTTCACTCGCACTCTCCCTTTCCTGCTGAGCGGCGACGACGGCTTCGTGCGGCTCTACGAGGCGTCCCCGGCCGCCGTGCTGCCCCGGCTCGGCGTGCCCGCGCCGCTCGCCCAGGGGGCGGCCGTCCTGGCGGCGGGCGCCGGGGTGCTGTGCGCCCGGGGGCGCTGGCGGCGCGGTGACCCCGGGCCGCTGCGGTACGCCGAGACCGCCGCCGGCCTGATGCTCTCGGCGTTCCTGGTCTCCCGCCCGTCCTACGACCACTATCTGCTGGTCGTCGTGCCCCTGCTGCTCGCCGGGCTGCCGTACGGCGGCTCGGTCGCCCGGCGCCCCGGCTTCTGGGTCGCGCTGGTGCCGCAGCTGCCCGGGGTGACCTGGCCCTGGCTGGAGACGGGGCGGCGGCGGGCCTTCAGGGACGCGTTCACGCTGGGTGCGCTGGCGGTGACGGTGGCGGCGCAGGCCCGGGGCCGCCGGGCGCCTCAGGTTCGGGAGGGCGGTGCCGTCCGGTCACGTACGCTGGAGATGGACAGCGGTTCCGGGCGACCCTCGTTTTGACCCTTCTGGGGGCACACCGGTATCCTGCATGTTCGTTGTGTATTGGCTTGCTCATTCTCACGGGACGGGCCCTTACACCGGTCCACCGGGCCGATGACCAGCGACCCACGTACGCGGTATGCGTCGCCGCAGTGCGGTCCAGGCTGTCGTGATCGTTTCGGTGACCTGTTCAGGACCATTCACTCGAAGCGAAGGCTACGAACCGTGCGTACGTACAGCCCCAAGCCCGGCGATGTGACGCGCCAGTGGCACGTCATCGACGCTCAGGACGTCGTCCTGGGCCGTCTGGCCTCCACCGCGGCCTCCATCCTGCGTGGCAAGCACAAGCCGATCTACGCGCCCCACGTCGACACCGGTGACTTCGTCATCATCATCAACGCCGACAAGGTGCACCTCTCCGGCAACAAGCGGACCCAGAAGATGGCCTACCGCCACTCCGGCTACCCGGGCGGTCTGCGCTCCGTCCGCTACGACGAGCTCCTGGACAAGAACCCGGAGAAGGCCATCGAGAAGGCCGTCAAGGGCATGCTCCCCAAGAACACGCTGGGCCGTCAGATGCTCTCGAAGCTGAAGGTCTACAAGGGTGACCAGCACCCGCACGGCGCGCAGCAGCCGCAGCCGTTCGAGATCACCCAGGTCGCGCAGTAAGTCCGGCCACCCCCAAGACTGAACAGAATCTTCTGAGGAGAATCGTGGCCGAGACCACTGCCGAGCAGCCGCTCGAAGAGCTTGACATCGACAGCTACACCACCGAGTCCGAGGTGCCCGTCGAGGGCGAGTACACCTCCGAGTCGATGGCCTCCCGCTTCGGCGAGCCCCAGCCGGCCGCCGGCCTGGGCCGCCGCAAGAACGCCATCGCCCGTGTCCGGATCGTCCCGGGCACCGGCAAGTGGAAGATCAACGGCCGCACCCTTGAGGACTACTTCCCCAACAAGGTGCACCAGCAGGAAGTCAACGAGCCCTTCAAGGTGCTCGAGCTGGACGACCGCTACGACGTCATCGCCCGGATCTCCGGCGGCGGCGTCTCCGGCCAGGCCGGTGCCCTCCGTCTCGGTGTCGCCCGCGCGCTGAACGAGGCCGACGTGGACAACAACCGCGGCGCCCTCAAGAAGGCCGGCTTCCTGCGCCGCGACGACCGCGCGGTCGAGCGGAAGAAGGCCGGTCTGAAGAAGGCCCGCAAGGCTCCGCAGTACAGCAAGCGCTAAACCCCACGCGCCTGCGCGTACTCCGAACGCCCCGGCGGCACGCCACTTGTGCCTCCGGGGCGTTCGTTTATCCACAGCCGGGGGCGTATAACGGCACAAGACGCTCAAAGGCTTATGTGATCGGATGTCGGTTCGGGTGTCGGTGCGGTGTGCATCTGACGATTCCTCAGGAGGACAAGTGGGACGACTCTTCGGCACGGACGGCGTGCGCGGTGTCGCCAACGCGGATCTGACGGCCGAGATGGCGCTCGGCCTCTCCGTCGCCGCGGCGCACGTACTGGCCGAGGCGGGCACGTTCGAGGGGCACCGGCCGACCGCCGTGGTCGGACGTGATCCGCGGGCGTCCGGCGAATTCCTGGAGGCCGCCGTCGTCGCGGGCCTGGCCAGCGCCGGTGTCGACGTGCTGCGGGTCGGTGTGCTGCCGACGCCCGCGGTCGCCCACCTCACCGGCGCGCTCGGCGCCGACCTCGGGGTGATGCTCTCCGCGAGCCACAACGCCATGCCCGACAACGGGATCAAGTTCTTCGCCCGCGGCGGCCACAAACTCGCCGACGAGCTGGAGGACCGCATCGAGTCCGTCTACGCCGAGCACCGCACCGGGGCGCCCTGGGACCGGCCGACCGGGGCCGGCGTAGGCCGGGTGCGGGAGTACAAGGAGGGGCTCGACCAGTACGTCGCCCACCTCGTCGGCGTGCTGCCGAACCGGCTGGACGGGCTGAAGATCGTCCTCGACGAGGCGCACGGCGCGGCCTGGCGGGTCTCGCCGGAGGCGTTCGCGCGGGCCGGCGCCGAGATCGTCACCATCGGTGCCGAACCGGACGGCCTCAACATCAACGACGGCTGCGGCTCCACCCACCTGGACCTGCTGAAGGCCGCCGTCGTGGAGCACGGCGCCGACCTCGGCATCGCGCACGACGGCGACGCCGACCGCTGCCTGGCCGTGGACCACACCGGCGCGGAGGTGGACGGCGACCAGATCCTCGCCGTGCTGGCCCTGGCGATGCGGGAGCGCTCCGCGCTGCGCTCGGACACGGTGGTCGCGACCGTCATGTCCAACCTCGGCTTCAAGCTGGCCATGGAGCGCGAGGGCATCCAGTTCGTGCAGACCGCGGTCGGCGACCGGTACGTGCTGGAGGCGATGAAGCAGCACGGGTACGCCCTCGGCGGCGAGCAGTCCGGGCACGTGATCGTGCTGGACCACGCCACCACCGGCGACGGCACCCTGACCGGGCTGCTGCTGGCGGCGCGGGTCGCGCAGTCCGGACGTACGCTGCGGGAGCTGGCCTCCGTCATGGAGCGGCTGCCGCAGGTGCTGATCAATGTGCCCGATGTGGACAAGTCCCGGGTGAAGACCTCCGCCGAGCTGGCCACGGCGGTCGCCGAGGCGGAACGCGACCTGGGCTCCACCGGGCGGGTGCTCCTGCGTCCCTCCGGGACGGAGCCGCTGGTGCGGGTCATGGTCGAGGCGGCCGACATCGAGCAGGCGCGGGCCGTGGCGGGGCGGTTGGCGGATTCGGTGAAGTCGGCGCTCGGCTAGCGGTCCGCGCCGGGTACGGGGCGAGGCGCTGTGGGGTGCGGGGCGGGGGCGGGCGGCCTGACGTGTGGCTCCCCGTACGCCGTGTGCCCCGGACACCCGTCCGTACCCGTCGGGCGGACCGCCCGTCACGCCATCCGGAAACCCGCGGGCCCTCGCACCGCGGCGGCGGCGAGTTCCCCGACCCGGGCGGCGGGCACGGGCACACCGGGCGCCTGCTGGACCCAGGCCACGAACTCGGTGACCGTGAGGCCGGACGGCGGCTGACCCACGTACGGGAGGGCGTACAGCGGGGTGTTGGGTTCGCTGCGCCAGCTGTCGGCCAGGGGGCCGAGGTCCACCGTGTCGAAGCCGAGGACGTCCAGCAGGCCGGCCACCTCCTTCTTGGCCCCCGGATCGTCGCCGGACAGGGGTAGCGCGGTGCGGTCGGGGGCTCCGGCCGGGCGGAACAGCTCCAGCAACTGCTTGGGGCCGATGTTGTGCAACGCCTTCACCACCCGGGCGTCCGCCAGATGGCGCTGCACCAGTTCGCTGGAGGTCAGCTCGTCGCGGTCGAGTTCAGGCACGCGGAAACCGGGATACAGCGCGTAGTTCATCGGGTCGATCACGGTCTTGCCGGCCAGCTCCGCCCGGGGCAACCGCTGGTGGGCGGCGAGCGGTACGGCGGCGAGGACCAGGTCACCGGCGCTCGCCGCCTCCGCCGGGGTGGCCGCGCGGGCCCGCTCACCGAGCTCCGCTACGACACCGGCCAGCGTCTCGGGGCCGCGCGAGTTGCTCAGTACGACGTTCAGGCCGGCGTCGACGGCGCGGCGGGCGGCCCCGAGGCCGACCATGCCGGTGCCGATGACACCGAGGGTTGTTGCGCTCACTGTGCTGTCCGTTCTGTGCTGCGTTCGCTTGTCCCCATCACAGCCCGAGTGACCTGCGCGAACAATGACCAGAAACGCTCCGCTGCGATCACATCGTGTGATAGATCGGGGTGATGGAACTGAGGGCGTTGCAGTACTTCGTCACCGTCTCCGAGGAACTGCACTTCGGGCGCGCGGCGCAACGGCTGGGCATAGTGCAGCCGGCGGTGAGCCAGCAGATCGCCCGGCTGGAACGCGAGCTGGGCGTGCGGCTGCTCGACCGCACGTCGCGCCGGGTACAACTCACCCCGGCCGGCGAAC
Source organism: Streptomyces sp. ISL-12 (assembly GCF_018614415.1). Lineage (GTDB taxonomy): Bacteria > Actinomycetota > Actinomycetes > Streptomycetales > Streptomycetaceae > Streptomyces. The sequence continues at coordinate 30,930 of NZ_JAGGOO010000048.1, forward strand.
GCGTGCTCGCCGCGGCCCGCGAGGCCCTCGCCGCGGCGGCCCGGGTGCGGGTGGTCGCCTCGGAACCGGCGGCCGTCCTGCGGATCGGGGTGGCGTCCTGCGCCACCCGGCGGATCGACCGGGCGGTGCGCCGCCTGAGCGACGGCGAACGCCCCGCCGAGCCGAGACTGGTCGATCTGCCGGTGGCCGCGCGACTCGACGCCGTCCGCGACGGAGAGCTGGACCTGGCGCTGGTGCGGGGCGCGCTCACCTCCACGGCGGTGCCGGTAGTGCGAGCCGTGCGGGCCTGGTCAGAGCCGCTGTACGCGGTGATCGGGCGGGAACACCCCGCCGCCCGCAGGCCCGCGGTCAGCCTGCGCGACCTCGATCCGCGCGGTCTGCGGCTGCCGGCCCGCGACAGCGACCCGCCGCTGCACGACGCGATCCTCGCCGCCCTGCCCGTGGCTCCGCTCCGGCCGCCCGCCGGGGACCTGCTCAACGTACTGTTCGAGGTGGGCCGGGACACCGAGGGCTGGACACTGGTGCCGGCCGAGCAGTTCGACGGGTCCCGCTCCGAGCGGCTGCTGCGGATGCCGCTCGACCCGCCGGTGACCGTCGACGGCCACGTCGTCGCCTCACGGGCCACCCCGGAGCCGTGCATGGCGTCGTACGTGGCCGCGTTCGCGGATTGAACTCCAGGGCGGACCCGCACGGACCGTGTGACGCGCGAGCCGGTTGTGCATCGGTGCGCACTGGTGTGAACCGGTGCTAGCCCGGCCGGTCAGGGACGCCGTCCGGGCCGACGCTTCATGGCGGCCCACAGGGTCTTCTGGAGGAGCAGGGTCAGGGTGCCGGCGACGATGATGCCCACCAGGTTCAGCAGGAGCTGTTCCGTGGAGCGCCAGCCCTGGACGGCGTCGCCGTAGATCAGGGCCACGGCCGCGTTCGCGGCGGCCGGGACCGTGGTGACCGAGATGGCCACGCCGACCAGGGCGCCCGACTTCGCGGAGGTCAGGGAGAGCATGCCGGCGGCGCCGGCCAGGACCGCCACCACGAACGAGAACCAGTCCGGGGCGTAGACGAACCCGGTGTTGGGCCGTTCGCCCTCCAGCTTCGCCTCGGTGAACAGGCCGACGGAGTCCATGAACAGGCTGAAGGCCGCCGTCACCGCCATGGCGACCGCGAAGCCCGCCAGCAGGGCGACGGCCGAGCGCAGCGCCAGGCGCGGGGCGCGCTGGACGGCGGCGGTGCAGATGCCGGCCAGCGGGCCGAACTCCGGCCCGACCGCCATCGCGCCGACGATCAGGATCGCGTTGTCCAGCACCACACCGCAGGCCGCGATCATCGTGGCGAGCGTGATGAAGGCGACGTAGGTGACCGAGAGGGTCGACTCCTCGTGGGTCGCCTCCTGGAGCTGCTCCCACAGCACCGCGTCCGCCGCCTCGCCCGGCGCCTCCTTCTCGGCCCGGTCGGCGTACTCGGACAGCGACAGGTCGATGTCCTCGGCGGTGATGGCGCCGTGGCGCTGCAGGCCCAGCCGGCGCAGCCGGCCGATGAGGTCGTCGCCCGCCTCCCGCGCCACGTCGCACATCACCACGTCCCCGGCGGGGGAGCGGGCGGCCCCGGGGAGGACGACCAGGTGGGCGGTGCCGACGGTCGTGTCGAGGAGACGGACCACCTCGTCGGTCTGCTCGGGCGGGGTGATCAGGCGCAGATGCAGCATGCGGCCTATTGAACCGTCGGACGACCCCGGGTGAGGTCACAGTTTGCGCAGGTGCAGCCGCTGCACCTTGTGGTCCGGGCCCTTGCGCAGGATCAGGGTGGCGCGGCCCCGGGTGGGGGCGACGTTCTCGATCAGGTTGGGCTTGTTGATGGTGCGCCAGGTGGTGCGGGCGTAGTCGAGGGCCTCCTCCTCCGACACCTGGGTGTACTTGCGGAAGTAGGAGGAGGGGTTCTGGAAGGCGGTCGCGCGCAGCTTCTTGAAGCGGTTGAGGTACCAGCTCTCGATGTCCTCGGGGCGGGCGTCGACGTACACGCTGAAGTCGAAGTAGTCGGCGAGGCCGACCCTGGTGCGGCCGTCCTTGCCGGGGAGGGCGGGCTGGAGGACGTTGAGGCCCTCGACGATCAGGATGTCCGGGCGGCGGACGGTCAGCTTCTCGCCGGGGACGATGTCGTAGATCAGGTGGGAGTAGACGGGCGCCGTCACCTCCGCCTTGCCGGCCTTGATGTCGGCGACGAAGCGGGTCAGCGCGCGGCGGTCGTACGACTCGGGGAAACCTTTCCGCGCCATCAGGCCGCGCGCCTCCAGCTCCCGGGTCGGCAGCAGGAACCCGTCGGTGGTGACCAGCTCGACGCGCGGGTGCTCGGGCCAGCGGGAGAGCAGCGCCTGGAGGAGGCGGGCGACGGTGGACTTGCCGACCGCGACCGAGCCGGCCACGCCTATGACGAAAGGGGTGCCGGACTGGGAGCCCTGTTCGCCGAGGAAGGTGTTGAGCGCGCCGCGCAGGCCGTCGGTGGCGCCGACGTAGAGGTTGAGCAGCCGGGAGAGCGGGAGGTAGATGTCCCGCACCTCGTCGAGGTCGATGACGTCACCGAGGCCGCGCAGCTTCTCCACCTCCTCGGCGGTGAGCGGCAGCGGCGTCTTCTCACGCAGCGCGCTCCACTCGGCACGGGTGAGGTCGACGTAGGGAGTCGCCTCCGGCCTGGGCCGGTGGGCGCTCCGGGGGGTCGAGGGGACGGCCGAAGGGGCCGTCGAAGGGACCGGAGAGATCACAGTCCATTGTTAACGGAGTTTGAACGGGGTGCAGGGTGGGGTCGGTCACGTCGCCCGGCCGGAGCCCATGCGGGCCGACGCGGGCCGGGCAGCCGTGGGAATTTCCGATATCGGGCACGATCCGGCAGGTTCGTGATCGGATCTGACCGTAGGCTGCCGATCATGTGCGGAATCGTGGGATATGTGGGAACGCAGTCGGCGCTCGACGTCGTGATGGCCGGGCTGAAGCGACTGGAGTACCGGGGATACGACTCGGCGGGCGTCGCCGTGCTCGCGGACGGCGGCCTCGCCACCGCCAAGCGGGCCGGCAAGCTCGTCAACCTGGAGAAGGAGCTGGCCGAGCATCCGCTGCCGGCCGGGACCACCGGCATCGGCCACACCCGGTGGGCCACGCACGGCGGCCCCACCGACGCCAACGCCCATCCGCACCTGGACAACGCGGGCCGGGTCGCGGTCGTGCACAACGGCATCATCGAGAACTTCGCCGCGCTGCGGGCCGAGCTGACCGAGCGCGGTCACGGTCTCGTCTCCGAGACGGACACCGAGGTCGTCGCCCATCTGCTCGCCGAGGAGTACTCGGCCTGCGCCGACCTGGCGGAGGCGATGCGGCTGGTGTGCCGGCGCCTTGAGGGCGCGTTCACGCTGGTCGCGACGCACGCGGACGAGCCGGACGTGGTGGTCGGCGCCCGCCGCAACTCGCCGCTGGTGGTCGGGGTGGGCGAGGGCGAGTCCTTCCTCGCCTCCGACGTGGCGGCGTTCATCGCGCACACCCGCGAGGCCCTCGAACTCGGCCAGGACCAGGTGGTCGAGCTGCGCCGGGACGGCGTCACGGTGACCGGCTTCGACGGCTCCCCGGCCGACGTCCGCGCCTACCACGTCGACTGGGACGCCTCCGCCGCCGAGAAGGACGGTCACGCCTCCTTCATGCTCAAGGAGATCGCCGAACAGCCGAAGGCGGTCGCCGACACGCTGCTGGGCCGCATCGACGCGGCGGGCTCCCTGACGCTGGACGAGGTGCGGATCCCGGCGGGGGAGCTGCGCGAGACGGACAAGGTCGTCATCGTCGCGTGCGGTACGGCCTTCCACGCCGGGCTGATCGCCAAGTACGCGATCGAGCACTGGACGCGGATTCCGTGTGAGGTCGAGCTGGCGAGTGAGTTCCGCTATCGCGACCCCATCCTCGACTCCCGGTCACTGGTCATCGCCATCTCCCAGTCCGGCGAGACCATGGACACGCTGATGGCCCTGCGGCACGCCCGCGAACAGGGCTCCAAGGTGCTGGCCATCTGCAACACCAACGGTTCGACGATCCCCCGCGAATCCGACGCCGTGCTCTACACGCACGCCGGTCCGGAGGTCGCCGTCGCCTCGACCAAGGCGTTCCTGACCCAGCTGGTCGCCTGCTACCTGGTCGCGCTGTACCTGGGTCAGGTGCGCGGCACCAAGTGGGGGGACGAGATCCGGGCGGTGATCCGGGACCTGGCGGGCATCGGGGAGGCGGTCGGCCGGGTGCTGGGCACCATGGAGCCGGTACGCGAACTGGCGCGCACGCTCGCCGGGAAGGACACGGTGCTGTTCCTGGGGCGGCACGTGGGCTATCCGGTCGCGCTGGAAGGCGCGCTCAAGCTGAAGGAACTGGCCTACATGCACGCCGAGGGCTTCGCGGCGGGCGAGCTGAAGCACGGGCCGATCGCGCTGATCGAGGAGGACGTGCCGGTCGTCGTGGTGGTGCCGTCCCCGCGCGGGCGCTCGGTCCTGCACGACAAGATCGTCTCCAACATCCAGGAGATCCGCGCCCGGGGCGCCCGCACCATCGTCATCGCCGAGGAGGGCGACGACGCGGTGACGCCGTACGCCGACCACCTGATCCGGGTACCGGTCACACCGACGCTCCTCCAGCCCCTGGTGGCGACGGTGCCGCTGCAGGTCTTCGCCTGCGAACTGGCGACGGCCCGGGGCAACGAGGTGGATCAGCCCCGGAACCTGGCGAAGTCGGTGACGGTGGAGTGAGCTTTCAGCGCCTGGAGGAAGGGGGCGAAGGCGGCGGGCGGGAAGGTGAGGGTGGCGTGGGCGGGGTTCTTGGAGTCGCGGACGGCTACGCGGGGGTGGGCGGTGGCTATCTCCACGCAAGAGCTGCCGTCGCCGGCACTGGAGCAGGAGGATTTACGCCAGTGGTCGAGGGCGATCACGAGACGCTCACACTTCCTTGGTCAGGCGGTGTATGAAGTCACGCGAACGCGTTGGGTCCAGCGACGCGGCTTCCAGCCTACGTAGCGGCGTTCGAGGAGGTAGCTGAGCTGGGCTCGTGAGGTGGCGCGGTCGCCGACCTGAGTGCGCAATGCCGCTTCGTGGATGATCGCTTCGTATGGTGTGGGCTCGTCGCCCCCGAGGATCACTTTCCGCCGCATCCTGTGCCGGACACGCAGTTCGAGATCTTCGTCGGGCAGTTCAGGAATGTTGTCGGTGTAGATGGCGCGGGCGTAGTTCTCTGTCAGAAGAGGGCCGGGGATATACAGAACTTGGCATGCTGTCCCAGCTCGGCGAGGTCCAGGAACGGTGTGAGCAGCAGTCCTCGGTACTCCTCCCACCAGCCGCGCGTTCGATCGGTCGCCATGGCGACCAAGGCGTCGATCAGTGCTTGGTCTGTGCAGGAGTAGCTGCCTGCGAGGCGGCGCAGGCGCTTCTCGCTGACCCCTGCCAGACCCATCTCGATCTGGCTGATCTGTGCGGGACCCACTCCCAGCAGTGCCGCCGCCTCGCGGGTCGCGAGCCCTGTCGCCCGCCTCGACGACTGGCTCGCCCGTGCCGTGACCGCCGAGCAGGCGGAGGAGCTCTTCGGTGCGGAGGAGGAGCAGGGCGCCCCGTAGGGTGCCCGCATGAGCATCATCGGGGTCGGGATCGACGTGGCGGAGATCGAGCGGTTCGCGGTGTCGCTGGAGCGTACGCCCGCGTTGGCCGAGCGGCTCTTCCTGGAGAGCGAGCTGCTGCTGCCGGGCGGTGCGCGGCGTGGGGTCGCCTCCCTGGCCGCTCGGTTCGCGGCGAAGGAGGCGCTGGCCAAGGCGCTGGGGGCGCCGGCCGGACTGCTCTGGACCGACGCCGAGGTCTACGTCGAGGACAGCGGGCGGCCCCGGCTGCGGGTGAGGGGGACGGTGGCGGCGCGCGCCGCCGAGCTGGGCGTGACCTCGTGGCACGTGTCGCTGAGCCATGACGCCGGGGTGGCGTCGGCCGTGGTGATCGCGGAGGGGTGAACCCCGGGTCTCAGTCCTGCGTCGGGCGGACCCTGACGTGCATGCGCTCGCCCTGGGCGCCGTACAGCGCGATCCACTCCACCGGGCGGTCGCCCGCGTTGGCCAGGCCGTGCGGGACGCGGGTGTCGAACTCCGCCGACTCGCCCGCCGCGAGGACCAGATCGTGGTCGCCGAGGGCGAGGAGCAGGCGGCCGGAGAGGACGTACAGCCACTCGTGCCCCTCGTGGGAGCCCTGCTCGGGGCGGCTGGTGCGCGGGCCGGCCGGGGCCGGGAGGATCTGCTTGTAGGCGTGCAGGCCGCCGAGGTGCGGGGCCGGAGTGAGGGGGATCCAGGTCTGGCCGTGGCGGACGAAGGGCCGGGGGTGGACGCGGGGGTCGCCGGTGCGGGAGCCGACCAGGTCGTCCAGGGAGACGCGGAACACCTCGGCCAGCGGCAGCAGATGACGCAGGGTCGGCTCGCGTTGTCCCGACTCCAGCCGGGACAGCGTGCTCACGGAGATGCCGGTGGCCGCGCCGAGCTGGGCCAGCGTGGTGCCGCGGGTCTGGCGCAGGGCGCGCAGGCGGGGGCCGAAGCCGGTCAGTACCGCCGCCGGACCGCTCTCCTCACGCGGGTCGTTCACGGGGCGCGATGCCGGTGAGGATGAGGTCGATGCCGGCCAGGAACTCCACCCGGTCGTCGTGGCGGGGCAGGTCGCCCGCGATGTCCCGGACGAACCGGTACTCCTCGGGGTCGAGGTCCGCCCAGGCCGCCGCCATCGTGGTCAGGAACTCGGTGCGGTCGGTGCCCGGCTCGACCGCGCGGGCGTTGGCCGCGTTCTGGCCGGCCACTCCGACGACGTAGTTCAGCAGCGCGGACGCGGCCGTGAACTGGACGGCGCGGGGTACGCCGAGCGCCTGGACCTGGCGGCCGAGGCGTTCGAAGATCCGCAGGATCGGCGCGTCCATGTCCATGGAGGAGCGGGCGAGCTGTGTGCCGACCCACGGATGGGCGTCGATCGCGTCGAACACGCCGAGCGCGGTGGCGCGGATGGCGTCCTGCGGGGTGGTGTCGGCGGCGGCGGGGGGTACGGCGGCGGCGACCACGGCGTCGGTGGCGGCGTGCAGGAGTTCGTCCTTGCCGGTGACGTGCCAGTAGATCGCGCCGGGCCCGGTGGCGAGCCGCTCGGCGAGGGCGCGGAAGGTGAGCCCGCCCTCGCCCGCCGTGTCGAGCAGCTCGATCGCGGCCTCGACGATGCGCTCGCGGGAGAGCGGGTGCTCGCGGCGGCGCTCGGGGCGGCGGGTCCTGGTTGCTGCCATGCGGCCATTGTGACACACGGTCTGGAACCCCGTTCCAGCTTGACAGGAATGGAACAAGGTTCCAGTGTGGGGAGTGGAACAAATGGAACGACATTCCAGCACTGTAGGGAGCGTTGTCATGACTACCGACGTCACGATCATCGGCGCCGGGCTCGGCGGGCTCACCCTCGCCCGTGTCCTCCACGTCCACGGCATACCGGTCACCGTCCACGAGGCGGAGGCCTCGCCGACCGCCCGGGCGCAGGGCGGGATGCTCGACATCCACGACCACAACGGGCAGCTCGCCCTCAAGGCCGCGGGCCTCTACGAGGAGTTCCGCGGCCTCGTCCTGGAGGGCCGCCAGGCATCCCGCGCCCTCGCCCCGGACGGGACCGTCCTGCTCGACGAACCCGACGACGGCACGGGCGGACGCCCCGAGGTGCACCGCGGTGAGCTGCGGCGACTGCTGCTCGACTCGCTGCCGGAGGGCACCGTGCGGTGGGGGCGCAAGGTGAGCGGCGTCCGGGCGCTGGGCGGGGGCCGGCACGAGGTGGCCTTCGCCGACGGCACGACCGTCGTCACGGGGCTGCTGGTCGGCGCGGACGGCGCCTGGTCGCGGGTGCGGCCGCTGCTCTCCGCCGCCGTGCCCGAGTACACCGGCACGTCGTTCGTCGAGACGTACCTGTACGACGCCGACACCCGGCACCCCGGCGCCGCGAAGGCGGTCGGCGGCGGATCGATGTACGCGCTCGCGCCGGGGAAGGGCATCATGGCGCACCGGGAGAGCGGGGGCACCCTGCACACGTACGTGGCGCTGGCCCGGCCGCTGGAGTGGTTCGACGGCATCGACTTCACCGACGCGAGTGCGGCCGCCGCACGGATCGCCGGGGAGTTCGAGGGCTGGGCGCCCGAACTCACCGCGCTGATCACCGACGGCGAGACCGCGCCCGTACCGCGCCCCCTGTACACGCTGCCGGCCGAGCACCGCTGGGACCGGGTGCCGGGGGCGACCCTGCTCGGCGACGCCGCCCACCTCATGATCCCGTCGGGGGAGGGCGCCAACCTGGCCATGTACGACGCCGCCCGGCTCGGTGAGCTGCTCGCCGCGCACCCCGGTGACACCGAGGCCGCGCTCGCCGTCCACGAGCGGGAGATGTTCCCGCGCAGCGCCGCCGAGGCCGTCGCGGCGGGCCGGCTGCACGCGGCGATGTTCGGCGACGACTCGCCCCACGGGCTGCTCGGCCTGTTCGCCGGAGGCGAGCCGTCCGCCTGACGGGAGGGCGCGGGCGGCCGGGCGGGCTCGCCGTCCGTGGTTTCCCCCTCGTTGGTTCTCCGGATTCCCGGAAGAAAGTGAGGTGGCCCACGCTGAGCCACCTTTCTTTCCCCTGGTTCCGGCGACGGAGAAACAATCGGTGTCCGATGTCAGGTGATTTTCGGCGCAGAACGTACAAGGCGACTGGACGGGCAGAGGATGACGCACACCGCGTTCCCCTGTCCCGCCTCCGGTCGCCGGACGCCACGCCGCTCGTGAACGGCCGCCGGGTGGCGGACGACCCGCGGGCGGTGGCCGAAGTGCAGCGCCGGGCGGGCAACCGTGCCACCGTCCGGACCGTACGGCTCCGGGTGGACCGGCACAACGTGCTGGACCTCACCGCGGCCGCCGCCTACGACGCAGCCGCCGGGTCCGTCACCCCGCGCGGGCGGGGCGCGGCGCTCCGGAACATCGTGTGGGCGGAGCACTGGGCGCCCATTTCGGAGGTGTGCCGAAAACACAAGTACACCATCGCCGTCCGGGAGACCGGTGAGCATTCCATCCGGCGTATCGCGGAAGGCGCCAAAGCCAAACCGCACGACATTCTGGAGAAATCGATCAAGCCGTCCTCCGTCCGCCGGGCCTACGGCACGGGGACCGGGCAGGCGGAGAGCGACCCGGTGGCCGTACTGAGCTGGCTGACCACCCATGACCTGGACGGTTTCGTCGGCCACTGGAACGAGCGGGGACTGATCGGCGTGCGGATCGACCACCCGCCGCAGTCGGTCCTCGACGCCGGGATCGTGCGGACCGGCGCCAAGGGGGAGCAGTACGTGCCGATCGACATGAAGGCGCCCGGCGGCGGCCCGCACCTGAGGCGCCTGAAGGCCGACCCGAACTGGAAGCAGTACCTCTACACCGGGGACTACGACCTGCACGAGGCGTACGCCGCGACCGGCGGCACGACCGGTGGCCAGATCGCCGAGGCCACCCCCGAGAAGGCCAAGCTGCTCAGCCGTCTCAACGACGGCATCGCGGGCGGCGCCCGGGAGCAGGTGGTGCGCGGCGGCACCGCCGCCGTGGGCCGGCGCGGGCTGCACATGGCGAGCGGCTCCGACTACGCCATGTTCCAGCACGGCGACCAGGCCACCTACCGGATGAACCAGTACCTGGAGGCGCGGGCGCTGGAGGAACCGGTCGGCCGGCAGGCGGCGCAGCTGGTGCGGGCGGTCGCCACCGAGAGCGACGAGCCCCTGGCGTGGTGCCGCATGGGGCAGTGGTACGTGACCACGAACCGCAAGGAACACGCGGTACTGCGGGACCGCTGGAAACTGGCCGTGCCCCACACCTGGGGCGACGCGGAGCGGGAACGCACCGCCCGCGGCGGTTACCGCACCGCCCGCTACACGGACTGACCGTCCGGGGCCCGCCTGCGCCGTTGCGTCCCCGCGTTTCGCCGCGCGGTGCGGGGCACACTCGGACCCATGCGGACTGCGTACGGCGTGGAGACGGTCAGGACGGCGGAGCGGGCGGCGATGGCGCGGCTGCCCGAGGGGGCCTTGATGCAATGCGCGGCGGCCGGGCTCGCCGCCGCCTGCGCCGACCTGCTCGGCCGGGTGCCGGGCCGGGTGTACGGCAGCCGGGTGGTGCTGCTGGTCGGCAGCGGCGACAACGGCGGCGACGCGCTGTACGCCGGGGCGCGGCTGGCCCGGCGGGGCGCGGGCGTGACCGCCGTCCTGCTCGCGCCCGAGCGGGCGCACGCCGGGGGGCTCGCGGCGCTGCGCCGGGCGGGCGGGAGCGCGGCGGGCGTGGATTCCGGGGTGGGGCTGATCGAGCGGGCCGACCTGGTCGTCGACGGCATCGTCGGGATCGGGGGCAAGGGCGGGCTGCGGCCGGAGGCGGTGCCGCTCGCCGAGGCGGCGGAGCGGGCGCGGGCCGCCGTGGTCGCCGTGGACCTGCCGAGCGGGGTGGACGCGGAGACGGGGCAGGTGCGGGGGGCGGCCGTGCGGGCCGACCTGACCGTGACGTTCGGGACGCACAAGCCGGGGCTGCTGATCGACCCGGCGCGGGAGTACGCCGGGTCGGTGCGGCTCGTCGACATCGGGCTGGAGTGGGACGAGACGCCGGTGCTGGAGGCGTTGCAGCACGCGGACGTGGCGCGGCTGCTGCCGGTGCCGGGGGCCGAGAGCGACAAGTACCGGCGGGGGGTCGTGGGCATCGCCGCCGGGTCGGCCCGCTATCCGGGCGCGGCGGTGCTCGCGGTGTCGGGCGCGCTGCGGGGCGGGGCGGGTGCGGTGCGGTACGTCGGTCCGGCCGGGGACGCGGTGATCGCCCGGTTCCCGGAGACGCTCGTGTCCGACCAGGGACCGAAGCGGGCGGGGCGGGTGCAGGCGTGGGTGGTCGGACCGGGGGCCGGGGACGACGCCGGGACCGTGGCGGAGGTGGTCGCGGCGGAGGTGCCGGTGCTGATCGACGCGGACGGGCTGCGGCTGGCGGACGCCGGGGCGGTACGGGCGCGGACGGCGCCGACGCTGATGACGCCGCACGCCGGGGAGGCGGCGGCGCTGCTCGGGGTGAGCCGCGAGGAGGTCGAGGGGGCGCGGCTGGCGGCGGTGCGGGAACTGGCGGGGCGGTACGGGGCGACGGTGCTGCTGAAGGGGTCGACGACCTTGGTCGCGGGGGCGGGCGAGGGGCCCGTGCGGGTCAACGGGACGGGGACGCCCTGGCTGGCCACGGCCGGCAGCGGGGACGTGCTGTCCGGGCTGGCGGGGTCCTTGCTGGCGGCGGGGCTGTCGGCGCTGGACGCGGGGAGCGCGGGGGCGTATCTGCACGGGCTGGCGGGGAGGCTCGCGGCTCGGGGGGCGCCGGTGGGGGCGCACGACGTGGCGTCGGCGATTCCTCGGGCGTGGCGGGATGTAAGGGATGTGCGGGAAGTAAGGGAAGTAACGGATGCGCGGGAAGTAAGGGAAGTAAGGGAAGTAAGGGATGTGCAAGATGTACGGGGGTGACCCGCGGGCCGGTCACGGGGCGCGCGGCGTCGGTGCCGGCGTCGGTGCCGGCGGCGGGGTGCGCGCCCGCCCGGAGACATCCCCGGCCTCCCTGTCCGACCCCTCTGAGACACTGGCCCCACGATGAGTGAGACAACTGCCCGCCGGGGCGCCGCCCTGCGGGCCCGGGCCGAGATCGATCTGGACGCGCTGCGGGGCAACGTGCGCACCCTGCGCGCGCTGCTCGCGCCGGGTGCGGAGCTGATGGCCGTGGTGAAGGCGGACGCCTACGGCCACGGCGCGATCCCGTGCGCCCGCGCGGCGGTCGAGGCCGGCGCCACCTGGCTCGGTACCGCCACCCCGCAGGAGGCCCTCGCGCTGCGCGCCGACGCGGGGCTGCCGGACGACCTGCGGATCATGTGCTGGCTCTGGACGCCCGGAGGGCCCTGGCAGGAGGCGGTCGAGGCCGGCCTCGACGTCTCCGTCAGCGGCATGTGGGCCCTGCGCGAGGTCGAGGACGCCGCCCGTCGCGCCGGGCGTCCGGCGCGGGTGCAGCTCAAGGCCGACACCGGGCTCGGCCGCAGCGGCTGCCAGCCGGGCCCGGACTGGCACGAGCTGGTCGGCGCCGCCCTGCGCGCCGAGGACGAGGGGCTGCTCCGCGTCACCGGACTCTGGTCCCACTTCGCCTGCGCCGACGAGCCCGGCCACCCCTCCATCGCCGCCCAGCTCACCGTCTTCCGGGAGATGACGGCGTACGCCGAGGAGCGGGGCGTGCGCCCCGACGTACGGCACATCGCCAACTCCCCGGCCACCCTCACCCTCCCCGAGGCCCACTTCGACCTCGTACGCACCGGCATCGCGCTCTACGGCCTCTCGCCCAGCCCCGAGCTGGGCACCCCCGCCGACCACGGACTGCGCCCGGTGATGACGCTGTCCGCCTCCCTCGCCCTGGTCAAGGACGTCCCCGGCGGCCACGGCGTCAGCTACGGGCACCACTACACCACCGCCGGCGAGACCACCCTCGGCCTCGTCCCCCTCGGCTACGCGGACGGCATCCCGCGGCACGCCTCCGCCACCGGCCCGGTCCTGGTCGACGGCAAGTGGCGTACGGTGGCGGGCCGGATCGCGATGGACCAGTTCGTGGTCGACCTCGGCGGCGACCGGCCCGCGGCCGGTGCCGAGGCGGTGCTGTTCGGACCGGGCGACCGGGGCGAGCCCACCGCCGAGGACTGGGCGCAGGCCGCGGGCACCATCGGGTACGAGATCGTCACCCGGATCGGGGCCCGGGTGCCGCGCGTCCATGTGCATGAGTGACCCGTGAGTGATCCGAGCATGAGTGCTTCGTGCATGAGTGATCCGAGCACGAGTGCTTCGCGCATGAGTGACCCGGTGGCGAGGAGGAGCGGTTCGTGAGCGAGAGCAGCGGGGAGGCCGTCGCCTCCGCCGCCGAGGCAGCCGCGGAGGTCGCGATAGAGGTCGCCGCCGGCGGCTGGCGCCGGGCGACCGGCATAGCGGGCGTCGCGATAGGCGTGGTCGCGGCGGGCGCGGCGGCCGGCGTCGCGATAGAGCGGCTCACCGTCGGCCGCGGCATGCGCCGGCGGGCCCGCCTCGCCCTCGACTCGACGGGTCCGTACGGCTCGCTGCGCGGCATACCCGGCCAGGCGTACGCCGACGACGGCACCGAGCTGTACTACGAGATCGACGACGTCGAACCGGAGGACGGGACCGCGCCGCGCCGCCGCCGGCTCTTCGGCCGCAAGGCCCCCGCCCCCGTGACCGTCGTCTTCTGCCACGGCTACTGCCTCAGCCAGGACTCCTGGCACTTCCAGCGCGCCGCCCTGCGCGGCGTCGTCCGGTCCGTCTACTGGGACCAGCGCAGCCACGGCCGGTCCGGGCGGGGCGTGTCCCAGGTCCGGGACGGCGAGCCGGTCAGCATCGAGGACCTGGGCCGCGACCTGAAGGCGGTCATCGACGCCACCGTCCCCGAGGGGCCGATCGTGCTGGTCGGGCACTCGATGGGCGGGATGACCGTGATGGCCCTGGCCGACGAGTTCCCCGAGCTGATCCGCGAGCGCGTCGTCGGCGTCGCGCTGGTCGGCACCTCGTCGGGGCGGCTCGGCGAGGTCAACTTCGGACTCCCCGTGGCCGGCGTGAACGCCGTGCGGCGGATACTGCCGGGCGTGCTGAAGGCGCTGGGGCAGCGGGCCGAACTGGTGGAGAAGGGACGCCGGGCCACCGCGGACCTGTTCGCCGGGATCATCAAGCGGTACTCCTTCGCGGCCCGGGACGTCGACCCGGCCGTCGCCCGGTTCGCCGAGCGCATGATCGAGTCCACGCCGATCGACGTCGTCGCCGAGTACTACCCGGCCTTCGACGACCACGACAAGACGGCGGCCCTCGTCCGCTTCCAGGACATACCCGTCCTGGTGCTGGCCGGGGTGCGGGACCTGGTGACCCCCAGCGAGCACAGCGAGGCCATCGCCGGCGAACTGCCGGACGCGGAACTGGTCCTCGTACCGGACGCCGGGCACCTGGTGATGCTGGAGCACCCGGAGGTGGTCACCGACCGCCTCGCCGACCTGCTCGTCCGCGTCGGTGCCGTCCCCTCAGGGGCTACCGTGGGTGGCTATGGAAGCACCAGCAACCCCGCAGGGCCCGGACAGCCCGGCTGAGCCCACCCCTGCCGCAGAGATCACCGTCACCTCCCCCGAGCAGATGCGCGAGCTGGGCCGCCGCCTGGCCAAGCTGCTGCGCCCCGGCGACCTCGTGATGCTCAGCGGCGAGCTGGGCGCCGGCAAGACCACACTGACCCGGGGACTCGGCGAGGGCCTCGGCGTGCGCGGCGCCGTCACCTCGCCGACGTTCGTCATCGCCCGCGTCCACCCCTCCCTCGGCGACGGCCCGCCGCTGGTCCACGTCGACGCCTACCGGCTGTCCGGCGGCCTGGACGAGATGGAGGACCTCGACCTGGACGTCTCGCTGCCGGACTCCGTGATCGTCGTGGAGTGGGGCGAGGGCAAGGTCGAGGAGCTGACCGACGACCGGCTCCAGCTCGTCATCCACCGCGCCGCCGGCGACACCACCGACGAGGTACGGCACGTGACCCTGACCGGGATCGGCGCGCGCTGGACGACGGCCGACCTGACGGTCCTGACCGCCTGAGCCGGCCGGACCTCCCGCGCTTCCCGACAACACGTCACTTCCCGACAATACGTCGGGAACATATTGCGTTCCGCGTGCTGCCCGTGGTCACATGGTATCCAGTACGTGGTTAGGCATGCCTAACCACGCCCGCCCCCGAGCTTCAGGAGGCGACCATGTCGGCTTCGCAGACCCAGCCGGTCCAGGTGCCCATGCGCGATCTGCTGGCCGCCTGTGCCGCGGCCCGGACCCTCTCCACACCGCCGCGCGCACCCGAGCCCGAGCCCCGGCAGCAGCCCGCGCCGCACCACCGCGACGCGGCCTGAGCCGGGGCCGCCGCGCGGCGCTCAGCGGACGACCACGACCTTCTGCCCGATCGTCGCGAAGTCCCACATGGCGTCGCCGTCCGCGCGCGTCTCCCGGATGCCGCCCGTCTTCACGCCCGGCGCGGGCTTCTCCGTCGAGCCGTCCACCGCCGCGCTGAACCCGATGACCACCCCGTCGACGCCGGCGAAGCGCACGACGTGCTCGACCGGGATGCCGTCGGAGCCGGTGACCCGGTTGGAGCGGGAGGTGACCGTGTAGGTGCCCGGCGCCGGGTCCACCGTGCTGGGCGTGACCCGGAAGGTGCGCTGGACCCGGTCGCCCGCGCCGACCAGCCAGACCCGGTCGTCGTCCACCGAGTACACCACGCGTTCACCCTTTCCGGACCCCGTGGGCAGGGCCTCGGGGTGCCGTTTGTCGCGGGGTGCCTTGGAAGCCCCGGGAGCCCCGGGGACTCCGGAGACGCCGGGGGAGGGGGAGGCGCTCGCGCGCGGCCTGCCCAGTTCGGCCGGGACGGTCACCGACGCCTGGTGGGCGAGGAAACCGATCGCGGCCAGGGCCGCCGCGGTGAGCCCGGTGACCATCGCGGAGCTGCTGCTTGGCACTGGCGACCACCTCGGCGTCGTGCGGGACGCGGCGGGCGCCGTTGCGGGCCGCGCCGTCACTGATTCCGTAGCGACGGTAGCAGTCGGTGACCTCCCGACCGGCCCGGCCGACACGGCTGTCCGGGCCGCCGTAGGCTGTCCGTGTGCTCTTGCTCGCTCTGGATACCGCCACCCCCGCCGTCACCGTCGCGCTGCACGACGGCACGGACGTCATCGCCTCCGCCGGCCAGGTGGACGCGCGCCGCCACGGTGAGCTGCTGCTGCCCGCCGTCGACCGGATGCTCGCCGGGACCGGGCTACGGCTCGACGCGGTCACCGGCGTCGTCGCCGGCACCGGCCCCGGGCCGTACACGGGGCTGCGCGTCGGCCTGATGACCGCCGACACCTTCGGGCTCGCGCTCGGCGTGCCCGTGCACGGAGTGTGCACGCTGGACGGCCTCGCCTACGCCGCCGACCTGGAGGGCCCCTTCGTGGTGGCGACCGACGCCCGCCGCAAAGAGGTCTACTGGGCCCGCTACGCCGACTCCCGCACCCGGCTCACCGACCCGGCCGTCGACCGCCCCGCCGACATCGCGGACGAGGTCGCGGGCCTCCCGGCGGTCGGCGCGGGCGCGCTGCTGTACCCGGACGCCTTCCCCCAGGCCCACGAGCCCGAGCACGTCTCCGCCGCCGCGCTCGCCTGCCTGGCCGCCGAGCGGCTCGCGGCCGGCGAGGAACTGCCCCCGCCCCGGCCGCTCTACCTGCGCCGCCCCGACGCCCAGGTCCCCAAGAACTACAAGGTGGTCACCCCCAAGTGACCGCCCCAG
Organism: Streptomyces sp. ISL-12; assembly: GCF_018614415.1. Taxonomy (GTDB): domain Bacteria; phylum Actinomycetota; class Actinomycetes; order Streptomycetales; family Streptomycetaceae; genus Streptomyces. The sequence continues at coordinate 47,319 of NZ_JAGGOO010000048.1, forward strand.
TGAGCTCGACCGCCGCACTGCGCGAGATGCGCTGGTGGGACATCGACCCGGTGCTGCTCCTGGAACGGGAGCTGTTCCCCGAGGACGCCTGGTCCCGGGGCATGTTCTGGTCCGAACTGGCACACGCCCGGGGCCCGGGGGCGACCCGCCGCTACCTGGTCGCCGAGGAACCCGACGACGGCCGGATCGTCGGGTACGCGGGGCTGGTCGCCTCCTCCAGCGACCAGGCCGACGTCCAGACCATCGCCGTCGCCCGCGACCAGTGGGGCACCGGCCTCGGCTCCCGGCTGCTGACCGAACTGCTCCGCGCGGCCACCGCCTTCGAGTGCGCCGAAGTGATGCTGGAGTGCCGCGTCGACAACGTCCGGGCGCAGCGACTCTACGAGCGCTTCGGCTTCGCGCCCATCGGCGTCCGGCGCGGCTACTACCAGCCGGGCAACGTGGACGCCCTGGTGATGCGCCTCACCGATCCGGCGAACTCCGTACCCGATCCCGTACAAGGAACCGAGACCCATGGCTGACGAACCCCTGGTACTGGGGATCGAGACCTCCTGCGACGAGACCGGTGTCGGTGTCGTGCGCGGCACCACCCTGCTGGCCGACGCCGTCGCCTCCAGCGTCGACGAGCACGCCCGCTTCGGCGGGGTCGTCCCGGAGGTCGCGAGCCGCGCCCACCTGGAGGCGATGGTCCCCACCATCCGGCGCGCGCTGAAGGAGGCCGGGGTCAGCGCCCGCGACCTCGACGGCATCGCCGTCACCGCCGGGCCGGGCCTGGCCGGCGCGCTGCTGGTCGGCGTCTCGGCGGCGAAGGCGTACGCCTACGCGCTGGGCAAGCCGCTCTACGGCGTCAACCACCTCGCCTCGCACATCTGCGTCGACCAGCTGGAGCACGGCCCGCTGCCCGAGCCGACGATGGCCCTGCTGGTCTCCGGCGGGCACTCCTCGCTGCTGCTCTCCTCCGACATCACCTCCGACGTGCGGCCGATGGGCGCGACCATCGACGACGCGGCCGGCGAGGCGTTCGACAAGATCGCCCGCGTACTGAACCTCGGTTTCCCCGGCGGCCCGGTCATCGACCGTTACGCCCGCGAGGGCGACCCGTCCGCGATCGCGTTCCCGCGCGGTCTGACCGGGCCGCGCGACCCGGCGTACGACTTCTCCTTCTCGGGGCTGAAGACGGCCGTGGCCCGCTGGATCGAGGCGAAGCGGGCGGCGGGGGAGGAGGTGCCGGTGCGCGATGTGGCGGCCTCCTTCCAGGAGGCGGTCGTCGACGTGCTGACCCGCAAGGCGGTGCGGGTCTGCAAGGACGAGGGCGTCGACCACCTGATGATCGGCGGCGGTGTCGCCGCCAACTCCCGGCTGCGGGCGCTGGCCCAGGAGCGCTGCGAGGCGGCCGGCATCCGGCTGCGCGTGCCGCGCCCCAAGCTGTGCACGGACAACGGGGCGATGGTGGCCGCGCTCGGCGCCGAGATGGTCGCCCGGAACCGGGCCGCCTCCGACTGGGACCTGTCGGCGGACTCGTCCCTCCCGGTCACCGACCCGCACGTCCCGGGGAACGGTCACGGTCACGATCACGTGCACGAGGTCAGCAAGGAGAACCTGTACTCATGACCGTCGCCGTGATGTGGGAGGCGCGGGCCGTATCCGGCCGGGGCGAGGACCTGCTCGCCTGGGCCCGCGCCCAGGAGCTGCCCGCCGCCCCGCTGCGCCGCGAGACGTTCCGCGCCCCGCAGGACCGCGTCCTCGTCATCACCTGGTGGGACGCGGAGTACGGCGCCGACCTGCCGGAGCTTGCGGAGCCGGCCGAGGACCTGGTCACCCGGGCGGTGCACCGCTGGCGGTTCGAGTCGGTCGCGGAGGACTGACCGGCGTGCAGGAGTACTCCGCCGGGTCCCGGCCCTCGCGGCCCCTCCACAGCCGGACCCCGCGCCGGCGTTCGTAGCGGGCGGCGGCCAGGGCGCGGCCCGTCCGGTCCGGCGCCGGGTACCGCGCGCACCGGGCGGCACCGCGGAGCGCCGACGGCCGACGGCAACGCCGCAGACGGGCGGATCATCGGCCCCCCCGGCGCCGCGCGGTTCCGGTGCCGGGCTCACTCCGCGGCCGACACCTCCGTCTCGCAGCGCAGCCGCCGGTCGGGGCCGACCTTCCGTGCCGGTCCCGTGAGGGTGAGCCGGGCCGTGTGCCGTACGTCCGCGCTGGACGCTCCCAGGCGCAGGTCCAGCGCGCCCGGCTCGACCACCCTCCGCCCGGAGCGGTCGGTGAAGGAGGAGAGGTCCGCGTGGAACCGGAACGTCACCCGCCGGGCCTCGCCCGGGGCCAGTTCCAGACGCCGGTAGCCGATCAGGCGGACGTCGGGGCGGGTCACGCGGGCCACCGGGTCGTGCAGGTAGAGCTGCACCACCTCGGCGCCCGCCCGGTCGCCGGTGTTGCGGACGGTCACGGACACGTCGTACGAGCCGTCCGTGCCGATCGCGGCGGGCGGGCCGGTGAAGTCCTCCCACGCGAACGCCGTGTACGAGCGGCCGTGTCCGAAGGGGTACAGCGGCGTCGGGTCCAGGTTGCTGACCTCGCCGGCCAGGCCCAGCGGGGGCTGGAGGTAGGTCCACGGCTGGCCGCCGGGCAGCCGCGGCACGCTCACCGGGAGGCGGCCCGACGGGTTGACGCGCCCGGACAGCACGCCCGCCACCGCCGGGCCGCCCTCCTCCCCGGGGAAGAACGCCTGGACCACCGCGCCCAGCCGCCCGTGCCAGCGGCCCAGCGCGTACGGCCGCCCGGTGAGCAGCACGAGGACCACCGGGACGCCCGTCGCCACCAGCGCGTCGAGCAGCTCGCCCTGCACGCCCGGCAGCCGCAGGTCGCCGGCGTCGCAGCCCTCGCCCGAGGTGCCCCGGCCGAACAGGCCCGCCCGGTCGCCCAGTACGGCCACGCACACGTCGGCCTCGGCGGCCCGCGCCACCGCCTCCGCGATGCCGTCGGTGTCCGGTCCCGAGGTGTCGCAGCCCTCGGCGAAGGTCACCTTGGCGTCCGGGAGTTCGGACCGCAGGGAGTCCAGGACGGTCGGGATGTCGATGCCGGCCGGGGTGCCCGGGTGGCTGGGCAGGACGTGGGACGGGAAGGAGTAGCAGCCGAGCATCGCCAGCGCGTCGGCGGCCCGGGGGCCGACCACCGCGATCCGGGTGTCGGGGGCCAGCGGCAGCAGGCCGCCGGGGTTGTCGAGGAGGACGACCGACTCCTCGGCCAGCCGGCGGGCGAGCGCCCGGTTGGCGGGGGAGTCCAGGTCGACGGGGCCGTCGCCGGCGGGCGGTGCGGGCGTCCAGTCCTCGTCCAGCAGGCCCAGTTCGCACTTCTGGAGCAGGACGCGCCGCGCCGACTGCTCGATCAGCGCCTCGGGGACCTCGCCCGCCCGGACCGCTTCGAGCAGCGGGGTGCCGTAGCACTTGACCGTCGGCAGTTCCACGTCGACGCCGGCCGCGAGGGCGAGGTGCGCCGCCTCGGCGGGGCTCCCGGCGACGCGGTGCAGGGACTGGAGGAAGCCGACGCCGAAGTAGTCGGCGACCACCGTGCCGGTGAACCCCCACTCCTCGCGCAGCAGGCCGGTCAGCAGCGCCGGGTCGGCCGAGGCGGGCACGCCGTCGGTCTCGGTGTACGCCGCCATCACCGACCGGGCGCCGCCCTCGCGCAGGGCCAGCTCGAACGGGGGCAGGGTGACGTCCGCCAGCTCCCGCACCCCAGCGCGCACCGGCGCGAGGTTGCGCGCCCCGGCGGACGCGGCGTACCCGGCGAAGTGCTTGAGCGTGGCGACGATCCCGGCCGACTCCAGCCCCCGCACATAGGCGGCGCCGACCGTGCCGACCAGGTACGGGTCCTCGCCGATGGTCTCCTCCACCCGGCCCCAGCGCGGATCGCGTACGACGTCCAGGACCGGCGCGAGGCCCTGGTGGACGCCGACCGAGCGCAGGTCACGGCCGATGCGCCCGGCCATCTCCTCGACGAGGTCCGGGTCGAAGGTCGCGCCCCAGGCCAGCGGCACCGGGTAGGCGGTGGCCCGCCAGGCGGTGAAGCCGGCCAGGCACTCCTCGTGGGCCAGCGCCGGGATGCCGAAGCGGCCGGCCGCCATGATGCGCCGCTGGGCGCTCGCCAGCGACCGGGCGCCGGCGGCCGGATCGACGGGGGCGGTGCCGAAGGGGCGGGTGAGCTGCCCGAGGCCCCGGGTGATCAGCTCCTCCCAGTCGTACTCCTCGGTCATCTCGCGCTGGAGCGGGGCGACGCCCGCACCGTCCGCGGAGGCGCCCACCCACACGCCGTAGAGCTGGGCGGTCTTCTCCTCCAGGGTCATCCGGGCCAGGAGGTCGTCGACACGGGCGGCGGCGGGCAGGGCGGGGTCACGCCAGGGCGCGGTGGTCATGGAACTCCTGTTCCGGGAACTCCGAGGCTCTTACGGTCGATGGACTGAAAGGGTTCGAATGTTTCGATGTAAAAAGCGAATGTTCCGGGAACCTATGGCCCCACGCGCTCTTCGTCAAGAGGTCCCGCAGGGATACGATCGCCGCCATGACATCCCCGCAGCCCGCTGAAACCCGGACGCGAGGGCGGTCCTCACAGACCGCGACCCTCGCCGAGATCGCCCGCGAGGCCGGTGTGTCGGCGCCGACTGTTTCGAAGGTCCTCAACGGCCGTGCCGACGTCGCCCCGGCCACCCGTGCCCGGGTGGAGGAACTGCTGCGCGCCCACGGCTACCGGCGCCGCCGCGCCGAGGCCACCCGCTCGCCCCTGATCGACCTGGTCTTCCACGAACTGGAGAGCGCCTGGGCGATGGAGGTCATCCGGGGCGTGGAGAACGTCGCCCGCGACACCGGCCTCAGCGTCGTGCTGTCGGAGAGCGCGGGCCGGCTCACCCCGGGCCGGACCTGGGCCGACCAGGTCGCCGCCCGCCGCCCGCACGGCGTCGTCCTCGTCCTGTCCGGCCTCGACGAGTCCCAGCGCGCGCTGCTGACCAGCCGTTCCATCCCGTTCGTGGTGATGGACCCGGCCGGCGACCCGGGCGCCGACGTGCCCTCCATCGGCGCCACCAACTGGCAGGGCGGGCTGGCCGCCACCCGGCACCTGGTCGAGCTGGGCCACACCCGGATCGGCGCGATCAGCGGGCCCACCCGGATGATGTGCAGCCGCGCCCGGATCGACGGCTACCGGGCCGCGCTGGACACCGCCGGGCTGCCCGCCGACCCCGCCCTGATCCGCACCGGCGACTTCCACCACGAGACCGGCTACCGCCAGGGCCTGGAACTGCTGCGCCGCCCCGACCGGCCCACCGCGGTCTTCGCCGGCAACGACCTCCAGGCGCTCGGCCTGTACGAGGCCGCCCGCGAACTGGGGCTGCGCATCCCGGAGGACCTGAGCGTGGTCGGCTTCGACGACCTGCCGGTGGCCCGCTGGGTGGGGCCGCCGCTGACGACCGTACGGCAGCCCCTGACGGAGATGGCCGAGGCCGCCGTCCGGCTGGTGCTCGACCTCGGCCGCGAGGGCGGCTCCGCGGCGGCGACCCGGGTGGAGCTGGCGACCAGCCTGGTGGTGCGCAGCAGTACGGCGGCGCCGCCGACGGCGTAGCCCCGCGCCGGTCGGTCACGGGCCCGAAACTTTCGGCTCCCCTGGAAGTCTGAGAATTTCCGCAGAAATGGCCCCCGTGTGTCGCCGCCCGCAACAATTCGGACGTACGTTCTTCCCGGGCGGGCACCCGGTGACGGCACCGTGGGGCGTGGGCAGGGGCGACAGAGCCGACAGGGGCGGACACATGGGCGGGCGGGCAAGAGGGCTGAAGGCCGCCGGCCTCACGATGGCGGGGCTCCTGCTGCTGGGCGTCGCGGCGGCCGGCTGGGTCTACTGGCACCTCAACGACAACATCACCGGCGTCGACATCAACAGCGCGCTCGGCGACGACCGCCCCGCCCGCCTCACCCCGGAGCCGTCCGTGTCGGCGTCCGCGTCCGCGCAGGCCACCGGCGCCCTCAACATCCTGGTCCTGGGCTCGGACTCGCGCAGCGGCGAGGAGAACGAGGAACTGGGCGGCGGCGACAGCGAGGGCGCCCGCTCCGACACGGCCATGGTCGTCCACCTCGACGCCGGCCGGACCGGCGCCACCGTGGTCAGCATCCCGCGCGACACTCTCGTCACCCGCCCGTCCTGCCCGCTGGCGGACGGCGGGTCGACGCGGGAGGCGTACCAGGTCATGTTCAACACCGCCTACGCGGTGGGCGGTCCGGTGTGCGCGGTGAAGACGGTCGAGACGCTCACCGGTGTCCGCATGGACCACTACATCGAGATCGACTTCTCCGGTTTCGCCAAGCTGGTGGACGCCCTCGGCGGGGTCACCGTCACCACCGACGAGGACATAGACGACGAGAAGAGCCACCTGACGCTCGACGCGGGCACCCACCACCTCGACGGCACCCAGGCCCTGGGCCTGGCCCGCACCCGGTACGGCATATCCGGCGGCAGCGACCTCGCCCGCATCGAACTCCAGCAGAAACTGGTCAAGGCGCTGCTGAAGCAGATCTCCGACACCGACCTGCTCACCGACCCCGCCCAGCTCTACGACGTCGCCGACGCCGTCACCGGCAGCCTCACCACCGACACCGGCCTGGACTCCCTGGGCGAGCTGATGAGCCTGGGGCAGAGCCTCGGGGGCCTCGCGGAGGACGAGGTGAAGACGGTGACGATGCCGGTGGTGCAGGCCCCGTCCGACGCCAACCGGGTGGTCGCCGACGAGCCGGACGCGAGCGCGCTGTGGGAGTCGCTGCGCTGACCCCTCGAAAAAATCCCCCCGACCGTGTCGATCCGGTCGCCTCCCGATCGACGTACGGGTGAGAGGCCGGGACGGGAACCCGGCCGCCGATCCCGAGGAGTCACCATGCCCCGCTTCCTGTCGCTGATCCGCATCGACGAGACCGACGTCCCCGCCGGGGGCCCCAGCCCCGAACTGATGGAACGCATGGGGAAGCTGATGGAGGAGATGACGAAGGCCGGCGTCCACCTCGACGACGGCGGCCTCGCCCCCACCGCCCAGGGCGCCCGTGTCCACTACACGGGCGGGCAGCTCTCCGTCACCGACGGCCCGTTCACCGAGACCAAGGAGGTCATCGGCGGGTACGCGATGCTCCAGGCCAAGGACCAGGCCGAGGCGGTCGAGTGGGTCAAGCGCTTCCTGAAGACCCACGAGGAGTACTGGACGATCACCTGCGAGGTGCGGGAGATTCTCGGAGGCTGACACGGCTGGCACGGCTGACGGGCCCGCGGTTGGTCCGGGGCGGCCCACGGTGTTGCATGGGGCCTGTGGAACCACAGCCCACCGCCGCCGGGGCCGCCCGGACCGCCCGCACCGCCCAGGACACCCTCACTGCCCGGACCGCCCGGACCGCCCTGGAGACCGTCTTCCGCCTGGAGTCCCCGCGGGTCGTCGCCGGCGTCGCCCGCGTCGTCCGCGACCTCGGCATCGCCGAGGAACTCACCCAGGACGCCCTGGTCGCCGCCCTGGAGCAGTGGCCCCGGGACGGCATCCCCGACAACCCGGGCGCCTGGCTCATGGCCACCGCCCGCCGCCGCGCCGTCGACCTGGTCCGCCGCCGGGAGAACTACGCCCGCAAGCTCGCCGAGATCGGCCGGACCCTCGACGACACGGCCCCGCCCGAGGAACCCGCCGACCCGGAGGACATCGACGACGACCTGCTCCGCCTGGTCTTCACCACCTGCCACCCGGTGCTCTCCGCCGAGGCCCGCACCGCCCTCACCCTGCGTCTGCTCGGCGGCCTCACCACCGCCGAGATCGCCCGCGCGTTCCTGGTCCCCGAGCCGACGGTCGCCCAGCGCATCGTCCGCGCCAAGCGCACCCTGGCCACCCGGAACGTCGCCTTCGAAGTGCCGTACGGCCCCGACCGCGAGGCCCGCCTCGGCTCCGTCCTCGACGTCATCTACCTGATCTTCAACGAGGGGTACGCGGCCACCGCGGGCGACGACTGGCTCCGCCCCGCCCTCTGCGAGGACGCCCTGCGCCTCGCCCGCGTGCTCTCCGCCCTGATGCCCAAGGAACCGGAGGTGCACGGCCTCACCGCCCTGCTGGAGTTCCAGTCCTCCCGCACCGCCGCCCGCACCGGCCCCGACGGCGCCCCGGTCCTCCTCAAGGACCAGAACCGCGGCCGCTGGAACCGCCTGCTCATCACCCGCGGCCTCACCGCCCTCGCCCGGGCCGACGCCGCCGCCCCGGGCCCGTACGTCCTCCAGGCCGCGATCGCCGCCTGCCACGCCCAGGCGTACACCTACGAGGAGACCGACTGGCCGCGCATCGCCGCCCTCTACGCCCTGCTCGCCGCCCGCGCGCCCTCCCCGGTCGTGGAGCTGAACCGCGCGGTCGCCGTCTCGATGGCCGAGGGCCCGGCCCCCGCCCTGGAGATCGTCGACGCCCTCGCCGCCGAACCGGTCCTGCGTACCTACCACTTGCTCCCCAGCGTCCGCGGCGACCTCCTCCACCGCCTGGGCCGTACGGCCGAGGCCCGCGCCGAGTTCGCACGAGCGGCGTCCCTGACCGGCAACGCCCGGGAGCGCGAGCTGCTCACCCGGCGGGCACGGGAGTGCCGCCGCGCCACAGCAGTTCGTGATACCGGGCGGCCCGCTCGCGGGTCACGGACTGAGCCATGAGGCGCCGGATCGCGTCGTTGACGTCGTCGAGGGCAGGGCAGCCGCACGGCCCGGCGGCCGGGACGAGAAGGGCATACCGCAACGCTGGGGCGTGCCTCCGACAGCCGCAGCGGACCGGGACCCATGACAGAGGCCGGACCAGGCAGTCGTAGAGCGGGGCGTCTTCCCATGGGTGCGATGTCCCGACGCGGACCCAGCCCCATGCGCGGTAGGCCGAGCGTGCGGCTTCGGCTTCGGCTTCGGCTTCGGATGGGACAGATCGCCTTCACACAATGACCCTGGTTCAGGAGACGCGGGCCGTACCGCAAAAGGCACGGAGTGCGTCCGGGTACAGCGCTACGGTGGCAGCTCGGGCATGGGGTCACTCCGCTGGTCTGCTGAGCGTGTTGGTCGTATGCGGACATGGCGACAGTGAAGTCGTCCGGCTGGCAGCGCCGCCGCGCTACGTGGTGTCGGGCAGGAAAGAAGCACGGTCGGTTATGGGCAGGCCGGGGCACACAGCGAGAACGGTTGGTGGGGGACGAATGAGAGTTTGCTTTCTGATCGACGAAGATTGGAGCTCACCGAAGGCCGGGACCCGGGGATGGCTCACCATGAGGGAATCTCTGGTGCGAGCGTTCATGGAATCCGTTCCACGGCATAGGCGTCATGCCCGCTTTTCTACGGGTACTCTCCCACTGTGGCAGCTTGCTCAAGAAGTGGGCAGCGCCGAATCCGCCGCAAACGGCGTTCTCGGCGAGCACTGGGCAGTCTGGAGCACCTTCCTTGGGCCGGACCTTGCTAAGCACATCGCGTCATGTGATGTCGCGGGCATGGTCGTGGAATCCCTGACTCCGTCGGACGCTCGTGCTATGCATATCCGGCTAAAAAGCGTCGAATGGTATCTGGGGGCGGTGCAAGTGCGTCCGGAGATTCCGGAGCACTGGGCAGTGTTTCTGAAGAGCATCCCGAGCCGGTTCCGGATCTTCGAAGACTCCCTCTATTTGTTTCATAGAGGGTATGAGTTGGAAGTCGAGGATACTCGAGATCACGCGGAATTCCGGGAGTGGGAAGCTTCCGCCTTGTTCTCCTCCGTTCATTGGGAGGACTCCGGAGCGCGGGAGACCATCTTTGACCCGTATGACAACATGCAGCACTTTCGCAGGCTCGGCGAGGCGGACGAACTGCTCCATGGGCAGTTCTCATCCGCACTGGGTGAAACCCTGATGCGCTGCTCAGACCTGGACCCGAATCTCACTCAACGGTTGCATGCGGCTATCAAGGCGTTCGAGGGGCATGAGACGGCCGAAGAGTTGGCGCATGTGTCGGTGTCCTGTCGGCGATTTACGGAAAAGCTTGCAGACTGCCTTTACCCTCCGCGTGAAGAAAAGGTCGGTGGGCGAAAGGTCGGCCAGGCTGAGTATCGGAACCGTCTGTGGGCATACGTCGCGGAAAATGTCACCTCTGACACCACGCGTGAACTGCTCATCGCGAACGTCGAGGACTTGGGCAAGCGGATCGACAAGCTGGACGGGCTGAGTAATAAGGGCCTGCACTCCGACGTTTCATCCGCAGATGTGAACCGACTGTTGCTTTCGCTCCTCGTCGTGGCACATGACTTGATCTCGCTTCGACCGCCCGGCGGTGCGTTCTCGTACAAGCCGTACGAGACCACGATTCGTGCCTTCATGGAGGAGGTGCTGCACCAAGAAGAGCATCCGTCGCAGGGTAGCGAGGAATAGAACTGTCTAACTGGCTGCGTGCTTGACCCTGCCATGAGTGGCGTCCTCGAAGCCTGCGATGAATTCTCGATGCCTGTCCTCGATCCCCTTCGCGCTCTCCCACTCGGAGGGGGCGAGGCCTTCGGGCTCCTCCAAGGGAAGTTGGTCGAGGGCAATGAGGGCCTTCACCTGGCAGACGGAGGTGGTTTCTTCTACCAAATTTTCGATGTCTTCCTCTTCGGCTACGCCCTGAAGAACGGGCAGCCTGTACGTGGCGAAGCTGTATCCCTCGGCGTAGGGATACACGGTAACGATGGCCGCGCGCTCCCACATCGACGCAGTAGCGGGCTCGCCGTCAAGAGCATCACTGCAACCCTGCTCGTACGTATCGAGAGCGCGGCCCGGGTCTTTTCCGATCTTTTTCCTTGAGGGCGTTGTACGCCTCGGTCTCTTCGCTCGTGATCGGGACGCTCCCTGGGCTACTTGGGCTGGCATTCCAGGCCAGCGCCCTTTCTGCGTCCACGCGCTACTCGCCCCGTTGAGCCCTCGCCGCGAGAGCGGGGATTGCCTCGATCTTCTCCGCCGTGAGGTCGTTCCAGACGAGCCCGCGAGGCCGGCGCCGGTTGGGGCACTCGATCACCTCGTCCGGCGTCACGATGAGGTCCACGCTGAAGTCGTGCTCGGTCTCGGGGATTTCCTTGTCGATGACCTGAAGGGGGTGGACGGGCGCGACGATGACCGTCTCGTCCGTCACGAGGCGCGCCTCGATGAGGAGCGCCACCTCCAGGTCGGAGTATCCGGCCCCCTTGCCGATGCGCGCGCCGGAACGATTGACGGCCACGCTGCCGCAGATCACGACGTCGACGGGCCGCATGTCCTCGACCCCCACGCGGCGGGCGACCAGCGCAGCCCCCTTCTTCTCTGCCGCCTGTTCAGCCGATACCTCCAGCGTCTCCGGGTCGAGCAGGAAGAACGGCTGGAGGCTCGCCATCCTTGGAACGGCCATATAGAGGAGCTTGCCGTCCTTGAGCGCGCGCGTGCGGACCGGCAACTGTGCCCAGTCGGGGTTTGCCTTGACCGTCCGGGCCTGCTTCCACACATCCAGCTCAGCCAGGCGCTCGGCCGTCGCCTCCCCGCCGTGGAAGCCGGGGATCTTGCCGTACGAGCCCTCGGGCACCGCACCTTCATGCTCGAGCAGGCGCCACACCTGGTCGCGGACGGCTTCCTTGGCCTGGTCGATGTTGCTCACGTGCCCCTACCGGTCCCGTCAGATCGCTGCCATGAGAGCCAGGAGGCGGTCATTGATGTCCTGCACCCACGGTTCGTGCCGCCACTCCCGAAGCTCTCGACCAGCGGCGAATGCCAGGTTAAGACCGCCGCCCCCTCGTGTCAGCTCAACCGTGTCGATCGTCTGGTGCAGCGAGACAGCTGCTTCGTCGAGCTTGTGCTGACGGATCAGCGAGAGCGTGAGGTTACCGAGTGCGATTGCTTGGCTCTTCTGCTTCGCCCCCAGCCCTCCGGCTGTCGTGCGCAGCACCGGCTCGGCCCGCGCCGGCAGTCCGAGAAACAGGTAGCACGAACCAGCAAGCCGGTTGAACTCGTTGATCGTGTAGTACTCCGCGGCGACGTCGGCCCCGTCGACCCGGTCGAACTGTGCCTCGGCCTGCTTCAGTGCTTCCTCGCATGCCTTGAGCTCCCCGGACATGGCATGTCCCTCGGCGACGTGCAGCAGGGCGAGGCCCGTGAGCGACGGACTGGTGTTTTCGGCGACTTCGGCCGCTGCCGCGGCGAACGCCACCCCCTCTATTGGGTCCTTCCCGCCGTAGAGGGCGACGTAGCTCTTGCGCAGCGTCGCGTACGCCTCGGCGCGGACGTCACGGACCTGGCGGGCGGCATGAACGGCTTCGTCGAGATATCTGACCGGTGCCACGTGGTCGCGCCGCTGGCTCACGTCCCACGTGAGTTGTCCCAGGAACGTGGCCGACTCGGCTTCGACCTGCAAGAGCGCCCGGCGGACTCGCGGTTTGGCAGCGTTCTCCCGAAGGAACTTCACTTGGCCGTGTACCTGGCCGGCGGGGCCGAGAAGGGCCGTCGACGGCACCTTGTCGTAGCGCTCGTCGAGCTGGCAGACGCGTTCGTGCAGGTACGCCACGGCCACCAGATCGGCCGACGAGGGATGTTCCAGCATGTAGTTCATACGCTCGCTCGACGCGGACTGTGTGATTGTCACGTCATCGAGCAGAGACTGCAGTTCGTCAGCTGATACCTCGAGCACGGCTGCGAGCTTCGGCCGTACCCAGGGCTGAGGTTCCGTTTCGGCCCGCTCCCAGCGCACGACCGTCGATCGTTCAACGCCGAGGTGTTCGGCGAGCTTTTCTTGGCTGAGTCCCGCTGCTTTGCGACGCTTGGCAAAGCGAACGCGTTTTGCCGCCATCGCTCTTCCCTTCCGGATTCGGGGGGCCTCGCCACCATAGCCAGGCCACGGCCGTTTACGCAGGTCGACGGCGGTCCTGCCACATTCTTGCCTCTTTCCTGCCCCACTCATGCTCTGGGTTTTGGCAGACCAAGGGACTTTTCTGGCTACTACGCCGATCCCCCGGTGGCCGGGGCCTACGGGCCGCCCAGCCGGAACCGGCTTCCCCAGGAGCCCAGGAGGAGTCCCATGCGCCCCGCGATTTACGGGTACATGCGCCTCGTCAGCAGCGACGAGACCGATGACGAGACCGAGTGCGTCAAGCGCGAGTTGGTCGAGTACGCCGCACGCGAAGGCTTTGCGCTCGACCGGGTTTTCACCGAATGCATCCGGCGGTCCGAGCCGGTGTTCCACGTCATGCTCGAGGCGTTGAAGCGCCACGAGGTCAAGGACATCCTCGTGCCCTCGCTCTGGCACTTCGCGCGGCTGCCCGGCCTCCAGAACGCGATGCGTCAACACATCGAGCAGGAGACCGGCGCCCGCGTCTGGGTTGTGCAGGGACGGCGGCCATGAACAACGTACGCCCCGTGGCCTACGCCTACCTGTACGTGGCCCCCGACGCCGATGACGACACCTCTTGGAGGCTTGAAGCCGAACTCAGGCGCTACGCCGACGACCAGGGCTTCGACCTCGCCGGCCTTTTTTACGAGGACATCACCGGCTGCTTCGCCTCCTGGGAGGCGCTGAGGCAGGAGCTCCGTCAGGTGAACGCCCACCACGTCATCGTGCCGTCCTTCTCCACTTGACGCGGCACGAACTGCTTCTTGAGCACCTTCTGGACCGTTTGGAGCGGGGAGGGAGAGCCGAAGTCCACGAGCTGCGTCCTCGGAAGTGATCGGAACCCGCACATCAGCAACCCAGGGTCACTGCGCGCGTCGTGCGGCAGGGCCCGCTGTGACCCAGTACCGCGCGCAGGTCATCACCGCCATGGTGACGGGCGCCTCGCTCTTGAGCGTCCTCGTCGTCGCAGTGACCCGCTGACCCCTCGCTCCGGCCGGTCGCCTGACCGGAGGAACGGGCCCTGGACGTATCGCGCGGTGCGCCCGGGGTCCACCCTGTTCGCCGTCCCGGCCGTGCTGCTCAACCCAGTACGCCGGGGTTATCCAAACCTCTTCCAGGGAGGCGTTCGTGACCGTCAATGTCGATGCTGTCTCAACTCGCCCGGACCTCGCCCCGCCGGATCTGGCCGAGGTCTTCGGCCACGCCTGCGCTCAAGTCCACCGCACTGCCGCGGACATATGGCCCGGTGAAGCCGTGACTTTGGAACGTCACATCCCGAGCACCACCGGATACGTGCACCAGACCCGCGTCGGGGACCGGATCCTGTACGCGAAGACCTCGATCCTGGGCGTCTCTCTTGTCTCCCTGCTCCGGGGTGCCTGTGGCCCATGGCCCGCTGTCCGCCGGGCTCAGCGGGCGTACGCCATGCAGCTTGACGGACTGATGACGCGCGAGGCCGCGCAACTCCAGGTCCTCGCCGAGATGGACCGGCCCCAGGTGTGCACCGTCGCCGGAGTGAGGGAGGGCGTCATCTTCACCGAGCCGGTCACCGGTCCGTCCCTGGGGGAGGTGCTGCTCACGCGGCCGGCCGACACCTGCGCCCTGCTCGTCCGCACCTTCGACGAGCTGCGCCCGCTGCACCGGCCGGGCGCCGCCCACCGCCTCGCCCTTGGTGGCGCGATCGGCGAGCGCAGCATCGCGGGGACCTTCCTGCGGAAGTTCAACGGCCTGTCCGGCGAGACCTACCTCGACAGGCTCGGAGCGGAGCGGTGCGAGCCGGGGGCGCGGGCCGAGGTCATCGAGCTCGCGCGACGCAGTGTCGTGCGGTTGCGGAAGCTGCGGGTGGCGCTGCCTGGCTCGGTAGGGACGTCCCTGGCCTACGGGGATCTGAAACCCGAGCACGTGCTCTTCACGCATGGGCCCGACGAGCGGCCGGTGCTGCTCGACCCTGGCATGTTCCGTGCGAGCCCGATGGTCGACATCGCGAAGATGATCAGCCGAACCGTTCTCCTGCTCGCCGCCCGACGACCTGACCTCGAGACGGCGCGTCAGGTCGTCGAGGGCATCGGGGCCTTCACCGAGCAGCAGGCCGGTCGGCAGGCCGGCCGGGAGCGCAGCGCCTGGGAACGCGGCCTGCTGACGCTCTGGATGATGGACACGGTCAACATCCTCGCGACCTACCTGTCCGCGCCGGCGGTCCTGCCGTTGCCCGGCGTCGCCTTGGCCCTCGTCGACCGCGCCGTCCCGGTGTGTCGGCTCGTCGACGAGGTGAGTGCCGACCTCGCCGAACGGCCGGCCGGGCGGGGTCCTTGGGAGCGTGCTCTTGTTCGTGCGTGGGCGGTCGCCTCATGACGTCCGTGCCGATGGCCGTCGGCCTCGTTGGCAGCGGTGCTGTCGGGCAGGCCGTCGGCGGAGCGCTCGTGACCGCCGGCGTAGGAGGTCGGCTGCTCGTTGCCTCGCGTACCGACGAGCAGTCGGGCGCCCTGGCCGACGATCTCGCCGATATGCAGACCGCGGTCGGCTCGCCCGTACGTCCGATCGCCGCGGCGACCGGCGACCTGAGGGACTGCGAGGCCGTCGTCATCGCCGTGCGAGCGAGCTTCGTCAACACCCGAGGCACCGACGTTCGCATGGGCGGGGCGCGGGCGAACGCGCAACTGATCGGCACGCTCGCCTGCGAGCTGCACGGGTACACCGGCACGGTGCTGATGGTGACCAACCCGGTCGACCTGATGGCCCGCCGCTTCGCAGAGGTTTCCGACTGCCGACGGGTTTTCGGCATCGGCTCGGGCCTGGACACCGCCCGGTACCGGCTCACCCTGGCCCGGCTGCTCGGCGTCCCCGTCGCCGAGGTGAAGGGGCATGTGATCGGCGAGCATGGCGAGGCGGCCGTGGTGTGCGCCTCGTCGACCACCGTCAACGACGAGCCCGTCCCGGTCCCCCGTCGAGCGATCCGGGCGATCAGGGACGAGCTCACCCAGCGGCCCGGCCGGATCAACGCCGGCATCGGCCGCACCCGCTCCGGACCGGCCGGGGCCGTCGTCACCGCCCTCCGCCTCGCCCTCGCTGTCGAGGACGGGGTGACCGAGCTGTCGACCGGGTACGGGGACGACTTCCTCGGAATCCCGTTGCGGTTCACCCGGGGCGAACCCGTACCGTCCATGCCTCCGCTCGACCCGGTCGAGGCCGGCGAGCTGGAGGCCGCCCGCGGCAAACTCCGCGCTGCCTACCAGATGGTGAGCGGCATCCCGCCGCAACCGCTTCCGTCGGAGAGGAATCCGTCGTGACCACTCACGCTGTACGCCTTGAGGCCGCCGGCGCGGCCGTGACCGTCGTGTCCGCCGAGCGCGCCGTCACCGACTGGACGGCCCGCTACTTCGGGCAGTGGTGGAAGGCCTCGGAGGTAGCCCCGGAAAGCGTTTGTACGGGCCCCGTCGTCGTTGCCCAGGTGAGCCCCGGCGCGTACGCCGACGCCGCCCTGGAGGTCACGCAGAGGCCCCACACGAGCGCCGTCCACGCGAAGGCGCGGCTCCTCCTCGCCCGCGACGAGGCCGCCGGCGTGATCCGCGGCGTCTCACCGGAGGAGGCGCTGGCCTACCGGTCCGAGCCCGCGGTCGGGCGCCTGACGGTCATCGGCTGCGCCACCGAGCCGGTCGCGACGGCGACCGCCCGCCTGGCCCGTGAGGTGATGCGGGGGACGCTGCTGAGAGCGGGCTGGTCGGTGCTGCACGCGTCGGCCGTCGTCCACGAAGGGCGGGTCATCCTCACTTTCGGTCAGAAGGGCGCCGGCAAGACGACGACAGCGCTCGTGCTCGCCGCTCGGCGGGGGCTCGCGCTGCTGGCCAATGACCGGGTCTTCGTCCGCCGGAACCGCAGGGGCGGCGTCGACGTCCTGCCCTGGCCGTCGGCCGCCGCGCTCGGCCTGGGTCTGCTCGACGGCCTCGGCTGGTTCGAGGTGGTGCAGGAGCGGCTGGAAAGCGGGGAGGCGCTGCACCCGACGCAGGACGGCCGTGTCACCGAAGCGCTGCGCGCCGGCCGCCGCGAGCCGTTGTGGGAGGGCGGGAAGGAGTTGAAAGCACAGGTCTTCCCCGATCAGTTCCCGAGCTGGTTCGGCGTGCCGCTCGCCACGGGCGGGGTCGCCGGCGCCCTGGTGTTCCCGAGGACCGAGCAGGGGGCCGTCCCGGCCGCCGAGGACGGCGACGGGCGCGGGCTGACCGACAGCGACTTCATGTCGGGCAGGACCGAGGACCGGTACCCCGACGTCTTCGAGCTCGCCCGGGTCGACGGAGGTGGCGCGGCCGACGCCCGGCACGAGGTGCTTCACCTCCTGGCGGAGCTCCCTCACCACGCGGTCGTCCTCGGTCACGATGTCGAAGGGAACGCCGACGTCCTGGCGAAGGTGACTGGCTGCGCCTGACACGCGGCGAGGTGTACGGCGAGGTGCGCGCCGCGCCTTCTTGCTGCCCCGGCCGTGTTCTCGCGGACGGGGCAGCCTTGCTCGCCGTCCCCCGGGTCAGGCATTGAAGTGCTGCTGGAGTACTGGTGGACGCGGGAGTGCCGTCAGCGGACCGGATGCCCGAGCAGCATCGTCGGCGCCCCAGCCACCCGGGTCAGGAACACGGTCGCCGCGTGCGGCCCCTGGGGCTTGACCTTGCGGCGCAGCTCCTCCGGTTCGACGGCCGAGCCGCGCTTCTTCACGGTCAGCGTGCCGACGCCGCGCTCCCGCAGCAGCGCCTTCAGCTTCTTGACGTTGAACGGCATCAGATCGGTGATCTCGTACGCCGTGGCGTACGGCGTCGGCCGCAGCTCGTCCGCCGTGACGTAGGCGATCGTCGCGTCGAGCAGTCCGCCGCCGACCTGGTCGGCCACCTCGGCGACCAGATGGGCGCGGATGACGGCGCCGTCCGGCTCGTAGAGGTACCGGCCGGGCGTGCGGACGTCCGGGTCGAGCAGCCGGCGGGAGAGCAGGGTGCGCGGGCCCGGCAGCAGTGTCGCCCGCACCGCGCCCGGCTCGGTGCCGAACCACAGCACCGCCTCCTTGACGTCCCCGCCGTCGGAGATCCACTCGGCCTCGGCGCCGTCGGGCACCGCCTCGTGCGGGATGCCGGGCGCCACCTTCAGCGCGGCGGCCCGGGACGCCGTACGGGCCGCCCGCACGGCCCACGACAGGGGCGGCGAGTAGGCCTCGGGGTCGAAGATCCGGCCCCGGCCGCCGCGCCTGGCGGGGTCGACGAAGACCGCGTCGTACCCGCTGGTCTCCACCTCCGCGACATCCCCCTCCCGCACCTCGATCAGCCCGTCGAGCCCCAGCGCCTCGGCGTTGGCGCGGGCCGCGGCGGCCGTCGCCGGGTCCCGGTCCACCGCCAGCACCCTGATCCCGGCCCGGGCCAGCGCGATCGCGTCCCCGCCGATCCCGCAGCACAGGTCGGCGACGGAGGTCACGCCCAGTGCGGTGAAGCGCCGGGCGCGGTACGCGGCGACACTCGCCCGCGTCGACTGCTCGACCCCGTTGGGCGTGAAGAACATCCGCCCGGCGTCCTCGGCCCCGAACTTCGCCACCGCCCGCTGCCGCAGCCGGGCCTGGCCCAGGGCCGCCGAGACGAGGTCGGCCGGGTGGGTGCGGCGCAGCCGGGTGGCGACGGCCAGCTCCTCGGCGGGATCGGTGTCGCGCACCTGGTCGAGCAGGTCGCGGCCGGCGGGGGTGTCGAGGGCGAGGAGGGCGTCGAGGTCGTTCACCGGGCCATTGTGGGCCAGGCGGTGGACCGTTCACCTCCGGTCGCGTGTCGGGCGGGCTGACGGTCCGGCGGCTGCGAGGATCCGGCACCATGCGAGCAGTAGTACAAAATGACAAAAATCGGGTACGTCGCAGGAGGGGGGCGCGCGTCCGTGGCGGTCTCGCCGTGCTCGCCGTCGCCACTCTCGTCCCGGGCTGTGCGCTGGGCTCCTCCGAGGTGCGGCCCGCCGCCGGCCAGCCCCTCAAGGCGCCCCCGGCCCGCGCGCTGGACGCCTACGCGAGCAAGTTGCGCGCCGCGCACGCCGCGGCGAAGCGCTGGGGGCTGAAGCGGGCCCCGCTGCCCGCGCCCCCGCCCCCGTCCCCGGCCGAGAAACCGGAGATCCCCACCCGCGACGGCTTCGAGGTCGACGACCACGCCGAACGCGGCCTCCCGCCGGTCTTCACCACGGTCCCGACCAAGGAGAAGATCGTCTTCCTCACCATCGACGACGGCGGCGAGAAGGACCGCCGCTTCCTGAAGATGATGAGCGACCTGAAGGTCCCGTACACCGCCTTCCTCAGCGACTACCTGGTGAAGGACGACTACGCCTACTTCAAGAAGATGCAGGCCCGCGGCGTCACCCTGAACAACCACACCCTCACCCACCCCTACCTGCCCGGCCTCTCCTACGCCGAACAGAAGCGCGAGATCTGCGGCATGCAGGAGGTGATCCGCAAGCAGTACGGCAAGCGCCCCGCCGTCTTCCGCCCGCCCTTCGGCAACTACAACCAGGACACCCTGGTCGCCGCCAAGAGCTGCGGCATCACGCACGTCCCGCTGTGGAACGAGGAGGTCTTCGCCGACCACTGGGACTACCGCGAGTGGGACCGCGAGATCCACCCGGGCGACATCGTCCTCACCCACTTCCGCGGCACGAAGGACTGGGACGGCACCATGCGCGACATGGTCCGCCGCTTCCTGGACAAGATCACCGCCGAGGGATACGCGGTGGCCCGCCTGGAGGACTACCTGTGAGGCGGCGCCGGGCGGCCACGGCGGGAGCCGCCCTGGCCGCCGCCCTGCTCACCGCCTGCGCCACGGCCCGTGCCCCCGCGGCGGGTCCCGGAACGGGCGGGGGCCCGGCAGGCGACCTGCCGCCCGTCGTCGACCACGTCCCCACCCGCGACCGCGTCGTCTTCCTCACCTACGACGACGGCGCCGAACGCGACCCCGGCTTCCCCGCCCTCGTCCGCGACCGGCGGCTGCCGGTCACCCTGTTCCTCACCGACAAGGTCGCCGGACCGGCGTACGGCCACTTCGCGCGGCTGCGCGCGGTCGGCGCGAGCCTGCAGAACCACACCCTCGACCACCCCGCCCTGCGGGGCCTGCCCTACGCCGGTCAGCGCGCCGAGATCTGCGGCCAGCAGCGCAAGCTGAAGTCCCGCTTCGGCGTCCGCCCCCGGCTCTTCCGCCCGCCCTACGGCCGCTACGACACGGCGACCCTGCGGGCCGCCGCCGGCTGCGGCATCACGGCGGTCGTCCTGTGGCGGGCCGCCCCGGACGCGACCGGCGCCCTGACCTTCACCCACGGCGAGCCCCGCCTGCGCCCCGGCGACATCATCGCCGTCGACCCGGACCGCCCGAAGGGGGCGTCCCTGACGGAGCGTACGGAGCGGGTGCTGCGGCAGATCGAAGGGGAGGGGCTGAGGGTGGGACGCCTGGAGGACTACCTGTGACGTCCCGGCGACGCTCACGCCGGGACCTCGCAGAAACCGCGCCCACCGGCGAATCCCCGCCGACGCGCCGCCGGCATTGGCACTCCGCTTGACCGAGTGCTAATCGCGGTCATAGTCTCAGGTCTGGCACTCCCCCCAGGAGAGTGCCAACAACGCGACGGGCAGGTCCGGCACCCGCGACGACGGATCGACCTGGTCGCCACCTCAGACAGTTAACCCCGTGAGATCTCCGAAGGGGGAGGTCGGATCGTGACGACCGCCAGCTCCAAGGTTGCCATCAAGCCGCTCGAGGACCGCATCGTGGTCCAGCCGCTCGACGCCGAGCAGACCACGGCCTCGGGCCTGGTCATTCCGGACACTGCCAAGGAGAAGCCCCAGGAGGGCGTCGTCCTGGCCGTGGGCCCGGGCCGCTTCGAGGACGGCAACCGTCTTCCGCTCGACGTCTCCGTCGGTGACGTCGTGCTCTACAGCAAGTACGGCGGCACCGAGGTGAAGTACAACGGCGAGGAGTACCTCGTCCTCTCGGCCCGCGACGTCCTCGCGATCGTCGAGAAGTAATTCACCCGAAGCACATCGCTTTTCAGCTGCGCCCCTGGCCCCCGCCACCACCAAGAAGCCGGGCGCCCGGGGCGCAGCGTCGTTAACCCACATTCCGGAAGAGGGCTCACGCTCCCATGGCGAAGATCCTGAAGTTCGACGAGGACGCCCGTCGCGCCCTCGAGCGCGGCGTCAACAAGCTCGCTGACACGGTGAAGGTGACGATCGGTCCCAAGGGCCGCAATGTCGTCATCGACAAGAAGTTCGGTGCCCCCACCATCACCAACGACGGTGTCACGATCGCCCGTGAGGTCGAGATCGAGGACCCGTACGAGAACCTGGGCGCCCAGCTGGTGAAGGAGGTGGCGACCAAGACCAACGACATCGCGGGTGACGGCACCACCACCGCCACGGTCCTGGCCCAGGCGCTGGTCCGCGAGGGCCTGAGGAACGTCGCCGCCGGTGCCTCCCCGGCGCTGCTGAAGAAGGGCATCGACGCGGCCGTCAAGGCGGTCTCCGACGACCTTCTCGCCACCGCCCGCCCGATCGACGAGAAGTCCGACATCGCCGCGGTCGCCGCGCTGTCCGCGCAGGACAGCCAGGTCGGCGAGCTGATCGCCGAGGCGATGGACAAGGTCGGCAAGGACGGTGTCATCACTGTCGAGGAGTCCAACACCTTCGGTCTGGAGCTGGACTTCACCGAGGGCATGGCCTTCGACAAGGGCTACCTGTCGCCGTACTTCGTCACGGACCAGGAGCGCATGGAGGCCGTCCTGGAGGACGCCTACATCCTGATCAACCAGGGCAAGATCTCCTCCATCCAGGACCTGCTGCCGCTGCTGGAGAAGGTCATCCAGGCCAACTCCTCCAAGCCGCTGCTGATCATCGCCGAGGACGTCGAGGGCGAGGCCCTCTCCACCCTGGTCGTCAACAAGATCCGCGGCACCTTCAACGCGGTGGCCGTCAAGGCCCCCGGCTTCGGTGACCGCCGCAAGGCGATGCTCCAGGACATGGCGGTCCTCACCGGCGCCACGGTCATCTCCGAGGAGGTCGGCCTCAAGCTCGACCAGGTCGGCCTGGACGTGCTCGGCACCGCCCGCCGCATCACCGTCACCAAGGACGACACCACCATCGTCGACGGTGCCGGCGACAAGGCCGACGTCGAGGGCCGCGTCAACCAGATCAAGGCCGAGATCGAGGCCACGGACTCCGACTGGGACCGCGAGAAGCTCCAGGAGCGCCTCGCCAAGCTGGCCGGCGGCGTGTGCGTGATCAAGGTCGGCGCCGCCACCGAGGTGGAGCTGAAGGAGCGCAAGCACCGTCTGGAGGACGCCATCTCCGCGACCCGCGCCGCGGTCGAGGAGGGCATCGTCTCCGGTGGTGGCTCCGCCCTGGTCCACGCCGTCAAGGTCCTGGAGGGCAACCTCGGCAAGACCGGCGACGAGGCCACGGGTGTCGCGGTCGTCCGCCGCGCCGCCGTCGAGCCGCTGCGCTGGATCGCCGAGAACGCCGGCCTGGAGGGTTACGTCATCACCTCCAAGGTCGCCGAGCTGGAGAAGGGGCAGGGCTTCAACGCCGCCACCGGTGAGTACGGCGACCTGGTCAAGGCCGGCGTCATCGACCCGGTGAAGGTCACCCGCTCCGCCCTGGAGAACGCCGCCTCCATCGCCTCCCTCCTCCTGACGACCGAGACCCTGGTCGTCGAGAAGAAGGAAGAGGAAGAGCCGGCCGCCGCGGGCCACAGCCACGGCCACGCCCACTGAGGCTGCGCGAGCCTTCCGGTGCCCGGTAACCCCTGCGGGGGTGCCGGGCACCGGCGTTCCCGGGTCCGGTCGTCAGTGCTCTGCGGTAGTCGCCGGGCGAACCGCGTCAGCCCGTGGTGTCCGTCAGGAAACGCACCGGTTCCGTCAGTGAGGCCCGGGCTCCTTCGAGGTCCGCCATGCGCGCCGCCAACGTGGCCTCCGACAGGCGCGGCGGAAGGGCTTCGGCGAACTTCAGGCCCTTCACGGCGTGCACATCCGCCTCGGGCAAGGTGAGACCGCTACCGGCATCCGCCACGGCGGTCCGCCAGGTCCGCGGTGTCACGTCGTCGCGCAGCCGTACGAACCGGTCGTCGACGTGCCGATGCCGCAGGACAACGGAGGGGAGAGACGCGGCCAGCGTAGCGTTGGCCCGGTGACCGCTCCAGGTCCACCACCGGACGTCGCTGTCACCCCGCCGTGTGATGACATTTCCGGCCGGGTGCACCACGTCCCGGTGGGTGTCCCGCGCCTCGGCCAGTTTCGCCTGGGCCCGTCGAGTGAGGACGACGGGTGGGTCGACGCCGAGCAGGATCTCTCTAACGGCGCGGGTCAGCGTGCGCGACCGCACCCGGTCCGGGCCGAAACCGCTCCACTTGGCCCGTCCGCCCTCGTCCGCTGGTTCCACGAAGCAGCGCCTGCGCCGCCAGTCGATGTAGGTGACCAGCCAGCTACGTCCTGCCAGCAGCAGCTTGCGCGGGCCTTCGACTTCCTCGGTGAGCAGGTCCGGGTCGGTACGGCCGATCTCCGTACGCCCGTTGAACACCGTGAACTCCGGTGGCGCTGTGAAGGATGCGGTCAGGTTCATGAAGTGCCGGTGTCCGAACCGTCGTTCGGCCTCCGGCCCGATGAACAGGGTGCCTCCGTCACGATCCAGATAGCCCTGTTCCGCGAGGTGCTGGATCACAGGAACCGCGGCCTTGCCGAACGGCTCGAGCCCGCCCCACCACTCGGGCCACAGGTTCTCGCCCACCCGGTGTTCCTGCAGGCACAGCGCGAGGATCTGCTGGGCGACGAGGTGGCGGGGGTCGGCGGGCGCGGTCACCGGTTCCACCCAGCCGCGCGACCAGGCCAGCAACAAGGCCGCGGCTGCCAGGAATCCCGCGTCGTGCACGGCGAGGAAGAGGCAGTTGCGCCGTGTCCCTGGACGGCGCCCGGTGCGGCCCAGACGCTGGAGGAACGAGGCGACGGTGGCGGGCGCGTCGAGCTGGATGACGCGGTCCAGATCTCCCACGTCGATGCCCAGCTCCAGGGTGCTGGTCGACACGATCACGCAGTCCCGGGCCTCGGCAAACGCCTGCTCGGCACGCCGCCGTTCATCGGCAGAGAGAGAGGCGTGGGAGAGGAACGTGGTGACGCCCCGGAGCCTCAGCTGCTCACCCAGTTCCTCGACGGTGCGGCGGCTCTCGCAGAACACCAGACGTTTCTCGCCCCGGTGCAGAGCCGCGATCACCGTCGCGGCATTGGGGACCGAGCCGACGTAGTCCAGCTCGATGTCGCCCGGGGGCGGACCCGCGGAGGCGTTTCCAGCTTCGGTCGCCAGCAGGGGCACGCCAGGGGAGACGACCGTGCCCGACCGTTTCCCGGCGCCCGATCCCTGGAGCCAGCCCAGCAGCTCCTGCGGATTGCCGACGGTGGCGGACAGCCCGACGCGCTGCAACGGCCGCCCGGCGATCCGCTGGAGCCGCTCCAGTACGGCGAGCAGGTGCCAGCCCCGGTCGTCGCCCGCGAAGGTGTGCACCTCGTCGACGACGACGCTGTGCAGCCCGGAGAAGAAGGTCCGGTGGTCGACATGGGTGCTGACCAGCATCGCCTCCAGCGACTCCGGCGTGGTGAGCAGCACGTCCGGCCGCTGGGCCAGCACCCGGCGGCGTCTGCTGCTCGCGATGTCGCCGTGCCACAGCTCGGCGGTCCTGCCCACCCAGCTCGCGTAGGTCTCCAGCCTCGGGTGCAGGTTGTTGAGCAGTGCCTTGAGCGGAGTCACGTACACGATGCCGGTGCCCTTCCAGCCCTGCCGCTGGGCCCGGGAGAGCAACGGGAAGACGGCGGCCTCGGTCTTGCCACCGGCGGTGGGAGCCAGGAGCACGGCGTCGTGGCCCGCCAGCAGGGGACCGATCGCCTCCTCCTGGAGGGGCCTCAGGGACCGCCAGCCGAGCGTGTTGACGATGTGGTGCGTGAGGATCGGGTCCAGCAGGTCCAGTGCCTCCGAGGCGCTCACGGCAGCTCCAGATGCACGTCTCCAGCACGCACGGCCGCCGCGTTGCGTTCCACCTCGTCCAGCTCAGCGGTGTCCAGGGTCAGGGTGTAGTGACGTCTGGGATCGAAGTCGTCGAAGGTGTCGATGCGGTCCAGGACGTCGGCGACCAGCTTGCGCAGGTACAGGCGGGGAGCGATCCCGGTCCTCCCGCCCAGGGAGCCGGTGACCGCGCGTGCCAGTTCGTCGAGATAGGCGTCGTCGGCGCGTGCGGCGACCCGCTCGGGATTGCGTGCCGTGGTGCCGTACACCCCCCGTACCTTGCGGCCCAGTTCGCCGAGGGACGCCAGGTCGAAGCCGGGCAGGCGGAGCTGGACGGCGCGTGGGGAGTCGAAGCGGGGATCGGTGGTGAAGTCGGTGGCCAGCCGCTGGGCGAGGGGCGCGAGCCGCTGTACGCCCTGCTGCCCGTCGTAGAACGCCGGAGTGCCGGTGATCACCAGGAACAGGCCCGGGAAGCGCCCCGCGTCGATCTCGTCGAGGAGCTGGCGCAGTGCGTTCAGGGACTTCTCCCGCACGTCACCGCGCACCCGTTGCAGCGTCTCCACCTCGTCCAGGACGAGCAGCAGGCCGGGGTGTCCGCAGTCCCGCAGCACGGTGAGCAGTCCCTGGAGGAAGCCGAGTGCGGCGAAGTGGTCGAGGTCGCCGCGTACTCCCGCGGCCCGCTTGGCGGAGGCGGCCACGGACTTCTGGCCGCCGAGCCACGCGATCAGCGCCTCGGCGCGCGCTCCGTCACCGTCGGCCACCGCCGCCCGGTAGCCGCGCAGCGCGGCCGAGAAGGCGGGCGTGGTCCGGGCCACCTCGGCGAGACGGAGTTCCAGCAGTTCGTCCACGCCGCGGGCGAGAGCGGCCTCGTCGTCCTCGTCCACCTGGTCGGTGGCGAGCACCTCTTCCTCCAGCGCGTAGAACCAGGAGTCGATCACGGCACGCAGTGCGGAGGCGGGGTGCGTGGACGTGGCCAGCCGCTCCGTGAGCCGCCGGTAGACGGTCTCCAGGCGGTGCAGCGGTGTTTCCGTCTCCGAGATCTGGACCTCGCTGACGGCCAGGCCGCGCCGCTTGGCCCGTTCCGCGAGCCAGCGGGCGAAGAACGTCTTCCCGGAGCCGTACTCGCCGCGCAGGGCATGGAAGGCGGAGCCGCCTCGCGCGGAGGTCGCCAGATCGTCGTCCAGGGCGTCCGCGAACCGGTCCAGGCCGACGGCGAACAGCCCGAGTCCCTGCTGCGGCACGGTGCCGCGGCGCAGCGCGTCGACGACATCGCGGGCGCGGGCGGCACTGAGGGCGGGTGTGCCGGAAGCGTCGGGAGGCGGAGTGCTCACGGTGCGGCGCTTTCCGGGAACTGCTGGCGCAGCAGTTCCCTGTCGAGGTGGACGGTGCGGCCGGACTCCACGAGCTGGAGCACCGGGTAGCCGTCGATGTTGAGGAGCCGTTCGAGCATGGTCACGAACCGTTGCGGATTGCGCTCGGACTTGCCGGTGGCGGCCTGGGCGGCGGCGGCGACGGCGGCAGGCGAGAGTTTGCCGCCGGCGGCGAGCAGCGCGTCCAGCGCGGCGGCCACGGCCGTGTTGCCCGGCGCGTTGCGGACGAACTCGCGCTGGGTCTCGAACGCCTTGCTGCGTACCGTCCGGTCACCGGCCGAGCCGTGCCCCGGCTGCGGGAACAGCCCCTCCGACTGCGGCTGCTGCCTGCGGGCACCCTTGCCCCGGGACGCCGGTACGGGCTCCTGCGCGGATGCCGTGTCGGTGCCGTGCCACCAGTCGGGCGCGGTGCTCTCCGCGGGCAGAGCGGTCCACCCGGCCGGGATGTCGCTGCCGGACGGCACGAAGGCGAGGACCGGGACACAGACCTCGGCGAGCGAGGCACCGCCGTGGTACCCGGCCTGGCGTGCCGTGTACCGCAGGTCGTCACGCCAGGCGGCGGTGAGCCGTCCGCCCTCGGCCCGCACCCGCGGTCCGGCCAGCTCCACCTCTCCGGCCTGCGCGGGCCCCCTGCGCCAGCGGGCACCTCGTACCTCCTCGGCGGCGGTGGGACCGGTCGCGCGCGGACTGCGGTCCAGGACATGACCGTGGTCCGACACGAGCAGCACCGGCCGGCCCGCGCCCCGGGCGGCGTCGAGCAGATCGGCCAGCCGCGCGATGTCCCCTATGCGCCAGCGCGCCCGTCCGCCCTCGCGGCCGTCGGCGAGCGCGTCGTCGATGGTGTTGACGATCACACCGACGATCTTCGTGTCGTCGGCGAGGGCGCTGAGCAGCTCGGGGGCGAGCCGGTGCCCGGCCGTCCCCTCGTAGCCGCCCTTGTGGAGGAGCACCGACTCGCGGCGCCGGCGTTTCCAGAACGTGGTGAACCCGGCCCGTTCCACGTCCTGGCCGCCCTCGGCCGGTGCTCCGCTCAGCAGCGAGGCCCGGCTGACCCGGGTGATTGTGGGCAGCATGGCGACGGCGGCGAGACGGCCGGGGCGCCGTCCCGCCGGCGCGGTGGGGACGATCTCGGTCCAGGCCCGGGGGTCCAGCCCGGAGGCGAGTTCCACGGCCACGTCGGCGCTCATGCCGTCCAGCACCACGATCAGCGGACGGCCGCCTTCCCGGGCGAGCGGGGCGGCGGCCTCGGCGAGCACGTCCTCGATCAGCAGCGCGCCGTTCGGTGCCGGCTGGGAGGCGGTCTCCGTCCAGGTCGCCAGGAGAGCCGCGAAATCCTCGTCGAGCCGTCTGCGCCGCTCCTGGACCCGGCTGATCAGCCGGTGGTACGCCTCACCGACCTCGCTGTCGCGGGAGGCGTCGCCCTCCGCGAGGATGCCGAGGGCGAGGTCCGCCCAGCCGGTGGACTCCAGGTGGTGCCGGACGCTCGGGCCGACGGAGCCGGGTACGGGCTGTGGCTGGTCGAGCCAGCGCAGGAGGCGTACGGCGGTACGGGCGCGCTCGGTGGAGTCGGCGTGGATGCCGGCCAACTGGTGACCGGCCAGGTCCCGCAGCGCGGCCTGCGCGGGCCCGGGGGACCCGTCGAGGGCGGCGGCGAGCGTCCGGAGCCGGTTCCGGTAGCCGGAGGGCAGCAGTCCGTCTCCGGCGAGCAGCCCGGTCAGTTGCGCGGTCCCGGCGAGCTGGTCGGCACGTTCCAGCACGGCCAGGACGCGGGCCCGGGCGTCGGCTCCGGCGCCGCCGCCCGCCTCCGCCTGCGCGATCCAGCGGGTGAGAACACCGGTGGCGGCCGCCGCGTACGGCGTGAGCGCGTCGAAAGTGGAAAGCGCCTGTCCGAAGAGGGTGCCCAGGGCGAACCCCGCGTCGGCGGCGGACGGGCAGGCCAGGGCGGCCGAGGCGAGGGCGCCCAGCGGAAGCGCGTCACCGCCGCGCCCGTCGGCGGCGAGCGCGAGCAGGGTGGCGGCGGCCGGTCCGGTCACCTCCGCCAGCCACTCGGCCAGCCCGGCCCGCTCCGGTTCCGGCAGCTCCGCGAACCGTCGTGGACCCGCCGGCGTACGGCTCCAGTCGAAGAGGGTCTCGGCGTCCAGGTCCAGGGAGTCGTCGCTGGTCTCACCGAGACCGACCCGGGCGGCGAGCAGGGCGCGCAGCGCCCGGTCCCTGGTGAGTACGGAGCCCACCCGGGGCCACCCGCCGGTGGGTTCGGCCTCAAGGAGCGCGTCCAGCAGCCAGTTCTCCCGGACCATCCGGGTGTCGAGATCACCGGCGCCGAACAACTGCTTGACGATCCCGGCCCGTTCGACGGCCAGCGGCCGCCGCCGCACCGCGTGCCCCCGCAGGTCCCAGCCGAGCTGGTCGGCCGGGACGTGACCGGTGACGACGAGGACGCTGTCCGCGCCCGCGGCGGTGTCGGCGGTGTGCTGCCGCCAGGCGTCGGCGATCCCCAGCGGCGAGTCCTGGTCGGTGACGTGGACGCGGTAGGTGGTGCCGTCGGCCCGCACCGCGAACTCCCGCTCCTCCTCCCCGCCACCCCACACGGCGTCGACCAGGACCAGCCGTCGCCCCTCCGCCCGCGGCAGCTCGGCCTCCAGCAGCACCTCGATGGCACGCCGCCCAGCGGTGGGCCGGGCGGCCATCAGCGGGCCTCACCGGCGACGCGACCGTCCTCGCCGGCCTCGACCGGCTCCCAGCGGATCTCCACGGTGGCACCCGGGTGGGCGGCCAGGTACGCCCGGACGTCGTCCCGCACGCCCGCCAGCTCACCGGCCAGCCGCTCCTCCAACGGCGTGGCACCCTCGGCGCTGAGGCGACGCCCGGAACGCGGGGCGGGCACCGGCCTGTCCTGCTCGACGGCCGCACCGGGCCGCACCGGCGTCTGCGGCGAGGGCACCGCCGGCTCGGACGTCCCGCCCTGCGGGTGATGCGTCGCCACCTCGGGCTCGCTGACCGGCACGTCCTGCGGCCCCGGGGCTGGTGCCGGTGCCGGCCGCGGCGCGAACACGTTCTCCACCTGGAGCGCCGCGTTGATGATCGCGTTGGCCTTCTCCCCGGCGTCCCCGAGCACCGGCACCAGCGACCGCTCGAACTCGGAGGCCCGCGCGGCCAGCGCGATCTCGTCGAAGAGCCGCCGTGCCCGGTCGCCCACGCCGTCCTCGCGCGCGGTGAGCCCGCGTACGTTGCCGAGGACGGCCCACGCGGTGTCGTCCAGGGCGCGCAGCACCTCGGCCGCACTCCCCATGGCGGTGTTCAGGTCACGTTCCGAAGCCGTGTACGAGGCCGAGGCCAACTCCCTTACCAGCGCGGTCGCGTCACTGCCGTGCCGGGTCAGCCGGGCGAGCAGGGCGGCGGCCTCGCGCAGGACGACAGTCCGGGTGGCCGGCTCCCCGGCACCTCCCGGGGCCTCCAGCCCGAGCAGCGCCGCGTGCCGCTCCAGCGAGGCGCGCACTCCGGCTACGTCCTTCTCCCAGCTCTCCGCACGCGCCCGGACGTCCTCGGCGAGCCGGTTGACGTTCCGGGCGTACAGGTTCGGCTTGGCGGAGACACCGAGCAGCCGGGCCGCCCGGTCCCGGGCCGCCGCGTACTCCTCGTCGCTGGGCAGCGGCTGGGACCGCAGCGACCAGCCGTGGCCGATCTCGTGCAGCGCGGGCGCCTCCCGCTCGGGGCCGCCCTGGTACACCCACGCCCGGTCGTCCAGCAGCGCGTAGGCGGCGATGAGGAGGTTGCAGGTCAGCTTGTCCAGCCCGCCGTAGCCGAGGTCCTTGGTGATCCACGTGCGGATGTCGTCGACGGAGAGATCGCCGCGCTGCTTGTGCGCTGCGGCCGCCTGGTTGATGCGGACGCGCCAGTCCTTGCGCATGACCAGCGGACCGTCGTGGACAGTGCCCAGCTCCAGGGGCTCCACGATCCGCTTGACGATCTTCAGATGGTGACTGTCGACGTTCTGGGCTCGGCCGCCCTCGTCCATCGCCTTGGTGATCCACTCCAGTACCGTGCGCAGCTCGGCCGGTGTGACGGCCTTGCGCTGACCGTTGCGGTCCGACCCGAAGTCGGGGTGCTTCGGGTACAGCGCGGAGAACATGCCGTCGGCCAGATGCTGCACGTTGGCCTCGAAGCCCTTGCCGCCCTCCTCGCGGGGCTGGGCGAACTCCGGCTGAAGGGACAGCACATGCCGGCCGTCCGGCACCTCGGGACCGGGGTTGGAGTCCGTCGGCCTGGCCAGCCCGTACACCTCGGCGAGCGCGCCGGTGAGCTGGTCGGTGAGCGTGTCGCGGGCCACCTCCAGCTGCCGCCGGACCTTGGCGCGGTCGTCCGGCGGAAACGTGCCGGTGTAGTCGGTGAGCCGGTCCCGCTCCAGCAGGAAGTTGATCCGCATCAGCCGGCCGAGCTGTGCCCGGCGCTGGTCGGAGAAGAAGTCGGTGAGCCACACCAGGGTCGGGGCGGTGACCCCGTCCTGCTTCAGCGCCTCGACGCGGTGGAAGTCGTCGCTGGGGTAGTGGTCGCCGTCGTCGAAGGGATAGTCGACGACGAACCGCACGTTGCCCGTGGTCGCGGGCTGGAACTGCTCGTCCGGCAGGTCACCGCGGTCCCGTACGTTGCCGAAGACGAACTCGGCGACCCGCCGGGTGCCCCGCCAGACGAGTTCCTTCTCGGGGACGAGCTGCCCGTCGCGGACACCGATCGCCTCCCACAGACGGTCGCGCAGCCACACCCGGCGCACGCCCGCCTTGTCCTCGTCGGCGACGGCGTCGAGCAGTGGCTCGATGTCCAGGTCGGACAGGTGCAGCGAGAAGACGGGGTCGGCCTCGCCGTCGGAGCGCACCTCGGACGGGAAAGCGGCCTGGAGGTCCCGCATCCGCCGGACCACCACGTCACCGGCGGGCACGGTCCGCGAGCGCACCGAGCCGTGGTTCAGCGCGGCGAGCCGGGCCCCCGTCAGCCGCCGCAGCGCGGGCACGTCCGGCGCGAGCGCGCCCAGCAGCAGCGTCTTCACGAACCGGTCGTCGGCCCGGAAGTCGGTGTGCGTCTCCGAGCCGTACTTCTCCAGCAGATGTGCGCGGGCTTTGCCGTAGAACTTCACGGCGGCCTCGGACTCGCTCTTCAGTTTGTCGGTGAACGCCGCGCCCGTGCCGTCGACGAGCACGTCCCACAGGTCGCCCAGCGGAATGAGCTGCCCGACGGCCGCGCCCGCGTTCTTCTCCAGGAGCTGCTGGACGAGCTTGAGACCGGTCCGCTCGCGCTGGAGGGCGCCGGAGAGCGCCACCAGGACGTTGAGCAGGGCCGGGGACAGCGGGTAGACCGCCCGGAAGTCGTCCCAGTCGGCCTGGGTGGCGCCGCCTCCGTCCAGCAGGATGTCCTTCACCTGCTGGTTGGACCGGTCGATCCCGGCGAAGGCGCTCTCCAGGACCGGCTCCTTGCCGGGCAGCGGCTTCAGCACCCGTTCCTTGATGATCTCCGGGAGGTTGCGGTCCTCCAGGTCGACCGTGTCGAACCGCTCGTTGAGGTATTCGAGGGCCTGCTCCATCGCCTTCACGTCGGACCCCAGCACATCGGAGCCGACGAGCTGGGACAGGTCACGCTGACGGGAGATGAACGACACGATCGGCGCGGGCCGGTCCGTCTCCCCGGACGTGATCAGCTTGACCAGCTTCTGGATCTCGCTGTTGACGAACGAACGGTCCCGCATGTTGGCCTGCAACCACAGCACCAGCTCGTCCAGGAACAGGACCAGCGCGTCGTAGCCGAGCGACTTGGCGTGCCGGCTGATCGCGTCGAGGCCGTCCTCCAGCGGCAGGTACTTCGCGGCGTCACCGCGCACGCTCTCCGCGTACGACCGCATGGGCCCGCTGAGCAGCGCGGCCACCAGCCGCTCCCGGCGCGCGTCACCGGCCGGCGCGTCGAACGCGGCGTCCAGCTCGCCGGGCCCCCAGCCCCCGCCGGCCCCGATGACCTTCAGCTCTTCCTCGTCGTCGTCCACGGCCGCCGGCTCCTGGGCGCCGCCCTCGCCCAGCCATCGCACGAACGCGTCCTCACCGAGGCTGAGCAGGGTGCGCCGCGCGTCGACCAGCAGCGCGTCGGAGCGGAACACCGTCGGCGTCGGGGCGTTCGGATGCAGCTCCCGCACCGTCCGCACGTAGCCGCCGAGCAGGGCCTCGTCCAGGTTGGCCCGGCCGACCAGGTGGTACGGCACCATCAGGAACTTCCGCCCGCGCAGCCACTCGTCGTGCCGGGCGATGACCTCACGCAGCCGCGGCTTGGTCCGGGTGGCCGGGTCACCCTGGAGGACGGCGTGCAGCACCGTGAGGAAGTGGCTCTTACCGGCGCCGAACGAGCCGTGCAGATACGCGGCGTACGACCGCTTTTTCGTGACGGCGCCCTTGACCAGCCCGAGCGCCTTGTCGAACTCGCCCTGGAGCTGGGGCGTGACCACGTACTCCGCGACGCCGCCCGCGGCCGTGCCCGCGAACCCCTCGGACAACTCGACCTTGAAGTCGCCGGAGAGGATGTCCTCCTTGATGTCGAGGACATCTCTCAGCACGACCGTGTCGCCGCCTCTGGCCATCTTCCGCTCCCGCTCCCCACACATCCGCCCGGCCACCCCCTCCGGGCCGGGACATCGAAGGCGTCCGCGCGAGCACCGGTCCCTGCGCCCCTGACGAACACCTCCTCAATCCTGCCAGCTCCCACTGACACCCGGACTGCGCAGTGACCGAACGGTCACGGTCCGCCGTACGGTACGCACGGCGGGTTCCCCGCGCTCCGGCGCGTGCCGGCGCCGGAGCACCGGCTGCTCGGGAGACACCGGCTACATGGAACCGCCGGGTACGACGGTACGCAGCGCGGTGGACAGTTCCGCCACGAACGTGCGCCATGACGTGACCTCGCTCACCGGGCCGTGACGGTCCAGCAGGTCGAGCAGTCGGTGCCGGTTCTTCGGGAAGCGCTGGTTCAGCTCCGCCAGACGCCGTCCCTTGCAGCCGCTGGCCGTCGCGATCGTGTCCTTGAGGCGTTGCTTCGGATCGGCGACGCGCTCCGCGGACGCCGCCGTCGGCAGGTCGAGAGGCAGGCGTCCGCGCGGGTTTCCGGCGACCTCGCGGATGGCCTGCTCGTCG
Organism: Streptomyces sp. ISL-12; assembly: GCF_018614415.1. Taxonomy (GTDB): domain Bacteria; phylum Actinomycetota; class Actinomycetes; order Streptomycetales; family Streptomycetaceae; genus Streptomyces. Next base: position 80,729 of record NZ_JAGGOO010000048.1, read on the forward strand.
AGGAGCAGCCAGGCCTCAAGCATCCTGACGGGCACGACCGGCACGTGCGCCAGCCCCGGCCAGACGTCACCGACGGCGTCCGCGATCTCCGTCCTGCGGACCTCCGGCGCACCGCGGTCGGCGTCGCGCTGGATCACCGCCAGGTCATAGGCACCGCCCAGGTCCCGCGTGGTACGCAGTTTGTCCGTGACGGAGTGCCCCGCCGGGAGGCGAAGCCAGCGCAGGTCCGGTGCGCTCACTGTCACCGGCACCCCGAGGTCGGCCGCGATTCCCTCCACATGGCTCACCAGTCCCTGGTCACTGGTGCCCTCGCTCAGGAACAGGACGCGCACGGTCATGCGACACGTCCGTCCATGTCGAAGGCGAGCTGGGATTCCGGCGGTGCCTCCAGGTAGGGAAGGATGTCGAGCTTGGTGACGTAGTCACCGGTTCCGTCGGCGGCTCGCCACGTGCCCGCCAGCGGGCGCAGCCGCAGTCGCCTGGTCACCTGCCCGTTCCGCGACCGGTAGGCCGAGGTGTCGGCGAACAGCAGATCCTGGGAGTCCACGAGCTGGACTACTCCAGGGGAGTGAGTGTTGATGAGTACCTGGCGGAACGGGTTGTCGTCGCCCGGGGCTTCCTGGGGATCGACCGCCAGGTCACGCACGAGGTTCACCATCGCCGAGAGGTTGGCCGGGTGGATGCCGTTCTCCGGTTCCTCCATGCACACCAGGCCACGGATCTCGGGATCCTCCAGGAGGACGCACAGGGCGAGGAACCGCAGCGTGCCCTCGGAGAGGCTACGGGCGGGGAGCACCATGCCGCTGATCTCGTGCAGCCGGATGGTGAGCAGCTCCCGTACGTCGTCCTCCTGCACGTCGAGCGTGCGCACCTGGAGACCGGAGAGGTCGGACAGGCGGCCGGCGACCCGGGAGTAGACCTGGTCGGGATCGTCGGACGCGGTGTGCAGCGCGATACGGAAGAGCGTGCCGGGCAGGTGCAGCCCGTTGGGCCCCATCGCCCTCGGGTCGGTGTATCCGTCGGAGCTGCGCAGCGCGGACGGTTCCAGGGCGAGACGGCGCCAGGACTGCATCTCCCGCCGTACCGCCAGGATGGTGGGGTCGTCACTCGTGTTCACCGTCGACACGACCGTGGCACGGGCCCGGGACGCCGCCGCGGGCCGCGGCTGGCCGCGGCTGCCCCCGTCCTGATGGATGCGGATCACGGACTCCGTGCCCTCGGCCGTGGTCGAGATGTAGGAGACACCCGAGCGCCGGCCGGTGACCACGGCGTCACGGAAGCGTGCCTTGGCGTGCGGGAAACGCAGCCGGGCCCGTGCGTCACCCTGTTTGATGTGCCGCAGGCTCTCGTGCAGCAGGGAGAGCCTGCCGATCTTCTCCGCACCCTGCGGGGGCTGGTAGCCGAGTTCCAGCTCGTACCGCAGGAAGGAGGTCGTCGGTACGGCGGGCCGGCCGAAGTCGTCCTCCACCGGCTCCGGCGGCACGAGCATCTCCGCCGCGAACCGCATCCGATGCGTCCCGCGGTCGTACCCGTTCCAGAAGAGGTCCCGCGCGTCACCGTGCCGCTCGCCATGCGTGCCCCTGACCTCTTGCGCGGCCTCCATGAGGGGCCGGTCGGCGAGCAGGCTCAGGAACTGGATGGCGTCGAAGACGTTGGACTTGCCTGTCCCGTTCTCTCCCGCGATACAGGTGAACGGGCCCAGCTCGACGGTCAGGTCCAGCAGGTTTTTGAATCCGTCGACCTCAAGCCGTGTGAGCATCCGTCCTCCCAGGCGGTCCGGCCGGTGCGCGCTCCGGCACGGTCAGCGTCGTCAGCAGCATATGTCCCGACGTGGCCGGTGACGGGGCTGGTGAGCGGCTGCCGGGCGGCGGCAGGGCACCGGCCCGTACGGCGACGACCGCCCACACCGTCTTCCCGGGCCCGCCGGCCCGCTCGGCCACGCCCCAGGCTCCGGCGAGCGCGGCCACCAGCAGCAGGCCGCGTCCGCTGTCCTCATCGGGGGCGCCGTCCGTCAGCCGGGGCAGGCACTCCCCGCGTGCGTCGCTGACCTCGATCCGTACGAGTCCGGGGTCCGGGAGGGTCAGCAGACGCAGTTCGGCGTCCCGGCCGGGCACCCGGCCGTGCGTGACGGCGTTCGCGGCCAGCTCGGCGACGATCAGTTCGACGGTGTCGTTCACCGCGCTGCCGTACGTCCAGCCCCAGGCGTCCATCCGCTGGGAGGCCAGCCGCCGGGCGAGCCGGGCGCCGCGGGGCGTGGGGGAGAAGCGCAGGGTGAAGGGGGAAGTGCGGAGGGTGTCCATGCGTCGAAGGTCGCGGCCGGACCGCCCTCCTGACCAGGGGGCACGGCCAGACGGCCCGGTTCTGTAGGGGCGGGCGGTGTTTCCGTACAGCGCGTACAGCGTGTCTCGTCACCGACGGGCCGGAAGAGGGTGGCTTGCACGTGGTCGCCCTCGCACTCGCGGAGGGCGGAGAGCCGGGAGGAGGTCGCGGGTGCGGCTTGCGGTCCGGGAATGCCGGGATGCTGGTCCGGCACGGGCGGCACCTCCCGGAGGAGGTAGCGCAGCAGGCCGCCGGGGCGATGGACCGGGGCGCCGTCGCCGGGGAGACCGCGCAGGATGTGCGTGCGGACGGCGGTGGGCGGATGCCCGGCGGCGAGCCAGCGGTCGGTGAGCGCGGCCAGCTCGCCGTGCATGGCGCGGGGGATGTGGCTCAGGGCGGGGGAGAGGGTGGGGAAGGCGGCGACGAGGGCGCGGGCCTCTTCGCTCGCCCGCGCGGGGGGTTCGGGGGGTTGGTGGGAGGTGTTCTCACCGAGGTCTTGATCTGGATGACGGTCGGTCGGCGGGGGTGTCGGCGCACCGACGGCCGGTTTTCGAGGACTCGGTACGACCTGCGGCGATACGGCGACAGGCGCCCGCGCCAGCAGCTTGGCGGCCTCGGCGGCGTTCAACGGCGTACTGGACACGAGCTGTTGGGTGATCCAATGACCGCCGGGCCCCTGCACGCGACGCTCGTGCACGAACCCTTCCTCCTTGAGCTGCCGCTTGGCCCGGGTGAAGGCGGTAGCGCCGATGCGGGCGCGCTCGGCGGTACGGGACAGCGACTCCCGGGTGCCCTCGGGGAGGGAGAGCTGCCAGGTGAGGAGGCGTACGGCGTCGGACGACAGCCGGGGGTGCCGGATGAGGTCGTGGGAGAACTGGGTGAAGGCGCGCGGGGGCGCGATATGGTGCCGGTAAATCACGGTGGAGGCCTTTTCCACTGGTGGTCCAGGTCCTCGCGAACGGCTGCAACCGTCGCGGGGACCGCTTTGTCATGGCGACCGTACCGCACGGACGGTGCCGACTCGTGCGCGTTGAGTGAAGTGAGCGGCTGTCTGCGGGAACGGCCATGCCCTCGCGGACGCGTACCTGCGAGTGGTCCATCGCGCCGAAAGCCCGGGCCTGCTTGCCGCATCGCGTTGCCGGGCTGTGGAACTGGTGCGCGCCGACTCCTGTGGACGGGGCAGGCCGATCTGGACGGGTTGCCGGCCACCGTGCGCGCCACGTTCCTCGACGTCTCGAAGGCGGTGACCGGCGCGGTGCGTGAACTGCCGTCCGGTGCCGGGCCGCCGGTGTACCGCACCGTCCAGGAGGCCCTGAGTGACATGCTGCGGCACGCGCCGCCTGAGCGCCGAGTTCTCGAACTCTCCGGGGTCCCGCGCGTGATGCCTTCGGCACACGCGGCGTACGGCGACCTGACCGACCGGAAGACGGAGGTGCTGGTGCCGATCGCGTGGGGTCTGCCGAATGTGGAGATCGCCGGGTGCCTCGTCGTCGCCGGGTCGATCATCAGGACCCACGTCAGCCGCGTTCTGGTCGGACTGGGTCCGCGGGACCGCACCCGGGTGGCGGTGTTCGCCTGCGAGGCCCGGTGGGTGACGCCGGGGTGACGTACCGTCGGCGGGAAAACGTGAGCACTGTGCCTGCTGATGTCCTTCGGCTGCTCAAGTGAGCGATGAGGTGACAGGGGAGGGGGATGTGCTCAAGGTTTTCGCTGACCCGGCTCGCGCCACGCGTACTTCCCCCGATTGTCGAACCGGGGGAGGGGCTGCCACCCCCAGGGGGCGGAGCAAGCCCCTGGGGTGCAGCACGGCATGGGTGACCAGTTCGGCGGCGAGCATCTCCCCGACGTCGACGAGCGCCTCGTACGTGATGACGGCAGGTAGGGTCGAGATGACGCATACGCCGTACTGATGTGGGCGAATCGGCCTCACTTCCGAAGAAGGACGCGGGGGGATGGGCAGGGCACTGACGCGACTCTGCCCGCCGCCCGTCGGGGCGTCCAACCCCATCGACTGGGCGGCTGTCGAGGCCCGGCTCGGCATGGGCCTTCCCGAGGACTACAAGGAACTCGCCTCCGTCTACGGCCCTGGCCGCTTCGCCGGCTACCTCCAGATCTTCCACCCCCACGCCCGGTCCGACTACGTCGACCTGACCGGGCCGATGCCGGCCAGGATCCGCGCCCAGCTCCACAAGGACTACACCCAGGGATCGCACCCCGTTCCGTACGACCCGCAGCGCCTCTTCCTCATGGGGAACACCGACAACGGGGAGTACCTCTTCTGGATCACCGAACCGCCGGAGGTGCCCGATTCCTGGCGGATCGCGATCAACGAGGCCCGTGGGCCCCGCTGGTTCACCTTCGACGGAACCTTGACCGCGTTCCTCGTCTCCGTACTGAACGGAGAAACGGTCGTACCGCAGTTCCCCGATGATCTCCTGCAAGGAGAAACCGGCTTCACCCGGACGGCCGACGAGGTCCGGGTGCCACTTGCCGCTCCGGCCGCACCTCCCGTCAATTCCGACGTCATCCGCGAGTGGGCCCGCGCCAACGGCTACGAAGTCCCCTTCCGGGGCCGTATCCCCGCGGCAGTCCGTGACGCTTGGGAGCGGGCCACGCAAGGCGGGGAGTGACGCATCCGGGTGCCCTGTGCGCCCCTGGGTGCCCTGGGAAGGGGTGCGGCGGGGACCGTTGCACAGACCGCTGGCCGCGGTGGCCGTATCGGACGAAGCATGTCCACGCGTAAGGGTTGAGCGAGAGCGATCGGGCTGCGTACGGCCTGCTTGCCGCTCTACTCTCCGGTTACGGAGCGCGGTTGAGTGGATGCGAAGGGGCGCGGCGGATGGACACGGGCGCGGACTCGGGCACGGGCGGCATGGAGCTGGATGACTCCCGCGGGGGGTTCCTGAAGTGCTTCGGGTGCCAGGTGAAGCTGTTCCGGGAGGCGGCGGGGCTCACGCAGGCGCAGTTGGGCGCCCTGGTCGGGTACAGCGAGGCGCAGGTCGCGGCGGTGGAGCAGGGGCGCCGGATTCCCAAGCCGGACCTGATCGACGCGATCGACCGGGCGGTGGGGGCGCGGGGCGTGCTGAAGGCCATGAAGAAGGAGGTGGCCAAGGCTCGGTATCCGTCGTTCTTCCAGCGATACGCGGAGCTGGAGGCCCAGGCGGCCGAGCTTCATGCCTACGACAATCATGTGATCAAGGGCCTGTTGCAGACGGAGGACTATGCGCGGGCCGTCTTCACCATGTGGCGCCCGTTGCTCGGCGAGGAGGTCATCGAGCAGCGCGTAGCTGCTCGAATGGAAAGGCAGAAGCTGTTCGCCAGACGCCCCGCTCCACTACTGAGCTTCGTCATCGAGGAGCAGGCGCTACGCCGCCCTGTCGGAGGGCACAACGTGCTGCGCGGCCAGTTGGAACAACTCCTTCTCTTCGGGCACGAGCGCAACGTCGAAATCCAGGTCATGCCGACCGAACGCGTCCAACATGCGGGACTCGGCGGCGCCTTCACGTTGATCCATCTCCCGGACCAGCGCAGGATTGGCTACATGGAGGTACAGGAAGCGAGCATCCTGTACTCCGAGCCCAAGAAGGTCAGTCCGTTGGAAGCAACGTACGGCGTGCTCCGAGCGCAGGCGCTGACTCCCAGCGACTCCCTGGCCTTCATCGAGAAGCTGTTGGGAGAGTTGTGAAGGACACGAATCAGACAGCTGGGCCGGCCTGGGTCAAGAGCAGTTACAGCGCGGGTGACGGCGGCCAGTGTGTGGAGGTCGCCTGGACGAAGAGCAGTTACAGCTCGGGCAGCGGTGGAGATTGCGTCGAGGTCGCGGACGCGGGCGCGGCCGTGCTGATACGCGACTCCAAGCGGCCGGCGGAGGCGTTCCTCTCCGTCGGCTTCGACGTGTGGGACGCGTTCGTACGGATGGCCGCTCGCGGCTGAGGTATGAACTGGAGGGGCGGCTGGTTCTCCGGCCGCCCCTCTCGTCTGTCACTCGCTCTTCTTGCGCCCCCGCGTCTTCTTCTCGGGGCGCCAGTTGATCAGGTCGGTCTCGGAGACCTCCGCGTCGGCACGGCCCGAGTCGAGGGCGGACTGGAACTCCTCCGCGGGGTTGCCCTCCCACTCCTCGTCGTACTCGCCGTACCACTGGTGCACCCAGGGCAGCGCCTCCCGGAGGCCGGCGAGCAGCGGCACGAGCCGGGGGTCCTTCTTCTGCCAGCCGTCGTTCTCCACCCGGTCTCGGATGAGGCCGACGAGGGCGTCGGCCTGGTCGCGGTGGTTCCAGCCGGCCCAGCCGAGGAGCAGGGAGTTGTCGGACTCCGTGGAGGCTCCGGGGTAGGAGATGAACCGCTCCTTGGGCACGTCGAGCTTGCCCCGGTGGGACCAGTAGGAGTGCTTGAGGAAGTCCGCGCTGGTGTACTTCGGCGGGACCTTGATGTCGAGCCGCTGCCCGGTACGGTCCTCCTCGCGCTGCTGCTCCCAGACCTGCTCCCACTGGGCACGCTTGCGCAGGCCGGACTCCTTGTAGCGGAGGGCGGCGAGGTAGGGAACGTGCTCGGGCTCGATGACGGCGGCCAGGACGGCGGCGAGAGAGGCATCACGCTTGCCGAGGTGGTCGGCGGCGTACAGCTCGGCCACGGACTGAACGTCCTTGTCGTGGCGCAGGGCGTCGGCGAGCTGGTTGACGGTGAGCGGGCGGGGCACGGTGTAGTCGTCACGCTCCTCGAACCACAGCTCCTCACGCTCGGCGGCGTCGAGCAGCCAGTTCCGCAGAGCGGCGGCCTCGCGCTTCTCCCAGGGCTCGGTCGACCAGCGGCGCTTGTACTCGGGCCGCTCGATGAGGCGGATGTCCTTGTTGGCCTCGATGAGATCGATACGGGCCTGGACGACCTTGCGGTACGCCTCGGGCCAGTGGGCCGGGATCTCGGTGACGGGAGTGGAGCCGTGTCGCTCGAACCAGGCGGTCTCGACATCCCCGCGAGCGAGGACGATCTCGAACGCCCGCTGCCCGAGCGCCACTTCGGGGACCTCGCTGATCGTCGTTCGGGCGACCTCGTCGGGCGTGAGCAGCCCGTAGGCGCCGTAGACGGTCCAGTCCAGCTCTTCCTGGAGAGCGATCACGCGGGCGCGGATCTGGTCCTGGGCGCGGTGTGCTTCGTCCAGAGCTTCCCGGGTGGGTACGGCCTCGCTCGTGAGAACAGAGGGAGCGTGCTTGGCGGCTGACTGAGCGAGGGTGTCAAGTTCACGACTGAGCGTGAGGGGCAATTGTTCGGGGAGGGGGAACTCCTGGAGCTTGGTGCCGGTGAACTCGTATCGGTCAATCCACGCCTCAGGCGTCCAACGGTTTCCGCCGCCGCTGGAATTATCGGCGCCGCCCTTGGCTTGGCTGACCTGCTTCAGCCAGAAGCAAGCAGCCGAAGAGTTCAGCACCCCCAACAATTCCAGGTGCTTCTCCTCGCTCGCCCCCTTCGGCAGTTTAATCACAGGAGCGGACTGTTTGAATACCTTCCCGCCCCGGTCCAGCACGAAGTGGTTGTGAGTGGCCACGAATGCCATGGCAATACCCAAGGGAATGGTGTAGCGCTCAGGATGCCACCGGCTCCACTCGTACCAGGTGAGGCCGATCTCCTCGTGCGTGCCGTTCGGTTCCCTGCGCTCGCGGAGGTCGGCGCGCAGCGGCCACAGAATGCGCTGGCTGCTGCCGTCACTGAGGTCGGCTTCGTAATCCGTTCCATAGGGGAACAGTGCTTCCGTCTCCGGAGACAGGTCCCAGTCGCGAACAACGGTCCCTTCTACGAGCGGAACCGCATGCTCCTTAGGGACGCCGTACCTGACCCATGTACCCGGGTCGGCGAAGTATGCGCTGTCCGCGCCGGTGTGGGTGGTTCGGCCGATGAGCTTTACACAGTCCCCGACGGAGCCTCTGCCGCTGGACTCCAGTTTGCCCATCAAGTCATGTGCGTTACCGCCCTGAAGGGACCAGGGGAAGTCCTTGAAACGAGCGCGCGCGGAATCAATGGCCGACACCCACTCCGACTCACTCCCCGGCGCCCCCACCTGCCCCACAATCGCCCGCCAGACAACCCCCTCCTCAGCCCGCACCGGCTGACTGGGCTCCCCCCGAACCCCCAGAACAGACCGCACGGCCTCCCCCTGCCGAGCCACCTGATTCCGCCCCGCCAAAATAACGGTCGGCGTCCCATGCCCCGGAATATAGGCCCCGGACGTGTCAATCACATGCGTAAGCTGAACCCTGGGAAAGAACTCCTCGATCAGCTTCTTCCCGAACTCCCGCTTCATAAATGAATTCGCGGTGATCTGCCCGGTGAACCCACCATCTCGATGGTCACCCCCCGCCCGCACCGCCAACTCGAAGATCCGCTGAGCGAACGGCACCGACAAGGCGTACTGCCGATAACACGCGTCGTACGCGGCCTTGTAGTTCTTGTTCTCGTTCGCGTCCTTCACCGTGATGTACGGAGGATTCCCCACCACCACGTGATAGGAGCCCCGCCCGAGCAGGTCCACTTCCCTCGCGTACTGCTCGACGTCCTCCGTCCGGTAGTAGAACGGCTCGTTCTCCGCGAACAGCGTGTCCAGCGACTCCGTCACCGTCTCCGCGCCCCGCCCGTGCAACAACGAGTCCGCGACCGCCACTCGAATAGGCAGCTCAGGCGCGGACCTCAAGTCCCGCACGCCACAAGCCTTCAGCGCCGCCACCAACAACCGGAACCGGGCCACCGCCACAGCGAACGGGTTCTTGTCGGCGCCGTGCACGGACTCCAGCGCACGCCGGACCAGTACCCACTGCTCGGTCCCCGGCTCCGCCTCCCGCCACTTCTCCAGGAGCCGCTCGAAAAGGCCCAGCAGGAAGTGCCCGGATCCGCACGCCGGGTCGATGCACCGCAACCCCCGCACGACCTCCTCGCCACCGTCACCCCCACCGGGACCGTCGTCCCACAGCTCCCCGGTCCACGCCGAAGGCCGGTGTTTCCAGGCCGGTGTCAGCCCGAACTCCTCCACCGCCGGTTCGAGCGTCAGGTCGAGGATGAACTCCTCCACGAACTCCGGCGTCTGAAGCAGCGCGTACGTCTTGCGGGCGTGCTCGGAGAGGTCCTGGTAGAGGTCGCCCAGGAACCGCGTGTCCAGGTCGGCGGTGTCGGTGAAGTCGTGGACGATCTCGCCGTCGGCGCCCCGCTGCCGCCAGAAGGCGAGCAGGTCCGAGGCCGCCTGGTAGGAGGGCGTGACCTCGTACAGGGGGTTGTGCATGCGGTCGAAGAGGCCGGCCGCCGTCGGGTGGGCGGCGGCGAGCGCGTCGAAGGAGGCGAGGAGCCAGTCCCGGTCGTTCTCCTCGGGGTGCGCGCGGAAGTGCGCGTCGTGACGGTCCTGCGCCTCGGCGAGACGGTCGCCCGGCCCGGAGAGCCAGGGGTCGGGGATCAGCCCGTTGTCCTCGGCGAACCGAACGAACACGCAGGCCAGCACCCACGCGGCGGCGACCTGTACGACCCGCTCGTCGCGCCAGGTCTCGTACATCGCAGCCGTACGTCCCGCCGTGACGGCCTTGTCGTACTCCGCGCGCAGCGCCACCCGGAACTCCGGGTCGCTCTCGGTCCGCTCCCGGAGGTCGTCCTCCAGGATGCGCGCACGCTCCTGGAGATCCTTCAGCAGCCGCGTCCGATCCAGCGAGGACCCCGTCCCCTGCGTCCCCTCCGATGTCACCGTCACAGCCGTACCTCTCATCCCGCTCGCGGGCCCCGCGATCACCACGGAAGCGCCGAATCCCCTGCGAACCCCCCAGGGCCCACCGCCCCATCCTGCCAGCCCGCGCTTCCGTGCCCGGCTGCCTCAGAGCCCCCGTTCGTGCTCACGGACGTAGGTGAACCCGCGCGGCAACTCGTGCGGCCCGGCCAGACCGGCCCTCTTGTGATCCTCCCGATAGGAAGCCTTGGCCTCCGGGCTCGCCTCCTTGCCGAGGTGGCCGATGCGCATCAGATGTCCCGCGACCCGGTGGGCGTTCATGCCGTACCCGTCGTCCGATGTCGTTTCCCGGATCTCCTCACGTCCGGCATCACGGAGAACCGGGGCGTAGCAGAGCAGCGGGACCTCGGTCTCACCAGGGCGCGCGGGGTAGTGCAGCATGGCCGCCTGGTTCACGCTTCCCCGCTCCCACGTCAGGATGCGACGGGTCAGGAGCCGCTCGATCGCGGCGACGATCTTCTTCCTCGGCGGCCTTTCCGTCTCCGCACGGTCGGCGGTGTTCCTGAGCAGCGCCTCCTGCGGGAGCAGGGCCCGGCCCTTCTCGTCGAGGTATCCCAGTTCACGCAGCGCGATCAGCACCAGCTCCTCCACCCGGTCCACACGGGCGTCGAAGGCGGCCAGCTCGCGGGTCATGATTCTCGGGTCGTAGGCGTACCGGACCACGGAACCACCGAAGACGACGGGCTTGTCCAGTGGGGTGAAAGCGAAACGGAGCTTTCGCCAGGTGTCCCAGCGGACGGACACGCGCGTCCCGGGAAGAACGAAGGACTGCCAGGTCAGACCAGTCAGTGCAGGGTCGGCACCGGTCGTCCGGAGTCTGACACCCTTCTGCTCGTCAAGGGTCCTGATGCGGTGGCGACCGCGCAGGAAGGTCACGTCCAGTGGTTCGTGAGGGGCCGCGCGGTCGGCCATCGCGGCCGGGACGGGGCAGGTGCCGTGCAGCAGGTGTTCCGCACGCACATGGAACTTCCATTCCACCGTGAGCCCGGTGTTGATCACCGAGTGGGGCATTCCGCTGTCGAGATCCTCGACGACGACCCGGGTGAGATCTCGCGAGCGAGAGTCCGGTGGCCGAGATACCGGTTCCCCATGCGTCCTCGAAGCCGCCATACGTCCGTAGCAGCCGTTGCAGTACAGGTCATCACCGCGCACGGCGACGAGCCGAGCCTGCTTCGTCAGCGCACATTGCGCGCAGTCGAAAGAGACGACGTTCTCCAGCCGTACCTGCTGTAGTGCGCCACGGGGCGCGTACGTTCTCGTGATCTTCTCGCCGAGCAGCCGCGAGCCGATGTTCATGACAGATCAACCCCCCGCCCCCTTCGTCCCCTCCCGGCCTCTCCCCGACAGCGGCGAACCTCGGGGGCAGACCGGCTGCGCCGACCTCGCAGGGAGAAGAGGGCCAGCGTAGAAACGCCTGCTCGACCGATCAAGAGCAGGCGTGGTCGTCTCAGTTCTGCAAGTGTGTCGGCACGATCTGCCGGATCAGGCGCCACATACCCGTCGACGGATTCTGTTTGTGTTCCTCGCCCGCTTCCGCCAGCCTCCGTGCCCGCTCCACCGCGTCTGGCCAGGTGTTCCGATACGGAGTGAACGAGAACCTTTCCGCCGCTTTGCTGTAGCCGGAATGGTGGGGTACCAGGTGCCGTACGGCCTGGCGATACCCGTCGACCGGGGCGCGGTGATCGGTGAAGTGGAGCAGGAGCCACAGCTCGAAGCACGGATTGGAGAGAGCGATCTCGATGTTCTCGACGCGGGCCAACCGCAGTGCCTCGTCGAGATGGGCGAAGTCGTCCACGTCCAGTACGCACCAGGTGTGCGCGTAATGATCCCCGGTCCGCGCACGCTCGCCCGCCGCGTGCCGGACCACGGACACCGGGTCCCGCGGGCAGACCTTGATCTGTACCTCGACGGCACGGTTGTCGACCGCTTTCAGCAACCCCCGTACGTAGATCGGCTCTGTGTTCCTTGCGCCGCACACGACCAGAATCGAGGGCAGGGCGTCCCGGTACGCCGGCTTGCGGCGGAGCGTGGACTCACGCCTCGGTGTTCTTCGCCCGTCCCGCTTCGGTTCCCTCGCCACCCGTTTCCCCCCGCCCGGCAAGCGCCAACGTGAACGTGTCGTCGATCATGGGCACCGCGCCGTAACCGCCGTTCAGATACCGGCGCTCGCGGTTCTCGTCCTGGCGTGGCCGGAAGTCGGACAGCGGATAGAGCGAGCTCTCCCCGAACTCGTTCTTCGCCACGAACCAGATCTGGTCCCGCTTCAGGATGTCCTCCCCGGCCCTGCGGCCCAGCAGACTGACATCGTGACTGGTGAAGAGCAGTTGCGCGCCGTGAGGATTGCGAAGCGGATCCTGGAACAGCGCGACAAGGAAGGCGCTCAACCGTGGGTGCAGGCTGCTGCCGAGTTCGTCCACCACCAGAGTGCCGCCCTGCCGGGCCACGTCCTCCAGCGTGAACGCGTACTCCACCAGCGCCTGAGTGCCCGCCGACTCGGCGTGCAGCGGTACCTCGAACGGCCCGTTCCTGCCGGTGTGCCGGAGCAGCAGTTCGTGTCGTGTCCGTCGTTGCGTCCGCGGCAGGTCGAAGAGCACGTCCTTGCCGCTGTCCCGAGCCGTGGTTCGCGACGCCGTAAGAGCTTCTTCCTCGACGCTCTCGACTCGCAGGTCCTCGATCCCGAGGTCCGCGACAAGCAGAAGATCGCGGAGATGGGCCGGCTCTCCAAAGGCATCCAGCCTCTGCGCCAACCTCCTCAGTGTCATGAGACGGTGGCGGGAAAGCCCGGGTACTACACTGCCGCCGCCGAACACCAGTTTCCTGCGGAACCACTGATACACCGGATTGACCGCTTCTATGGCCAGCCGCGACCGGGCCGCCATGGAGAGCAGCAACGCGTTGGAAGCAGTCACATCGGCGACCGTACGCAGTTCTTTCTCACGGTCCTGGGTGCTGCCCACCCGAAGGGGCTTGTCCCCCTCCCGCTCGAACACCACGCGCTTCCGGCCCTCCGGGTAGGCGTAGAGCCACTCCGAGACCACGCACTCGTCGTCCACCTCGAAGCCGTAGACGTACCGCACCCCACGCACCAGAAGGTCCGCGACATACCAGGACGAATCGGTGTCGGCGATGTCGGCGAGGAAGGGATGCCGGTTCAGCCCCTCACCGTCCTCTGCCAGGAGGTGCGAGTGGTTGACCATCTCCGCCATGTACCGCAGTGCGTGCACGACGTTCGACTTGCCGGCGGCGTTCGAACCGAAGACACCCGCGACAGGCACTGCCTCCCATTTGGTGCCGGCCGGCCGGTCGCCCTCGTAGACGGGCTGAAGCTGCCATTCCAGCTCCTCGCGGATTGATCGGTGATTGGCCACCCTGAAGTTCAGCAACATGGGAACACCCCCTCTCTGAAGAGTCTCACCTCAATCTCTGCAAGTGAATCGTCGATGAGGGGGCTTGGCAAGCGGATCCGGGCAGTTGGGAATGGTGATCACGCCACTTGGCGCAACTGTCTGACGAACAGCCCGTCCAGCACCTCCCACTCGCTCACCCGGTCCACCACCTCCACCGTCCGCCCGTCCAGCGTCGGCGTGGCCCGGGGGTCCTCCGCCGGGAGCAGCAGCCACAGACCGTGCGGGACGTCGGAGGGACGGCGGGCCGCCTGCTGCAAGCCGGCCACCAGTTCGCGCCCGCCCGCTTCCCAGTACCGGGCGATCAGCCCGGCTTCGTGGAGCAGCAGGACGGTGCGCGGGCCCGAGCGCTCGGCCAGCTCCACCACCCGCTGCCGTACACGCTCGGCCGCCAGACGGGTGTACGAGGCGAGCGCCGCACCCATCATGCCGGTCGCCGCGAACTTCGCGTCCGCCTTGAGCAGGGCCTGCCAGCGCACGGACTGCTCCACGGCCAGCTCCTTCAGCACCTCCAGGAACAGCGTGTTCAGCGCCACGGCGACGGCTCCGTGCCGGTCGGCCAAGGCTCCTGCGACGCCCGGCAGATCGGATCCCTTCAGCGTCAGGGCCAGGAAGCCGCCGCGGCGCCGGGCCTCGGCCAGCCGGGCCGTCAGCACCTCCCGCGGATCACGGCCCTCGGCGATACGGCCCTGCGCGGCCGCATAGAGGGAACCGGTGCTGGTCAGGGAGGATGAGGAGAGCGCGAGACGGCTGCCCGCGCCTTCCTGGACGCGGGGGAAGAACCGGCGCCGCTCCGGGTCGTACACCAGCGGGAAACCCGCGTCCGCCAGGGCATCGGACAACTCGACGTACGTCGTCTCGTCCAGGACCGCCAGACCGGGGAACCGGGCCCGAACCCGGGCGAGCAGGTCGGCGGTGGCAATTCCGGTCTCCGGCCGGACACCCGCCGGTGCCTGCGAGATGCGCAGGGCGCGCGCCAGGCTCAGGGCCAGCGGAAACAGCTCCAGCCGGGGGGAGACCGCGACCCCGGTCGCCATCGAAGCGGCCAGCTCCACCAGCCGGGTGTCGGCCAGGGCGGCCATCCCCTCGGGAACCTCCACCGAGCGCAGCTCCCGCAGCACGGTGGCCCGGCCGGGCAGCGGTTCCCGCCCGGCCAGGTCGGCCGCGCGCACCCCCAGGTCCGAGGCGTAGTCGGCGAGCTCGGCGGGGGTGGGGTCGTCGGCGCCCGGCTGGTCCTCCAGGGCGATCACGACGCGTCCGTTGCGCCGCTGCACGGTGAACCGCGCGGGCGGCTCCGCACCTTCCGGAGTCTCCTCGGCGCCGGCACCGGCGTCGTCGTCGCGCTTGCGGATCTCCGTCTCGACCGCGGCCCGCACCACGGCCAGCGCCTTGGCCTGCGCGGCTACGGGATCATCGGTCCCCGCGCCGTGCCGGGCGCGCAGCTCCGACGCCAGCTCTTCGGCCGTGGAGACCCGCTCGCGGTCGGTGAGGATCGCCACCAGCTCGTCCCGCACCCGCCGCAGCCACGTCAGCTCGGCCCACTTCTCTATCGCCACCTGCTGGTTCTGCGACACGGTGGGCTGGCTGATGCCCAGGGCGCCCGCGATGCGGCTCTGCGCCGGCCACGGCTCCAGGGCCTCGCCGGTCTCCAGTACACCCGGGAGCTGGAGCGTCGCCCGGACGACGTCCGGACGCGGCCTGGTGCGACGCTTGCCCTCCGGCGGGGTGAGGCGTGCGGCCAGCGTGTCGACCGACTCCAGTACCTCCTCGGGCGCGTCGGGCCGCACCGCCGCCGGACCCTTCGCGGTGGCTCGGCGGCGCAACGCCTGGGTCCACTGGCGATGGCGGCGGTTCAGCTCCTTGCGGATGGCGTTGCCCGCGCCGCGGGCCCGGGAGATGTGGTGCGGAGGGATGTTCAGCAGTTCCTCGACCGTGTGGGCCTTGAACCCCTCCGCGACGGAAACGGCCCGGGGGGACAGCCCCGCCGCGGCGAGCGGCGTGGAGAGTACGGCGGCCTCGGCCGCTTGCTCGCGGGCGTCCTCCAGGTCTTCCGCGCGGATGCCGACCGTGGCCGGCGTCGTCGCGGGACGGGCCGCGTCGGCCCTGCGGAAGACCTGACGCCACGCCTCCTGCACCTGCCGCAGACTGTCGTAACGCTGCTCGACGTCCCGGTGCAGGGCCCGCTCGAAAAACCCCCTCAACCCCTCGCTCAGGGCCTGGGGAAACAGCTCCGCCGAGACATGCAGCTCCGCCTCCGGAACCATCCGCGGGTCGCCCTGCCCGTCGCCCCAGACCGGCCGCTCACCGGAGGCCATCTCGTGCAGGGTGACAGCGGCGGCGTACCACTCGGCGTGGTCGTCGTAACGGGAACGGCCCGCCCCGCCGAGGAACGGGTCGAGATACCCCCGGGTGCCCGCGGACACGTCCTGGTCCGGAGCGTCGGCCATGGAGAAGTCGAACAGCATCAACTGCCACGAGCCGTCGCTGCGCTTGAACAGGCCGAGGTTGTCCGGCTTGATGTCCCGATGCCGTACCCCGCGCGCCGCCAGGGCGTCGAGCGCGTCGAACAGGTCGTTGCCGAACCGCTCCAGCTGGTCGTACCCCAACGGCCCCTGGTCGCGCAGCCGGGAGCCCAGGCTCACCGGTTCCCGGTCGTCCTCGCCGCGGTAACCGCCGGCGTACTCGATCTCCAGCACCGTGTGCCCGGCCAGCTCGCGGGGCTCGGCGAGCAGCTTGACGATCCGCCCGCCGCCCACCTCCTGCAACGCCTTCGCCTCCGCGTGCAGACGGGCGTCCTTCTCCTGGTCCAGGGAGACCTTGAAGACCCGCAGCGCGTCGTCACCGTCCTCCGCCGCGGTACGGCGGACCAGCAACGCACGGGCCGTGGCACCGGTACCGAGCACCCTCACCACGCTCCAGGTGCCGTCCAGCGGTTGACCCGGCTGCACGGTGAGGGGGTCGGCGGCGGGTCCGCCGGCCGCGGGCGCCGCGGTGTCCGCCTCCGCGGCCGCCAGCAGTTCCAGGAACTCGTCGACCGACGCGGGACGGTCCTGCACGTCAGCGGCCGTCGCCCGGAAGACGAGCGTGTCCAGGGCGGTCGACACGGAGTCGGAGACGGCGTACGGATGCAGGCCGTGATCGCTCTGGAGCCGCTCCAGCAGCGCGCTGCGGCGATCCGCCGGTGGACGCCCGGTGAGCAGCAGGTAGGCGAGCGAGCCGAGACCGAAGACGTCGAGGTCGACCGGGTCGGCGAACTCCTGGTCGGTCTCCGGCGCCAAATAGACCTGCGCGGTGTCGGCGATCAGCCCTCCGTCCAGAGGGGTGTCACCGAGCGAGCGGTGCATGGTGGTCTCGAAGTCACGGGCGGCCGTCTGCCAGTCAGCGATCCGCAGCACGGGATCGCTGCCGTCCTCACGGGCCGAGACGTACACCGACCGCGCGGAGAGGGCCCGGTGGTAGAGGGACCGGTTGTGCGCGTAGCGCACCGCCTCGGCGAGCTGCCGAACCAGGTCGAGACGCTGCGTCGGCGTGAGCCGCCCGCCGTACGCGTCGAGGTAGGCGTCCAGCCGGAGATCCGACTCGCGGTGCCGGAACAGGATCGCGGGGCCGCCCTGGTGCTCACGGATCTGCGCCGCCTGCACGATGCCGCGGTGGTTGATCCCCTGCAGCACCTGGTACTCGCGCTGCGCGGCCCGATCCAGCTTCGCGCGCTGTTCGTCGGAAGCGGCCGCCCCGGCCAGGTAGATGCGGACCCGCCCGCTCTCCTTGACCAGCTCGTCGTCCCGCACGGCCAGCCGGTCTTCCCAGCCGGGCCCCGCGTCGAGTGCGCGCGCTTCAAGCTTCCAGTCGTCACCGAAGCGCAGATGGGCGGTCGAATGGCTGATGCCGATCTTCTGCATCAGCCGTTCCAGACGCTGGCTGATCACCGGGGTGATACGCCAGCTCTCCCGCTCCGGCGGGCGGCCCAGCAGGTCGTCCCAGATCTTCGGCAGACCGCTCGCGCCGTCGTTACGGCCGTAGACGTTGGTGCGCTGGAACTCGTCCAGCTCGCTCACCAGACCCGGATCGTGCAGGAACACAGCCGGTTTGATGAAAGGGACGTCCCTGGGGGACATCCCGAGCGACCGCGCGGCGCGCTCCAGCTGCCCCTTCAGCTCCTTGGCCTTCAGGTCGGTCAGATGCAAGGGATTGCGCAGGGTGCGCACCCGGTCGCCGTGGAACTGCCAGGTGTCTCCGTGGTTCACCACCCGGCCGGGGTGGCCCTTCAACTCCAGCAGGTAGAGGCCACCTGTTACGGCGATCAGCACGTCACACTCACTGACCCGTCCGGAGGCCCCGGTGAACTGAAAGGTCGCCCATGCCCGGTAAGGCTCCGTCTTCGGCATCAGCCCACGGAGATGGTCCAGCCCTTCCTGCTCCCAGCGGAACCCGGACCGCCGCGGCTGGAACCACCGCTCCCGCTGGGCGGGGGGCGCGGGCTTCGGAGCAGCGGGCACCGGACACCTCCATGGCGGCCTATGCAAGGCCTGTGCAGGGGGAGAGAGCCGCCGAGACGCGAGGCGTGTCTCTCCGAGGACAGGACCAAAATCCTAGTGCGCCCCTCTGACATCCGGTCCTTCCGTGGCGGAGCCGCCCGCAGCTTCCTGGCCTGCTGCACCGGCGGCCTTCGCTGTTCCCCCGTCACACCGCCACCGGCAACTCCCCGCCCAGCCACGCCGTCATCGTCCGTACATACGTCGCCGTCAGATGGTCGTCGTTCCGGTACACGACCACGCTGCCGATGACCGCCGGGCACTCCCCGCCCCGGCAGAGCATCGGCGTCGCCTCGATGAGTGACGCCCCGTCGACCTCGTCCGTCGCCACCTCGCCGACCTGCTCGAAGCCGAGCGCGTCGCCCTTCGCGGTGGCGCAGTCCGCGAGGGAGTCCAGCGCACCCGAGACGCAGGACGGCACGTCCTGCGCGGGGTGCGGATTGTCGGCGAAGGTCAGCACCTTCGCGCCGGTCCCGGTCAGCCGCCGCAGCGTCTTCGCGTAGCCCTCCTCGGTGAGTTCCGCGCCCGCCGTGTCGCCGAGCCGCGTGCCGTCGCCCGCCACCGGTGTGGTCGCCCGCGCCCCGGTCACCACCAGGGCCGGCTGCTCCGCCTCGATCCGCTGGAGTGCCGCCTCCCGCCAGGTGTCGCACTCGGTGTACGCCCGCCTCAGCTGGATCGCCCACATCGTCACCTCGGCCGGTGAGCAGGCCGACTTGGTCAGCACCTCCAGGCGCCAGCCCCGCCGCTCGGCGATGGTCTTCAGCGCGGGCGTCCACTGCACGGCGTGCGAGTCCCCGAACAGCACCACGGTGGTGCCGGAGGAGGTGTCGCCGTAGACGCAGCCACTGGCCAGAGTGGCGTCCAACTGGTCCACCAGACAGTCGTCGTGCGCGTCGTCCACGTCGTCCTCGGCCGTCTCCGGCAACGGACGCAACGCGTCCGCGCTGCGCTGGAGGTCCGTGTCACCCGCCGTCAGCACCGCCGCGCCGGGCGCGTCCGCCGCCTCGGCGAGCCGGGTGCCCGGCACCGCCGTCCAGGACACCGCCCCGCAGAACACCGCGCCCGCCGTGCAGGCCGCGCCGAGCACCAGGCCGGAACGGTGCGGCCGTACGGACCGCTCGGGGGCGTGCCGGAAGCGGTTCTCCACGTACCGGTGGGTGAGCGCGGCCGGTATCCAGGAGAGGGCGACCGCGAGCAGCGCCACCGACAGGGGCGGCTCGCCCAGCCACACCGTGGTGAAGGCGAGGAACGGCCAGTGCCACAGGTACCAGGAGTACGAGATCCGGCCGACACAGCGGACGGGGGCGAGGGAGAGGAGGCGGCCCGCCGGGGCGTCCACGGCCACCGCGCCCGCCGCGACCACCGCCACCGTCCCGAGCACCGGCAGCAGCGCCCACGGGCCGGGGAAGGCGGTGTCCTCCCCGAAGCAGAGCGCGGCGGCGCCGATCGCGGCGACCCCGGCCAGGCCCGCCGTACCGGCCGCCCACCGCGGCACCCGCCGCCACCAGGAGCCCGGCACCAGCGCCGGCAGCCCGCCGGCCGCCAGTTCCCAGTACCGCGTCCCGGTGGAGAAGTACGCCGCACCGGCCGCCTGCCGGGTGAGCGCGAGGGCGTACCAGAAGGAGGCGGCGGCCGTCACCGCGAGCACCCCCGCCAGCCACGGCCGCGCGTCCCGGCCCCGGCGCCGGCCCCACCGGGCCACGGCGACCAGCAGCAGCGGCCACACCGCGTAGAACTGCTCCTCGACCGCCAGCGACCAGAAGTGCTGGACGGGGCTGGCCGCGGTGCCCAGCGCCGAGTAGTCGACGGCCTCGGCCGCCTGGCGCCAGTTGACGACGTACAGCGCGGCGGTGACAACGTCCAGGAAGACGTCGCGCAGGCCGGCGGGGGAGACCAGCAGCCAGGCCACCAGGACGACCGCGGCCAGCACCGTCAGCGCCGAGGGCAGCAGGCGGCGCATCCGCCGGGCGTAGAACCCGGCAAGCGAGACGCGGCCGGTGCGGCCCAGCTCCCGCACCAGCAGGCCGGTGATGAGGAAACCCGAGATCACGAAGAAGACGTCGACGCCGACGTAGCCGCCCGCCAGGCGGGCCGCACCGGCGTGGTACAGCAGGACGAGTCCGATCGCGAGTGCCCGCAGCCCCTCGATGTCGGGCCGGAACCCCGGACGCGGTCTCGGCTGCGACGCCGCCTCGCGCGCACCGGGCGGCATCACCTCCGCCGCCCCGCCGCTCCCGCTTCCCGTCATGCTCCGGCCGTCGTACATCCCCCTTCGCTATCACCCGCTGCTGTGCGTCACACACACCCCCGGGCGCGGCTCACTGCGGCCCGTACTTCCGCGTCCGCGAACTGACCGCCCCCAGCACGCCCCGCGGCACCAGCTTCGCCGCGCCCATCAGGGCCTTGTAGCGGGGGTCGGGGATCGACAGGGTCTTGCCCCGGGCCAGGTCGTCGAGGGCCGCCGCGACCAGCTTGTCGGCGTCCAGCCACATCCAGTTGGGGATGCTGTCCGTGCCCATCCCGGCCCGCTCGTGGAACTCCGTGCGCACGAAGCCGGGCGCCAGCGCCATCAGCCGTACGCCGCTGCCGGCCAGGTCCCGCGCCGCGCCCTGGGTGAACTGCACGACCCACGCCTTGGAGGCGCCGTACGTGCCGCGCGGGACGAACGCGGCGACCGAGGCCACGTTGACCACGCCGCCCCGGCCCCGCGCGCGCATCGCCGTCGCCGCCGCCGACGTCAGCCGCAGCACCGCCTCGCAGTGCACCTTGAGCATCCGCAGCTCGTCGGCCATGGGTACGTCGAGATAGCGGCCCTTGTTGCCGAAGCCGGCGTTGTTGACCAGCAGGTCGACCGGGTTCTTGCGGTCGTCCAGCCGGGCGGCCACCGCCTCGATGCCGGTGTCCTCGGCCAGGTCGGCGGTCAGGACCTCGGCCTCGATACCGTGCCGGTCGTGCAGTTCGGTCGCCTGCTCGCGCAGCCGCCGGGTGTCGCGGGCGACCAGCACCAGGTCGTGCCCGCCGGCCGCCAGCCGCCGCGCGAACGCGGCGCCGATGCCTGACGTCGATCCCGTAATCAATGCCGTTGTCATGGCGCAAGGTTAGTGACCCGGACTGTCAACGTCCGGTTTGCTCACCGAGCCTTCGTCCGGTGAAGCGCCGGTGAAGGCTCGGCACCCCTGGGGGATGTCCGGGACCCCTCCGCGTACGCCCGTGCCTGCGCCAGCGCCACCGGGTGCAGCGCCTCGCCCGCCGCCAGCAGGCGCGGCAGCAGCTCCCGCTCGGTCGTCACCGCGCGGAACTGCAACGCCACCGTCACCTCGTGACCGGGCCGGTGCACGACCTCCACCGGGTCGCCCGCCCGCACCTCGCCGGGCTCGATCACCCGCAGGTACGCCCCGGGCGCGCCCTTGCGCGTGAACCGCCTCACCCACTGTTTCTCACCCAGGTGGCCCTGAAAGGTGCGGCAGGGGATGCGTCCGCAGGTGACCTCCAGGAGCACGTCGGGGCCGATCCGCCAGCGCTCGCCGATCAGCGCCCCGGAGACGTCCAGGCCCACGGTGGTGAGGTTCTCGCCGAACGCGCCGGAGCGCAGCGTGCGCCCCAGTTCGCGCTCCCAGTCGTCGAGGTCCTCGCGGGCCACCGCGTACACCGCCTGGTCGTCCCCGCCGTGGTGGCGGGTGTCGCACACCGTGTCCCCGACGACACCGCTGGCCCCGTCCGGCCCCGGCGCCGCGATCCGCACCGGCCCGTCGACGGGCCGCTTGTCGATCCCGGTCACGCCTTGCGGGTGATCGGTGTACGGCACGGTCTCGGAGCGGCCCAGATTCACGGAGAGAAGCTTCATGTCCGGCACGGTAGAAGAGTCCGGGGCAAAGCGTCGACGCGTTTTCCGCCTCCGGGCCAAAGCATCGCTTATCCGTGACCGTCCCGGTCGCTTATCCTCGGTCGCGTGATCGAGGCTCGTCATCTCCGCGTGCTGCGCGCCGTGGCCGCCACCGGCTCGTTCTCGGCGGCGGGGCGCGCGCTGGGCTGCACCCAGCCCGCGGTCAGCCAGCAGATGAAGGCCCTGGAGGCGTCCGTCGGCACGCCCCTGCTGGTCCGCGGCCAGCGCGACATGCGGCTGACCCAGGCCGGCGAGGCCCTGGTCCGGCACGCCGCGGGCATCCTCGCCGGGCTCACCGCCGCCGAGGAGGAGGTCGCCGCCATCGCCGGGCTGCGCGCCGGACGGGTCCGCCTGGTCTCCTTCCCCAGCGGCAGCTCCACCCTCGTCCCCACCGCGCTAGCCGCCCTGCGCGCCGCCCACCCCGGCACCCGGGTCTCGCTGGAGGAGGCCGAACCCCCTGCCTCGGTCGAACTGCTGCGCGAGGGCGACTGCGATGTGGCGCTCACGTTCCGTTACGAGGGAGCCGCGGGCGGCGCCGAGGAGTGGGACGACCTCGTCGTACGGCCCCTGCTGACGGACCGGCTGGTGGCGCTCGTACCCGACCGGCACGCCCTGGCGCGCGCCGGGTCCGTCGCCATCGGGGAGCTGGCCGACGAGCCGTGGATCGCGGGCTGCCCGCGCTGTCGCGGCCAGTTGGTCGAGGTGTGCGAGGCGGCCGGTTTCTCCCCCCGGATCGACTTCGCCACCGACGACTACCCGGCGGTCGTCGGCCTGGTCGGCGCCGGTCTCGGCGTCGCCGTCCTCCCTCAGCTGGCGGTCGACTCGGTACGGCCGCGGGGCGTCCGCACGGTGCGGCTGGAACCGGCGGTGCGGCGGGAGATCGTCGCCCTCACGCTGCCGGACCTGGCGCAGGTGCCGGCCGTCGCGGCGACGCTCGACCAGCTGGCGCGGGCCGCGGGGCGCTGACCCGCGCGCGTGCCACGCAGGGCGCTTGCAGAAACGTTCCTTCAGCTGTTCGGGGCGGTGTCCGTGCCGCCGGCCGCCGCGGGTACCAGACGATGGCGCGCCCGTCCCATCAGTTCCTCGCGCTCGTCCTCGGTCAGTCCGCCCCACACGCCGTACGGCTCTCGTACCGCCAGCGCGTGCGCGGCGCACTCGGCGCGGACCGGACACCGCATGCAGACCTCCTTGGCCGAGTTCTCACGAGCGCTTCGGGCCGCGCCGCGCTCCCCCTCCGGATGGAAGAAGAGCGAGCTGTCCACCCCGCGGCAGGCGGCCAGCAGCTGCCAGTCCCACAGGTCCGCGTTAGGTCCGGGAAGGCGGGAGAAATCTGCCATTGCGTGACCCCTTGTAACCGATATGGGTGGATGCCGTATCCACGACCGTACAACTACGATCTAAGGAGATGAAAATATGACCCATTGCGAATCTAGTACCAGACACCTCCAAAGCGGAAGAAAAGCGTCTAAATGGGGCACGGGTTGTGGTGAAAGGTTGAGGGTCCCCGCGCGTGACTGCGTCGTGTTCGTCCCCTCACGTAGAGTGCCGAAGACGACACACAGCCCCGTAACTCTTTCGAGTGACCGTCGTTGAGAGGGCGGAGGCGGTTGCAGGAACAAGCGCTCGGGCGGGCGTCCGAGACGGTGACCGCACAGGTGACGAATTTCGTACCAGCCTGGAGGCTCAAGGTGACGCGCAGCAGCTGTGAGAGCCGCGGAGGACAGCCATGACATCGGTCCTCGTCTGCGACGACTCCCCGCTTGCCCGAGAGGCGCTCCGCCGCGCGGTCGCGACCGTGCCCGGTGTCGAGCGCGTGACGACGGCGGCCAACGGCGAGGAAGTCCTCCGCCGCTGGGGTGCCGACCGCTCGGACCTGATCCTGATGGACGTGCGCATGCCCGGCCTGGGCGGCGTCGAGACGGTCCGGCGGCTGCTGTCCGCCGACCCCGGCGCGCGCATCATCATGCTCACGGTCGCCGAGGACCTGGACGGCGTGGCCCTCGCGGTCGCCGCCGGCGCCCGTGGCTATCTGCACAAGGACGCCTCGCGCGCCGAGCTGCGGGCCACGGTCACCCAGGCGCTGGCCGACCCGACCTGGCGGCTCGCCCCACGGCGGCTGCGCTCGGCCGAGATGGGCGCCGCGCCCACGCTCACCGCGCGCGAGATCCAGGTCCTGGAGGGCATGAGCCACGGCCGCTCCAACGCGGAGATCGGCCGTGAGCTGTTCCTCTCCGAGGACACCGTCAAGACCCACGCCCGGCGGCTCTTCAAGAAGCTCGGCGCCTCGGACCGGGCACACGCGGTGGCGCTCGGTTTCCGGTGGGGCCTGGTCCGTTAGGCGACGCCCGTGAGGCGCGGACCCACGGGGGCGTACGGAGACGCGGCGGACCCGGGCGGGGGTGCGGCGGATCTCGGCCGACGTGCGGCAGCCTCTGGCGGAGGCGTGGCAGTCCCCGGCGGAGGCGTGGCGGATCCCGGTGAGGGGGCGGCAGACCTCGGCGGAGGCGCGGCCGGTCCCGCTCATCACCAGGTGGGCGGGGGTGACGAGCGGAACCGTCGGGTGCCCGCTGCCCGTTTCGGCGCCGATGCCGCATCCTTGAGGTGTGGAGTTCCTCGGGGACGAGTCGGTCGAGCGGAAGGGGAGGGCGCAGGGGATGAGTTCCGGCGCACCTGCTCATAACGCTTCGGTGCACAACAACGGACGCGGCGGAGCGGACCAGACGGCCGCAAGGCACCATGGACCGATGCGTGACGACGAGACGGCCCCTGGGCAAGGGGGAACAGTCGGTGCGCTCGTCCACCGTGCCGTAGACGGGGACGAGCAGGCCACGCACGACCTGCTCGCCCATGTCCACCCCCTCGCACTGCGCTACTGCCGCACCCGGCTGTCCCGGCTGCCCGGCGACGCGCGTCACTTCGTGGAGGACCTGGCCCAGGAGGTCTGCGTGGCGGTGCTCCTGGCGCTGCCCCGCTACAAGGACACCGGACGCCCGTTCGAGGCGTTCGTCTTCGCCATCGCCGCCCACAAGGTCGCCGACCTCCAGCGCGCCGCGATGCGCCACCCCGGTTCGACCGCCGTCCCCTCCGACGAGATGCCAGAGCGGCCCGACGACTCCCTCGGCCCCGAGGAGCGCGCCCTGCTCAGCAGCGACGCGGAGTGGGCCAAGAAGCTGCTGGCCAACCTCCCCGACAACCAGCGGGAACTGCTCCTGCTGCGCATCGCGGTGGGGCTCACGGCGGAGGAGACCGGCCAGATGTTGGGAATGTCACCCGGCGCCGTCCGCGTGGCGCAGCACCGCGCGCTGAGCCGGCTGCGGGCCCTGGCGGAGCAGTAGCCGCCCCGGCGGGACAGGCGTGCGGTGCCGGGCACGGGCGTGCCCTGCCCGGGGGCGGCGGCCGTCCCGTTGAACGGGCGGCCCGTCACTTTCGTACGAACATACGGCGGCGGAAGATGCCCATGATCGTGGAATGCGCCACCCTCACTTCCCGTTAGCATGGACATCCGCACCGATCAAGGCCATTTGGGGAAGGTGTCATGACTGCGAACGTCGACGGAGTGCCCGATAAATTCGCGACACTCGGGCTGACCTACGACGACGTGCTGCTGCTGCCGGGCGCCTCCGCGGTGCTCCCGAACGCGGTCGACACCTCGTCCCGTATCTCCCGCAACGTGCGGGTCAACATCCCGCTGCTCTCCGCGGCGATGGACAAGGTGACCGAGTCCCGGATGGCGATCTCCATGGCCCGTCAGGGCGGTGTCGGCGTCCTGCACCGGAACCTGTCCATCGAGGACCAGGCCAACCAGGTCGACCTGGTCAAGCGCTCCGAGTCCGGCATGGTGGCCAACCCCATCACCATCCACCCGGACGCCACCCTCGGCGAGGCGGACGCGCTGTGCGCCAAGTTCCGCATCAGCGGCGTGCCGGTCACCGACGGCGCCGGCAAGCTGCTCGGCATCGTCACCAACCGTGACATGGCCTTCGAGACCGACCGCTCCCGGCCGGTGCGCGAGGTCATGACGCCGATGCCGCTGGTCACCGGGCAGGTCGGCATCTCCGGTGTGGACGCCATGGAGCTGCTGCGCCGCCACAAGATCGAGAAGCTGCCGCTGGTCGACGGCGACGGCGTCCTCAAGGGCCTGATCACGGTCAAGGACTTCGTGAAGGCCGAGCAGTACCCGCACGCCGCGAAGGACGCGGAGGGCCGCCTGATCGTCGGAGCCGCCGTGGGCGCCAGCCCCGAGGCGCTCGACCGCGCCCAGGCCCTCGCCGAGGCCGGGGTGGACTTCCTGGTCGTCGACACCTCGCACGGCCACAACAGCAACGCCCTCAGCTGGATGGCGAAGATCAAGTCGAGCGTCGGCATAGACGTCATCGGCGGCAACGTCGCCACCCGCGACGGCGCCCAGGCACTCATCGACGCCGGCGTCGACGGCATCAAGGTGGGCGTCGGCCCCGGCTCCATCTGCACCACCCGAGTGGTCGCCGGCATCGGTGTCCCGCAGGTCACGGCGATCTACGAGGCATCCCTCGCCGCCCGGCCCGCCGGTGTGCCGCTGATCGGCGACGGCGGACTGCAGTACTCCGGTGACATCGGCAAGGCGCTGGCCGCCGGCGCCGACACGGTGATGCTGGGCAGCCTGCTCGCGGGCTGCGAGGAGTCGCCGGGCGAGCTGCAGTTCATCAACGGCAAGCAGTTCAAGTCGTACCGCGGCATGGGCTCGCTGGGCGCCATGCAGTCCCGGGGCCAGGGCAGGTCGTACTCCAAGGACCGCTACTTCCAGGCCGAGGTGGCGTCCGACGACAAGCTCGTGCCCGAGGGCATCGAGGGCCAGGTGCCCTACCGCGGCCCCCTGGCCAACGTGCTGCACCAGCTCGTCGGCGGCCTGCGCCAGACCATGGGCTACGTGGGCGCGGCCACCATCGAGGAGATGGAGTCCAAGGGCCGCTTCGTGCGGATCACCTCCGCGGGCCTGAAGGAGAGCCACCCGCACGACATCCAGATGACGGTCGAGGCGCCGAACTACAGCCGTAAGTGAGCGAAGCGCTTCCCGAGGGCGGCCCCGGAGCACCGGGGCCGCCCTCGTCCGTGTCCGTCGGGGATACTGGAAGACGCTGCAACGCATGAGGGAAAGGCCACACACGTGACTGAGATCGAGATCGGGCGCGGCAAGCGCGGCCGCCGGGCATACGCCTTCGACGACATCGCCGTCGTCCCCAGCCGCCGTACGCGAGACCCGAAGGAGGTCTCGATCGCCTGGCAGATCGACGCCTACCGCTTCGAGCTGCCGTTCCTGGCCGCCCCCATGGACTCGGTCGTCTCCCCGGCCACCGCCATCCGCATCGGCGAACTGGGCGGCCTCGGCGTACTCAACCTGGAAGGGCTCTGGACGCGCTACGAGGACCCGCAGCCGCTGCTCGACGAGATCGTCGGCCTGGATTCGGAGACCGCCACCCGCCGCCTCCAGGAGATCTACGCCGCGCCCATCCGCGAGGAGCTGATCGGGCAGCGCATCAAGGAGGTGCGCGAGGCCGGTGTCGTCACCGCCGCCGCGCTCTCCCCGCAGCGCACCGCCCAGTTCTCCAAGGCCGTGGTCGACGCGGGCGTGGACATCTTCGTCATCCGCGGTACGACCGTCTCCGCGGAGCACGTCTCCAGCGCCGCCGAGCCGCTGAACCTGAAGCAGTTCATCTACGAGCTGGACGTCCCGGTGATCGTCGGCGGCTGCGCCACCTACACCGCCGCCCTGCACCTGATGCGTACCGGCGCGGCGGGTGTCCTCGTCGGCTTCGGCGGCGGCGCCGCGCACACCACGCGCAACGTGCTGGGCATCCAGGTCCCGATGGCGACCGCGGTCGCCGACGTGGCGGCGGCCCGCCGGGACTACATGGACGAGTCCGGCGGTCGGTACGTGCACGTCATCGCGGACGGCGGCGTCGGCTGGTCCGGCGACCTGCCCAAGGCGATCGCCTGCGGTGCCGACTCGGTGATGATCGGCTCGCCGCTGGCCCGCGCGACGGACGCGCCGGGCAAGGGCCACCACTGGGGCATGGAGGCGGTCAACGAGGAACTGCCGCGCGGCAAGAAGGTGCACCTCGGCACGGTCGGCACCCTGGAGGAGGTCCTCACCGGGCCGTCCCACCACCCCGACGGCTCGATGAACATGTTCGGCGCCCTGCGCCGCGCCATGGCCACCACCGGCTACAGCGAGCTGAAGGAGTTCCAGCGGGTCGAGGTCACGGTGGCGGACTCGCAGCACCGGCGGTAGTCGCGCCAGCGGTAGTTGCACCGGCGGTAGTCACGACGGACGGTCGTCGCTGGAGGCCGGTCGCCCTTGCGGGGGTGACCGGCCTCTTTCGCGTGTCCGGGCGTCCGGGCGGTCCGGCGCGGGGGCGCGCAGGGTGATCGGGGGGCGCATGGTCGCCTTCGGCCCGAATACGCCGGAATGCGCCCTGGAGCGCCGGTAACGTCCGTGTCCGGCGCCCCGGTTCTCTGGGACGCCCCCTTCCGAGGAAACGCGTTCCGGGCCCCGTCCCCTCGGGGCCCGGCCCGAATTCCAGACGCGCCGCCCACCGGGCTGACGGCGGCATCGTGGAAGGGGGCGTGCCCATGGGACGTCACCGCACGCCCACCCGCTGGGACCGCATCCGTCTTCGGATGGTTCAGTGCCGCAGGAGGTGGATCTTGCGGATTTTCGGATGGTGAGCGGCCACCCCCACAAGAACTAGGGGTGGACACTCCGTGATCCATCTTGGAGCCTGCCGCACTAGCCCTGCGGTGGGCTCCACCTTTTTTGCGGTGCCGGAGGAGGTGGATCTTGCGGATTTTCGGATGGTGAGCGGCCACCCCCACGAGACCTAGGGGTGGACACTCCGTGATCCATCTGGGGTCCGCCGCAGTGCCCTCTGCGGTGGGCCCGCCCCTACGTTACCCACCCAGCCTCCCGCCCACCACACCCCTCGTGGCGGGGACGGCATGCGCGCGCCCCTCTCACAACCGATGCGCCGCCCCCGTGGGCGTGGCCCCCCGCGTGTCCAGCAGCAGTTGGGCCTTCACCGACAGGCCCTGGAGGTCGTACGTGCGGTGCTGCTGGAGGAGGATCGTCAGATCGGCGTCGGCGGCGGCCTCGTAGAGGGAGTCGGCGCGGGGGATCGGGCGGTCCAGGACCGTCCAGGACGGGATGTGCGGGTCGTGGTAGCTGACCGCGGCGCCCATCGAGAGCAGGCGGGTCGCGACCTCCTGTGCCGGGGTGCCCTGCTGGTCGGCGAGGTCGGCCTTGTACGTGACGCCCAGGAGGAGCACGCGGGCGCCGCGCGCGGACTTGCCGTGCTCGTTGAGGAGGGCGGCGGCGCGCTGGACGACGTAGCGGGGCATCTGGCTGTTCACCTGCTGGGCGAGTTCGACCATGCGCAGGCCGCGGGGGGCGTGGCCGGCCAGGTCCTGGGCGACGGAGTGGCCGCCGACGCCGGGGCCGGGGCGGAAGGTCTGGAAGCCGAACGGCTTGGTCTCCGCGCAGCGGATGACGTCCCACAGGTCGACGCCTAGGTCGTGGCAGAGGACGGACATCTCGTTGACGAGGGCGATGTTCACATGGCGGAAGTTGGTCTCCAGGAGCTGGACCGTCTCCGCCTCGCGGGGGCCACGCGCGCGTACCACCTTGTCGGTGAGCCGGCCGTAGAAGGTCGCGGCCGACTCGGTGCAGGCGGGGGTGAGGCCGCCGATGACTTTGGGGGTGTTCGCGGGGGTGAACTCGCGGTTGCCGGGGTCGACGCGGCTGGGGGAGTAGGCGAGGTGGAAGTCGCGGCCGGCGCGCAGGCCGGAGCCGTTTTCGAGGAGAGGGCGGAGGAACTCCTCCGTCGTGCCGGGGCGGACGGGCGACTCCAGGATCACCGTGGTGTGCGGGCGCAAATGTGCGGCCAGGGTGCGCGCCGCGGCCTCGACCTGGCCGAGGTCGGGGCCGCCGCCCTCGCTCGGCGGGGTCGGGGCGCAGATGACCGCGGTGCGGACCCGGCCCAGTTCGGCCGGCCCGGCGGCCGTGCGGAAGCCGCCCGCGAGCATCCGGCGCAGTTCGGCGGGGGTCAGGGAGCCGGCCTCGGGCCCGGTCCGGTAGCCGAGGGTGGGGATGCCGGCGGCGGTGGCGGCCTGGGCCAGGGGCAGGCCGTAGGGGCCGAGTCCGATGACGGCGAGATCTGCGGGCATGGCGTGGGCCGTCCTTCCCAATATCCGGAGCGGGACAGGTGCGCAAGCCCTGTGGACAGAACGGGCGAGCACAACGTCAGACTAGGAGTAAATATGACCGATTTGCGGGATTGGTCGGCCGAGTTTCGGTGAGTGTTGAGGGCTCTGTGCACCGGAAGCGCCCCCTGAGGTTGTCCACAGGTCCTGGGTGCGTGGTGGCTGAAGTCGGGCAACCCGGTCAGAATCTGGCATGGGGGGTACTGGGAACCACCGGGCTTCGCCTGCCTGACGGGTGCGGCCGACGCGACCGATCGACGGATGAGCGGGATGAGCGGGAGGCAGCGGTGAGGACAGCGACACTGGGCCCGGCGCAGCGAGCCGAGTCGCTCGCGGCCATGGCCGAGCGGGAACTGGACGTACTGGTCGTCGGCGGCGGCGTGGTCGGCGCGGGCACCGCCCTGGACGCCGTGACCCGCGGCCTGTCCACCGGGCTGGTCGAGGCGCGGGACTGGGCGTCGGGCACCTCCAGCAGGTCGAGCAAGCTGATCCACGGCGGCCTGCGCTATCTGGAGATGCTCGACTTCGCGCTCGTACGGGAGGCGCTGAAGGAACGCGGCCTGCTGCTGGAGCGGCTCGCCCCGCATCTGGTGAAGCCGGTTCCGTTCCTGTACCCGTTGCGGCACACGGGGTGGGAGCGGCTGTACGCCGGTTCGGGCGTCGCGCTCTACGACGCGATGTCGATGGCCCGCGGACACGGCCGGGGCCTGCCGCTCCACCGTCACCTCACACGCCGTCACGCCCTGCGCGTGGCACCGGCGCTGAAGAAGGACGCGCTGGTCGGCGCGCTCCAGTACTACGACGCCCAGATGGACGACGCCCGCTTCGTGACCACCCTCGTCCGCACGGCGGCGGCGTACGGCGCGCCGGTCGCCAACCGCGCGCGGGTGACCGGTTTCCTGCGCGAGGGCGAACGGGTCGTCGGGGCCCGGGTGCGGGACGTCGAGGGCGGCGGCGAGTACGAGATCCGCGCCAAGCAGATCGTGAACGCCACGGGCGTGTGGACCGACGACACCCAGTCGCTGGTGGGGGAGCGCGGGCAGTTCCACGTCCGGGCCTCCAAGGGCATCCACCTCGTGGTCCCCAAGGACCGCATCCACTCCTCGACCGGGCTGATCCTGCGCACCGAGAAGTCCGTGCTGTTCGTCATCCCCTGGGGCCGGCACTGGATCATCGGCACCACCGACACCGACTGGGACCTGGACAAGGCCCACCCGGCCGCCTCCAGCGCGGACATCGACTACCTCCTGGAACATGTGAACTCGGTCCTCTCCACGCCGCTGACCAGGGACGACGTCCAGGGCGTGTACGCGGGGCTGCGCCCGCTGCTGGCCGGTGAGTCGGACGCCACCAGCAAGCTGTCGCGCGAGCACACCGTCGCCCACCCGGCGCCGGGGCTGGTCGTCGTGGCGGGCGGGAAGTACACGACGTACCGGGTGATGGCCAAGGACGCGGTGGACGAGGCCGTGCACGGACTCGACATGCGCGTCGCCGACTGCGTCACCGAAGACGTGCCGCTGCTGGGCGCCGAGGGCTTCTCGGCGCTGTGGAACGCGCGGGCCCGCATCGCCGCCCGCGCCGGCCTGCACGTCGTGCGCGTGGAGCACCTGCTGAATCGGTACGGCACCCGGACCGAGGAGCTGCTGGAGCTGATCGCCGCCGACCCCTCGCTCGGCGATCCCCTCCAGGCCGCCGACGACTATCTGCGGGCCGAAGTCGTCTACGCCGCCTCGCACGAGGGGGCACGGCACCTGGACGACGTGCTGACCCGGCGTACCCGCATCTCCATCGAGACCTTCGACCGGGGCACGCGCAGCGCCCGCGAGGCCGCCGAACTGATGGCGCCGGTGCTGGGCTGGGACAAGGACCGGATCGAACGCGAGGTCCAGCACTACGAGAAGCGGGTGGAGGCCGAGCGGGAGTCCCAGCGCCAGCCCGACGACCTCACGGCGGACGCTGCGCGGCTGGGGGCACCGGACATCGTGCCGTTGTGACGGCAGGGGTTCCGGACCCGGCGATCCCGGCGGTCCCGTTGGTCGCATTCACTCGAACGAGTGTGCGTGGTCGGGATATCCGGGCTGACGCCGGGCGTTCTACCGGGTGTGAGGGCAGAACTCGGGGGCGGACGCGGGGCCGTGCGGATCGGGCGGCGAAGTACGGGAACCAGGGGAGGAGGTGACGGACGGTCCCGACGGAAGGACCAGGTGGCGGTCGGCCTTGCCGGCTCGGCGGTGATCGGTGATCCGCTCGGCCGTCAGGCCGGGAGGGAAGGACCAGGACCACGGGGAGGGGTTGGAGCGTCCGAAGCGGTGGCATCACGGTTTCTTCCGTGTCGCGTCACTCATTCAGGGCGGGTGGACGGCCGGTTCACCGGGCTGCCCGGGACTCGGGGCCACGGGGCGCGGTCAGGGGGCACCCTGGGCGTCGAGCACTTGTCGGGTGAGAGACAATGAAGGCTCTGTCAGGGCGGGTTGCATGAGGGGACGCATGTCGGAGGCGGAGCGGGCGGGGACATCCCGTCAGGACAAGAGCGCACGTCTCCTCGCCGGGCGGTACCGGCTGGGAGATGTGCTCGGCCGCGGCGGCATGGGGACGGTGTGGCGGGCCCAGGACGAGACCCTGGGACGCACGGTCGCCGTCAAGGAGCTGCGGTTCCCGACCAGCATCGACGAGGAGGAGAAGCGGCGCCTGATCACGCGGACGCTGCGCGAGGCCAAGGCGATCGCGCGGATCCGCAACAACAGCGCCGTGACGGTCTTCGATGTGGTCGACGAGGACGACCGGCCGTGGATCGTGATGGAACTCGTCGAGGGCAAGTCGCTCGCCGAGGTCATCCGTGAGGACGGCCTGCTGGAACCCAAGCGCGCGGCCGAGGTGGGGCTGGCGGTGCTGGACGTGCTGCGGTCGGCGCACCGCGAGGGCATCCTGCACCGCGACGTGAAGCCGTCGAACGTGCTGATCGCCGAGGACGGCCGGGTCGTGCTCACCGACTTCGGCATCGCCCAGGTCGAGGGCGACCCCTCCATCACCTCCACCGGCATGCTCGTCGGCGCGCCCTCCTACATCTCCCCGGAGCGGGCCCGCGGGCACAAGCCGGGACCGGCGGCCGACCTGTGGTCGCTGGGCGGACTGCTGTACGCGGCCGTCGAGGGCACGCCGCCGTACGACAAGGGCTCGGCGATCGCGACGCTCACCGCGGTGATGACCGAGTCGCTGGAGGAGCCGAAGAACGCCGGTCCGCTGCGGGACGTCATCTACGGACTGCTCACCAAGGACCCCGCTCAGCGCCTCGACGACGCGGGCGCCCGCGCGCTGCTCAACAAGGTGATCCACGCGCCCGCGAGCACGCCGGCCGAGCCGATGGACGCGACCAAGGTCGTGCCGTTGCCCGCCCAGCCGGACGAGCGCTCCGGGAGCAGGCGGGGCGAGGAGGCCGGGGAGCGGCTGAAGGGGGCGCTGCGCTCCGTGCGCAAGGCCGCGGTGTCGGCCGGGGCGGTCGGGACGGCGGCCGGGGCCCGCGCCAAGTCCCGGAGCGGTTCGGCAACCACCGGGTCGGCCACTACGGGGTTCGGGTCCGGGTCCGTCGCCACGGGGTCTGGGTCCGGGGCTGCCGAGGGTGCGGCGGCCGCCGGTGCGGTGCGTGGGACCGGTGCCACGGCGGCCACGCCGGCCGCGGGCGGCGGGAACGCGACGACGGGCGGCCGGAGTTCGGGCTGGCCCGTGATGACGCCACCCGACCTGCCGTCCCGGCCCGTGCCGAAGGCGTCCCTCACCGACGTGGTGCCGCGGCGCACCCTGGTGATCATCGCGGTGGTCGTCGTGCTCGCCGTGATCGGCACCGTGCTGGCCTTCACACTGGGCGACGACGGCGAGGAGAGCACCGGGAGCGGCGCGGGGACCACGGCCACCGCCACCGCGAGCGACGAGACCAAGCAGGACGACAGCACGGACAGTGCCGGAGCGTCGGCGCCCACCGCGGACGGCTCGACGGGTGCGGAGGCGAGCGCGTCCGGCGGCGCGGGCACGGGCGGATCCGCCGACGACGAAGAGGGCGGGAACGATGACGCGACGGGGTCGGAGGACTCCGGCAGCGGGGCCGTCACCACGCACGAGGGTGACCAGGGGTACGAGATAGGACTGCCCGAGGGCTGGAAGTACCAGACCACGGGCTCCGCGGGAGATCGGTTCACCGGACCGGACGGGCAGAAGCTGCTCGTCGCATGGACGTCCACGCCCAAGGACGACCCGGTGGCGGACTGGAAGAACCAGGAGCGGTACATGACACGCTCCCAGTACAAGAAGATCCGCATAGAGGAGGTGGACTACCGGGGGTGGAACACGGCCGACTGGGAGTTCACCTATGTGGACAGCGGTACCAAGTACCGCACGATCGACCGGGGATTCGTCGTCGACGACGAGCAGGGGTACGCCCTCATGTACACCGCCAAGGCCGCCGACTGGGGCACTGACCAGCGCCGGGAGACCTGGCAGACCCTCACGAAGAGCTTCGAGCCGAAGCCCTGATCCCTCCCTGCGCCCGGCGTGCGCGGGTTTGGTGATGCCGAGATCTGGCGACACCTCTTTGCGGGTTGCCTCCGGCACGTATCGTGAGTGCTTGCGGACCGTACGCAGTAGGAACGGCCCGCGGGGCGAACGGAATTGACCGACCGGGATGCCGGGGGAGGCAACGTGGACGACTACGCGGGACGGGTCCTCGCCGACCGCTACCGGCTGCCGTTGCCGCCCTCCGACGAGTACGAACTCACCGAGACCCGCGCCTTCGACACCTACAGCGGGCAGGAAGTGCTGGTCAGGCAGGTGCCGTTGCCCGAGGTCGTCGAGGCCGAGGTGCTCGACGCGGAGGGATTGCCGGACGGATTCACGGCGCGTGACGGTGCGCCGCGCCGGCCGGTCCAGCGGCCGTCGGCCGCGCGCGGCAGTACGCGGCGCCCGGCCGACCCCGTGGTGCGGCGGGCCGTGGAGGCGGCCCAGGCCGCGGCCGGCATCCCCGACCATCCCCGCCTCGACCAGGTCTTCGACGTGTTCGCCGAGGGCGGTTCGCTGTGGGTCGTCAGCGAACTGGTGCCCGCCCGGCCGCTGGCGGCGCTGCTCGCCGAGCAGCCGCTGACGCCGTACCGGGCGGCCGAGATCGCCTCCGACGTCCTCATGGCCCTGCGGGTGCTGCACGCCCACGGCTGGGTGCACCGGAACATCACCGCCCGCACGGTGCTGGTCTGCGACGACGGCCGCGTGCTGCTGACCGGCCTCGCGGTCGGCGCGGCGGAGGAGGCGCTGTGCGGGTACGACCCAATGCCGGGGGACGATGAGGAGGGGGGTCAAGGGGGCGGCCCTCACGTCCCCCACGGCCCCCACGGCTCCCATCGGGACGGTGGTCCCGCTGGGCACGGTGGTCCCGTCGGCTCCGCCGGCCCCAGTGGTGTCAGCGACCCCGGCGGCCCCAGCAGTCCCAACGGACCTGAGCGCCCTGTGGACGCCGTAACCACTCGGCTGGATCCCGAGGCCGCTCGACGGGCCGCCATTCAGGCGCGGGCGGCCGAGGTACTGCCGGGGCAGGGGGCCGGGGCGGCCAACGGGCGGGGTGACGCGGGCGGAGCGCGTGCGCTCGGGGAAGGCAGCGCGGACGTCCGGGCCGCGCGGGCCGGGGCGATCGCCGCCTACCGGGCGGGTGCGCGGGCCGCGGCCCGTGTCCAGGAGGCGGAGAACGGCCGGGCGGCCCTGCCCGGCGCCCGCTTCGCCCCCGGCAGCGGCGCCCTGCCGTACGGCGACGGCAGTGACAGCGTCACCGGCAACAGCAACAGCAACAGCAACAGCAACGGCAACGGCAACGGCGCGGAGCGGTCGTCGTACGGCCCTGGCGGGACCCCGCCGGGACAGATCCCCGACCCCTACGGCGTCCGTACCACCTCCTGGCACGGTGCCGCGCCCCGGAGCGCCGGTGATGCCCGGTCGTCGTCCGGTCAGGCCGCGCTGCCCGCCGCACGCGGCCTGTCCAAGGCACCCGCCTCGCCCGCGACGCCCGCCGAGCCCGACGTACCCGGGGTGTCCGCAGAGCCGGCCGTACCACCCGGAGCGCCCGAGGCGCCCGCCGTCCCCGAGGCGGTCGTCGCGCCGCAGACCAGCCGTTGGGACGACCTGGTCGCCAAGACGCCCCCGCGCCGGGGCCCGGCCACCGCGCTCGCCGCCGAGCGGGCCCGGCAGGCCAGGATGGCCGTGGTCGGCCCGGTGACCGAGCGCTGGGCGCCGGAGCAGGCCGGCCCGGTGCACGAGAACTGGCAGCTCGCACCGCCCATCGGCCCCGCTACCGACCTGTGGGCGCTCGGCGCCCTGCTCTTCCGGGCCGTACAGGGACACGCGCCGTACCCGGAGGAGTCCACGGCCGAGCTGGTGCAGATGGTGTGCGCGGAGCCGCCGGCGTACGCCGAGGAGTGCGGACCGCTCCGGCCGGTCGTGGAGTCGCTGCTGCGCCAGGATCCCACCGAGCGCCTGGAGTTCGAGGAGCTGCGCGGCTGGCTGCGCTCCCTGGTGCGTTCGGCGCCCGAGGCGGATGCAGGACTGAACGTCGTCCCGGCCCCGCCGGCCGACGCGAGCCGGTTGCCGATCGTCCGCCGCCGGGGCGAGCTGGTGCGCAGGCGGCGTGCCGGGCTGCCCGCCCACCACGGACGCCACAAGCGGGCCAAGCGGGACGGCGGCTCACCGCGTCGGCTCGGCCGTACGTTGCTCCTGCTGATACTGCTCGGCATGGCCGCGCTGATCGCGTACGCCATGCTGTTCATGCCGAAGAACGAGGAGACAGGTGCCGTCGGCGCGACGGACCGCACGGGCGCCACCGGATCAGCGGACGCCAGCGACGAGCCGCGGCCCGAGCGCGAGTCGCCGAAGGAATCGGACGGCTCGGACGGTTCGGACGGTTCGGACGGGTCGAAGGGTTCGAAGGGGGAGGCGAATCCGTCCCGGTCCGCGGGCTCCACCGAGCCGCAGACCGCCGAGCCCGAGGTCGCCGACGGTTTCACTCTGCGCAAGGACACGGAGGGCTTCCGCGTCGCCGTCGCCGAGGGCTGGGACCGCACGGCGGTCAACGGACGCGGTCAGGTCGTGTACGCGAAGGGCGACTTCGAGCTGATCGTCGTACCCGGCCGCGACGGCAGTGACGACTTCGGCGGCGATCCGATGACGTACCAGCGGGACCGGGAACCCGAGTTGCAGCCCTACCGCGACTCCAGCTGGGCCACCTCCTCCGGGCTGAAGTCCATCGAGGTGGGCGGGCGGTCCATGGCCGAGGGGCAGTTCACCTGGACCGGCGACGACGGGGGCGAGCTGTTCGTGCGCAACCTCGCCATCCTGATCGACGGTCACTACCACGTGGTGCAGGTGCGCGGACCGGAGGCGGAACGCGACGAGGTGACCCGGCTGTTCGAGCAGGCGTCGGCGACGTACCAGTACACCGGCTGACCGCACACGGTGCACCTGACGTACTGGCGCCTGTTTCTGCCGGATCTCCAACCGAATCAGCTGAGCTGTGACGCAAGTTGAGTGTCTTTCGTTGCTCAGTAGAACAGAAAGCGACAACCGTCACAGAGCGGTCTCCGGGGGACCCCACCGGTTCCCTGGACGGGGGCCGGTCCCTACGCTGACCCTGTCAAGAGCATTGCGGGGCAACGTGAATCAGATGCAGGGCCAGCTCCTCGCCGGCCGCTACCGGCTCGGCGACGCCATCGGCAGCGGTGGCATGGGCCGGGTGTGGCGTGCCCACGACGAGGTGCTGCACCGGGTCGTCGCCATCAAGGAGTTGACCGCCGCGCTCTACGTCTCCGAGAGCGACCGGGCCGTACTGCTGGCCCGCACCCGGGGCGAGGCGCGTGCGGCCGCGCGGATCAACCACCCGGCCGTCGTCACCGTGCACGACGTACTCGAACACGACGGCCGGCCGTGGATCGTGATGGAACTCGTCGAGGGCCGTTCGCTGGCCGACGCGGTCAAGGACGAGGAACGCGTCGAGCCGCGCGAGGCGGCCCGGATCGGTCTGTGGGTGCTGCGCGCCCTGCGTGCCGCTCACACCGCCGGTGTGCTGCACCGCGACGTGAAACCGGGCAACGTGCTGCTCAGCGCGGACGGACGTGTGCTCCTCACCGACTTCGGCATCGCGCAGATAGAGGGCGACTCCACCATCACGCGGACGGGGGAGGTGGTCGGTTCGGTCGACTACCTGGCGCCGGAACGCGTCCGCGGCCATGACCCCGGTCCGTCGTCCGACCTGTGGGCGCTCGGCGCGACGCTGTACACCGCGGTGGAGGGCAGGTCGCCGTTCCGCCGGACCTCGCCGCTGACCACCATGCAGGCGGTCGTCGAGGAGGAGGCCGAACCGCCGGAGTACGCCGGTCCGCTGGAGCCCGTCGTCAGCGCCCTGCTGCGCAAGGACCCGGCCGCCCGCCCCTCCGCGGAAGAGGCCGAGCAGATGCTCGCCGAGGCGGCGGAGGGCCGCCGGTCGGACGCGGCGCAGGCGTATGTGCCGACCGGGCCGGTGCGGTACGGGACGACGGAGACGCAGACCGCCGGGACCGGCACCAGTACCGGGACCGGCACCAATAGCAGTACAGGCAGTGGCACCAGTACCGGCACCGCGTCCGCGCAGACGGCTGCCACCGCGCTCCCTTCGTCGGCCACCGCGGCGTCGGCACCCGTGCGGTCGAAGCGCGGGCACCGGCTGCGCACGGTCGCCCTCGTCGTCGCCCTCGCGGCGCTCGTCGGCGGGGGTGTCGCGGTCACGCTGAACCAGTTCGGCTCGGACGGCTCAGCCGACTCCGCCTCCGTATCGCCCACGCCGGATGCCAGTGCGAGTGCCAGTGCCGGTGCGAGCGCCGGTGCGAGTGCCGGCGTCAGTGCCACGCCGAGCGGCGAGGGCGCTCAGGGGGCGGTTCCCGCGGGTTGGGAGCGGCGCGAGGACCCGGTGGGCTTCAGCATCACCATGCCCGAGGGGTGGGAGCGGTCCGTCTCCATCGACCAGGACGGCATCCAGCAGGTCGACTACTCGCCCGACAACGGCAAGCACCTCGTGCGGGTCGCCATCGACACCGCGCCGGACTTCAGCACCTCGTACGAGCACATGAGCTATCTGGACGAGCAGCTCGCCGCGCGGTTGCGGGACTACGAGCAGGTGGTGCTCAAGGAGGAGCTCTTCCGGGACCTGCCGGGCGTCCGGTGGGAGTACACGTGGAACGCGCTGGCCAAGGACGCGCCGCACTACTTCGCTGGGCCCTACCGTGCCATCGACATCGGGTACATGAAGAGCGACGGCACCGAGTACGCCCTCTACGCGTCCGCGCCGGCCGACGACTGGGCCACCACCAGCGAGCAGTTCGACGTGATGCTGCGGAGCTTCCAGGAAGGCTGACCCCGTCGAGGTGAACCCCGCGAGTCGCTCCCGGAGCAGCCGGTGGGGGTTGCCGGTGCGAACAGACGGGTAATCGTCTGATCGGTGGCCGGGCGGCGACACACTTGGCCGGTCACCGCCCCGGAAGGGGCCCGCCCGGGGCGGCATGATGAGACGCATGGGGAGCCAGGGGAGTCATGGGAGCAACTTCCATCTCGTAGCGAACCGGTACCGCCTGGAGGCGCAACTGGGGCGTGGCGGCATGGGCGTGGTGTGGCGGGCGACCGACGAACTGCTCGACCGGCGGGTCGCCGTCAAGGAACTCCCCTTCGACGTGAGCCTTTCCGACGCCGAGGCCCGGCAGTGGCGGGACCGCACCTTGCGCGAGGCGCGTGCGGTCGCGCGACTGAGCCACCCGCACATCATCGTCGTCCACGATGTCGTCGAGGACGGTGAACGTACGTACATCGTCATGGAGTTGCTCGACGGCGGCTCGCTCGCCGACCGCATCGCCCGGTACGGCCCGGTCGGCCCCGTCGAGGCGGCCCGGATCGGGATCGCCCTGCTCGGCGCCCTGCGTACCGCGCACGCGGCCGGGGTCCTGCACCGCGACGTGAAGCCGTCCAACGTCCTGGTCGCCGAGGACGGCCGGATCGTGCTCACCGACTTCGGCGTCGCCCAGGTCCCGGGCGCGACCACCCTCACCGAGTCCGGCTCCTTCGTCGGCTCCCCCGAGTACACCGCTCCCGAACGGATGTCCGGGGGTGGGACCGGGCCGGAGTCCGACCTGTGGTCGCTGGGTGCCCTGCTGTGCACCGTGCTCAGCGGTGAGTCCCCGTTCCGCCGGGACTCGCTGGGCGGCATCCTGCACGCCGTGGTCTCCGGGGAGATCCAGCCGCCCCCGCAGGCCGGTCCGCTCCTGTCCGTCATCAAGGGGCTGCTCGAACGCGACCCGCGACGGCGGCTGGACGCGGCGGAGGCGGAGCGGATGCTGCACGCCTATCTGGCCACCGGCCGCAGCCCCGTACCGCCCGGGAGCGGACGACCGCGTTCCAGACGGAGCCTGCTCACGGCGGCGCTGCTGGCCGCCGCGACGGCGGGCGCGGGCATCTCCGCGGCGGTCCTGCTGATCGACGACATCGGCGACGGCGATGAGAAAGGTGACGAGGACGGAAACGGCAACGGCGACGAGAACGGCGGCACGGCACCGACGACTCCGACGCTCCCGACCACACACAACCCCTCGACCACACACAACCCCTCGACCAC
>NZ_JAGGOO010000004.1 GCF_018614415.1 Streptomyces sp. ISL-12
GTCCCCGTGGGTGGCTGTTGGCTGTCCGTGGGTGGCCGGGGCGCTGTCCGCGTCCGGTTCGCCGGTGCCGGCCCCGTGCCGGTCCCCGTGGGTGGCCGGTGGCTGTCCGTGGGGGGTAGGGGTGCTGTGCGCGTCCGGTGCCCCGGTCCCGTCCCCGTCGGCGGCCGACGGCCCTCCCCGAGTGGCCGGAGCGCTGTCCGCGTCCGGTCCCCCGGTCCCGTTCCCGTTCCCGCCCCCGTCGGCCCCCGGCGAGGCACCCCCAGGGCGGGACCGCCCGGCCCCGCCCGGCTCCGGTTCCGGTACGTGGACGCACGCGGCCCGCCGGTCCCCGGCCGCCTCCCGCAGCGCGACGTCGTGCGTGGCGCAGTCGTCCAGCGCGACCGGGCAGCGCGGGTGGAAGGCGCAGCCGGCGGGTACGGCGGCAGGGTCGGGCGGGTCGCCGGGCAGGCCGCGGGGCGCGAACCGGGAGGCGGGGTCGCCGACGCGCGGGAACGCGGCGGACAGCGCCTCGGCGTACGGGTGCAGGGCCCGCTCGTGGACGGCCCCGGCGGGACCCTCCTCGACCACCCGGCCCGCGTACATCACCGCCAGCCGGTCGCAGGTCTGTGCCAGTACCGACAGATCGTGACTGATCATGATCAGGCCCAGGTCGCGTTCGGTGACGGACCGCTCGATCAGCCGGAGGATCTGCGCCTGGACCATCACGTCCAGCGCGGTCGTCGGTTCGTCGGCGACGATCAGCCGGGGCGCACAGGCCAGCGCCATGGCGATCATCACGCGCTGCCGCTGTCCGCCGGAGAGCTGATGCGGGTACGCCGTCGCCCGCGCCGCCGACAGGCCGACCTGTTCCAGCAGCTCACCGGCGCGGGCGCGGGCCGCGGTCCGGGAGGCCCGCTGGTGCAGCAGGACCGGCTCGGCGATCTGGTCGCCCACCCGGTGCACGGGGTTGAGGGAGTGCATCGCCCCCTGGAACACGATCGACGCCCCGGCCCAGCGCACCGCCCGCACCCGGCCCCACCGCATGGTGAGCACGTCCTCTCCGTCCAGCAGGACCCGCCCGCTCACCTCCGTGCCGCCCGGCAGCAGCCGCAGCAGCGCGAGCGCCAGCGTCGACTTGCCGCACCCCGACTCACCGGCGATGCCCAGCTTCCGCCCGGCCGGCAGGGTGAGGTCGACGCCCCGCACCGCTGCCGCCCCGCCGGGATAGGTCACCCGCAGGTCCCGTACCTCGAGGAGCGTCACCGCCCTACCCCCAGCCGGGGGTCGAGCACCGCTTCCGCCGCCCGTCCGCACAGCGTGAACGCCAGCGCCACGACGGCGATGGCGACCCCCGGCGGCACCAGGTACCACCAGTCCCCGGAGCTGACCGCCCCCGCCTCCCGGGCGTCCTGGAGCAGCCCGCCCCAGGACACCACCGTCGGGTCGCCGAGCCCGAGGAAGGCGAGGGTGGCCTCGGCGAGGACGGAGGCGGAGACCATCAGGGTCGTCTGGGCCAGCACCAGCGGCATCACGTTGGGCAGCACGTGCCGGACCATGACGTGCCGATGGCCACCGCCCAGCGCCTTGGCCCGCTCGATGTACGGCCGGGCCTCCACCGCCAGCGTCTGGGCGCGCACCAGCCGGGCCGTGGTCGGCCACGAGGTGACGGCGATCGCCAGGATCACCGTGCCCAGCGAACGGGACATGACCGTCGCCAGCGCGATGGCCAGCACCAGCGCCGGCATCACCAGGAACCAGTCGGTGACCCGCATCACCACCGTCGCGTACGCCCCCCGGAAGTGACCGGCGGTGATGCCGGCCACCGCGCCGATCGCCACCGACAGGACCGCGGCGAGCAGCCCCACCAGCAGGGAGACGCGCGTGCCCCAGACCAGCAGGCCGAGCAGGTCGCGGCCGAACCGGTCGGTGCCCAGCGGGAACTCCCCGCTCGGGCCCTGCAACGGCCGGCCCGGCGCCCCGGTCACACTGGCCACGTCACCGCCCACGGTCAGCGGCGCGGTCAGCGCGGCCAGCGCCAGCAGCGCCAGGGCGGCCAGGCCCGCCAGGCCCGCGCGGTGGCTGCGGTACTCCCGCCAGAACCGGGCCGCCGCCCGGCGCCGCCGCTGCCACGCCAGTGCCCGGGGTCCGGCGGGCACCGCGGGTGCCGGGGAGGCGGGCGGCGCGGTCATCGCCCCACCCGTGGGTCGAGTAGCGGACAGAGCAGGTCGGCCACCGTGTTCAGGATGATCACCGCCGAGGCGAAGAAGAGGAACAGCCCCTGCACCAGGGGCAGGTCGGGCACGCTGAGCGCCTGGTAGAAGAGGCCGCCCAGACCGGGCCAGGAGAAGACGGTCTCCACCAGCACCACCCCGGCGACCGTCCGGCCGAGGTTGACGAAGACCAGGGTGACGGTGGGCAGCAGGGCGTTGGGCACGGCGTGCCGGCGGCGCACCAGGTCGTCGCGGAGCCCCTTGGCCCGCGCGGTGGTCAGATAGTCGCTGCCCGTCTCGTCGAGCAGCGCCGACCGCGTCACCAGCAGGGTCTGCCCGTACTCGACGGCGACCAGGGTGACCACCGGCAGCACCAGGTGGTGGGCGACGTCGAGGACGTACCCGAACCCCTGCTCCCCGCCCGACTCCATCCCGCCGGTCGGGAACAGGCCCGGCACCGGGCCGACGCCGACGGAGAGGACGACGATGAGCAGCAGCCCCAGCCAGAACGACGGCAGGGAGTACAGGGTCAGTGCCAGCCCCGTGTGCAGCCGGTCGGCGAGCCGTCCGTGCCGCCAGGCCGACCGGGTGCCGAGGAAGACGCCGAGCGCGGTCTGGAGGACGAAGGCCGTGCCGGTCAGCAGCAGGGTGGGCCCCAGCGCCTCGGCGATCTTCTCGGTGACCGGCGTACGGAACTGGTACGAGGTCCCCAGGTCCCCGGTGAGCGCCTTGCCGCAGTAGTCCGTGAACTGCTCCCACAGCGGCAGGCCGAGCCCGAACTCCTCACGATAGGCGGCCAGTTGCTCGGCGGAGACCGGACGGCCGCCGGTCATGGTCTTCACCGGGTCGCCGGGTATGAGCCGGAACAGGAAGAACCCGGTGACGAGGACGGCGAGGAGCGAGACGGCCGCGCCGCCGATCTTCCCCAGGCCGTAGCGGACGTAGGCGGCGCGGTGGCGGCCGGTGGCGGCGGGCGTCGGGGCGGTCCGGGACACGGCGTCCGTGGTCATCGGCGCCCGCCCTGCACCGGACGGGTCGGGTCGGGAACCATCGGCTACTCGCGGTCGTCGGCGGTCGAGCGGCGCCGCAGGGCGAAGAGGACACCGGCCCCGGCGAGTA
The DNA here is from genome assembly GCF_018614415.1 of Streptomyces sp. ISL-12. GTDB lineage: Bacteria > Actinomycetota > Actinomycetes > Streptomycetales > Streptomycetaceae > Streptomyces. The sequence continues at coordinate 3,309 of NZ_JAGGOO010000004.1, forward strand.
CGACGGCCCCCGCGGCGATCCCGACGACGACCCCGGTGGAGCCGCCGCCGCCCTCCGTGTCGTCCCCGGAATCGGCCGGTACCGCCGACCACCAGCTCCAGTAGCCGTCCTGCCCGTAGATGTTGCCGCCGTCCTCTGGCATCGTCTTCAGCGAGGCCACCTGGTCGGTGCGGTAGGCCTCCAGGGCGTTGGGGTAGGCCATGACGTTCATGTAGCCCAGGTCGTACAGCCGGGACTGGAGCTGCTTGACCAGCTCCGCGCGCTTGCCGGGGTCGTACTCGGCGAGCTGGCGGGCGTACAGGTCGTCGTAGCGCCGGTCGCAGATGAAGTTGTCGGTGGCGCCGGTGTCGTTCTCGGTGGCGGGCAGCGCGTCGCAGGTGTGGATGGAGAGGACGAAGTCGGGGTCGGGGTTGACCGACCAGCCGTCGATGGCGAGGTCGTAGGTGCCGGCCAGCCACGGGTCGGACACGTTGTCCAGGCACTGCAGCTCCACACCGATGCCGAGGTCGCCCCACCACTCGGCGAGGTACTGCCCGACCGCCTTGTCGTTGGGGTCGGTGGCGTGGCACAGCAGGCGGTAGCTGAGCGGCTCGCCGTCCTTGCCGATCCGCTCGCCGTCGGCGTTCTTCCGGTAGCCGGCCTGGTCGAGGAGGCGGGCCGCCCGTTCGGGGTCGTAGGCGAGTTCCTGCTCGGCGGAGGGCTTCCAGAAGTACGTGTCGAAGCGGGGCGGGATGTAGCCGGCGCCCTCGACGGCGTGGCCCTGGAAGACCCGGTCGACGAGGGTCTCGCGGTCCACGGCGAGGAAGAGGGCCTGCCGGACCCGCAGGTCGCGCAGCGAGGGGTCGCCGTCGCCGAAGCGGGTGCCGTCCTTGGCGCGGGCGCCCGGGTTGGTGGCGAGCGCGTAGAAGCGGCGGCCCGGCGCGTCGTTGACCTTGATGTCCTCCTGGCCCTCCAGGGCGTCGGCCTGCGCGGGCGTCAGATTGCTGACGAACGACACCTCGCCCTTGCGCAGCGCGGCGACGGCCGCGTCACCGTCCTTGTAGTACTTGAAGACCAGCTCGTCGAACTCGGGTGCCCCGCGCCAGAACTCCGGGTTCGCCTTCAGCCGTACGTAGCTGTCGGCCCGGTAGCCGGTGAGGATGTACGGGCCGCTGCCGACGACCGGGAACGCCTTGTCGTTGGTGAACTTCCCGATGTCGCCGACCTTCTCCCACACGTGCCTGGGCACGATCGGCACGTCCAGCGCGGTCATGGTGGCCTGCGGCTTCTCCAGCTCGACGACCAGCGTGGTGGGGTCCGGTGCCGACACCTTCCGGAAGTTGCCGACGAAACTGCCGTTGGCGGTGCCCGCCGCCTCGTCGGTCATCATCGTCCGGAACGTCCAGGCGGCGTCCTCGGCGGTGATCTTCCGCCCGTCCGACCAGGTGGCGTCGGAGCGGATCGTGTAGGTCCAGGTGAGCTTGTCGGCGGACGGCGTCCACTTCGTCGCCAGTCCGGGCACGGCGTGGCCGTCGCCGGCGTCGTAGTCGGTCAGGTACTCGTACATCAGCCGCAGGACGCTGGTGCTGACCAGGCGGGTGGCCAGGAACGGGTTGAGCGAGTCGACGCTCTGCGCGACGGCCGCCGTCAGCACCCGCTTGCCGTCGTCGGCCGCCGCTGCCTGCCGGGGCGCCACATCGAGCGGGGTCGCGAGGCCGGCCGTGAGGAGCAGGGCCGCGGCCCCGGCACCGGCCGCCCGCCGCAGCGCGCGGAGCCAGGACGCCCCGGGGGGCCGTGACCATGGGCGGGAGCGCCCCGAGCCGTGCTGTTCTTCCGTGCTCATGGTGGTGACCTCGCGTCATCGTTCGGACGGGTCGGCAGTGGCGCCACCTGCGTGAGGAGAGTGTCTATCAGTGCCGTATGCACGCGTCAACGGCCCCTCAGGGCCCGTGTGGCCAGCGGAAACACAGGTGTTGATGTTTCTTCGCACGCCAGTGGTCCAGACCTCTGATGCCGTGCTGGTACGAGGCCGGCGCCGCGCCGTGGGCGCCCTGTTCCCTCGGACGGAGGGGATGAATATGGCATCGCGGTCATACCGGGTGATAGTTGGTTGAACCGAGTTCCGCGTCTTGAGACGGGCGCGCGGCGCACACGAGGAGGCATCCCATGCGTGGAGCGACGTACGCCACCCGGGCCGCGTGCGCGGCGGCGGTGGTCCTCGCGGCGACGGCCTGCGGAGGCGGCGGCGGGGGCGGGGGCGCCGACGCGGTGCTCAGCTCCTCCTGGGGCGACCCGCAGAACCCCCTGGAGCCGGCCAACACCAACGAGGTGCAGGGCGGCAAGGTCCTCGACATGATCTTCCGGGGCCTGAAGCGGTACGACCCGGCGACCGGCGAGGCCGAGAACATGCTCGCCGAGAAGATCGAGACGACCGACTCGCAGCACTTCACCGTCACCGTCAAGGACGGCTGGACCTTCAGCAACGGCGAGAAGGTCACCGCCAAGTCGTTCGTCGACGCCTGGAACTACGGCGCGTCCCTGAAGAACAACCAGCGCAACGCCTACTTCTTCAGCTACATCGAGGGCTACGACAAGGTCCACCCGGAGGACGGGAGCGAGCAGAGCGCGGACACCCTCTCCGGGCTGAAGGTCACCGGGGACCGCACCTTCACCGTCGCGCTCAGCCAGAAGTTCTCCACCTTCCCCGACACCCTCGGCTACCCCGCCTACGCCCCGCTGCCCCGCGCCTTCTTCGACGACCACGCCGGCTGGCTGAAGAAGCCCGTCGGCAACGGTCCGTACCGGGTGGACAACTACACCCGGGGCTCGCAGATGTCCCTGCGCAAGTGGGACGACTACCCGGGCGACGACAAGGCGGCCAACGGCGGCGTCGACCTCAAGGTCTACACCGACAACAACACCGCCTACACCGACCTGATGGCCGGCAACCTCGACCTCGTCGACGACGTCCCCGCCGCCCAGCTGAAGAACGTCGGGAGCGACCTCGGCGACCGGTACATCAACACCCCGGCCGGCATCATCCAGACCCTCGCCTTCCCGTACTACGACAAGGACTGGAACAAGAGCGGCTCGGACAAGGTCCGCAAGGGCCTGTCCATGGCGATCGACCGCGCCCAGATCACCAAGACGATCTTCCACGGCACCCGCACCCCGGCCACCGACTGGACCTCGCCCGTGCTCGGCGCGGACGGCGGCTACAAGAAGGGCCTGTGCGGCGAGGCGTGCGAGTACAAGCCGGACGAGGCGAAGAAGCTGATCAAGGAGGGCGGCGGGCTGCCCGGCGGCCAGGTCAAGATCACGTACAACTCGGACACCGGCTCCCACAAGCAGTGGGTCGACGCGGTCTGCAACTCCATCAACAACGCCCTCGACAACGACAAGGCGTGCGTCGGCAACCCGGTCGGCACCTTCGCCGACTTCCGCAACCAGATCACCGGCAAGAAGATGAGCGGCCCCTTCCGCGCGGGCTGGCAGATGGACTACCCGCTCATCCAGAACTTCCTCCAGCCGCTCTACTACACCAACGGCTCCTCCAACGACGGCAAGTGGTCCAACGACGAGTTCGACTCCCTCATCGACAAGGCCAACGGACAGACCGGCACCGCCGGGGCGATCAAAAGCTTCCAGCAGGCCGAGGAGGTCGTCCGGGACACCATGGCCGCCATCCCGCTCTGGTACCAGAACGGCAGCGCCGGCTACTCCGACCGGCTCTCCGGCGTGAAGCTCAATCCGTTCAGCGTCCCGGTGTACGACGAGATCAAGGTGAGCTGATCCGCCGTGGGCCGCTATGTGATCCGACGGCTGCTCCAGATGATCCCGGTCTTCATCGGGGCCACCCTGCTGATCTTCCTCATGGTCAACGTCATGGGCGACCCCATCGCCGGGCTGTGCGGCGACCGGGAGTGCGACCCGGCGACCGCCGCCCAGCTCAGAAGGGAGTTCGGCCTCGACAAGCCGGTCTGGCAGCAGTACGCGACCTACATGGGCAACGTCTTCACCGGCGACTTCGGCACCGCCTTCAACGGCCAGCCGGTCACCGAGCTGATGGGCACCGCCTTCCCGGTCACCATCCGGCTGACGGTCATCGCGGTCGTCTTCGAGGTCGTCATCGGCATCACGCTGGGCGTCATCACCGGTCTGCGGCGGGGACGGCCGGTCGACACCGGGGTCCTCCTGGTCACCCTCGTCGTCATCTCCGTCCCCACCTTCGTCACCGGCCTGCTCCTCCAGCTCCTGCTCGGCGTGAAGTGGGGGTGGATCGCCCCGTCCGTCTCCTCCGAGGCCCGCGTCGACGAGCTGATCCTGCCCGGCCTGGTGCTGGCCTCGGTCTCGCTGGCGTACGTCACCCGCCTCACCCGTACCTCCATCGCGGAGAACCGGCGCTCCGACTACGTCCGCACCGCCGTCGCCAAGGGCCTGCCGCGCCGCCGGGTCGTCACCCGGCACCTGCTGCGCAACTCCCTCATCCCGGTCGTCACCTTCATCGGCACGGACGTGGGCGCCCTGATGGGCGGGGCGATCGTCACCGAGCGGATCTTCAACATCCACGGCGTCGGCTACCAGCTCTACCAGGGCATCCTGCGCCAGAACACCCAGACCGTCGTCGGCTTCGTCACCGTCCTGGTCCTCGTCTTCCTCGTCGCCAACCTCCTCGTCGACCTCCTGTACGCCGTACTCGACCCGAGGATCCGCTATGCCTGAACAGGAGCCCTACGAGCCCGAGCGCGTCATCGCCGGCACCGGCATGGGCGGGCAGATGGACCTGGGCGCGAGCGAGGCCGTGACGTTGGAGAAGGTCCCCAGGGGGCCGGACGGGACGGGCCCCCAGGAAAAGGCGCGCAGCCTCTGGTCCGACGCCTGGCACGACCTGCGCCGCAACCCCGTCTTCCTCCTCTCCGCCCTGGTGATCCTCTTCCTCGTCGTGATCTCGATCCGGCCGTCCCTGATCGCCTCCGGCAACCCGCTCCACTGCGACCTCGCCCTGGCCCAGGAGGGCTCCCGCTCCGGCCACCCCTTCGGCTTCAACGGCCAGGGCTGCGACGTCTACACCCGCACCGTCCACGGCGCCCGTACGTCCGTCCTGGTCGGCGTCCTGTCCACGCTCGGCGTCGCCGTCCTCGGCAGCGTGCTCGGCGGGCTCGCCGGTTTCTTCGGCGGGGTCTGGGACGCGGTCCTCTCCCGCGTCACGGACATCTTCTTCGCGATCCCGGTCGTCCTGGGCGGCCTGGTGCTGCTGTCGGTCATCACCAGCAACACGGTCTGGCCGGTCATCGGCTTCATCGTGCTGCTCGGCTGGCCGCAGATCTCCCGCATCGCCCGCGGCTCGGTCATCACCGCCAAGCAGAACGACTACGTGCAGGCCGCCCGCGCCCTCGGCGCGAACAACTCCCGCCTGCTGCTCCGCCACATCGCGCCCAACGCCGTGGCCCCCGTCATCGTCGTCGCCACCATCGCGCTCGGCACCTACATCTCGCTGGAGGCGACCCTGTCCTTCCTCGGCGTCGGCCTCAAACCGCCCAGCGTCTCCTGGGGCATCGACATCTCCGCCGCCGCCCCCTACGTACGCAACGCCCCGCACGCGCTGCTCTGGCCCTCCGGAGCCCTCGCGGTCACCGTCCTGGCGTTCATCATGCTCGGCGACGCGGTGCGCGACGCCCTCGACCCGAAGCTGAGGTGAACGGCCGCCATGCTGCTCGAAGTGCGCGACCTGCACGTGGAGTTCGGCACCCGGGACGGCGTCGCCAAGGCCGTCAACGGCGTCTCCTACGGCGTGGACGCCGGCCGCACCCTCGCCGTGCTCGGCGAGTCAGGCTCCGGCAAGTCCGTCACCGCCCAGACCGTCATGGGCATCCTCGACGTCCCGCCCGGCCGGATCACCGGCGGCGAGGTCCTCTTCGAGGGACGGGACCTGCTGAAACTGAAGGAGGAGGAGCGCCGCAAGGTGCGCGGCGCCGAGATGGCGATGATCTTCCAGGACGCGCTGTCGTCCCTGAACCCGGTGCTGACGGTCGGCGACCAGCTCGGCGAGATGTTCACCGTGCACCGGGGCATGTCCCGCAAGGACGCCCGCGCCAAGGCCGTCGAGCTGATGGACCGCGTCCGCATCCCGGCCGCCGGGGAACGCGTACGGCAGTACCCGCACCAGTTCTCCGGCGGCATGCGCCAGCGCATCATGATCGCCATGGCGATGGCCCTGGAGCCCAAGCTCATCATCGCCGACGAACCGACCACCGCCCTCGACGTCACCGTCCAGGCCCAGGTCATGGACCTGCTCGCGGACCTCCAGCGCGAGTACGACATGGGCCTGATCCTCATCACCCACGACCTCGGCGTGGTCGCCGACGTCGCCGACGAGATCGCCGTGATGTACGCGGGCCGGATCGTGGAGAGCGCCCCCGTCCACGAGATCTACCAGAACCCCGCCCACCCCTACACGCGCGGCCTGCTGGAATCCATCCCCCGCCTCGACCAGAAGGGCCGGGAGCTGTACGCCATCAAGGGCCTGCCGCCCAGCCTCACCCGCATCCCGCCCGGCTGCGCCTTCCACCCGCGCTGCCCGATGGCCCAGGACGTCTGCCGCACCGACGTCCCCCCGCTCTACGAGGTGAGCGGCACCCGGGGCAGCGCCTGCCACTTCTGGAGGGAGTGCCTCGATGGCCTCGACGGCTGAACCGATCCTCGAAGTGACCGGGCTGGTCAAGCACTACCCGCTCACCAGCGGCATCCTCTTCAAGAAACGGGTCGGCTCGGTCAAGGCCGTCGACGGCGTCGACTTCCGCCTCGACGCCGGTGAAACCCTCGGCATCGTCGGGGAGTCCGGCTGCGGCAAGTCCACGGTCGCCAAGATGCTGGTCAGCCTGGAGCAGCCGACGGCCGGGTCGATCCGCTACAAGGGCGAGGACATCACCCGCCTCACCGGCCGCGCCCTGCGCGCCGTACGCCGCAACATCCAGATGGTCTTCCAGGACCCCTACACCTCCCTCAACCCCCGCATGACGGTCGGCGACATCATCGGGGAGGCGTACGACATCCATCCCGAGGTCGCGCCCAAAGGCGACCGGCGGCGCAGGGTGCAGCACCTGCTGGACGTCGTCGGCCTGAACCCGGAGTACATCAACCGCTACCCCCACCAGTTCTCCGGCGGCCAGCGCCAGCGCATCGGCATCGCGCGCGGCCTCGCCCTGCGCCCGGAGATCATCGTCGCGGACGAACCGGTCTCGGCGCTGGACGTGTCGGTCCAGGCGCAGGTCATCAATCTGATGGGCCGGCTGCAGGACGAGTTCGACCTCTCCTACATCTTCATCGCCCACGACCTCTCCATCGTCCGGCACATCTCCGACCGGGTCGCCGTGATGTACCTGGGCCGGATCGTCGAGACCGGCCGGGACGCCGAGATCTACGAGCATCCCACCCACCCCTACACACAGGCGCTGCTCTCCGCCGTCCCGGTGCCCGACCCCGAGGCCCGCGAACACCGCGAGCGGATCATCCTCGTCGGTGACGTGCCGTCCCCGACCGACATTCCGTCCGGCTGCCGCTTCCGCACCCGCTGCTTCAAGGCGCGGGAGCGCTGCGCCCTGGAGGTGCCGCAGCTGGCGGTCCCGGCGGAGTTCCGGGGGACCGGCGGGCCCGCGGCGCACGACTCGGCGTGTCACTTCGCGGAGGAGAAGGTGGTCGTACCGCCGGAGACATAGGCGTACAAAGCGGGGCGAACGTCGTTAACACACAGGCAACTTCACGGAATCCGTATCGATATACGGACGGGGGAGGCTCTTCAGCGTACGGCCGTGCGGGTGCCGTAAACGGGCCGGGGCGCGCCATGTCGCCCCGGCCCGTTGCCGTGCCCGCTGTGCCTCAGCCCTCGATCCCCAGGGAGCGCTTCAGGAAGTCCACCTGGAGCAGCAGCAGGTTCTCCGCGACCGACTCCTGCGGGGTCATGTGCGTGACGCCGGACAGGGGCAGGACCTCGTGCGGGCGGCCGGCCGACAGCAGGGCCGAGGACAGGCGCAGGGAGTGGGCGACCACCACGTTGTCGTCCGCCAGCCCGTGGATGATCATCATCGGGCGGTGCGGCTCGGCCGCGTCGACCAGGCCCGCGTCGTCGATCAGCGAGTTGCGCCGGTAGACCTCCGGCCGCTCGTTCGGGTCCCCGAGGTAGCGCTCCTGGTAGTGGGTGTCGTAGAGGCGCAGGTCGGTGACCGGGGCGCCGACCACCGCCGCGTGGAAGACGTCCGGGCGGCGCAGCGCCGCGAGGGCGGCGAGGTAGCCGCCGAAGGACCAGCCGCGGATGGCGACCCGGCCGAGGTCGAGGGGGAAGTCGGCGGCGAGGGCGTGCAACGCGTCGACCTGGTCCTGGAGGACGACGGCGGCGAGCTCGTCCTTGACGGACTTCTCCCAGGTGGGCGAGTGCCCCGGGGTGCCGCGCCCGTCGGCGACCACCACCGCGAAGCCCTGGTCCGCGAACCACTGCGACGTGAGGTGGGCGTTGTGAGCGGCGACCACCCGCTGACCGTGCGGACCACCGTAGGGGTCGAGGAGCACCGGGAGGGAGGTGTCACCGTGGTAGTCCGTTGGCATAAGCACGGCGCACGGTACGCGGCGTGCGCCCCCCAGAGTGAGCGTCACGCGCGGGGACAGACCGGGATCTTCCGCGTAAGAGGTGACGGTGGCCGCCGGCTTCCCGTCCCGGAGGACCTGGGCCCGGCTCCCCGGCCGGTCGAGGGTGGCGGAGACCAGGACGGCCGTGTCGCCGGCGCGCACGGCCGAGTGCACGCCGGGAACGGCGGAGACGCGCTCCACGCCCAGTTCGTTCACCCGGTAGACGTGCACCTCACCGGTCTCCGGCTCGGCCGCCTCGGCCCCGGCCGACGCCGAGATCAGCACGTCCTCGCCGGACACGTCCAGTACGGCCCGTACGTGCAACTGGGCTCCCGTCAGCGGACGTTCCCCCACCGCCAGGACCCGGGCGCCGCCCTCGTCGGCGATCCGGACCAGCTGTCCGGACGGGCTCCAGCAGGGCACTCCGGGGAAGAGTTCCAGCCAAGTTCGATCTTCATCGGCGTGCACCATCCGGGTCCGGCCCGACTCCGGGTCCACGGCCAGATAGACCTGACTGCGCTGGTCGCGCGCTTGTGCGAGCAGCAGCGGCGCACCCGCCGCTGACCAGTGCACTCGCGCCAGATACGGATAGCGCCGACGGTCCCAGCCGACCTCCGTGCGGGTGCCGTCGAGGCCGATCACGAAGAGCCGGACGTCCGCGTTGGGGGTGCCGGCCGCCGGGTACGGGACGTGGTGTGGATCACGGTCCGGGTGGGCCGGATCGGAGATCCACCAGCGCTGTACCGGCGTGTCGTCCACGCGCGCGACCAGCAGCCGGTCCGAGTCCGGACCCCACCAGAAACCCCTGGTCCGGCCCATCTCCTCGGCCGCGATGAACTCCGCGAGACCGTAGGAGACGCCCTCCGCCTCCGGCTCGGCCAGCGCCCGGTCGTCGCCGCTCTCGGCCCCCGTGACCCGCAGGGCGCCGCGCGCGACGTAGGCCACGTGCCGTCCGTCGGGGGAGGGGCGGGGGTCGATCACCGGTGTGGCGACCGGGAGTTCACGTGCCGTGCCGGCCCGCAGCTCGGCCGTGAAAAGCCGCCCTGACAAGGCAAAAGAGGCCAACTCGACGGCGGCGTCGGTGGCGTAGCCGACGATGCCGGAGCCGCCCTCGCGACTGCGTTCGCGGCGGGCGCGTTCCTCGGGCGGGAGGTGTTCCTCCGCCCCGCCCAGCAGGGCGTGCGGGTCGGCCGCGAGGCGCTCCTCGCCGCTCGTGGGGTCGAGCACCCACAGCGCGTTCGCCCGGTCCGTGCCGGACGCGGAGCGGAGGAACGCGACACGCGAACCGTCGGGTGCCACGGTGAACGAACGCGGCGCGCCGAGGGTGAATCGCTGGGTGCGGGCGTGCCGTCTGGGGAAGGACTCGGGCTCGGTCGTCATGCCCTGACCATATTGGCCATGCGCCCCCTTGTGCGGCTGTGCGCCACTCGATGCGCGCGTACGGATAGTTATGATCACTAGCGCATAGTGGGTATCAACCTGCTGCCCGCTGTGTGGATTTATCTGCCCCCATGGTTCCGTGCCGACGTCCCGACTGTTCGATCCCCCCATGTCCCTGGGTTCTTTGGAGGTGAGCCGCCGTGGCACTCTCGATTTCGGCGGTGGTGCTGCTGGCGATCATCGTCTTCCTGCTGATCAGGAAGTCCGGACTGAAGGCGGGGCATGCGGTTGTCTGCATGCTCTTGGGTTTCTACCTCGCCTCCTCCACGATCGCCCCCACGATCAGCGAACTGACGTCGAACATCGCCGGCATGATCGGCAGCATCAGCTTCTGACCCTGTCCCCGTCCCTCACCGCGACCGACCGGTACGCCACCGCGTCCCCGTCTCCGGAACGCACGAGTCCGCCGGAGACGGAGGCGGCCGGGTGTGCCGGACACCCTGCTGGGAATCCTGCTGTGCGGTGCGGCCGGAGCCCTGCTCCTGTGGCCCGCCCTCCGCGACGCCGCACAGGTGCGGCGGCTGCGGCGGCTGCGGCGGCACGGTGTCCGCACGAGCGGTGTCGTGGTCGACGGCGTACGCGTGCGCGACGGTGACGGCCTCACGTGGGCGCCGATCATAGCCTTCGCCGACCAGTACGGGTACCGCGTGGAGTTCACGCCGAAGGCGCGCGGCACCGGGCTGGGATTCGCGACCGGCCGCCAGGTGCCCGTGGTCTGCCTCGCCGACGACCCGCAGTCGGCGCGGGTAGACATGCGCCGGCACCTGACCGGGCCGGTGTGCTTCCCGCTGGGCGGGGCGGTGGTCTTCCTGGGCGCCGGCGTGGCCATCGCCGTGACGGCGTGAGGGCCAGGGTGCGGAGGGTGGCGTCCCGGGGGTACACCACGGCCGCGGTCCTCGGCGGCGTCCTGCCTGCCTCGGACGGATGGCCGTCGAGGCAGCCCAGCAGCCGCTTCCGGGCGCAGCACCGTCACGAAAAACGTGAACAACTCCCACTCTGTTGTCCTTGCCTCGCTCGTTTGAGCGTCTTGTTGGCAGTTACCTCGTGCCTGCTCAGGGTTTCTGGCGAGGGGTGGGTGACTCCGCCTGATCGCGGTGCCGAGCGCCTGGGTCAGCCCTCGGACACGTACGGCACGAAGTCGGCCCAGGCCGAAGGAGCAAGGGCCAGACGCGGCCCCTGTATGTACTTCGAGTCACGGACATGGACGGCGCCGGGAGCGGCGGCGATCTCTACGCAGGAGTCACCTTCAGGGCCGCTGCTGTAGCTGCTCTTGAACCACGCCAG
>NZ_JAGGOO010000049.1 GCF_018614415.1 Streptomyces sp. ISL-12
CCGCGAAAAAGATAACGGGGGGCGGCGGCGCGGGAGGGGCGCTCCGGTTCGGGGCTGGGGTGAGGCGGGGCGTTCGGGCGTAGCGGGCGTGCCCCGTACCGTGCGAGGGTCGCGGGGGCCGGGGCGGGGCGTTCGGGGGCAGCGAGCCTGCCCGTACCGCGCGAGGGGTCGCGGGGGCCGCGCCCGGCGCGGTGGCTGCGGGGACGCGCCTGGCGCGGTGACTGCGGGGGACGCGCCTGGCGCGCGGACGCGTCTGCGGTGGGCCGGCGATCAGATGTGACGCGTTGGGCGCGTTCGAGTGGGGCGGGCGGTCAGATGTAGCGGCCGTCGAACCAGGCCCGCGCGGCGACGGTGTGCAAGGGGAAGGCGAGTTCCTCGGGGCGGCGCAGGAGGTGCCAGCCGTCGGTCTCGTCCGTGGCGGTGGAGGGCGGAAGTCCCTCCACCGGGCGTTCGGGGAGCAGGCCGAACAGGAGCAGGTGGCCGTCGGGCGCGCTCAGGGCGTCTACGAGGCGTACGTCGCGGCTCGCGGCGTCGATGCCCGTCTCTTCTCCGAGTTCGCGGACGACGGCCTGCCGCCAGTCCTCGCGATCGTCGACGTAGCCGCCGGGCAGAGCCGTGCCCCCGCGCGCGGGAGACACGGTCCGGGTGATGACGACCAGGGCGGTGCCCTGGGTGTCGTAGACGGGCTGGAGGGCGACGGCTACCGGCAGGGGGTTGCGGTAGGCCGTGGTACCGCAGGCAGGGCAGGTGCGGGGCCAGCCGGAGACGCCCTCTCCGTAGGGCGTGCCGCAGCTCGAACAGTGCGAGCCCGGTACGGGGTGGGGAACGGAGGTCGGGGTTTCGGACACGCGGCGGACTGTAGTCGATGGCGGAATCGTCGTCTCCGGTGGGCGGTTCAGGGGCGGCCGGTCAGGGACGCTCTGGACACCGGGAAGTCGAAGTAGGTGTCGGGGTATGCCTCCGGCTTGAAGCTGTAGTGCCACCACTCCTCGGCGAGGTTGACGAAACCGAGGTCTTCCAGAGTGCTCTTGAGCAGCGTCCGGTTGGCGCGCTGGGTGCCCTGGACGCGGGGGTCGGCGGTGTGGGAGAGGGTGTCGAAGCAGTCGAAACCGGTGCCCATGTCGACGGAGTTGTCGGGGAAGCGCTCGGCCTGGGGAGCGGTACAGGGCACCAGGGGCTGTCCGGGGTGATAGGGGTGGGTCGGCCGCGCCGGGAGCCGCACGAGGGTGAGGTCGACCGTGGAGCCGCGGCTGTGGCCGGATTTCTCCGCGATGTAACCGTCGGCGAACAGCCTGGTCTTGTCGACGTTCGGGTAGAACTCCGCCTTCATCGCCTGGTCGTCGAGGTCCTGGGCCCAGCGGACGAAGTGGTCGACGGCGCGTTGCGGGCGGTAGCAGTCGTAGACCTTGAGTGAGTAGCCCTGGCGCAGCAGACGGGCCTGGGCCTTGCCCAGGGCTTGTGCCGCGGGGCGGGTGAGGATGCACAGGGGCTGCCGGTAGCCGTCGATGGGCTCGCCGACGAAGTTGTGCGGGGTGGAGTAGCGGATCTCCTCCAGGATCGTCGGGGCGACGCTGCTCAGGGCGACGAAGTCCGCAGGGGCCTTGGGTTCGGTGCCTGCGTGTGCGGTGGCGGGGACGGTGGTCACCGCGAGCAGGGCGGCGAGCGTGGTGACCAGGCGGCGTGCCCAGGTGTCTCTTGCCTGTCGTGTCATGGCTCTTGCATATACGGACGGCGTTCCGTCGCGGAAGCGGTTGTATGCGGTCGGGGTGTTCGACCGGTGTCGTCGACGACGTCGGCGCCTTGTGAGTGCGGGAAGCAGGCAGAGGATCGGCTCAGGTGGTGACGGTGCTGCGGCGGACGGCCGTGGACGCCATCGCGTGCTGGACGACGTCGATCAGGACGCTCTTCACCGACTCCCGGTCCCGGGCGTCGCACATGGCCATCGGTACCTCCTCGTCCAGGTCGAGGGCGCGGCGGACGGCGTCCACCGGGTAACGGGGGGCGCCGTCGAAGCAGTTCACGCCGACCACGAAGGGAATGGCACGCCGCTCGAAGTAGTCGATGGCGGCGAAGCAGTCCTCCAGGCGGCGGGTGTCGGCGAGCACCACGGCCCCGAGGGCGCCCTCCGACAGCTCGTCCCACATGAACCAGAACCGCTCCTGACCGGGCGTGCCGAAGAGGTACAGCACCAGGCCCTCGCGCAGCGTGATGCGGCCGAAGTCCATGGCGACGGTGGTGGTGTGCTTGCCCTCCACGCCGCTGAGGTCGTCGACCGGGCGGCCTGCCTCGGTGAGCAGTTCCTCGGTGCGCAAGGGCCTGATCTCGCTGACCGAGCCGACCAGAGTGGTCTTGCCCACGCCGAAGCCGCCGGCCACCAGGATCTTGAGCGTGACGGGTTCGACCGGCGGCTTGCCACGCTCGGAACGCCCGAAGATCATCGGTCTTCTCTCCTGCTCGGTGCTGGCTGTGCTGGATGGGGGTGTACGGCGGTGTACGGCGGTCACAGCGCCCGGAGGCCGGCGATCACGTCGCGCAGAATGCTTTCGTCCGGGAGTTCGGCCGGTGGGACCGGCCGGTTGACATGTACGAATCCGGCGTCGACGAGGTCTCCGACGAGAACCCGTACCACTCCGATCGGCAGATCGAGGCCGGCGGCGAGTTCGGCGACCGACTGGGGTTCGTCCCGGCACAGTCCGACGATGTCGACGTGTTCCGGGGACAGGGAGGTGTCCGCCTCCGGATCGTCCGCCCGGTCCTCGGCGACCACCACCGCGATGAGGTCGAGACGGTGCTGGGCCGGACTGGTGGTACGGCCCCGGGTCATGGCGTACGGACGGACGACCGGGCCGGCCTCGTCGTCGAACCAGTGGTGTCTTCCCTGACCGTCTGCGCTCATGTCACCTCACTACCCGCCCGAGGGCAGATCGGTACGGGGCGCGGCGCCCAGGTGCGCACCGACCCGCTTGACGAGGAGGGTCATCTCGTAGGCGACCTGGCCGACGTCGGAGTCCGCGTCGGACAGGACGGCGAGACAGCTGCCGTCGCCGGCGGCCGTGACGAAGAGGAAGGCGTCGTCGAGTTCCACGACCGTCTGCCGGACACTGCCCGCCTCGAAGTGGCGTCCCACGCCCTTGGCGAGGCTGTGGAAGCCGGAGGCGACGGCGGCGAGATGCTCGCTGTCCTCCTGGGTCAGGTCCTTGGAAGCGCCCGTGGCCAGGCCGTCGCCGGAGAGGACGAGGGCCTTGCGGATGCTCGCGACCCGGTCCACCAGGTCGTCGAGGAGCCAGTTCAGCTCCCTGGCGCCGGTCGCGCTGTGGCCGGTCGTCTTCGGTGCGGTCATCGACCGTCCCCCTTGTTCGTTCCTTGTGGTGCTTGTGGTGCCTGTGGTGCTTGTTCTGGTTGTGGTGATCGTTGTGGCTGTGGTGCCGCGCCGTTGAGGGTGTCGTCGGCGGCGTTCTCCCGGCGGCCTCGCTGCCAGCCGCGCTGGAGGGAGGCCATGCGGCTGCGTACTTCCTCGGCGTCCCGGTCTGCGAGGTCGGTGCCGTCGGTGCGGTCCCCGGTGGGCCGCTCGCGTTCCTGTTCGCGCTTCAGCTGGGGGGCGAGGCTGGCCTGGCGTACCCGCCGGGGCAGGGGGAGCGAGCCGTCGTCGGCCGTACCCAGGGTTTCAGGCGTGCCCGGGGTGCCTTCCGTCGCTCCGGCGTCCGTGCGGGGCGTACCGCGGCGGCGGGAGGGCAGGGCGGGCAGTGCGTCGTGGGCCTCGTCCGGTGCGGGTGTGTCGTCCGGCCCGCTCCCGCGGGGCCGTTCGGGGACCGGGCGGCCGTGGGAGCTGACCAGTTTGGGAGTCTGGCGGCGGGGCAGCGGCGCGGGGTCGCCGGTCGCTTCCCGCGGTTCGTACCGGCCCTGGGTGTCGTGCCGGCCCGGGCCGCCCCGGGGGTCGGGCTCTTCCCGGTGGTGGCGGTCGTGCCGGGCCGTCGGCTCGTCCAGTGCGCCGGTTCCGGCGGAGCCGAGCGGTGCCTCCAGCTCGACCGGGCCGTCGAGCGGCGGCAAGGGTCCGCCGGGCAGCCGTACGGGCACCTCGGACAGGGCCGCTCGGCGGTTCTCCTCGCGAGCGGCGGCGCGGTCGCGGCGGCCGGCACGGTCGGAGCGGTCAGGGCGGTCGGCACGGTCAGGGCGGTCGAGGCGGAAGCCGACGCCGTTGGTGTCCGGGGCGTCCTCCGTGAGCAGCGCGTCCGGGATGAAGACGACCGCGGTGGTGCCGCCGTACGGAGAGGGCTGGAGGGAGACGCGGACGTTCTGGCGCTGGGCCAGGCGGCTGACCACGAACAGGCCGAGCCGGTCGGTGTCGGACAGCTCGAACTCGGGTGTCTCGGCGAGCCGGAGGTTGGCCTCCAGCAGGGCCTCGGCCGCCATGCCGAGGCCGCGGTCGTGGATCTCCAGGGTGAAGCCGTTGGCGACGCGCTCGCCCAGTACCTGCACGGCGGTGTGCGGGGGCGAGAACACCGTGGCGTTCTCCAGGAACTCGGCGACCAGGTGGGTGAGGTCGGCGACCGCGGAGCCGGTGACGGCGATGCGCGGCAGCCGGCGCACCTCGATGCGCTCGTAGTCCTCGACCTCGGCGACGGCGGCCCGTACGACGTCCATCAGCTGGACGGGCTTGCGCCACTGCCGGGAGGGGGCGGCGCCGGAGAGGATGACCAGGCCCTCCGCGTGCCGGCGCATACGGGTGGTCAGGTGGTCGAGGCGGAACAGGTCGGCGAGTTCCTCGGTGTCCTCGGTACGGCGCTCCATGGTGTCGAGCAGGGTGAGCTGCTTGTGCAACAGGACCTGGCTGCGACGGGCGAGGTTGACGAAGACCTCGGAGACACCGGAGCGGAGTTCGGCCTGCTTGACGGCCGCCTCGACGGCGGCGCGCTGGAGGGTGTTGAGCGCCTGGCCGACCTCGCCGATCTCGTTCTTGTCGTACTCCAGGCGCGGGACCTCGGTCTCCACGTCGACCTGTTCGCCGGCCGAGAGGCGGCGCATCACGCTGGGCAGGCGTACGTCGGAGGCCTCATGGGCCTCCAGGCGGAGCTGCTTGAGGTCGCGGATGAGGCCGCGGCCGATACGTACGGACAGGAAGACGGAGAACAACAGGGCCAGGACGCCCAGGGTGCCGGCGACGACCGCCTTGGTGATGACGGCCATCGCGACCGGTTCGGCCCGGTTCTCGTACCGGTCGGCGGCCCCGTCGTCGAGGGCGCCGAGTTCCTCCAGCGCGTCCCCCGCGACGGTGTCCCAGCTCTTGGCGTCGATGCCGCCGGGCATGCCGGCGCTGGAGGCGACGACCGTCCCCTCGGCCGCGCGCAGCGGTGCGGAGGATGCCTCCTGCCAGAACCGCTCGTAGCGCTTCCGCTCCGCGGCCGGCAGCAGCGGCAGCGTCACGTCGTACAGCAGGGTGCGCTGGGCCACCAGGTCGGAGATGTCGTCGATCTCGTCGCTGCCGAGTCCGCCGGTGACCAGGGCGGAGCCGAGGAGGGCGTCCTCGCGGGAGAGCAGCTCACGCGCGCGGGAAAGGTTGACGAGGGCGCGGTACTGCTTGTCCAGCGTGACGTTGTCGATGACGTTGAGGTCGGCGAGCAACAGGTGGCAGGGGTCGACCAGGCGGTTGTAGAAGCCGAGGGCCTGGGACCGGTTCACGACGCCGCCCTCGACGCTGCGCCGGAGCGATCCGAGGCCGGCCAAGGCGTCCAGCGCCGCGGTCAGCCGCTCGTCCTCGCCCTGGCTCAGCGCGTCGCGGACGTCGGGGTCGGCGGCGTGGCGGCGGACGTCGGCGATCGCCTCGTCGGTGACGCTGCGCGTGCGGCGCAGGGCGGAGAGGGCGTTGGAGGCGCGGGGGTCGGCGAGGTAGACGAGGGTCTGGCGGCGTTCCTGCTGGAGCACGCGGACGGTGTCCTCGACGGGGTAGCCGACCTTTTCCACCAGGGTCGACACGCTGAACAGCCGGGTGGCCTCCCGTCCGGTCAGCACCGCGGCGAAGGCCCAGACCGCGGTCAGGGCGACCAGCGGCACGAGAAGCAGCGCCACGATCTTCCGGCGGATGGAATTCCCGCGAAAGCGCATGGCCTCCCCCAGTTCGACCCCCACCGGACGGGGGTGCCGATTCACGTCAACAAACGGCGTGAGCCTACTACTGACGGGCTGATGGTTCGAAGACCCGTCCGGAAGCTGTACTTCCGTACCCTCGCCACGAGATCCCGAGTTGTCCGCTCATTACGGGAGATCGCGGCCTCCGGCCGGGTGGCGGTGCGGGGGCGGGCGCGTCCGGCGTGGTGGAGGGGCTGGCCGGATTTCCGCGTCCGGCGGGAATCTTGAGGGGGCGTCGATCGTCTTTCTTTGTGGGAGATGGGGGTGGAATCGGCCACAGGGTGCCGCATGCCGCGTCCATGCGGCGTAGAACAGCGCAAGCCGGGCAGCCACAGGGGAGCCGGGTCTTCGGGGACGGGCGAGCGGTCTGCTGGCGGTGGGGAGTGACACGTTGATGGGCACGGCGGAGCGGCGCGAGGCGCCCGGGAACGACGGGGCGGCGCGACCGGGCGGGGAGACAGGGCCGGAGGTACCGGGTCACGGTGTTCCGGCGGCGAGGCGCGGTGGCGGTACGGGCGGGGCGGCTCGCGGTGCGCGGGCGGCAGCCGTCGCTGGTGGGCCGTCGGGGAGCGGGGCCGGTGCGATACGGGAGCGGCCGGGCTACCGGCCGTTGTGGGTGGAGGAACCGGCGCGGCGGCGCCGGCTGCCGGACCCCGTACGGACGGCGGCCGTGCGGGCGGTGATCATCGTCGCCGTGACGCTGATCCAGGCGATGGTGGCCTTCCTGTGCACGATGGCCGGGTCCTGGCTGGCCTTCCCCATGCTGCTCAGCAGCGTGGCCAGCACCGTGGCGGCGACGTGGGGCGTGCTCGACGTGTGGGTGACGCGCCAGGTCTGGAACCAGCGGCACGGCGTGATCTCGATGCCGAACAGCACGGCGCGGGCGCTGCGGCGCGAACGACGCCGGGCCCGTCGGCAGGCACGGACCGCCGAGCGCGCCCAGGAGCGGATACGGCGCCGGGGCCGCGGCGGGCAGCAGCTGTCGCATCCCTGAGGCCGCGCGGTTCGCGACGGCCGGTGCGCGTGGTGGCCCCGGGCGTGGTTCGGGGCAGGACCGAGGGTATGTGTCCCGCCCGGTGCGGAGGCTCGGCATGTGGAGTACGGGCGGTGGTCCGGCCCGCAGTCGGCGCGCGGTCGCCCCACGGCGAGGAGACCGCGGTCGTCCGGCCATCACCGTGACGGGGGTGGCGTAGGAGCAAGGGTGGTCGGCACGGGTCGCGGGAGTGGCCTGGCCAGGGTGACCGGAGCGGGTGGCCGGGAGTGGCCTGGCCAGGGCGACCGGAGTAGGTGGCCGGCACGTGAGTGGCGTCGTGCCGGGCGTCGGTGGGTCAGGGACGGTCCGAGGGGAACGGCGCCGTGCGGGGAAGGAGACACGCCGAGCCGCTGCTCGACCCGGAGCAGAGCAGATCCGCACCCGCCGCCAGGAGGCGCCCCGTATGTCCCCCACCTACGACGTCATCGTCATCGGCCTCGGCGGAATGGGCAGCTCCGCCGCCCACCACCTGTCCGCGCGCGGCGCCCGGGTGCTGGGCCTGGAGAAGTTCAGGCCGGTGCACAACCGCGGCTCCAGCCACGGCGGTTCCCGGATCACCCGGCAGTCCTACTTCGAGGACCCGGCGTACGTACCGTTGCTGCTGCGCGCCTACGAGCTGTACGAGGATCTGGAGCGGGCCACCGGCCGGGAGATCGCCGTGCTGTGCGGCGGGGTGATGGTCGGCCGCCCGGACTCCCGGCCCGTGTCCGGCGCGCTGCGCTCGGCCCGCGCGTGGGACCTGCCGCACGAGATGCTGGACGCCTCCGCGATCCGCCGCCGCTTCCCGACGCTGACGCCCGGTGACGACGAGGTCGCGCTGTACGAGGCGAAGGCGGGACTGCTGCGCCCGGAGAACACGGTCGCCGCCCAGCTGCAGCTCGCCACCCGGCAGGGCGCCGACCTGCACTTCGACGAGCCGGTGACCCGCTGGAAGCCGTACCGGGACGGCGTGATCGTGCACACCGCCGAGAACACCTACACCGCGGGCCGGCTGGTGATCTGCCCGGGCGCGTGGGCGCCTCGGCTGCTGGCCGACATCGGAGTGGACATCACCATCGAGCGGCAGGTCATGTACTGGTTCCGGCCGACCGGAGGCGTCGAGCCCTACCGTCCCGAGCGGCACCCGGTCTACATCTGGGAGGACGCGGCCGGTGTCGAGGTCTACGGCTTCCCCGCGATCGACGGTCCCGACGGCGGTGCCAAGGTCGCCTTCTTCCGCCGGGAGTCGGCGCCCACCACGCCCGAGACCATCGACCGGACGGTGCGCGCGGAGGAGGTCCGGGCGATGGCGGACCAGGTCTCCGGGCTCCTCCCCGGCCTGCCGGGCGCCTTCCTCAAGGCGGCGACCTGCATGTACTCCACCACTCCTGACGAGCACTTCGTGATCGCCCCGCACCCGGCGCACCCCGGTTCGGTCACCGTGGCGTGCGGTTTCTCCGGGCACGGGTTCAAGTTCGTGCCCGTGGTCGGGGAGATCCTCGCCGATCTGGCGCTGACCGGTACCACCGCCCACCCCATCGGGCTGTTCGATCCCGCCCGCTTCGCCACGTCCGGCTAGGGCCTGGGGACCCAGGGTCAGGCGGGCCGCTTGAACATCCGGGTGGCCGTGATCTCGCTGTGCACGGCCTCGCCCTCGGACTGCTGGGGCAGGCCGGGCCGCAGGTGTTCCTCCACGCTGATGTACTTCAGTCCGGCCCTCAGGTCGGCGTCGTTGCGCAGCCGGATGACCAGCGGGAACTCGGCGAGCGCGGTGGTGTCGAACAGGCCTGTGGTGTAGAGGAGCTGGACGCCGAGCGCGTCGGAGACGGCCCGCTGCAGCTCCAGCAGATACGTGGCGTTGGCGCGGCCGATGGGGTTGTCGAGGAAGAGCGTGCCGGCGTGGCGGTGCTTGTCGTGGCCCCGGTCGTTGCTGCGCAGGGCGGCCATCGTGCAGTACAGGGCGATGGCGGCGGTGAGCAGCTGGCCGCCGGAGAAGACGTCGCCCATCTGTCCGACGGGGACGCGCTCGGCGCGCAGTACCGCGTCCGGCTTGAGGATCTCGACGGCGACGCCGTTCGGCTGGAGGGCGGCGGCGACGCCGCGCAGCAGCAGGGACATGCCGTCGCGGCGCAGGTCGGAGTTCTTCTTGACGGCGGCCCGGGTCGCCTCGTCGATCACCTCGCCGAGCCGCTCGGTGAGGGTGGCCTGGTCGGGTTCCTCGAAGCGGATGCGCAGGAACTCCTGCCCGGACCACTCCCCCAGCCCTTCCGGCAGCCGGGACAGGCGCTGGGCGGAGCGGAGGGTGGCGAGGGCCGACTCGACCAGGCCGCGCAGCCGGTCCACGATCGAATCCCGGTTGCGTTCGAGCTGGGCCAGTTCGTCGGTGAGGACGCGCAGCCGGGGGGCGAACGCGTCGGCCCACTTCTGGGCGTGCTCGGGCAGGGCGGCGGCGGGCAGTTCGCGGATCTGCTGCCGGGCGGGGGTGCGGACCTGCTCGTAGCGGGTGGAGTTGGCGTGCCGGACCAGGACGTCGCTCGCCTCGCGCACGGCGCCCTCGGCGGCGGACAGGTCGGCGGCGCAGCCGCGCAGCGAGCGGCGGGTCTCGGCGGCGGACTGCCGGGCCTCCTCCAGGGTGCCGGGGTACGGCTCGGGGTCCTCGTGCTCCTCGTCGGCGGGCTGCTCGCGCAGCAGGTCGCGCAGGAGGGCGGCGATCTCGTCGAAGCCGCCGGCCGCGTCCTCGGCGGCGCGGTGCGCGTCGAGGAGTTCGGCGTGCGCCTCGCGGGACTGGTTCAACGCCTCGGTGCGGGCGGCCAGTTCGGAGGTGGCGGTGCGCAGCAGGGCCTGGGCGTGCTCGGCGTCCCCGGGGATCAGTTCTTCGGGCAGGTCGGTGTGGGAATCGGCGTCCTCCGGAGCCAGCCGCTCCGCCTCGCCGCGCAGTCGGCCGAGCTGCTCGCTGGCGGTGGACACACGGGTCTCCAGGAGCTGCACGAGCTCCTCCGCGCGGGCGGCGGCGGCCTGCCGGGAGGGCCCGTCCGAGCCGTCCGGTGACTGGAGGAGCTGCTCGGCGCGGGTGCGGACCTTGTTGCTGAGCCGGTCCAGCTCGGCGCGGGCCGCGCTCTCGTCGCTCTCCGCGCGGGCCTGCTCGGCGCGCAGGTCGGCGCCGACGCCGACCTTCTCGTACAGCTGGGAGGCGGCCCGGTAGGCCTCGCGGAGCGCGGGCAGCGACGCGGTGGGCGCCTCGGTGCCGTCCTCCGGTACGTCGTCGGGGGCGCCGGCGATCTCGGCGCGCTCGGCACGCAGCGCGCGGGCGGTGCGGCGGGCGTCGTCGGCGGCGCGCTGTGCGGCGCGGCGGTCCTCGTCGGCGGCGCGGGCCTTCTCCAAGCAGAGCTGGGCGCGGGCCTCGGCCTCGGCCGCCTCGTCGGCCAGTTCTCGCAACTTCGCCTGCCAGCCCGCGCGTTCGCGCAGCCGGAAGGCGAGTCCGGCGAGAGCGTCGGCGGCGCGGCGGGCCTTCTGGGCGGCCTCCTGCCGTTCGTCGCGTACGCGGACGGCCTCGGCGGCGGTCTCGTCGGCCTCCGCCCGCACGGTGCGGGCCTCGGCCAGCTCGGCCTCGCACTCCTCGGCGAACGCGTCCGCCTCCTCGGCGGCCCGCACCAGCTCGGTGAGGCGGCCGGCCGGGCAGCCGGTGCGCCAGGAGGCGAGCCGCGCGGCCAGCTCCCGGTCCTTACCGAGCCGGGCGGCAAGCCGCCGGATCGCCTCGTCCCGCTCGGTCGCCCGCGCGCGCAGCGCCTGCCGCTCCTCGTCGGCCGCGTGCTCGTCGTGCATGGCGGGGTTCGGCGGTACGAGGAAGACGTCCTCGTCGGCCGAGTCGGCGGCCGGGGCGGGGGCGAGCAGGGCGGCGGCGGTGCCGACGGCGACGGTGGAGCGCGGCAGCAGGGCGGCGTCGCCGAGGGCGGCGCGGGCGCGGGCGTGCGAGTCGGGGTCGGTGATGATCACGCCGTCGACCAGCTCGGGCCGGGCGGCGAGCACGCGCGCGTGGTCGGCAGGGTCGACGGCCTGGGCGAGGTAGCGCCAGCCGGGCAGGGCGGGGATGCCGTGCTCGCCGAGGAACTCGACGGTGGCCAGCACGTCCGGGCCGGGCGGCAGCAGCCCGCCGTCGCCGAGGGCGCCGAGGATGCGGGCGTCGTCGGCGGCGGCGGTGCGCAGGTCGAACAGCTGGCGTTCGGCGGAGGAGACGGAGTCGTCGAGGAGCTCGCCCAGCTCGTCGGCGAAGCGGTCGAGTTGTTCGGCTGTGAGAGGTTTCTCGCCGGGGGCGGGTGGGTCGGACGGGGCGTCGGGGGCCGCGTCGGGGCCGGAGTCCGGCCGGTCCCGACGCGGCCCAGGGATGCCGGGGCGGGTTCCGGCGGCCAGGCCCAGCAGTTCGGCCAGGCGTTCCTCCGCCGCCAGGGCCCCGGCCGTACGGTGTTCGGCGTCCCGGGCCTGCCGGGCGGCGGTGGCGGCGTCCGCCGCGCGGGCCGCCGTCAGTTCGGCGCGGCTCTCGGCGGCGGCCGCCTCACGGGCGTGCTCGGTGGCCCGGCGGGCCGCCTCACGGGCGGTGTCCCAGGCGGCGACGGCGGTCTCCTCGGCGTCGCTGGCGGCGAGGGCGGCGCGGGCCGGGTCGGCGTCGGGGGCGCTGTCGTCGAGCCAGCCGGCGCGGACCGCCTCGGCGGTCTCCTGCTCGACCTCGGTCAGCCGCTGGCGCAGGTGTCCGGCCTCGCTGCGGGCGCGCTGCGCCTCGGTGGCGGCGGCGGTGGCGTCCCGGTGGGCGGCGTCGCCGGTGTCCTGGAGGGCGGCGGACCGCTCTTCTTCCTCGTTGGCGTGGTTCTCGGCTTTCCCGGCCGCCGCGTGCAGGGCGCGGACCAGGTCGACGGCGGCCTTGGCGCGGGCGGCGAGCGCGGGTGCGGCGTCCCGCTCGGCCTCCTGGATGGCGGCGGAGACGCGGGTGACGCGGTCGGTGGCGGCGCGGTGGCGCAGTACGGCCTCGGCGGCCTGCCAGGCGGAGTACAGGGTGCGGGCGTCGGCCAGCTCGCGCTTCTGCGCGGCGGCGGACTTCTCGGCGGCGGCCAGGGCCAGGGAGGCGTGCCGGTAGGCGAGTTCGGCGGCGACCAGAGCGCTGCGCTCGCGGGCGGATTCGGCGTGGGTGACGGCGTAGGCGGCGGCCGTGACCCGCTGGGCCAGGTCGGCGGCGCGGGCCCGCTCGCGGGTGCCGCGGGCGGAGAGCCGGCGGGCGAGGGTGCGGGTGCGGCGCTCGGCGGCGGTGTGGATCTCCCGGGCGCGGGCGCGGGCCTCGGTGGCCTCGACGATCCGTCCGAGCAGGTCGACGGAGCCCGCGGTGAAGTCCCGCTCGGCGATCAGCTCGGCACGCCGGCCCAGCTTGTTGCCGAAGCCGCTGACCAGGTCGGCGAGTCCGTCGGTGTCCCGGGTGTCGGTGACGGCGCGCAGCAGCAGGTCGGTGAAGTCGGCGTCCTTCTTGACGGCGAAGAGGCCGGCCGCCTCACCCTCGTCGGCGTTCATCTCGCGCTGGTAGCGGAAGAGTTCGGGGTCGAGGCCGAGGTCGCCGAGGTGCTCGATCCAGCGGTCGTGGATCTCCTCCCAGTGCACCTCCAGGTGCGGGTACGCCTTCCCGGCGTCGGTGAGCGCGTCCCGGAAGCCCTTCATGGTGCGCCGCCGGCCCTGCGCGCCGGAGGCGCCCTCGACGGGCGGGCGTACGGCGGTGGACTCGGCGACCGGGAGGTTGTCCAGGGTCAGTCCGGGGCCGGGCCGGAAGGAGTACCAGGCCTCGGCGAACTTCCGCGGGTCGTTGGAGACCTGGCGGCCCCGCCACTCGCTGACCTTGCCGACGACGACGCACTCGCCGGTCTGCACGTGCTGCCACTCCAGGGCCACGTGTCCGCAGTCGTCGGCGAGCAGGAACTTGCGCAGCACGCCGGAGCTGGCGCCGCCGAGGGTGTTGCGGTGGCCCGGCAGCATCACCGAGAAGATGAGTTTGAGCAGGACGGACTTGCCGCCGCCGTTCTCCAGGAAGAGCACGCCGGCGGGGGCGGGGCGGCGCGGCGGGCCGACCGGCTCCTCCTCGAAGAACTCCGCCTGCGTGGGCGCCGGGTCGGGCACCGGCCGGCCCACTCCTCGCAGGTCAAGCACGGTGTCGGCGTAACGCGCACCGGCGGGTCCGATGGAGTAGAGGCGGACCCGGGACAGCTCGTACATGGCGGACTCTCGTGGTTCTTCGGTGAGTTGGCGGGGCGGTGGTCAGGCGGTGGTCAGGCGGAGTGGAACGGCAGGCCGGCGTCGGCGACCAGCTCCAGGTCGTCGGTGTCCTCGGCGGGCAGCAGGGTGGGGGTGCCGTCGGTGACCGGGACCACGCCCAGGTCCAGCAACTCGGCCATGGCGGCACTGCCGGCCAGGTCGCGGACCTGGAGCTGGTAGCGGGCGGTGGTGCGGTAGGTACCGCCGTGGTCGTCGCCGGTGCGCTGGAGGAAGCCGGAGTCGGTGAGGAAGGCGACGGCCTTGGCGACGATGCCGGTGGTCGAGCCGGGCAGCCGGCGGGCGTCCTTGGTGGCGCCGGTGGCGCTGCGTCTGACCCAGATCCGCCAGGCGGACTCCAGGCCGGGGGCGTCGCTGACCGGGTCGGTGTTCTCGCCCTGCTCGGCGGCGCGTTCCTCCAGGCGGCGGCAGGCCTGGCGGACGAAGCCGTCGACTCCGTTGACCGTGACGCGGCCGATGTAGCCGTCGTCGGCGAGGTCCTCGGGGCGCGGGAAGGCCATCGCGGCGACGGCCAGGTGGGCGAGGCCGTGCAGGAAGCGGTCGGCGGAGTCGGTGGCTGCGCGGCGCGCGTAGTCGCCCATGCGGACGGCGAACACCGAGTCCTCGGCGGCGGTGACGGCCATGCCCGCGCGCGGGGACACTTCGAGCACGATCAGGCCGAGACCGGTCGCCACGGCGTCGGCAAGCCGGGCGAACGGCGGGTCCTCGCGGTAGCGGCGCAGCAGGTCGGCGTACTCCTGGTCACGGGCGGGCAGCAGCTTGGGCTGGAGGCCGAAGGCGACCAGCCGGGCCGCGTCGGCGGCGTCGGCGGGCGTGACGGCGGGGGCCTTCTCCGCGGCAGCCGGCTCGGCTTCGCTCCAGTCGACGGGCTCGGTCACGGTCGGTACTCCTCGGTGTGCTTACGCTTCTGTGCGGTGACGCCGCTGCCGTCCGGGGTGGTGCCGCGCCGGTCGCGGCTGCCGGAGCGCCTCGCCGCCCGGCGGGCGGATGCCACGCGTCGGAGCCAGGCGGCCGTCCCCTCGCCCACGGACAGAACGCTCGCGCCCGGCATGGCGTCGCGCCGGTCACGGCTTCCGGGGCACCTCGCCACCCGGCAGGCGGATCCCACGCATCGGAGCCCGGGCTCCGCCCCCTCCCCCACGGACAGAACCCTCCCGCCGCACCGGTC
>NZ_JAGGOO010000050.1 GCF_018614415.1 Streptomyces sp. ISL-12
GCGGGTACCACATCGCTGCGCGATGTGCAAGGGGGGCGGTCGCTGCGCTCCCGCGGCCCGTGCGGAGCACGGGCGGATCCCTCCGCTGCGCTCCAGGATCCGGTGGGGCCGGCCGCTGCGCGACCGGCGCGGCGCGCGGTGCGCGCTCGCCCGCTGAGGGCATGTCAGGTGCGGCTAGTGGCACCTCTAGTTGGAGAGTTGGAAAGTCCTGCGGACTCCGGGCGGGTCCGCTGCGCTCCCCCGCCCAACGGTCCTTCCGGCTGCGCCTCCAGGACCGTTGGGGCCCGCTGACGCGGGCCGGGCTGGCTACGAGGGAGGGGGTCGCTCGTTCGTGTCGAGTTCTAGTGTAGCGGGTGCATCAGGTTGATGCACCATGTACCGTTGGCGGAAACACGGGACACCCCTCAACCACCTGGGAACCTCCCTGGAATTTCGAGAGGAACGACCGAAGATGACCGGTCACCACGAACCTACCGGACCTGATCCCGCGCTAAGCAGCGATTCTCTGCGCCGGGTGACGCAGTACCAGACGGCGGCCGTGAACGCCCGGCTGCGCGTGTTCGCGCTCCTGGAGGCGCAGGGCGTGCCCGCGAGCGAGGCGGACGACCTGGTGGCCGCGCTGGAGGCCGGAGCGGTCGCCGGGGCGCAGCTCCAGGTGGTGGAGCTGGACGGCATGGCGCCGCGCCCTTGTGGCCCTGAGTTCGAGGACGGCTGGGACAAGGGCGTGACGGCCGTGAGCGAGGCCCTGGTGGGCATCGCGGACCGGGAGTGGTCCCGGCGCGGCGGCCGGTCGGCGGGCGCCGCTGAACTGGCCGTACATATAGCGGACGTGAGGCAGCGTGAGCGGGCCGACCAGGTGCGGCTGGAGAGGTTCGTCTGGGAGTCCGTGCTGCCAGGCACGCACCCGCACACCACGGCGCGGCGCCGGGTGCTGGAGGCGCTGGGTGAGGCCGGCGGTCTGTGCACGGCTCGGACGCGGAACGCGGACGGGGACGTCGTGGTCTGCACGCTCGATGCCGGGCACTACGACCCGGACGACAAGCCACCCTTCAAGGACGGAAAGCCGGGCGGCTGGCACAAGGCGGATGCGTCGATCTGGAACGACCTGGGCGCGGCCTGCATTCCGCACGGGGCCATCTGAAAAACCACAGGAACTGACCGCTTGGGGAGGAAAGGAAATGTCAGCGATTCAGCTCAAGGAACACCAGGTAGATCAGCGCTCCGCGTTTCGCAGGTGGGTGGGATTCCCTGCAAGGTCATCTGTGCCCCCGCAGGGTGCCCGTGCCACGATCGTGTCAGCGACCGGATCGGGCAAGACGATCACGGCCGCCGCGTGCGCGCTGGAGAGCTTCGCGGACGACCGGATCCTCGTCACGGTCCCGACCCTGGACCTGCTCGCGCAGACCGCACAGGCGTGGCGCCTGGTGGGCCACCGGGCCCCGATGGTCGCGGTGTGCTCGCTGGAGAACGACGCGGTCCTGGGCGCGCTCGGGGTGCGCACCACCACCAACCCGATCCAGCTCGCCCTGTGGGCCGGACGCGGCCCCGTCGTCGTGTTCGCCACGTACGCCTCTCTGGTGGACCGCGAGGACCCGGAGGACCCGACGGGTCAGCGGAAGGTTCGCGGGCCGCTGGAGGCCGCTCTGGCGGGCGGGGAGCGCCTCTACGGGCAGCGCATGGACGGCTTCGACCTCGCCATCGTGGATGAGGCCCACGGAACCGCTGGTGATCTTGGTCGTCCGTGGGCGGCAATCCACGACAACCAGCGGATCCCCGCCGGCTTCCGGCTCTACCTGACCGCGACCCCGCGCATCCTCGCCGCTCCCCGGCCGCAGAAGGGCGCGGACGGCCAGGAGGTGGAGATCGCAACCATGGCCGACGACCCCAACGGCACCTACGGCGCGTGGATCGCCGAGCTCGGGCTCTCGGAGGCGATCGAGCGCGAGATCCTTGCCGGGTTCGAGATCGACGTGCTGGAGATCCGCGACCCCTCCCCCGTTCTCGGGGAGTCGGAGGAGACCCGGCGCGGCCGGCGTCTGGCGCTGCTGCAGACCGCGCTCCTGGAGCACGCCGCCGCGTACAACCTGCGTACGGTCATGACGTTCCACCAGAAGGTCGAGGAAGCCGCGGCGTTCGCGGAGAAGCTGCCGGAGACCGCGGCCGCGCTGTACGTCAACGACGCGACCGACGAGGACCTGGCCGCCGCCGACAAGCTGCCGAAGTCCTCCATCGACGCGGAGTTCTACGAGCTGGAGGCCGGCCGCCACGTACCGCCGGACCGGGTGTGGTCGGCGTGGCTGTGCGGCGACCACACCGTCGCCGAACGGCGCGAGAAGATCCGCCAGTTCGCCAACGGCATCAACGCGGCCGGGCGCCGGGTGCACCGCGCGTTCCTCGCCAGCGTTCGCGTTCTCGGTGAGGGCGTGGACATCACCGGCGAGCGGGGAGTCGACTCGATCTGCTTCGCGGACACCCGCGGCTCGCAGGTGGAGATCGTGCAGAACATCGGCCGGGCGCTCCGGCTCAACAAGGACGGCAGCACGAAGGTGGCCAGGATCATCGTGCCGGTGTTCCTGGAGGCGAACGAGGACCCGACCGACATGGTCGCCAGCGCCAGCTTCCGCCCCCTTGTAGCGGTCCTCCAGGGCCTGCGCTCGCATGACGAACGTCTGGTCGAACAGCTCGCCTCCCGCGCGCTCACCAGCGGCAAGCGCAAGGTCCACGTCCGGCGCGACGAAGAGGGGCGGATCGTCGGGGCCGGCGGCGAGGGCGACGGCGAGGACCAGGAGGACGACGACACCCAGGCCGCCGCCGAAGCGGCCCTGCTCCACTTCTCCAGCCCGCGCGACGCCGCGACCATCGCCGCGTTCCTGCGCACCCGGGTCTACCGGCCGGAGTCGCTGGTGTGGCTGGAGGGCTACCAGGCCCTGCTCCGGTGGCGGAAGGAGAACGAGATCACTGGCCTCTACGCCGTGCCCTACGACGTCGAGGTCGAAGTGGGGGCGACGAAGGCGTTTCCGCTTGGCCGATGGGTGCATCAGCAGCGGAAGGCGCTGCGGGCCGGGGAGCTGGAGGACCGGCGCAAGACGCTGCTGGACGCGCCGGAGGCCGGGATGGTCTGGGAGCCGGGCGAAGAGGCGTGGGAGAACAAGCTCGCCGCGCTCCGGTCCTACCACCGGGCCACCGGGCACCTCGCGCCGCGTCAGGACGCGGTGTGGGGCGAGGGCGAGGCGATGGTCCCGGTCGGCCAGCACATGGCCAACCTGCGCCGGAAGGGCGGTCTCGGGAAGGACCCGAAGCGGGCGGAGGAGCGCGCGAAGCAGCTGGCCGCGATCGACCGGGACTGGAACTGCCCCTGGCCGCTCAACTGGCAGCGCCACTACCGCGTCCTCGCCGACCTGGTCGACGCCGACGGCCACCTGCCCTACATCGCGCCGGGCGTCACCTTCGAGGGCGACGACATCGGAACGTGGCGGTGGCGGCAGCAGGAACCGGGCACCTGGGCGCAGCTCCTGCCCGAGCAGCGCGAGCGGCTGACCGCGCTGGGCGTACAGGGCGCCACCCTCCCCGTGACGGCCGCCGCCCCGGCGGAGCTCCTTCCGGCGCCGGCCGCCGCCCTCAAGAGGCTGAAGAAGGCCGGGAGCAAGGCCGAGGCGGCGTTCCAGCGGGGCCTGACCGCCCTCACCCAGTGGGTGGAGAAGGAGGGACAGCGGCCCGTCCCGCGCAGTGCAGTCGTGGAGATCACGGTCGATGGCGAGGCGGATCCGGTGCCCGTGCGGCTGGGGGTGTGGCTCTCGAACACCAAGTCGAGGCGGGACAAGCTCACCGTGGAGCAGCGCACTGCCCTCGCGGCGCTGGGCATGGACTGGGCAGGCGCGGTGCCGGCCATCGAGGCCGCTCCGGAGCCGTCCGCACCGCAGCCCGCGCCGTCGGCGGTCCCGAGGAAGCGGCCGGTGCGGGAACACCACGAGGAGTGTGACAAGGAGCTGTACGAAGGCGGGACCTGCACCTGCGACCTCATCGAGCGGTACGGACCGAATGCCGAGCGGGAGGGCTACGGGGACAACCTCTGACCCCTCCCTCGCGCCGTACGAGACCCCGAACCCGCCCACAGGGCCCGGGGTCTCGTGCGTCACCGCGCGGCGTTGCGGCGGGCCGCTGCGGGCGGCGTGGGATGGTGACCCGGACCTCCGCCAGGACGACACCGGTCAGGGGAGTGCTGGGGGGCGCTTGCTGTGGAAAGTGCGCCCCTGATGATGCTGTGAGGTGTGTTTCGGGCCACAGAGGATGTGGTCCTGGCGAGACGGTCGATTGTCAGACCCTGCCGGTATCCTGCGCGCGCCTTCCGTGCGCGGCGGCGCCTGGGGGCGTGGTTGCCGGTGATGAAACGACGAGTGGCGGCACTCTGCGTGCCGCCACTGCTGGGTCTGTGTGTCGCGCGCCGACTGCTGAGTTGTTGCAGGTCGGAGCTGTTTTTCTGGTCGGGGTCCCTGCGGGGCACCACCCCCACAGGGACCCCGACAAGCTGTCGCTGGACCGGCCATGGCACAACGTCAGCTCTGTTGAATCTAACGGGCTGCGCCGCAGATCCATTCCCTAAGGTCCGGGAGTGTTGAGTGTTACCCGGAAGTAATCCCCTACCTTAAGGGACTTTGGGTACGGGGATCGACGCCGCGGAATCGAGTCCTCAAATCCCTTCCCCAAGGGTGACGTTTCCGTAACGCGCGAGCCGTGCTATATCCTGCTGGATCAAGAGCGAGTCCCCTTTTCGGCCGTCCCCACACCAGTCGGCCCAGGCTCTCTCCGTGCACCTTTTCGCTGGACCGGCCAACTATTCGCACAACTTCAGAGGAAAAACGGAATGGACATTTCCATGGCTGCGGTCGTGATCGTTCTGGTCATGGCGGCAACCGCTGTACTCGTGGTCAAGATCCTTTCGTCCGCGCCCGCCCGTATCGCGGCGACCCTGGCGGCCGTCGCAGTCCTGTTCGCGGTCGTCCCCCGGATCCTGGACCCGCTCACGCCGCCGGCGGCGGACACCACCCAGACGGTGGCGCCCCGCGAGCTTGTAACCGCCCCCTCCGTCGAATCCGCCGTCACCGACCAGCCCGGGTCCCCCAGCGCGCGGGAGGGCTACTGATGGGATTCGGGGAAGGCTCGCTGGTCTTCGACGGCTCCGGCCTGGGCCGGACGATGCCCCGGCCTCGGTCCGGCACTCAGCACATGGTCCTGGGCAACTCGGTGTACACCTTCGACGAGGAGACCGGCCGGGTGGGGCACGGCTTGTCCGGCCACCGTGCCATGCGTGCGCTAATCGACCTCAACCCCTTCCTGTCCGAACTGAGTCGCAGGACGCGGCACGGCTTCACCAGCTCACTCGTTCCCCGGTCCAGCGGCCGTAACGCGCAGCTCAGAGGGTCTGCCAGCTCTGCGGTGCACATAGTGCTGTCGGGCTGCGTCTACGAGGAGTCCGCGTACGGCGAGGACGCGACGGTGCGTATCCACGGCACCGGGGCCGTCCTCGGCGTAGCCGAGATATTCGACCCCACCCTGCCCACGCCGACGGCGCGCTGCCTCAACCACACGATCACCCTCGCCGTACCGATCACCCGCATGCGCAGCCTGGCGGAGACGAGCACGAGTCTTACAGCCGCCCTGGGCAAGATGCTGGCCGACCAGATGGTCACCGGTGAGCGCATCTACAACCGTCGCAGCCTCCCCCCGGAGCAGCGGCTCGCCGGCCTCTTCGTACACCTCTTGGACCGCTGCGCCGTCCCGTGCGCCACGTACGGACGCATGCTGGAAGGCCCTTCACAGACCGACTTGGCCGACGCTCTCTCCGTCAGCCGCGCCACGATCGAGAGCGCCCTGGTGACCCTACGTCGCCTGGAACTCGTGACCACGGGCTACCGCCAGTACCGGTTTCCTGACGAACGTGAGCTCGTCTCGTTCGGCAAGGTCAGGACTCCCTACCAGACCGTGACCGGATCCGTGTAAGTCAAGTAGTCAACCATTCCCTCGCCCCCTTCCGGAATGCCTTTTCCGGAAGAGGGCTTCTTCATGTCCCGCCCCGTCCCGTCACTCCCATTCCCTTTTCGAACGCTCTGATCGATAATTAGCTTGACGTCGAGATAAACAGCCCCGTAAGTCAACTTAACTAAAACCCTTTACATCGCTAAATCCCTTCCGTCGGAATTAGCCAGAGTTCATCAGGATTGAGGCGAGGTGATTCATGTCACCCCATCATGGGCGACTGTTCCTTTTCATGCCGTTGCTACGACTTCAGCGAGGCTCCCGCCCCCTGGGAATGGAACAGCAGCCCCGAGCAGAGGCCCCCCGGCGCCACTGCGGACACCGACCCGTCATGTCCTTCCAGCACGCCCAGGCCGCCGGATGCAAGCAACCGCCCAGTCGAGCAGGCCGGTCGAGTCCGATGACTGGACGAACCGGTCCGCAGGTCGCGTCCAATACGCCCCGCTCAGCTGGAAAGTGCCCGAGCGGGACGGCAGCACGGCACTGTGATGGAGTGACCCATCACCCCGGCCTACTGCGTACCACCCCCCTACGGGGGGAGACGACTTCGTCGTTGATCTGCCGCATCGCCAGCCGCTACGGGATGGAAGCGAAGGTACTGCGGGCATGCTGGAAGTGGCGCAACTACCCGCCCGGGCACGGGGGCGGGGGTGCGCGGGCCGATGCCGAGGTGCTGCTGAACGCGGCCGGACGCCGTCTCCTGGCAGGCCTGTGCGGCGTCGAGGAAGGCGTGCTGGCGCGGGCGTTGCCGTCCTGGGGAGAAGAAGACGTCAAACTGCGTGCCGAGGATGGCGATCCGGTGGGGCTGTGGCGGATCGGTGGCGCGGTGGCCGGTCCAGTGGCGTTCGGCTGCCGGCTGTGTACGGCCCGGCGTACGGGGGCGGCGGTGCGGGTGGTGCGGTACGTGCCGAGGTGGGAGCGGGTGTGCGTGCGTCACAGGCGGTGGCTACTGGACGCCGACGGCGACCAGCCGCTGGAGCACCTGGATCTGCGGCATCTGCCGGAGGTGGTGGCGGCGGCGCGGCGGCGGGCGGGGGTGGCGCGGCGGGCGGTGCGGGCCGGTGCGGAGCCGGAGCGGGTGTTCGCGCTGGCGCGGGCGGTGGTGGCCCGGTGGTGGGAGCAGGCCTACGGCTGGGAGCGGGAGACGATCTGGCCGCGGCGCCTGCACTTGGTCGCGGGCGGGGACGCCGGTGGGGATCTGGAGAGGTGGCGGATCGTGGGGCGGGACGCGGTCGTCTTCCCGGAGGTGGTGTCGGTGGCCGACGCTTTGCTGGACCCGGGCATGGCGGAGCTGGTGTGGGTGGACAGCGGGGCCGGGCGGCCGCGGGCGCTGCCCGTGGACGGGTTGTTCTGCCGCAGGCTCGGTGAGCGGGTGGAACGGGGGTGGCTGGGGCCGCTGGCCGCGGCCGACCACGGCGGGCCGCTTCTGGCGTGGATGGGCAGCGTCATCCGCCTTCGCCGCGGTGCCGGCGGGCCGCCCGGGTACGACAACGACCCGTGGTGGCTGCGCCGTGAACACCAGGCCGCGACCATGGCCGGGCAGTTGCGGGTACTGGGCAAGGAGAAGAAGGCGCCCGGATCGGGGACAATGTGGCGGGCTGCGGTGCCCGCAGAACAGCGCAGGCTGATCACCAGCACACTCGACAACGTCCAGGAGCAGTTGCTGCAGCTGCGCGGGGTGCACAGCGGGCCGACCGCCGACGTCGCCCGGCGGCTGCTGCGCGGCCTCGGCCACAGCGCCGGCCTGATCGAGAACGCCTGGGAGCGGACCGCCCTGGCGGCGGTGAATGGCGGCGTGCCGCTTGAGGAGGTGGCCCGGTGGGTGGACATGCCCGTTGAGGTGCTCAGCCGAATGCTGACGGTGGACAGGCAGGAGAACGGCGGCTGACAGCCGACGCGCCGGGACAGGTCGGTTGATAGCTGATACGGCACTCGTTCGTGGCAGGAACACTGAAAACGGCGGTGTGTGTCGGCGGGAGCGGCTTGGCTGACGCGGGTGACCAGCGCAGAAGCAGCCCGGAGCCGGGCAGAGCGGGCGGCCGTGGGCCGCTTGGGCGGGTTCGAGGCGGTGTTCCTCGACCCGGTGGGGCAGACGGTGCAGCAGCGGTGGGCAGATGCCGCGATGACCGTGGCGTTCGAGGATCTGCCGCCTGTGTCGGCGTTCCCGGTGGTGCCGGGGCGCCGGTGGGGGCCGAGCCTGTGGTGGTCAGCGACCACCGGGAGGCACGTGGCCGCGGGGTCGAACGCGATGCGTATCCAGCTGATGGTCCTGGACCGCGACCCGGACGTGACGGGCCTGGCAGGGCGGCCGGTACGGCTGCTGTGGCGTGACCCTCGTGGACAGGTACGTTCCTGGGTGCCGCAGCTCTTCGCCCGGCGTACCGACGGCACCGCGCTGCTCGCCGACTGCCCCGGCCACCCCGCCGCGGGCGGGGAACGCGCGAGAAAGGGCGCCGAGGCGGTCGCGCAGGCGTGCGCGGACATCGGCTGGGCCTACCGGCGCCTGCTGCCCCTCGACGACGTCCTGGCCGCCAACCTGAAATGGCTGGCCGGCTACCGCCACCCCCGCAACGCCGGCCGCCCCGGTCTGACGGAGGCCGCCCTGGCGGCGTTCACGCGGCCACGGTCGCTGATCGAAGGCGCTGAAGCGGCCGGCGATCCGATCGAGGTCCTCCCCGCCGTCTTCCACGCTCTGTGGCACGGCCGGCTGACGACTGGTCTGGACACGCCGCTGCACGAACGCGTCCTCGTCGGCCCGCAGGGCTGGAGCGACCCGAGCAAGAAGGGAGGTGCCAGGTGAGCGCGCGGCGCAATGCCAGGCCGGCCGTGAAGGTCGGTGCTCACGTCCGCTTCCGTGACGTGAAGTGGCAGGTGGTCGCACTTTCCGGGCAGGACATCCACCTCCTCGGCCCGGACGGCGGCGGTGAGGTCGTGCTCGCCGGGCATCTGTTCGCCGACCCCGGTTTCGCCATCGTCGGGGCCGATGCGCCTCAGGCTGCACCGCAATGGGGGCTGTTCGAGACCGCCCCCGCCGCGGCGCGAGAGAAGGCGCTGGCCTGGCAGCGGCACGTGCGGGAAGTCGAATGCGGCCTGCCTGGCGGCCCTGGCAGCGAAGGGACGGTGCGGGAGCCGTACGACCCGGAGCGGCACACGCTGGCCGAACGCGAACAGGCCAAGGCCGAGGAGCTGACCGCGCTCGGCTTCGGCCGGGTCTCGCGCACCACGGTGCAGCGCATGCGGCTCGCCTACCGCAAACAAGGCCTGTGGGGACTCCTCGATCACCGCACCACCCGCGCCTCCAGCCCCACCGGGCGGGCCGACGAGCGGGTCGTCGCCGCCGTCCGCGAAGCGCTGCGCCGCCGCCGCGGCCGCTCCAAGGGCACCATCAACGGCCTGTTCCCCCTGATCAACCAGATCCTCCAGGACCGGCACGGCCCAGGCACGGTGCCCGCACCGTCCCAGGCCACGCTGTACCGGCTCGTCACCAACCTCGCCCGGCCCGGCGAACTGCCCTCCGGACCTGTGAGGCAGGTGCCCGCGAGCGTCGACGGGCGGGCCTTCACCCCCGCTACGGCCCTGCGGCCCGGCGAACAGGTCCAGGTCGACACCACCCGCCTGGACGTCCTCGCCCTCTTCGACGACGGCCGCCTGGCCCGGCCCGAACTCACCATCGCCGTCGACGTCGCCACCCGCGCCATCCTCGCCGCCGTGCTGTGCCCGAGCGCGACTAAAGCCGTCGACGCGGCGCTGCTGCTGGCGGAGATGGCCGTCCCCCACCCCGCCCGGCCGACCTGGCCCAACATCCTGCGCATGGACGACGCCCCCGCGCTCCCCCACCAGCGGCTGGCCGCGCTGGATGAGCGTCTGGCCGGCGCGGCGGCCCGGCCCGTCGCCCTGCCCGAGACGATCGTCGTCGATCGCGGCAAAGTCTTCGTCTCCGCCGCGTTCACCGCCGCCTGCGAACACCTCGGCATCAGCGTCCAGCCCGCCCCGCCCCACGCCCCCACCGCCAAAGGCATCGTGGAGCGGACCTTCGGCACCATCAACGCACTGTTCTGCCAGCACCTGCCCGGCTACACCGGCTCCGACGTCACCCGTCGCGGCCCCGACACCGAGAAAGACGCCTGCTACAGCGTCGCCCAACTGCAGGACCTGCTCGATGAGTGGCTGGTGCACTACCACCACCGCCCTCACGAAGGCCTGCGCCACCCTCTGATGCCCCGCAAAGCACTCACCCCGAACCAGATGTGGGCCGCACTCGTCGCCGTCGCCGGACACGTCCCCGTCCCGCTCACCGGCCGCGACTACCTCGAACTGCTCCCCGTGCGCTGGCAGGCCATCACCCCCGCCGGCATCACCATCAACCACCGCACCTACGACCACGATCTCCTCGCCCCCTACCGCGGCCAGGCATCCCCGGTCGCTGGCCGGGGCGGGAAATGGGAGATCCACTACAACCCCCATGACGTCCGCCAGATCTGGGTGCGTCTGCCTGACGGCGAGCTGACCGAAATCCCGTGGATCCACCGCGACCACGTCCACCAGCCGTTCAACGACCACACCTGGCAGCACATCCGCACCCACGCCCAGCACAGCACCCACGACGACAGCCAGCAACACGAAGCCGCCCTGGCCGACGCCCTCGACCAGCTCATGCGCCGCGTCCACAGCGGCCACGCCACCACCACCGAACAAGCCCTCCTCGCCCGCGCCACCACAACCCCGGTCCCCGCCGCACGGCCCCCGCACCCCGGCACCGGCCTCACCACCGGCGAGCCGGCGCAGCACGACGGCGACGACAGCATCGACGACCTCGACGACTTCCCCGACGACAACACCTATCCCGCCGCGGCCGCCGGATTCGGGCTCTACGACGCACACGAGGAAGCCGACAAGTGGTGAACACCCACCCCCGCCCAGCAGCGCAGAGCCCGAGCAGTGCACCCGCCGACGCAGACAGCGACGGTACGGTCGAGCCGTCCTGGCCTCTGACCACCTGGCAGGGCTGGCAGCGCTTCGCCACCACCGAGCCGTCCGCCCCGCCCCAGCCCGGCGACCCGCCCCGCAGCCGCGACGAACGCCTCGCCTACCACTCCGCGTTCGTCACCATCCGCACCCCCGCCATCGGCCAGCTCGCCACCCAGGTCCGCACCCTGATGATCCTCGGCCGCCACCAGCAGACCACCGCACGGCCCTCCCTCATCGTCACCGGACCCGCCGCAGCCGGGAAGACCACCGCCCTGCTGAACGTCGGCCGCACCTGCCACCTCGCCCACACTCGCAAAAACCCCACACCGCCCGGATCAGCGCACGCCGCAGCCCCCGTCGCCTACGTCCTGGTCCCGCCCGGCGCCACCGCGAAAACCCTCATCACCGAGTTCGCCCGCTACCTCGGCATCCCCGTCACCACCCGCATGACCCAGACCCAGATCACCGACGCCGTCTGCCACACCTACACCCAAGCCGGCGTCCAACTCGTCCTCATCGACGAAATCCACCGCCTCAACCCCCGCACCACCACCGGCGCCCAAACCGCCGACCTGTTGAAAGACCTCACCGAACGCCTGGCCGCCACGTTCGTCTACGCCGGCATCAACGTCACCGACACACCCCTGTTCAGCGGAACCCGCGGCGCCCAGCTCGCCGGCCGCGCCACCCTCATCACCTGCGGCCCCCTCCCCGCCCGCCACGGCACCCGCCACCCCTTCCGCGACGTCATCACCGACATCGAGAATGCCCTCGATCTCCACCACCACAAGCCCGGCACCCTCCCCCGGCACGCCCCCTACCTCCACCAGCGCACCGCCGGCCGCATCGGATCCCTCACCCGACTCATCCGCCAAGCCGCCATCACCGCCATCCACGACGGCACCGAACGCATCACCAAAACAACCCTCGACGCGGTACAGCTCGACTACCTCGCCGAAACCCACCACCGTCCCCGCACACGAGGCCGCTAGGGCCTGTCCTTTGGATCACGCCGCAGACGCGGGGTCTGGCACGCGCATCTGCGGCGTTGTCGTCACTCGCCGACTCCCCCACGCTCGGCTGCGCTCGCGCGGGGGGACCCCCATCGCGTCGACTCCCTCCTCCGCCTTGCAGCCGCACGCACCAGACCCCGCTCACCGGCATGGACAAGTCCCGCCGATGTCCCGCGTCCTGATCCAAACGACAGGC
>NZ_JAGGOO010000051.1 GCF_018614415.1 Streptomyces sp. ISL-12
TAGTGGCCTGCGATGCGCGAAGACGCCGTGTTCCGGGCGGGTTCACCCCATGGCATGGAAAGTCAGATGAACGCGCCGGGCGCGCGGCCGGAGATGCTGCAGCTGCTGTCCGGCACTCCGACCGGCCGCCGCACGCCGGGCCTGAGCGCCGCGGGGCCGTCCGGGGTGGCCGTCGGGCCGCGGGCCGTATCAGGTGGTCGTCTCGGACGTGCTGCCGCGCAGGGGGTCGGGGCGTGCATCGGTGAGGGCGAAGGCCCGCTGGAGCGGCTCCAGCAGTTCGCGGTCGATGCGGTAGACGCGTGCCGGTTCGTCCCGCTGCAGCAGTTCGGCCCGGCTGTCGGGTCCCAGGCGGCGGACCACCGCCTGAACGCTGGTAAGCGTCCCGCCGATCTTCGAGCGAGCGGGGGACGACCGGGGCGAAGTGGTTCTCCACCGAGTCGTAGGTGGCTGTGCCACCGACCTCGACGATCTGGCGGCTCACATCGCGCGCCCGGGGCATCAGCGCGGCGATCACGTGGGACAGCATGCGCTCGCTCCAGCCGTCATTGACGTCGTCGCCCCCGAGGCCGTGCCCGGCATCGTCGGCCTGTCCCCGGCCCTCACCCACAGCCTGGAGCGCCACGCCCGAGGGGCCCTGCGCCAGCTCCGCCCCGACACCGATCCCCAGGAGTGATTCCCCCGCCATGCCCACCATCGACGACCTCCTCGCCCAGTCGCTTCTCCTGCGCCGCCCCCACGTTCCCTGCGACGTCATCCCGTACGACGAACTGGCCTACGCCGGACGCAAGGAGCGCATTCCATGGCCGTGAGGACGACGAGCAGCACAAGGCGATAAGGCCGTAACCACCAACGCCTTTACCAAAAAATAATCAAAGTCGGCACAACCCTCCCCAAACGTGAGGGTCGTCACGCCTACCCAAACATCGCTTGTCAGGCTATCGCCCGTTTACCACTTCTTGATCTGGCGTCACGCGGAGACGTTAGTTACCTCAGGCGACTGTGCGTTCTCTGTAGATGAACTGTGGCGGGGCGTGGATCCACCACCGTGAGCACGCCCCAGTCCGCAGTGCACCAGGTGCCGAGCAGTGCAGTCTCCCCGTCTCTCCGTCGAGGCGGGAAAACCGGAAGCCTGCGATGAAAGGTGACGAATGCTCAACAGACCGACTGCCCGCTGGAGGCGATTCAGGCATGCTGCGAGGAGAGCCGCCGTAGCCACCGCAGCCGCTACGAGTCTGTCGCTCCTGGCTACAGTGGCCGCTCCTTCGGCCGCCGCAACTCAGCCCACGGCGGCCGAACGCATGTCAGAGCTCACGGAGCGTGCCTCGACAGAGGGCATACCCGGCTTGCCCGACTTCGTCTGGAAACAATGGCCCGACTGGAACCTGTGGGACAACATTCTGTCCTACCCCGAGAACAACTGGCGCAGAACTTGGAGCGTCTGGAACGCCTGGACACCCAGCTCGGATACTGGCGAGTTGGCGATGGCAGACCAATGCCGTATCGGCCGTGTTTTGCACCGCGGCGGTCCCGAAGTCAAGGCGTTGGCCATGTCGGCGCTCGCCGGTTCGGAGGAGGACCGTGCGGCTGCTCTGACCGAGGACGGTTCCGGCCACACACCGATCACCTTGGCCAACGATGAAGACTGGGAAACAGCACCACCTCCTCCCGGCTTCGAAACCGAGCAGCAGCAACGATGGCAACAGCAACTGGAACAGTTCGGCAGCAGCTACGAGGCGCCGGAACTCGACACTGATTTACGTGAGTTCCGACGTGACTCGCACGACCGAGCTCAAGAGGCGGTGTTCGCGGACCTCGTGCCGCGCGCAGGGCAGGAGTCGGTGGACCGTGTCGCCTCGCTGATCGCTGAGACCAAGGGCACCGACGAGTACTTCTCGGCGCTGGACACCTTCCAGAAGGAGATCGCTGAGCTGTTCGGAGCTCCCGTTGCCGGCGATCTGGCGACGCTCTCCGAGAACATGTCCGCCGACGACGCGCGGATGTTCCTGCAGTACGGAGGCTTCCCCACAACCGCCCCAGAAGCTGGCTCACTGGAGTTCCGTACCGAGGTCGAAGCTCTTAAGACCCGCTTCGCCAACTGCGATCCGGAAAATCCCGCGGACCCATACCGGGCGCTGACCGAGGTGGTGGAAACCGCCCGCGCAGAGTGGCAGGCAGAACTTGACGGGCAAGAGAAGTACCGCAATGCCATCGTGGCGGCTGAGGCCAAGGCATACGATGACATGTGGAACGCTTCGGAGGCGATGGTCGAGGCAGTCGGGCAGGCGTGGGTCGCCGAAACTATTCTCAGTTGGCAGCGCAACCAAGGCACGGCCTGGGAGCCAACAGCAGCCCAGAAGAACATGATCGAGGCAGGCATCGCCAATGCTCAGTCAAAGATCACAGCGCAGATCAATCTGGCCCGAAAATACACTGAGGACGCCAAGACCCAGGCTGTTGCCGTTGACACTGCGGAGGCTGCGGCCGCGAAAGTGGCCGAGG
Source organism: Streptomyces sp. ISL-12 (assembly GCF_018614415.1). GTDB lineage: Bacteria > Actinomycetota > Actinomycetes > Streptomycetales > Streptomycetaceae > Streptomyces. Next base: position 2,500 of record NZ_JAGGOO010000051.1, read on the forward strand.
AAGCAGGCGCTCCGCGTGGTCGTGGCCTCGCCTATGCCCAGCAGTCGGCGCAAGTAACCAAGGCGTCTTCCGCCGGTGCTGAGGCCGCGCTGAAGGCCGCCGAGACCGCACTCGAAGCGGCCAAGGCGACAGTCGCCGACAGCGGCGCCGTCTTCTCACGTGCCAAGACGGAGGCTCACGCCCTGGAGGCACAGTACCGCCGGGCCGCGGCGGAGGAGAGTGCGCGGCAGGCCGAGCTGGCCTCCGATGCCGCCGCCGAACAAGCGGACCTGGCGGCCAAGGAAGCCGCCAAGGCCAAGGACGCACGGGAGCGAGCCGAAGCAGCTGAGGCCGTCGCCAAGGCGGCCGCCGCAGACGCCTCGGCGAAGAGGAAGATCGCCGAGAGCGAGCGGGACAACGCTGCGGCGGCCCGCAAGAAGGCTGACGCCGAACGAGCCAAGGCCGCCGAGGCCGAGGAGCGTGCGAAGAACGAGCAAGCCAACGCCACGGCGGCCCGTGAGCGGGCCGAGTCGGCAGGCACTGTCGCCGCAGGCAAGCGTCGAGACGCGGTGGAGGCGGAGAACCGGGCCGGCAAGGCCCGAGATGAGGCCATCGCGGCCGAAGAGCGCCGGGACTCCCGGGCGTCTCGCGCACACGCCCTGGAGGCGGCCGCCGCAGCGGCGGTCGGTACCGCGGACGCCGAGGACGCACGGGCCGCCGCCACGGAGGCCAGGGCGGCGGCCGACGACGCCCAGGGGGCCGCCGACCGTGCACGCAGTGCTGCTGACGATGCCAGTGAGGCGGCCATCGCGGCCCGAGCAGCGGCCACCGAGGCCACCGCCGCAGCCAGCCGTGCCGAGTCAGCGGCTGACGCCGCAGAACGTGACGCGGCCACCACCCGGGCTCAGGTGGCGGTGGCGCATGCAGCGGCGGCTGACGCGATCGAGGCGTCCAAGAAGGCGGCCCAGCATGTCAAGGAGGCCGAGGAGTACGCACGTGCTGCGGCTGCCGAGGCTGTCGAGGCCCGCGCCCATGCGACCGCGGCGCGCGCCGAGGCGACAGCGGCCAAGAAGGAGAGTGCCCGAACTGCTGGCTTTGCCATGGCGGCCTCGCAGGCTGCCGCTGCCACCCGGGACGCCGCGACACGTGTGATCGACCCGGCCAACGAGGCGATCAGCCTGGGCAGCCCGTATCAGGAGACTGACGCTTCCGCCGGCATGGCGGTGTTGGTGGGTCAGCAGGCCAAGAGTCTGGCCGCGCAGCAGGCTGCAGCCGCCGACGCCAAGGCTGAAGACGCGGCCGAGCAGGCCCAGGCCGCCGAGGACGCGGCAGCCGCTGCCGACAAGGATGCCAAGCTCGCTGCCGAGGCGGCGGCTCGGGCCGCCGCCTCGGCAGCGAAGGCGGCCGGCTCGGTGCAACGGGCCCGTGCCTCGGCGGCTGCCGCGGCACAGGACGCGACAGCCGCCCAAGAGGCTGAGGCGAACACCATCGAGTACGACCGGCAGGCGAATGCCGACGCCGTACTCGCGCGCAGCGCGGCCAACGACGCTCAGGGAGAGGCATCGGCCGCGTGGGACGCCGCGACGGAAGCGGAGAAGGACGCCGCAGGTGCGCACGACGCAGCCGACGCCGCGCAGGCAGAGGCGTCCATCGCCAGCGAGATCGCCGATCTGGCTGAGCGGGACGCGACGGCTGCCGAGGAGGCAGCGGCCAACGCGCAAGCCAGCGCCGCGGAGGCCGATCAGGCGGCGACCAGGGCGGAGGAGCAACTGCGGCAGGAGCTCCAGGCTCAGCGGGCGGAATTGGCCTCTGACTCCTCCCCAGACCCTGGGACGGCGTTCACCTCGGAAGAGGAACAAATCCTGCTGGAAGCTTGTGGCCAGACTTGCGTCGACCAGTACCGTGCCGCCCGGGCCACCCTGGCCAAGGACGTCATTGACTGGGTGAAGGAGAACGGCGGCGAGATCCTGCTTGACGTCATCGGGGTCAACGACGCACGCAAGTGCTTCTCCGCTCCGGACGTCGAGAGCTGTCTGTGGACGCTGATCGACGCCGCCAGCCTTCTTGTCGTCATCGGCAAGCTACCGGCGGTCAGCAAGGCAGTCGTCACCGTCGGCACCGGCATCGGCAAGTTCTTCGAGGCCAACGCCCGCGCCAAGCGGCTTATGGAACGCCTGCGCACGGTGATCAAGGAAGCCAGGGAGAAGCCGAAGCCGCCCTGCACCAACCCGACCGTGGTCAAGTCTTCTGCCGCCGTCGGCGAAGGACAGCAAAGCCCGGCTCGATCCGTGCAGCTTGTGGCCGCCTCCGAGCCGTGCCCCGACCTCGACGTCGACCTCGGCGGCATCAAGGACGACGTGTACAACCTCATCGACGGCAAGTACGGCCCCGATGTCGCGGACGGCGTGGACTACAACTTCCAGAGGATGCACGACGGCAGTTCCACGGCCGGCAACCACTCGCTGCCGGGTATCGGTCACGACGCAAAGAAGCTGGCCGAGTATCTTGCCTCATGGCGCGGCAAGGCCACTCACTACGACGTGCGCAATCCCGCCGCCAAGGTCGCCTACGATACTCAGAAAGGTGTGATCATTATCATGGACGCCCGCATGATCCACGCCTATACGTTCAGTGAGCACAAGTTTCTGTACGGCGGGAACTATGCTCCCCTTGTGAGCCCCTGATGAGAGGGCGCGTCCACCTCACGAGGACGACAGATGGCTATGAACTGCGTCCCACCGTCTCCCAGATGGCACTTTTGCGTACAGTGGTCTCCTTCGTGGAGGACCTGCCAGTGTCGGACGACGCCCTGTGTATACAGGTCGGTCAGGACCACATGGGCGTGCGCAGACTGAGGGAACAACTCGATCAGGCGAGTGAGCGGGGACCGGTAGTCCTCGACAAGGCCGGCCTGCACACTGTGCATGCCTCGCTAGTGGTGGCCTGGAACCAGGTGTTGTCGGAGGAGGCGTTCTACCGAAGGCTTTCCTTCTTCCGGGAGAACGTGCTCGCGGTCGCACAAGCAATCGTGCAGGCCGTCGAGGAGACGCATGCCGGTGAGGAGACCCTGAGGAACCAGTAACAGGATGATTCGAAAAGGACAGAGAGACTGAGAGAAGGGCGCCCTGAGCCTCCTCACCCTCTGTTCTTCGCACTCAGGCTTCGTCGCGGAAGCAACGCAGGCATGGACACCGAGCGTGTCCATGCCTGCGCGCCCATAGCGCTGCAACTCGGAGCCTTGTTGATCACCGAAAGGGTAGGCGTGCCGAATGTGGTGGAAGCGACGCCGCGAAGCGAACTCAGCCGTACCGACGCAGACAGAGCGGTGGCCGGCAGCCTGGAACGAACCCGGCATGCTGACTGCGGCGCAGCGGGTCCGTGCTGTCGTCGGTGCCATCACGGACGGCACGACAGCCCGCCCCGAGCAGCTTCAGAGCCTGTCGGCCGAGGCTGTGCTGGAGATCGAGCGTGATCAGCAGGCTCCGATGGCAGATGCCTACCGGGAGTTCCTGTCCCTGATAGGCGGTGGGGCCGGGCGCTTCATGCGCGGGGAAGACGTATACTACTCACGTGCTCTCGGACTGGGAGAGGCCGCCCGCGAGCTGCTGGAAGAGAACGACTCGCCCTTCTCCTTCGATCCGACCGACCGCGTCTTCACCATGCATCAGGGCTACCAGTTCGAGTTCATGAGAGGCACCGGACCCGACCCCGAGGTTTGGTCGTACTCGGAGGGCGTGAACGGCGACGTTCCCGTACGCAGCCATGACTCCTTCACCGATTGGCTCCGTGCGACTGCCGAAGCAGAAATGCCGGTCTGGAAACGTCACGCGGAGACAGTCCGCGAGGAGATCAACGCCGACGGCAGTATTACCGAGTACTGGTAGCCGAGCCCGGGGCAGCCGCTCACAACTCAGATGTCAGGAGCGGTGGCCACGTGAGTTTCACGATGCACCCTGTGGGCGCCATGCCGTCGACGCCTGGGCCTTGGCTTTTGCCGCTCTCAGTTCGCTGTAGGTGCAGATACGAGGTGGTCGATGTCGAGG
>NZ_JAGGOO010000052.1 GCF_018614415.1 Streptomyces sp. ISL-12
TCGGCCACCGGGGTCAGGCACAGCAGCGCGTGTCACAGCGGACCGGGACGGTCTTGCAGCGCAGTGCGTGTCCGGCCGTCCGGCCGGCCGGCCGTCAGGCCAGGCCTGCCTCCTTCATCTGACGCAGTTCCTTCTTCATCTCGGAGACCTCGTCGCGCAGCCGGGCCGCGATCTCGAACTGGAGCTCCGCCGCGGCGGCCCGCATCCGGGCGGTCATCTCCTCGATCTGCTCCGCGAGCTCGGCCGCGGGACGATCGGTCGGCGCCGTCTCCCCCGACTTCTTCCTGCCGGACTTGGCGCCGCCTGCGGCTTTCCCGCCGAGGGCGGGGACGGGGGCCTTGGCACCCTTTCCGTCCTTGGACTGGCCGCGGTACCCCGATCCGAGCAGCTGCTCGGTGTCGACGTCCTCGCGGGCGATCTGCGCCACGATGTCGTTGATCTTCTTGCGCAGCGGCTGGGGATCGATCCCCTTCGCCTTGTTGTAAGCGACCTGCTTCTCCCTGCGGCGATTGGTCTCGTCGATGGCCTTCTCCATCGCCGGGGTGATCTTGTCGGCGTACATGTGGACCTGGCCGGAGACGTTGCGCGCCGCGCGGCCGATGGTCTGGATCAGGGAGGTGCCGGAACGCAGAAAGCCCTCCTTGTCGGCGTCGAGGATCGCCACCAGGGAGACCTCGGGCAGGTCGAGGCCCTCACGCAGGAGGTTGATGCCGACCAGCACGTCGTACTCGCCGGCGCGCAGCTCACGCAGCAGCTCGACGCGGCGCAGAGTGTCGACGTCGCTGTGCAGGTAGCGCACCTGGATGCCCAGCTCCAGGAAGTAGTCGGTGAGGTCCTCGGCCATCTTCTTGGTGAGCGTGGTGACCAGGACGCGCTCGTCCTTCTCGGTGCGGGTGCGGATCTCGTGCACCAGGTCGTCGATCTGGCCCTCGGTGGGCTTGACGACGACCTCCGGGTCGACGAGGCCGGTCGGACGAATGATCTGCTCGACGACGCCGTCCGAGCGGGACAGCTCGTACTGCCCGGGGGTGGCCGACAGGTAGACCGCCTGTCCGATGCGCTCCTGGAACTCCTCCCACTTCAGCGGGCGGTTGTCGAGCGCGGAGGGCAACCGGAAACCGTGGTCGACGAGGGTGCGCTTACGGGAGGCGTCGCCCTCGTACATGGCACCGATCTGCGGCACGGTGACGTGCGACTCGTCGATGACCAGCAGGAAGTCGTCCGGGAAGTAGTCGAGCAGGGTGTTGGGCGGGGAGCCGGGCGAACGGCCGTCGAAGTGCATCGAGTAGTTCTCGACGCCGGAGCAGGAGCCGATCTGGCGGAGCATCTCGATGTCGTACGTGGTGCGCATGCGCAGGCGCTGGGCCTCCAGGAGCTTGCCCTGCTGCTCCAGCTCGGCCAGGCGCTCGCCCAGCTCCTTCTCGATGTCGTTGACCGCGCGCTCCAGCCGCTCGGGGCCCGCGACGTAGTGGGAGGCCGGGAAGACGTAGAGCTGCTGGTCGTCGCTGATGATCTCGCCGGTGAGCGGGTGGAGCGTGGACAGCGCCTCGATCTCGTCGCCGAACATCTCGATCCGGACGGCCAGCTCCTCGTAGACCGGGAAGATCTCGATGGTGTCGCCGCGGACCCGGAAGGTGCCCCGGGTGAAGGCCATGTCGTTGCGCGTGTACTGGATGTCCACGAAGCGGCGCAGCAGCTCGTCCCGGTCGAACTCGTCGCCGACGCGGAGCGGGACCATGCGGTCGACGTACTCCTGGGGCGTACCCAGGCCGTAGATGCAGGAGACCGAGGCGACCACGACGACGTCGCGGCGGGTGAGCAGCGAGTTGGTCGCGGAGTGGCGCAGCCGCTCGACCTCCTCGTTGATCGAGGAGTCCTTCTCGATGTAGGTGTCCGACTGGGGGACGTACGCCTCGGGCTGGTAGTAGTCGTAGTACGAGACGAAGTACTCGACGGCGTTGTTGGGCAGCAGCTCGCGGAACTCGTTCGCCAGCTGGGCGGCCAGGGTCTTGTTCGGTGCCATCACCAGCGTGGGCCGCTGGAGCTTCTCGATCATCCACGCGGTGGTGGCGGACTTGCCGGTGCCGGTGGCGCCGAGCAGGACGACGTCCTTCTCGCCGGCTTCGACGCGCCGGGCGAGATCGGCGATGGCCGCCGGCTGGTCGCCGCTCGGCTGGTAGGGGCTGACGACCTCGAAGGGCGCCACCGTGCGTTCGATGTGGGAAACGGGCCGCATGCCATCCACCGTACGACCCCCCACTGACAATGGGCCCGGATCAGCGGTTCTGCGGGGTCCGGGAGCGCCGGTGGGCCAGCGGACGGCGGTAGCGGAGGGCGGGGTGGCGGGCCGCGGGGTGGCGGGCCGGGCCGGGGCCGGCGGGGTGCGCGGGGATGCCGGGCTTGTGGTCGACCGGGCGCCGGGCGGGTTCGCCCACCACCATGAGCGGGTCGAACATCACAACCACGCCCGCGAGGAGGAGGAAGGCGAGCGGGCCGATCAGCATGGGCGCGAGGAGGGCGGCAGGCGAGTCGCCCGTGACGGGTCCGGCCGTGTCGTGCACATGGACGTCGAGCGCGGCCATGCCCGTGTAGTGCATGCCGGCGACCGCGAGCCCCATGATCAGACTGGCGCCGACGCTCCACAGGAGGCCGCGGACCTGCCCCGCCGCCCACAGGGCCGCGGTGGCGGCGGCCATCGCTATGACGACGGACATGGCGACGGTGACGGTGTTGTACTCCAGGTCCCCGTCGAGGCGCATGCCGGCCATGCCCAGGTAGTGCATCGACGCGATGCCCAGACCGGTGATCGTGCCGCCGGTGAACAGGGCCGTTCCGCCGGCGTCCCGGTGGCCGACGATGAAGATGCCGATGCCCACCATCACAATGGCGACGGCCAGGCTCGCGAACGTCATCGGCATGTCGTAGCGGATCGGTGTGCCCTCGACCCTGAACCCCATCATCGCGATGAAGTGCATGGTCCAGATGCCGGAGCCGATCGCCGCCGAGCCCAGTGCCAGCCATCCGGGCCGCCACGACTGGGCGACCAGCATGGACCTGGTGGTGCAGCGCAGGCCGAGGGCCCCGCCGAGGCAGGCCATCAGGTAGGCCACCAGCGGTGTGACGAGTCCGTAACTGAATCCGTCGACCGTGCCTTGCATGCGCGGCTGTCCTTCCGCCCTCTTACGCCCTGGCTCCCCCGGAGTACGTCCCCCTCCCAGGACCGCACGGGCGGTCCGGGTCCAGAGAAGTATGACCGCCACCGGAATGGTCGAACGATTCTCCGGCAAAGAATCACGGCCTTGCCCCAGTTGTGCCGCCCCCGTGAGCACAGTTGAGCAACTCCATTCAGCCTGTGGCCATTCTGCACTCCTCCGCCGTTGACGGTCCGCTGTCACAGTGGTGCTGTTCGTGATCATTCGACGCGAGGAGTACGCATGCACGCGCGCGCTGTTGCCGTCACGACCACCGCGCTCCTGGGAGCGGCCCTGCTGGCGCCCGCCTCCTGGGCCCAGGGGTCCCGCAGCGGGCCGGGGCCGGTGGTCGTCGCCCACCGGGGCGCTTCCGCCTACGCGCCGGAGAACACCCTGGCCGCCGTCGACAAGGCGGCCGAACTGGGCATCGACTGGGTGGAGAACGACGTCCAGCGCACGAAGGACGGCGAACTCGTCGTCCTCCACGACGACAGCCTGCGTCGCACCACCGACGCCGAGGAGGTCTTCCCCGACCGGGCGCCCTGGAAGGTGAAGGACTTCACGGCCGCCGAGATCGCGCGCCTGGACGCCGGAAGCTGGTTCGGCGCCGCCTACACGGGCGCGCGCGTGCCGACGCTGGAGGAGTATGTCGACCGTGTCGAGCACCACCACCAGAAGCTGCTGCTGGAGATCAAGAATCCTGAGCTGTACCCCGGCATCGAGCGGGAGACGCTCAAGGTCCTCGGCAACGAGGGCTGGCTGGACCGGCGGCACGTCGTCGGCCGGCTGGTCGTGCAGAGCTTCAGCGCGGACAGTGTGCGGACCGTCCATGAGCTGAAGCCGGCCGTCAAGACCGGGTTCCTGGGCACGCCGCCCGTGTCCGACCTGCCCGCGTACGCCGAGTTCACCGACCAGATCAATCCCTCCTACGGCTCGCTCTCGCCGGTCTACGTGTCCTCGGTCCAAGCGTTCGAGGGGCCGCACGGCAGGCCGCTGGAGGTCTTCGCCTGGACGGTCGACGACGCGGACGACGCCCGGCGGACGGCCGGGTACGGAGTCGACGGCATCATCACCAACCGGCCCGACGTGGTCCGGGACGCGACGCGCGGGGGTGTGCCGGGAACCGGGTGACCTCGCCCGTACCGGGAGGAGGACTGCCGGTTCCGCGGGGCGTTGTCAGTGGTGGGCCGTACGGTGGTGCGCATGGACAGCCAGGGGCAGTACGTGCAGCGGGTGGCGTGGACCGTCGTCGGTACCGGCATCGGTCCGCTGCTGCTCGCCGCGACCGGCGAGGGCCTGGTCAACGTCGTGTTCCACGCCGCCGGGCCGGTCCGCGACCGGGCGCTGGACCGGCTCGCGGCGCGGCTGGGCGGCGAGCCGGTGGAGGCACCCGGCACCCCGCTGCTGACGGAGGCGGCGGAGCAGTTGGGGGCGTACTTCTCCGGTGACCGGCACGCCTTCGACCTGCCCCTGGACTGGTCGCTGATATCCGGGTTCAACCGGGAGGTGCTGCGGGAGCTGGCGTCCGGGGTCCCCTACGGAACGGTCGTCGGTTACGGCAAGCTCGCCGGCCGGGTGGGCCAGCCGGGCGCGGCCCAGGCCGTGGGCATGGCGATGGGCGCCAATCCGCTGCCGGTCGTCGTGCCCTGCCACCGGGTCGTGGGGAGCGACGGCGGCATCGGGGGGTTCGGGGGCGGTCTGGAGACCAAGAGGAAGCTGCTCGCGCTGGAGGGAGTCCTGCCCGAGCCACTGTTCTGACAGCTCGGCTGCCGGATGCGGTCCGTGCGGATCCGGTGACCCGGCAGGCGCCGCCCTCGGGTCACGTGGCCCTCGGGTCAGACGTAGTACCGCGCCTCGAAGATGTTCCCGTCCGGGTCGGTGAAGTAGAAGCTGCGCCTGGCCATGCCCCGGGCTCCGTAGGAATCGTATGAAAAGTCCGATACCGGGGCGCCCTGGTCCTCCAGACGGCCGCGCAGCGCGTCGAAGTCGCCTTCCGGCAGGGACAGGCAGACGTGGTTGACCGGATGGCCCGAGCTGTCGGCGGCATCGGGCAGCATCGTCATCCGCGGGGCCATGGTGAGCGGCATGAGGTCGAAGATCGTCTCCTCGTTGAGGCGTACGGAGGGGAACGGCACCGTTCCCGCCGCGAACTCGGTGACCCGCAAGGGCTCCATGCCCAGCGTCTTCTCGTAGAAGCCGACCGAGGTGAGCGGGTCGCGCACCCAGAGGACGACGTGGTCGAGGCGTGCCGTGTTGTCCGTCATGGTCACCAGCCTGGTGCCGGGACCCGGGGGCCGCAAGGGTTTGGCCCGGCGCCGTGCCCGCCAGAGATGAGGGAGAGCCGACGGACAGGAGGCGTACCTGTGGTGCTGGTGGTGTCGGAAGAGGTGCGGGAGGCGGTCGACTCGCGTCGGCCCGTGGTGGCCCTGGAGTCCACGATCATCGCGCACGGGCTGCCGCGTCCGCGCAATCTCCAGGTGGCGCGGGAGCTGGAGGAGGCGGTACGGCAGGAAGGGGCCGTTCCGGCCACGATCGCCGTGCTGGACGGACAACCCCGCGTCGGGCTCGGGAAGGAGCAGCTGGAACGGATCGCCAACGAGGACGGTATCCGCAAACTCGGCCACCGCGACCTGCCGCTCGCGGTGGCGGCCGGGGCGAGCGGGGCGACCACGGTCTCGGCGACCGCGTCGCTGGCGGCGGGGGCGGGCATCCGGGTCTTCGCCACCGGTGGGCTGGGCGGGGTGCACCGGGAGTGGACGGCGACGCAGGACGAGTCGGCCGACCTGGGCCTGCTGGCGCGCACCCGTATCACCGTGGTCTGCGCGGGGGTGAAGTCGATCCTGGACGTGCCGGCGACGCTCCAGCGGCTGGAGACCTTGGGGGTCGCGGTGGCCGGGTACGGCACGGACCGGTTCCCCGGCTTCTACCTCTCCGACTCGGGGCATCCGGTGGACTGGACGTTGCGTACGCCGCAGGAGGTGGCGTCGGTGATGCGGGCGCAGGACGCGCTCGGGACGCCGGAGTCGGCGCTGATCGTCGCCAATCCGGTGCCCGAGGAGGAGCAGCTCGATCCCGAGGTGCACGCGCGGGTGCTCGCCGACGCGCTGCGCGCGTGCGCGGAAGAGGGCGTCACCGGACAGGCGGTCACCCCGTTCCTCCTCGACCACCTGGTGCGGCACACGGACGGTGCCTCGCTGACCGCCAACCTGGCGGCGGTGCGCGGCAACGTGCGGCTGGCGGCACGGGTGGCGGCGGCCTGGACCGGGGCGTGACGGCGGGGCCGGACGGCACGCTGCTGGTGATCGGGGACGTGATCACGGACATCGTCGTCCGCCCCCGTGGGCCGCTGGCCGTCGGTACGGACACGGCCGCCTCGATCCGCCGGCTGCCCGGCGGCGCGGGCGCCAACGTGGCCTGCTGGGCCGTTCACGAGGGCTGCGAGGACGTACGGCTGTTCGGGCGGGTCGGTGCGGACGCGGCGGTCTGGCACGAGCGGGAGCTGGTGGCGGCCGGGGTACGGCCCCGTCTGGTGGTGGACGAGGAGGCGCCGACGGGGACGGTCGTCTGCCTGGTCGACGCGGGTGCCTCGGCCGAGCGGACGTTCCTGACGGACAGCGGGGCGTCGCTCCGGCTCGCGCCCGGCGACTGGTCGGACGCGCTGCTCGACGGTGTCGGGCATCTGCATCTGTCGGGTTACCTGCTGTTCTCCGCGCCGAGCCGCGCGCTGGTGGCGGTCGCGCTGGAAGCGGCACGCGCGCGTGGGGTGCCGGTGAGTCTGGATCCCGCGTCGGCCGGCTTCCTCGCGGAACTGGGTGCCGACCGGTTCTTCTCCCTCGTTCAGGGAGTGGATGTACTCCTGCCGAGTCATGACGAGGCGTGTCTGCTGACGGGGCTGTTCCGGACGGACGACTCGGCGGCCGACGCGGTGGTCGGCGCGGCGGCCGACGCAGGGGCCGGCGCGGCGGTCGAGTTGAGCCGTCGGGTGCCGCTTGTGGTCGCCAAGCTGGGAGCGGACGGTGCGGTGGTGGCGCGCGGCGGTGCCGTGTGCGCCCGGGTGCCCGCCGTACCGGCGACGCCCCGGGACGCGACGGGCGCGGGTGACGCCTTCACCGGGGCGTTCCTCGCGGCCCTGCTGTCGGGGGCGGGTCCGGCGGAGGCGGCGGCGCGGGGGTGCCGGGCGGGGGCGGAGGCGGTTGAACGGGTGGGCGGTCGGCCCGCCTGTATCCGGCCCCCGGCCCACGGCGGCTGACGTACGGGCGTCGCCATGAGGTCCGGCCTCGCTACGGCGACAGCTTCCGGCGTCCCGCACGGCGACCGCCCCGGCACGTCACGGTGACTGTCTTCACCGCCCGTCACGGCGGTTGCACCCACCTGTCAGGGTGACAGCAGTCTCACCTCCGCCGAGGGACAGGAACCGGAGCGGAGGCCGAGCAACGTTCAGGCGGACCCTGCACGTCGGCAGCCCGGCAGTGTGCCCGGGCCTCCGCGCCACCCGGCTACGCCTTGCGCCCCCATGCCGAGATCATGGGGGCCGTGGCCAGATCCATGGACCCCGAGGCGACGTTGGCGAGATGCCGGTCGATGTCCTGGTCCGTGGCGAGGCCGGCGGTGACCAGTTGGTCGCGGACCTGGCGGATCGTGGCGGACTCCAGGGCGGCACAGGCGGGTGAGGTCACCGGGAAGTGCGCGTCCGCCTCGACCCGGCGCAGACCGGCCTCCCGCAGCAGCCGCGGCAGTTGCCGGCCGTAGGACAGGTCGGCGCCACGACGGGCCAGCAACTTGCGGAAGGCGTGCCGCAGCTGGTTCGCCAGTTGCTGCTCGGGCCCGTACTCGTCGGGGCACAGCAGCGGCTGGAGCGCGGGGTCGGCGTCCTCCACCAGGAGGCGTCCGCCGGGGCGCAGGGACCTGACCATGGACCGCAACGCCCGTTCCCGCTCCGGTACATGAACGAGTACGAGCCTTGCGTGCACCAGGTCGAAGCTCTCGCCCGGCGGGTCCTGTGCGCCCACGTCGTGCACCCGCACCTCGACCGGCGGCCGGGCGGCCGGGGCGAGACGCGAGGTGTCGATGTCGGTCGCGACGATCCGTCCCGTGGGGCCCACCTTCTTGGCCAGCCACGAGACCACGGAGGTGCCGCCGGCTCCGACCTCCCAGCAGCGCCAGCCCGGTCCGATGCCCATGGCGGTGAGGTGCCGGAACGTCGTGGGATCGAAGAGGGTGGCGAAGGCATCGAAACGCTCCGCCGCCTCGGTCTGCCGGTTGTCGAGGAGATATCCGTCGGTTCGCGTCATGGGGCGATCATCCCAGTTGCCCGGCTTGTCGGAAGGGGCCGACGCTCCGAACGGAACCGGGCTGTCCGCATCCGGGTACGACCGGTTGTCCACAGCCGGGAACCAAGCGGAATCTCCCCTTTCCACAGGCCCGTCCGAGGTCCGCGCCGGCCTGGCAGACTGGCGCGGCAGGCGCGGGAAGCACGGCGCACGGGGAAGTACGCGAGGAGATCCGTATGTCCATGGCAGGGAATCTGCGGAAGGTCACGAGCCTCGGCAAGGGCGGACACCTCCGCCGCGTGGCGCGGCTCGCCCGCCGGCGTCCGCGCGTCGACCTCAGCCATCCCGCGCGCTCCCCGCTGGGCTCTTCGGTGGTCAACTGCGTGACGTACCGGGACGGGAACCGCGTGCCCGGGGCTGTCGGTCTGGTGGACGCGGTGGAGCGGGTACGCAAGCGTGGGGACGGTTTCGTCTGGCTCGGGCTGCACGAGCCGACGGACGAGGAGTTCGCGGACATCGCGGAACTCTTCGATCTGCATCCGCTGGCGGTCGAGGACGCCGTCGAGGCCCACCAGCGTCCGAAGCTGGAGCGGTACGGGGAGACGCTCTTCGCGGTCTTCAAAACGGTCTGTTACGTCGAGCACGAGGAACTGACGGCCACCAGCGAGGTGGTGAACACCGGCGAGATCATGGTCTTCACCGGCCAGGACTTCGTGGTGACCGTGCGGCACGGACGGCACGGTTCACTGGGGCCGCTGCGCGAGGAGCTGGAGTCCGATCCCCGGCAGCTCGCCAAGGGACCCTCGGCTGTGCTGCACGCGGTCGCGGACCATGTCGTCGACGACTTCCTCACCGCCATCGACGCGGTGCAGGCGGATGTCGACCATGTCGAGACGGCCGTGTTCGCGGAGGACGGCGCACGGCTCGACCCCGGGCGGATCTACCAGCTCAAACGCGAGCTCCTGGAGCTGAAGCGGGCGGTGGTACCACTCGGCCGGCCGCTGGAGGAACTGGCCACCCGGCCGATCCGGGTGGTGGACCCGGAGATACAGGCCTACTTCCGTGACGTCTCCGACCACCTGCTGCGGGCCACGGAGCAGATAGCCGCCTTCGACGAACTGCTCAACTCCATCCTCCAGGCGCACCTCGCGCAGGTCACGGTCGCGCAGAACGCGGACATGCGGAAGATCACGGCCTGGGCGGCGATCGTCGCCGTGCCGACCATGGTCTGCGGCATGTACGGCATGAACTTCGACCACATGCCGGAACTGCGATGGCGGTACGGCTACGGCTTGGTCCTGGGCGTGATCGCCGTCGCCTGTCTGACGCTGTACCGGGGGTTCCGGCGGAACGACTGGCTTTGACGACGCGCTGCGAACGACCGGCTTCGCACGGCCGGCTTCGAACAACCCGCTCCGGTCCCGCGCGCGGCAGATCTGCTGATCCGTGCGCTCCGGACGCACTACCCGTTCCAGGCGGGGTGACGCGGGTCGTCGGCACGGACCAGGATGTCCGCGGCACCGGAAGGGTCGGTCTCGTGTTCGTAGCGTTCGAAGGCGGGCAGCGTCCATCGCTCGGCCTCGGCGGTACGGCGGCGCAGTGCGCCGGGGGTGAGGAGAAGGTGGACGCTCAGGTCGATGGGGAACCAGTGGCGCAGCAGGAAGGGACCGTGCAGCAGCAGGATCCCGCCGGACGGGAGGTGGACGTAGGGTCTGCGGGTGGCGCGGTCGGTGACCGGGTCCCAGAGGTCGGGCAGGATCCGCCCGTCGCCGCCCGGCTCGAGGGGGCCGAAGACCTCGCGCCACAGAGCGCGGGTGTCGTACCAGCCGTCGTAGTACGAGTCGGCGTCCTGGCGGCCGTGTTCGAGCCGCAGAGAGGCGGGGCGCAGGAAGCCGTCCGTGCCGACGACCAGAGAGGGCCGCCCGAGAGGGCGGAGCGCCTCGGCGACCCGCTCGGCGAGGTCACCGGGGCGGGCCGCGGGGGCGCCGTCGATGGCGACGCGGCACCAGGGACCGTCGTCGGCCGGTTTCAGGTCGAGCAGACGCTCGGCGAGCAGGCCGCCGAGCCGGTCCCAGGTGATCGCTTCCCATCCCACAGCACCCATGATGCGACAGGCCGGAAAGGCCGAGGGCACGGGCGCACGTACAGGCTCAGGCACAGGAACGGCACGGGCACACGGCACACGGGCTGGGTGGGGCGGCCTCCCGGGTATGGCTCGGGTGGCGAAGACGAGGGAACAAGTCACGGGGGGGGACGGATGACATTCGTCGAGGAGCGGGGGCGGACATGATCGAGGGGCCGTACTTCGTGCTGACGGTGCTGGGAGTACTGGGAACAGGGCTGGTGGCCGGCGTCTTCTTCGGCTTCTCGGCCTTCGTCATGCGCGGACTGGCCGCGCTGCCGCCCGCGCGGGGCGTGGCGGCGATGCAGGCGGTCAACGTGGCCGCGGTGACGCCGCCGTTCATGATCCTTTTCGTCGGGTCGGCGCTGCTGTGCGCGGTGCTCGCCGTGGTGACCTTCGTGCTCCGGCCGGAGGAGGGCACCGTGGAACTGCTCCTGGGCAGCGGGCTGCACCTGATCGGCTCGTTCGGGCTCACCATGGTCGCCAACGTGCCCCGCAACGACGCGCTGGCCCGGCTGGAACCGGAGAGCGCGGAGGCGACCGCGTACTGGCCCAGGTACGTACGCGAGTGGACGGCGTGGAACCACGTCCGTCCAGCGGCGTCGGCCGGAGCGGCGGTGTCGTACATATCGGCCCTCACCTGAGCGACGCCCGGCGCCCGAAGCCCGATGCCGGCCCTGCGGACGCCCGGCGATCAGGTGCCGTCGCGGCCGCCCTGCGGGGGTGGTCGGCCGGACGTATCGTGACAGGGAGAGTGCGGCGCCCGCGCACGGCCTGACCCCGCTCACACAAGGAAGACGGCCATGGCCGACCCCAAGGGATTCATCACCACGCCCCGCCAGGAGTGGCCCCGCAGGCCGGTGGAGGAACGGGTGCGCGACTGGGACGAGGTGTATGTCCCGGGGGCTCTGCTGCCGATCATCAGCAAGCAGGCCGGCCGTTGCATGGACTGCGGCATTCCCTTCTGCCACCATGCCTGTCCGCTGGGCAACCTGATCCCCGAGTGGAACGACCTGGTCTCCCGGGAGGACTGGCGGGCGGCGAGTGAGCGGCTGCACGCCACCAACAACTTTCCGGAGTTCACGGGCCGGTTGTGCCCGGCGCCGTGCGAGGCGGGGTGTGTGCTGGCGATCAATCAGCCGGCCGTCACGATCAAGAACGTCGAGTGCGCCATCGCCGACCGGGCATGGGAGGAGGGCCTCACGCCGCCGTGCCCGCCGGACCGGTTGTCGGGCAGGACGGTGGCGGTGATCGGGTCGGGGCCCACGGGTCTCGCGGCGGCACAGCAGCTGACCCGGGCGGGGCACACGGTCGCCGTGTACGAGAGGGACGACCGGATCGGGGGGCTGATGCGGTACGGCATCCCCGAGTTCAAGATGGAGAAGCGGCATCTGGAGCGGCGGATCGAGCAGATGCGGGCGGAGGGGACGAGGTTCCGTACGTCCACGGCGGTCGGGCGGGACATCGCCGCGGAGGAGTTGTGGGCCAGGTACGACGCCGTGGTGGTCGCCACGGGGGCGACGGCGTGGCGGGAACTGGAGGTGCCGGGGCGGGAGTTGGCCGGAGTGCATCAGGCGATGGAGTATCTGCCGCTGGCCAACCGGGTGTGCGAGGGGGATCTCGGGGTCTCTCCGCTGTCCGCCGCCGGGAAGCACGTCGTCATCGTCGGCGGGGGTGACACGGGGGCGGACTGTCTGGGCACGGCGGTACGGGACGGTGCCGCGTCCGTGACCCAGCTGGACATCTACGCGCAGCCGGGTACGGAACGCGACGAGGAGGCGGAGCCGTGGCCGACGTATCCGCGGCTGTACCGGCTGTCGGCGGCGCACGAGGAGGCACGGGACCTGCGTTCCGCGCCGATGGCGGACTCGGACGCACGGCTGTTCGCGGCGTCCACGCTGCGTCTCACCGGGGACGCGGACGGGCATGTGCGGGAGCTGCACCTGACCGGGGTGAACGCCGGGCGCCGCCCGCTGCCCGGTGCCGAGCGGACGCTCCCGGCCGATCTGGTGCTGCTCGCCCTCGGTTTCTCCGGGCCGGACCGTGCGGACGGGCTGGTCGGCCAGTTGGGACTGGAGTTGGAACCGCGCGGCACGCTCGCGCGGGGCGCGGGGTTCGAGACCAACGTCCCCGGGGTGTTCGCCGCGGGGGACGCCGCGCGCGGGCAGTCGCTCATCGTGTGGGCGATCGCGGAGGGGCGGGCGGTGGCGGCGGCCGTCGACCGTCACCTGACCGGCCGGCCCTCGCCCCTGCCGGCACCGATCGGTCCGTACGACCGACCGATGACGGCCTGAGCGACAGTCGTCGCGCCCGGCTCCGCGACCGACCGCCGACCCGACGGGGCCGGGACGGGGAGCAACCCGCCCCCCCCGGACGGGGAGCAGTCCGCGCCCCCTCCTGGACGGGGAGCAGCCCACGCCCCCCTCCCGGACGGGGAGCAGCCCGCGCCCCGGGTCAGGGCTTGCGTGCCACCGCCCCGTACCCGGGAATCACACCGTCCTCCTGGCCGGATACCGGCTCGCCCAGTTCGGGGTGCCACAGGTGGGGCACCTGGACGCCCGGTTCGACGAGGTCGAGGCCGTCGAAGAGGCGGGTGAACTCCTCGCGGGAGCGCAGGGCCAGGGTGACCCCCGCGGCCTTGAGCTTCTCGGTGGCCGCCCGCGACTCCTCGGGGGTGAAGTCGGAGGTCGCGTGGGTCACCACGAGGTAGCTGCCGGAGGGCAGCGCCGCCAGCAGGCGGCGGACCAGGTCGTGGGCGCCGTCCTCGTCCGAGACGAAGTGCAGCAGCGCGATGAGCGACAGCGCGACGGGACGGTCGAGGTCCAGTATCTTGCGGGCACCGTCCAGGATGGCGTCCGGGTCGCGGACGTC
The DNA here is from genome assembly GCF_018614415.1 of Streptomyces sp. ISL-12. Taxonomy (GTDB): domain Bacteria; phylum Actinomycetota; class Actinomycetes; order Streptomycetales; family Streptomycetaceae; genus Streptomyces. The sequence continues at coordinate 13,455 of NZ_JAGGOO010000052.1, forward strand.
GGCCTGGAGGTACTCGGTCGCCCCTTCGGGGGTGCCACGCAGCAGGGCCGCCGCGTGCGCCAGCACGATGGGATCGTTGTCGCAGTAGACGACGCGGGCGTCGGGCGTGGTCTCCTGGGCGACCTGGTGGAGGTTGGGCTCGGTCGGTATGCCGGTGCCGATGTCCAGGAACTGCCGTACGCCCTGGCGCGACAGCCAGCGGGTGGCCCGGTGCATGAACGCGCGGTTGACGCGCGCCATCACCGGGACCCGCGGGTCGAGGGTGAGCATCTGACGGCCCATCTCCTCGTCGACGGGATAGTTGTCCTTGCCGCCGAGGTACCAGTCGTACATACGTGCGGGGTGAGGTCTGCTCGTGTCGATCTCGACGGGCTGCTGTCCGGTCATGACGGACTCCAGAGGGCTGAGCCGGGTGGGCGGTGAGCGATCAAGGTCAGCGATCAAGGTCAGTGATCAAAGTCGGTGATCAAGGTCAGCGATCAAGTGGAACGGGAGGCTTAGAGGCAAGCTGTGCGCAAAGGTTCAGAAGAGCAGGTTCAGGAGAGCAGGAAGTCCGCCTCTCCGGCCTTCGCTCCCTCGATGAAGGCCGTCATCTCGTCGGACGTGTAGATCAGCGCGGGTCCGTCGGGGTCGGTGGACTGGCGGACGGCGATCCGCCCGTCGGCGAGCTTCATCGCCTCCAGGCAGTTGCCGCCGTTGCCGCCGCTCCACGGCTTGTGCCAGCCCTCGCTGCCCAGCTCGCGCGCGGGCATGCCGTTGTAGATGCGCTGGCCGCGTATCCGTGACCTGGGCTGGGACGTGATGCGATCCATTACAGCTCCTTGCGGAGATCCCGGAGGATCTCTTTTGTGCGATGTGCCGTAGCGGCCTGCGCCGCCATGCGGTCCATGACCTCGAGGTGGGTCGCCACCTCGGCACGCGCGTCGAGGTAGACGGCGCCGGTCAGGTACTCGCTGTACACCATGTCCGGGAGTTCCGGCACGGCGAATCGGAAGAGCACGAAGGGCCCGTACGTGCCGGGGTGCGGCCCGTTGGCGAACGGGGCGACCTGGAGGGTCACGTTGGGCAACTCCGCGGCGTCGAGCAGTCTGTCGGCCTGGTCCCGCATCACCTCAGGGCCGCCGACCGGGCGGCGCAGCACGGTCTCGTCCATGACGACCCACAGGCGGGGCGCGTCCTCGCGGGTGAGCAGTTCCTGGCGTCGCATCCGCAGATCGACATGGCGTTCGATGTCGTCGGGGCGGGTCTGGCCGATGGCGCCCGACTGCAGCACCCCGCGCGCGTAGGCCTCGGTCTGGAGCAGTCCGGGAACGAAGTGCGGTTCGTAGGACCGGATGAGGGACGCGGCGCCCTCCAGGCTGACGTACATCGAGAACCAGCCGGGCAGGATGTCGTGGAAGCGCTGCCACCACCCCGGTTTGTTGGCGTCCTCGGCCAGCAGGACGAAGGCGTCGGCCTCCTCCTCGGAGACGCCGTACGCCTTCAGGAGCAGCTGGAGGTACGGGATCTTCAGCGCGACCTCGGCCATCTCCATACGGCGGACCGTGGCGGGGGCGACGCGGAGGATGCGCGCGGCTTCCTCGCGCTTCATCCCGGCGCTTTCCCGCAGGTCCAGCAGGCGTCGGCCGAGGACGACCTGACCGACGGTCGGCGCGGACCGCGGTTCGCTCACCGCTCCACCTCCACGAAGAGTCCCTATGTCATGTGCCGAGCCGTACGAGCCGTATCGGGCCGTATCAAGCCCGTATCGAGCTGTACTGAAGTCCGCCGAGCGTGCCGGGCAGGCCGCGAGCGCGCGCGGACAGACCGGCGGCGCCCTCCCCGGACCCGTTCCGGAGTCCGGTCAGACCTCGGACCGGATCTGAAGTGGCGCCGCTCGACGTGCTGTTGCGAGCAGTGTGCCACGCCCGTCCAGAACGTCACACAGCACTCTGCAATTTTCAGAGTGACTCTTGCCAAGTGTTCCCGGCGGGGCGATAGTGGCAAGCGTGATTCCGTCCGCGCCTTTAGGAACAGAGGCCGCCTCGGGCCCCCACGGCCCGGGCGCCGCCACGGGAGCCGCCCCCTGCGGGCCGGCTGCCGAGCGCCGGTTCCGCTTCGAACTGGCCGCCCATCCGGGTTCCCCCGCCCAGGCCAGACGCCTGACGCGCGCCCGGCTGACCGGCTGGTCGGTGTGTGAGGACACCTGCGACACGGCGGCTCTGGTCGTCTCGGAGCTGGTCACCAACGCCATCGTGCACACGGCGAGCAGCCGCATAGTGTGCGAGCTGTCCGACCGCGCCGACCTGGTCCGCATAGCCGTACGGGACGAGGGGTGCGCGCCGGGCCAGCCGCAGCCGTCGTCCCGGCGGCAGCCCGAGGACGAGCACGGCAGAGGACTGCTCCTGGTCGATGCCCTGTGCCACGCCTGGGGCGCGCAGGAGCACGGTCCCGGGCTGCTGGTCTGGGCCGAACTGCCGCACACGGCCGACGTTCCACCGGAACCGTCCCTACCGGCGGAATCTCCGGACCCCGCGGCCGACCCCCGGGAACCCTCCGGAACCCGCACCCCCTCTGGACCCCGGGAACCCTCCGGAACCCGCATCCCCTCTGGACCCCGGGAACCCTCCGGAACCCGCATCCCCTCTGGACCCCGGGAACACTCGGAACCCAGCGCCCCCTCCGGCCCCCGGGAACACTCCGGACCCCGAGACCCCTCCGGATCCCCCGAACCGTCCGGTTCACCCGGACACCTTGCCGCGCCCGAGCCGCGCGGCGACCTGGGATGGGGTGCCCGCCCCAAGCCCGGCCCGCCCGCCCCGCCCGGCGCGGGTTCCGGCGATGACGAGGGCGGTGATGACACCGCCGACAAGACCCACGGCACACGGCACCACGGAACGGAACGACACGGAACGGACCGGCACGGAACAGGACGACGCGGAACGGCACGGCACGGAACGGGGGGAGAACGGCTGTGAGGGCTGCATCGGGTGCTCGGGTACGCGGCCTGGACACACTGGTCCGGCTCCAGCGCCGGCTGAACGCGCCGCGGACACCGCACCGCCTCCCCGTACCCGATGGCATGAGCGCCCCGCTGGGCTGTGACGCGGTGGCGGTCCCTCCGATGCTGGGCCAGCGGGTACTGCCCCGGCTGCCCCGCGTGGGGTGCGTCTACGCCGACGAGGCGCACTGGTGGTGGATCGTCCCCTCCGACTCCGACTACGCCATGGAGTGGCCGGCGCCCGCGCAGTACGCCGCCGGCGCGGTCCTGCCCGACCTGCTCGACGTCCCCGGCCTGCTCTACCGCCCGGACGGCGAGGTCCCGTACACCCCGCCCATCCCCCTCTACCTAGCGGTGTGCCGGCTGACGGGCACCACACCGTCCTGGTCCCGCCCGGTCTCCGCCTGACCGAGGGCCCGTGGCGCCGGACCCCGCGGCGCACGCGGGAACCGTCGTGCGCCCGCGCGCTCCGGTGTCCCCCGGTCACGCCCTGTCCCCGCGTGGGCCGCCCCGCCATAGTGGCGTCCGTCCACGATCGTCGATCGGGGGAGGCCGACGGTGCGGAAGAAGCGTGGGACGGAACCGGCCGGGGTGTCGGAGTCGGAGCGGCTGCTCTTCGGCGGCCCCCTGCGCTACGACACGGGCTGGAGCCAGCACTCCGACGCGTTCCTGGAGCTGGGTTTCCGGTCCATGGTGACCCGCCTGCCGTCCCTGCTGGCCGCCAGTTTCCGGCTCGCCCGGCAGGCCGATCCGGTGGCCGCGCGGACCGTGCTGGCGGCCGAGGCCGCACGGGGCGTGGCGCAGGCGGTGAGCCTGCTGGCGGTCAACAGCGTGCTGAGCCGGCTGATGGCGCCGGGACCGATCGAGGAGCGGCTGCGCGAAGCCCTGCCCGCACTGGTCACGGTCGCCGCGATGATGCTGGTGGCGGCGTTGCTGCGGGCGGCCACCACGTACGCCACGGGGCGGCTGGAGCCCAAGGTGGAGCGGGTGGCGACGGAGCAGTACCTGGAGCGGGCGACCGAGGTCGAACTGGCGGCCATCGAGGACCACGCCTTCCACAAACTGCTCGACACCGCCCAGTACGGCGCGGTCTCCGCCCGCCGCATGATCGCGTACAGCGCGCGCGTGATCAACGCGCTGATCTCGCTGGTGGCAGCGGCCGGTGTGCTGACCGTGCTGCACCCGGCGCTGTTGCCGCTGCTGGTGACCATGACCCTGCCGAGCGCCTGGAGCGCGCTGACGGTCGCCCGGCGCCGGTACGAGTCCTTCCAGGCCTGGGTGCAGCACGTGCGCGCCGGCCGGCTGATCGCCGGGCTGCTCATCGAGCCCGAGGCGGCGCCCGAGATCCGGGTGCACGGGGTGGGCGCTTTCCTGCTGCGGCACTACCGGGCGATGTCGGAGACGGCGGAGGCGGAGCAGGCCCGGCTGGCGGGGCTGGCGGCCCGTACCGGTCTGATCGCGGCGGCCTGGACGGGGCTGGCGACGGCGGCGACGTACGCGACGCTCGGCGGGCTGCTGCTGGGCGGCGCGATGGCCCTGTCGGTGGCGGGCACCGCGGTGATCGCGATCCGCACCGGCTCGCAGAGCCTGGAGACCCTGGTGGTGGAGGTGAACGCGCTGCACGAGGAGGCGCTGTTCGTCGGCGATCTGGAGCGGCTGCACGTGGAGGCGGCCAAGCGGACGATCCCGGAGGGCGGCACGGCGCTGCCCGCCGACCCGCGCGAGATCCGCTTCGAGAACGTCACGTTCCGCTACCCGGGCGACTCCGCGCGCCCCGCCCTGGACGATGTGTCGCTCACTCTCCCGCTGGGCCGGATCATCGCGCTCGTCGGCGAGAACGGTTCGGGCAAGACCACGCTGGTCAAGCTGCTCGCCGGGCTCTACACCCCGGAGCGGGGACGCGTCCTGTGGGACGGGGTGGACGCCGCCGCGGCGGACCGGCGGGAGCTGGCGGAACGGATCGCGATGGTGGCGCAGGACTTCAAACGGTGGCCGTTCACCGCCCGGGTGAACGTCGCCGTGGGCCGCTCCACCGTGCCGCCGGACGAGCGGCGGGTGGCCGACGCGGTCGCCGAGGCCGGCGCCGGGGAGGTGGTCGCGGACCTGCCGCGCGGTCTGGACACCCTGCTCGCCCGGCACTTCACCGGCGGCCATGAGCTGTCCGGCGGGCAGTGGCAGCGGCTCGGGATCGCGCGGGCGGCGTACCGGAGGGGCCACATCCTCGTGGTGGACGAGCCGACGGCGGCGCTGGACGCGCGGGCCGAGCTGGAGGTGTTCGAGAAGATCCGGGCGCTGGCCGGCAGCGGCCAGACGGTCGTCCTGATCACGCACCGGCTGGCGTCCGTGCGCCACGCGGATCTGGTGCACGTCCTGGACCAGGGTCGGCTCGTGGAGTCCGGAACGCCCGACGAACTGCTCGCCACCGGCGGGGTCTACGCCGAGCTGTACTCGCTCCAGGCCGAGCAGTTCGCGCGGACGCCGGTGCCCACCCGGAAGCACTCCCTGAACAAGACCACCAAGCAGTCCCCGCCGAAGACTTCGACCAAGACATCAACGCCGACATCAACGCAGACGTCAACGCCGGCTTCGGCGAAGACCTCGCCGAAGGCTCCGGTGCCCGCGCCCAAGTCGGCCTGATCAGCCGAGCGGGCAGCGCACCGCACGGCTCAGGCCGCGGCGCCCCCGGTTGCCTCGCCGCCCCGCACGATCACCAGGAACATGTCGGTCGCGAGGTCCATGACGACCTCGGCGGGCAGACCCTCCTGACGCCGCGCGTCCGCGAACTCCTCGGCCGGCCAGGACCCCCGCGGTCCACCGGCCGGAAAGCGTTCGAGCACTGTTCGCCCGTTCACCCCGCACCTCCATCTGGCGTTGCACTCGTAGAGTTAAACGCCAACGATGGGGTGAACACCTCGTCGAGTGACGGTATCGAGACGTAGCTGACACGCGTTCACCGCAAAGAGTGAGCACTATTACGCCTTTTCGGGCCTCTCACTCACCGTGCGTGTCAGTCTTCGTACTCATCGTGGTACCGCAGGCGCTCACTGCCCATGGGCGCCCCCAGAGCCGACGCGCGCCCCGCGGGTTCCTCCCACTCCTCTTGGCGCCCCAATGCGGTCAGGTCCAGCAGGCTGGTGGTCGAGCCGAGGCAGTCGAGGCCGCGCTCGTACGTCGAGTAGGTGTGGAAGACGCGGTCACGCTCCCGCAGGAAGCAGCTCAGGCCCGGACGCTCGGTCAGCTCGCCCTCGTGTTCGAGGGTGACCTCGAAGTCCTCGTTGAAGTCGGTGATGTACGACGAGTACCAGGGCAACGTCCAGCCCATCCGCGCCTTGAAGGGGAGGATCTTGGGGTACGGCGCCCGGGAGACCGCCGCGAACGAGGTGCCGCGGGCCCGCAGGTGCGCCAGGTGGCCGATCTGGTCCAGGAACGCCGAGCAGCTGCGGCAGCCGGCGTCCCACTCGGGGGCGAACATGAAGTGGTAGACGATGAGCTGCTGCCGCCCCTCGAACAGGTCGAGCAGCGTGGCCTTTCCGTCGCCGCCCTCGAACACGTACTCCTTGTCGATCTCCACCATGGGCAGCCCGCGCCGCTCGGCGTTGAGCGCGTCACGCGCGCGGGTGGCCGCTTTCTCCTTGGCCAGCAACGCCTCGCGCGCCGCGCGCCATTCGTGGCGGGAGACGATCTCGGGAAGCGACATGGGCTCCTCCTGTGCAACGGTCCGTCAAGGGGTGGACCGGTGGCGGCGGCGGAACTCATCGCGGCGCGCGAAAAAACTTTCCGCGTTCTCGGCAGCGTCAGGTGTCGTACGTCTGGACGCGCCGGCCGTGGCCCCGTTCGACCAGCTCGGGCAGCCTCCGCTCCAGTTCCCGCACCACGGCCGGAACGTCGAGCGTGAGCAGTTCGCGGTCCCGCATCAGCACCCGTCCGTCGACGATGGTCGTGCGCACGTCACCGGAGCGGGCGCTGTGCACGAGGGTGGCGGCCAGGTCGTGCACCGGCTGGGTGTGCGGTCCGGTGAGGTCGACGAGGACGAGATCGGCCCGCCGGCCCGGTGCGATCCGCCCGACCGTCTCCCCCAGGCCGACGGCGCGGGCGCTCTGGTCCGTGGCGTGGTGCAGGGCCTGGCGCGCGGTCAGCCAGCGCGGGTCGCCCTCGGTCTGCTTCTGGATCAGGGCGGTGAGCGCCATCGACTCCCACACGTCGAGGGAGTTGTTGGAGGCGGCGCCGTCCGTGGCGAGTCCCACGTCCACGCCGATGGCGCGCAGGGCGCGGACCGGCGTGGTGGTGGGCCAGGCGAACCTGAGGTAGCCGCGGGGCGCGGTCGCCACCGCCGTGCGGCCGCCCGCGCGCGCCAGGAGCGGCAGGTCGCGTTCGAGGATGCCGGTGCCGTGCGCGATCAGCACGTCGGTGCCGAGGACGCCGGTGCGTTCCAGGATCTCGATGGGGGTGGCGCCGTGCCGGGCGAGGCTGGTCTCGGTCTGGTCGCGGTTCTCGGCGGCGTGCAGATGGACGGGCAGGCCGTGTGCGCGGGCCAGCTCGGCGGTGGCGGCGAGGTCGGAGTCGGTGACGGTGTAGGGGGCGTGCGGGGCGAGGGCGGTGGTGATCCGGCCGTCCGCACCACCCCGGCGCCGCAGCGCGAAGTCGAGGGAGCGTTCCCGTCCCTCGGGGCCCTGCGAGGAGAAGTACGCCTGGCCCAGCAGCGCCCGCATCCCGGACTCGGCGACGACGTCGGCGACCGCGTCCATGGCGAAGTAGTGGTCCGCGAAGCAGGTCACCCCGGCCCGGATCAGCTCGGCGCAGGCGAGCCGGGCGCCCAGTTCGACGTCGCGTGCGGTCAGGTTGGACTCCACCGGCCAGACGACGTCGTTGAACCACTCCTCGGTGGGCAGGTCCTCGGCCAGGCCGCGCAGGACGGTCATGGGCGCGTGGGTGTGGCAGTTGATCAGCCCGGGGAGGGCTGCCTGACCGCGCGCGTCGACGCGTTCCACGGCGGGCAGGGCGGACGCCGCCGCCGCGGTGGTCACGGAGTCGACGGCACCGTCCCGCACGACGATGCCGGCGTCCGGCCTGAACGCGAGGTGCTCGGGGCCGTCCCCCTCGTGGACGAGGACGGTGCATCCGGTGATGACGAGATCGGCGGGCCGCACTGGCTGTGCGGGCGGCACGGGCTGCACGGGTTGTGGCTGCGCGTGATGCGTCATGAGGCCAACGTACGGCGGGACGCGGCCGATGCAGGGCGCGGGGAAGCTGATGTGCGGGGCGAGCGAGGGAGCCGAGGTACGGGCAAGGGGGCCGAAGTACGGGCAAGGAAGCTGAGGTACGGGCAAGGGAGCCGAGGTACGAGCGAGAGAGCTGCCGTAGGCGTGACAGAGCTGCCGTAGGCGTGACAGAGCTGTTGGAGGCGTGACAGAGCTGCCGTAGGCGTGACAGAGCTGTTGGAGGCGTGAGAGAGCTGTTGGAGGGCGCGCGAAAGCGGCGCACAGCGCCACTGAACCTGAACCGACGCACGCCAATGAACCGACGCGCGGCGCAAGAACGCCGACGCCCGGCGCGAAGAAGCCGGCGTACAGCGCCCCCCGCGGTAGCGCGGGTGCCTCAGCCGGTGAGCGGCAGCTCGGGCAGGCGCACGCCGGCGTGGTCGCGCCGTTCGGCCAGTTCGTCACGCAGCTCGGCCAGCCGGGCGAGGTGGCGCGGGGTGAGCCGGCCCGTGTCGTCGAGGTGGACGGCGCAGGCGGTGGTGGTGTCGGCGAGCCGTTCCAGGGTGGCGGCGATCTCGTCGGCGCCCCGGGAGTGGCGGGCGAGGGCGGGCAGCTCAGCGGCGGCCAGCGCGATCGCCGCGCGGGCCTCGGCGAGCGTGCGGTACGCCTCCCGGCGCAGCGTCCAGCGCCGGGCCCGGTCGTCGGGCTCGCTCAGCACATGGGCGAGGTAGGCGTGCGCGGCGTCACCGGCCGCCGTGAGCCGGGCGCGGACCCCGCCGCCGCGCTGCCCCGGCATCGGCAGATGCCCGACGACCAGCACGATCGCGCAGGCCAGCAGGGTCTCGCCGATGCGCCCGGCGGACGCCTGCGGCTCGCCGCCGACCATGACCAGGGCCAGCACGAGGACGGTGACCACGGCGGTCTGCGCGGCGAAGTGCCGGGTCGCCACGGGGATCAGGGCCCCGGCGAGGGCGACGAGCGCGACGAGCCCGCCGGGCCGGGGCAGGACGGCGGCCACCGCGGCGAAGACCAGCGCGCCGAGGACCGTGCCGGCGGCCCGGCACAGCACCCGGGACACCAGCGGGCCGAGGTCGGGCTTGACCAGGAAGACGGCGGTGGCGGGCAGCCAGTACCAGTGCCGGTGGAGCCCGTACCACTGGGCGTGGTGCAGCGCCTGGGCGACCGCCGCGCCGGCCCCGAAGCAGAGCCCGACCCGCAGCCCGTACTCCCGTCCGCCGGCGCCGAGCACCGTGCGCAGGACGGAACCGGGTGACCGCCTGCGGGTGTGCAGGTCGTCGCCGCGTCCCCGGTCGAAGGCGACGGCGGCGTGCAGCAGGGCGTCGTCGAGGGCGCGCAGGCCGGGCGCGGAGCGCGTGGGGGCGGGCAACGGACCGGTGTGCGCTCCGGCGCGTACGGCCGCCGCGAGCCGCCGGGGCCCCTCACTGGCCCGGCGGGGTACGGACTCCCCCGCCCAGGCCAGCGCGGTGGCGGCCTCGGCGAGCGGCAGTGCGGCGGCGTACTGCGCGTGCAGCCGGCGCTCGGCCGAGGAGGAGGCGTAGCGGCGCAGCCGGGGCCCGGCGAACGCGTCCTGCGCCTGGTCCAGGGCGGCGGTGAGCGCGGCGCGGCGGGCGACGGCGTGCTGGGTACCGGCCGCGTCGAGCAGCGCCGCGACGGCGTCGTAGACCCCTGCGACGGCCGCGCGTTCCCCGTCGAAGCGGAAGTCCAGACGGAAGTCGCGGGGCGTCGCGCCGGTCAGCGGCCCGGGCGTGGGCAGGGCCAGCCGCAGCGCGAGCAGCCAGCCGGCTCCGGCGAGGAACGCCAGGACGCGCTGCCAGCCGGGATCGGGCAGCGGCATCCCGGCCCCGATCGCGGACGTGACCAGCAACTGTGTCGCCGCCCCGGACGCCACCGGCCCGACGGCGCTGAAGCCCCCGGCGACCAGTCCGAGCACGGTCAGTACGAGGGTCAGCGCGACGGCGCCGAGATGGTCCCCGGCGTACGTGCCGGCGCACAGTCCGGCCGCCCCCGCGAGCGCCGGTACGCCGATCCGCCGGACGGAGACCCGTCGGCTGCCCGGCCGGTCGTTGATCCCGGCCAGCATGGCGGCGACGGCGGCGACCACCCCGAGGGACGCCCGGCCCGCCGCCAGCGCGGCCAGCAGCAGCGGCCCGGCGGCGAGCGCCCCGCGCACGACGGCGCTCCAGGGCACGGGTCCGCGCTGGGCGCGCAGGGCGTGCGCCAGCCAGGGCGGAAGCGCGAGGGCCGGGGTGCGGCGGGTCACTGCACGGCCTCCAGTCGTCTCGTCGAGGGCGGGTGAGCCTTCGGGCGACGGTGGCCGGGCTGAACCGAATGCGCTCACCAGCGTAGAGCGTCTGAGTGCAGAGAAGCGAACGGTGGCGTTTCGGTGAGGTGACACGAGCGTCGCCTCACCTGTCACATCACGCGCGTCACCTCACCCACTCACCTCACAGCGGGCCGAAGTACTCCGCCACGAACGCCCCCGCTCTGTCGAGCATCGGCGCCGTGTCCGGCCCCACGGCGATGCCGGTGATGAAGAGGGCCACCCCGGCGATCACGTGGACGACGCAGCCCGCGAGGGCGCCGTCGGACGACCAGTCGAGCTTGATCACCAGCCCCATGTAGACCAGTGCCGCCACCACCGAGGCGGCGATCACCACGCCCAGGTCGAACACGAGCGCCCACGCTACCGCCGGGCCCGGGTCCGCCGCGTACAGGGTGCGGATCGCGGAGCCGGCGATCGGCAGCGGCAGCGCGGCGGCGAAGAAGGTGCCGAGTGCCATGAATCGGCCGGACGTGCTCAGCGGCGGCCGGCGGGGTTTCGCGGGCGACGGGCTGGATGCGGAGCCGGAGCCTCCGTCGACCGCGACCGTGTGAGCCTTCTCCGCAGCCTTGCGACCAGAGGTCTTGCCCTCCGGTACCTCTCCCTCAGCCTTCTGCTGCCTCCGGGACGTCTCGGGCGCCTCGGAATCCTTGGGGGTGGGCGTCGGAGCCGACGAGGCGGAGGACCGCTCCGGCCGGTTCGTGCGCACCGTCTCCCCCACCACCACGGTCGGCCCGGTCTCCTGTATCCGGGCCTCCTCGGTGACGAGTCGCAACTCCGCGCGCAACGAACCCAGTTCCCGCTCGGCACGTTCGATGAGTTCGGTGAACCGCTCCTCCTCCCGGCGGTCTCCCGGGAGACGGCCGGGATCGTCCGCGGAGCCGGACGCCTGTTCCCGTCGCGACGCCCTGCGGTGACTCGCCAGTTCCCGCTGGGTCTCGATCAACAGGGCCTCGACTGTGGCCCGCTTGTCCTCGGCTTCCCGCATCAGCCGCTGGGCCCCGATGACGCGCAGCTCCGCGTCCCTCAGCCGCTCGGCAAACTCCGCTTGTGCCGCGGCCCGCCCCTCGGCCCTCGCCCGCTCGACCTGTCGTTCGAGTTCCGCGCACCGCGCGACCAGTTCTCCCACCGCACCGGCCATCGCCTGGACGACGTCGTCGGCCCGACGGCTGACCTCGACCTGAGTGACGTACATGTTGGCGCCGGCCTGATACACCTGCCCGTTCTCCGAGGCACGGCCCCGCGCGTCCACGCGTCCTGGATCACCCTCCCGCGGGTTTTCCGGTTCCCTCATCGCTCGGCGATGTGCTGGTCCCGGGCAGCCTGGTAGACACGGCCGTTCCCCTGAGCGTGCGCCTCCAGACGTACGCCTCCGTGGACCACCTGTCCGTCCCCCTGCCCGCCCCGGCGAGTCAGCAGTTCTCGCAGGTCGTGGGCGGCCTGGGGATGGGTGTCCAGCAGAGCGGCGAACCGTTCGCTCCATCGGCGTTCGAGGTCGCCGTCGTCCTGTGCGGCGTTCACCGCCGTACGGCGTGACGCGTCGAGTTCGCGTTCGATCTCTTCCGCCTCCTGTGGCCGGAAGCGACGCCAGACGGTCACCACCCCGTCTCGCGTCTGCTGCCACCCCTCCCCGACGAGCAACGCCACCAGGGACGTGCCCGCGGTGCCGGCCAGCGTGAGCAGGTACGGATCCATTGAAGCCCCCGAGTGTCCAGCGTGTCCGGGGCGTCCGTGCGCGGCCCGGCGACAACAACACAGCGTGACCGTCACCATAGCTCAACTGATGTGAATAACAGCAGAGTTGGTTTTAGACCCCTACCGACATCACACTTTCCATCACTCACCGTATTCACGGGTGGGCGGCAGACCGGGCCCTCCAGTCACTGTCGCCACACGACCATCGCGCAGTGCCGATTCAGGGGCGCGCAGCGGCGTCCACGGCGCTTCGCAGCAGCGTCCGCGCCTCCCCGACCGTCCCGACCAGGGCCTCCGGTCCGGAGACCGGCCCTGCCATCAGCGCGTCGATCCCGCCCAGCCCGGCCCGCTCCAGCATCCCCTTCTCGTTGGTGACCCACTCCCCCCGCGCCGCCAGCACCGCGTGTGCCGCCTGGGTCGCGGCGAGGGCGATCGCGCCCGCGACCTGGGTGACGGCGCCCTTGGGGGCGTGGCCGGCCTCGGCGTAGGCGAGGGTGGCCTCGGCCATGCCCCACCAGCGCTCGGGGGCGGTCCGGCGCAGCGGCTCCGGGTAGGCGGGGCGGGGCAGGTCGCCGCGGAGGGTCCGGTTGATCGCGAGTTCGGCGACGATCAGATACGTCGGGATGCCGGCCAGGTGGAACATGAGCGGCTCGACGCGGTAGCGGCCGGCCCGTGCCTCGCCCAGTTCGTGCTCGACCACGTCCAGGTCGCGGTAGTGGACGTCGACCCGGCGTCCGTCGATCGTCAGCCACGCGCCGCCGTTGAAGACGCCGCCGCCCCAGCCGCCGACTTCACCGACCTCGCCCTGCCAGCCGACCGCGCGGAGGTCGGCCGGGTCGAAGGCGCCTCGGTAGTAGACGGCCAGGTCCCAGTCGCTGTCCGGACGGTGGGTGCCCTGGGCGCGGGAGCCGCCGAGGGCGACCGCGCGGACGGCGGGCAGCGCGGCGAGGCGGTCGGCGGTGGTGTCCAGGAATGCCTGGTCGGGGTCGGGGTCGGGAGCGGGAGCGGGGCGGGCCGGCATGGGCGGGGTCCTTCGGGTCGGGGCGGGTGCGCCGCGTCGACAGCGTAGGGGGGCCGCTCATGCCGTACGACAGGTTTTCGCCGTCCCTCGCCCGTCGCCCCGCCCCCCCGCCCGTCGCCCCGCCGTCTTCCGCCCGTCCCCCGTCAGGCCTGTGCGGTGGGCCGGACGACGACCTCGCTGATGTCGATGCCGTCGGGCTGCTCGATCGCGAACCCGATGGCGGCGGCGACGGCGGAGGGCGGGGCGCCGATCTCGTCGCGCATCCGCGTCATCACCGCCGCCGTCTCGGGGCTCGCGCCCTTGCCGACCCCCTCGGTGTCGGTGAGTCCGGGCGAGACGAGGGTGACGCGCAGGTCGGGGCCGGATTCCTGGCGCAGCCCCTCGGTCAGCACCTTGACCGCCGTCTTGGTGGCCGCGTAGACGCCCTGCGGGGCCTTCACCACGTAGGCGGAAGTGGAGGCCACGTTGACGAACTGGCCGGAGCGCTGCCGCCGGAAGACGGGCAGGGCGGCCCCGATGCCGTTCAGCAGGCCGGTGATGTGCGTGGCGACCATCGCGTCCCAGTCGTCCTGGCGCAGTTCGTCGAACGGGGACACCGCCATCGTGCCCGCGTTGGAGACCAGGACGTCCAGCCGGCCGAACCGGTCGAGAGCCGTGTCCGTGAGGAGCCTCAGGTCCTCCCGGCGCACCACGTCCATGACGACTCCGACGGCCGTGCCGCCCCGCGCGACGATTCCGTCCACCACCTCCTCCAGCCGTTCCTCCCGGCGGGCGCCGAGCACGAGCCGGGCCCCCTTCTCGGCGAGGTGAGCCGCCGTCGCCGCCCCGATGCCGCTGCTGGCACCGGTGATCGCCACTACCTTGCCTTCGATTCCCGACATGATCAGTAATCCTCGCTGGGGAGAGCGCGCGCAGGTCAGGCCATGACCTACAGTGGAAGTGGGGACGCCACCACTTCCTTCAGGTTAAGTGGACACGCCCCCACTTAGCAAGCGGGACAGAACGCGAGGAGAGGGGCGGCAGCCGCCGATGGCAGAGCCGAGGGCACACGAGACGGGGCGTCCGCTGCGCGCCGACGCGCGCCGCAACCGGGAGAAGATCCTCACGGCGGCGGTGCGGGTGTTCGCCGAGGAGGGGCTGGAGGCGCACCTGGAGCGCATCGCCAAGGCCGCGGGCGTGGGCAGCGCGACCCTCTACCGCAACTTCCCCACCCGGGAGGCCCTGATCGAGGCGGTCTACCGCAACGAGGTGGCCCAGCTCTGCGACGCCGTCCCCGGCCTGCTGGCGCAGCGACCGCCGTACGAGGCCCTGCGCGCGTGGACCCGGCTCTTCCTGGACTACGTCACCGCCAAACTCGGCATGGCGGAGGCCCTGCGCGCCATCGCCGCCTCGGGCGGCAATCCCTACGGGCAGAGCCGGGACATGATCGAGGCGGCCGTCGCCGACCTGATGGAGGCGTGCGTGGCCGCCGGGGCGATCCGCACCGACGTCAGCCCGGGCGATCTGAGCGCCGCCCTGGCGGCCATCGCCGTCTCCTCGGCCCCGCCCGCGGGGCGTGAGCAAGCCGAACGCCTCCTCGACCTGGTCCTGGACGGACTGGCCACCCGGCCGTGAGGCCACCGCCGGGTGTCCGGGCTCAGGGACCCGGCCGGCCCCACACCCGGCGCTTGGGCAGCGCAGCCGCGTAGCCGCCCGCCCTGCTCGTGGTCAGCCCGAGGGCGACGAGGGACTCCGCCAGCCGCACCGCCGCCGCCACGCCGTCCACGACCGGCAGCCCCAGCTCCTCCCCCACCGATGCGACCGACCGCCGCAGTCCCGTCATCCCGGCGCACCCGAGGACCAGCACCTCCGCTCCCGCCGCCCGGACCCGCTCCGCGGCGGCGCGCAGCGCGGCCCGGGTACGCTCGCCGTCGTCCAGGTCGAGCACGCCGAGGCCGGTGCCGGTGACGGCCGCGCAGTTGCGGGCCACGCCCGCCGTCTCCAGGCTGTCCTCGATCTGTCCGCGGCTGCGCTCCAGGGTGGTGACGACGCCGTAGCGGCGCCCCAGCAGACAGGCGAGGTGCGCCGCGGCCTCGGTGATGTCGACGACCGGTACGTCGACCAGCTCCCGGACGCCCTCGCGCCCGTGCTCCCCGAAGCCGGCCAGGACGACCGCGTCGTACGGCGGTCCGTCGTAGGTCCGCAGGGTGTCGATGACTGCGGCGGCGGACAGGTAGCTGTCAAGCCAGCCCTCCGCCGACTCCGGGCCCCACCCGGGAGTCAGGCCGGTCACGGTGGTGCCCGGGCTCGCGGCGGCCCGGGCACCGAGGACGATCTCCTCGGTCATCTGCCGCGTCGTGTTGCAGTTGGTGACGACGATGCGCACCGGAACTCAGCCCTCCGCCCCGGCCGTCCGCTCGCCCCGGCACAGGAGTCCGTAGAGCCCGGCGGCCATCGCCGTGCCGATGAACCAGGAGTACGGCGCCACCTCGCCGAACTCCGTCACCAGCGCGAGGACGGCCGCCACCGCCGCCGACGGCAGGAACGCCCACAGCGCCTTGGGGTTGACGCCCCCGCGGTAGTGGTAGCGGGAACCGGGTTCGGCGCGGAAGAGCTGGTCCACGTCGACGCGCCCGCGCTTGACCCAGTAGTAGTCGACCATGATCACACCGAAGAGTGGGCCGAGGAAGGCGCCGAGGCCGCCGAGGAAGTAGTTGACGACGGTGGGGTTGGAGAAGAGGTTCCAGGGGGTCACGACCAGCGCCGCCACCGTGCTGATCATGCCGCCGATCCGGAAGGTGACCTTCTGCGGCCAGACGTTGGCGAGGTCGTACGCCGGGGAGACGAAGTTGGCGACGATGTTGACGCCCATGGTGGCGATGGCGAACGTCAGCGCGCCGATCACCAGGACCCAGGTGTTGCCGATCTCCGCGACCAGGTAGGCCGGGTCGGTGATCTCCTTGCCGAAGACCTCGTAGGCGCCGGCGGTGACGACGACGGAGAGGATGACGAAGGCCGTGGAGTTGACCGGAAGGCCCCAGAAGTTGCCGCGCCGGACGGTGCGGTAGTCGGGGGCGAAACGGGAGAAGTCGCAGAAGTTGAGCATCAGCGTGCCGTAGGTGGCGAGGATCAGGCCGATCGCGCCGAACCATTGGCGCCACTGCTCGCCCGTCGACACCGGGTGCGGGGTGCTGGTCAGGGAGATGCTCCAGCCGGCCTTGGCGAAGATCCAGACCGCCAGTGCGATCATCACCAGCCAGATCGCCGGACCGCAGAAGTCCTGGAACTTGCGGACGGACTCCATGCCGCGGCTGATGATCAGCGCCTGGACCAGCCACAGGGCGACGAAGGAGACCCAGCCGAGCGCGTCGAGCCCGAGGAAGGAGGAGTGGGTCCAGGACTTCAGACCGGGCCAGGCCGCCAGCAGCATCACGTTGACGGCGACGGAGGCCAGGTAGGTCTGGATGCCGTACCACATGATGGCGATGACGGCCCTGATCAGCGCCGGGACGTTGGCGCCCCAGACGCCGAAGGCGATCCGGCTGACGACGGGGAACGGCACGCCGGTGCGCTGGCCGATGCGGCCCATCATGTTCATTCCGACGTAGATGATCACGAAGCCGACGAGCAGGGACGTGAAGACCTGCCAGACGTTCATGCCGAGGAAGAGCAGTCCGGCGGCGAAGGTGTAGTTGCCGAGGTTGTGGACGTCGGACATCCACAGGGCGAACAGGTCGAAGACCTTCCAGGTGCGCTTGCCCGCGGGCGCGAGGTCTTCGTTGGTGAGCCGTGGGTCGGGGTCGGGGAGGGACGCTGCGGTGCCGGTGGCCTCTGCGCGGTCGGCGAGGGACACGGGGCCTCCTGGGGCGAGGGGACGGGAGGGCATACCGAGCCTGGCGGCGCCCGGGGACGCCGTTTTGGTATACCAAACTGCCGTCATGGTCCTCCCGTCAACCCTTCGCGCCGATGTCACGCTCGTTAACGCTCCGTAAAACACCGCCGGAGTCGGCGAAGATGGGACGCATGGGGAAGATCGAACCGCTGGGCGCGGTGCGCGAGCGGGTCCTGGCGGGGCTGCGGCAGGACATCATCGCGGGACGCCTGCGGCCCGGCGACCGGCTCGTGGAGCGGGAGTTGGCCGAGCGTTTCGGGGTCTCCCGGGTACCGGTCCGGGAGGCGATCCGCGCCCTGGTCGCCGAGGGATTCGTGCTGTTCGAGACCCCGCGCCGCACCGTCGTGCGGCGGCTGACGCCCGCCGACGTACGGGAACTCTTCGAACTGCGTGAGGCGTTGGAGGTGTACGCGGCGGGACTCGCCGCGACGCGGGCCGGTCCCGAGGCGCTGGCGGAGCTGGAGGATCTGCTGCGGGCGGCGGCGCGGGCCACCGGGGCCGGGGACGCCGAGGCGATCACCGACGTCAACACCCGTTTCCACGACCGCATCCTGACCCTGGCCGGCAACAGCCTGCTGAGTTCGGTCATGGAACCGGTCGACGGCCGGCTGCGCTGGCTGACCCGGCGGAACGAGGAGTGGCCGCAACTCCTCACCGAACACCGGGAGCTGTACGAGGCGATCGCCTCCGGCGACCCGGACCGCGCCCGCGCGCACGCCTTGCGGCACGTCCGGGCCAACTACCGGTCGACGGTGCGGCAGCTGTTCGGGGACGGGGGTGAGTGCGGGGACGGGGGTGACGAGGTGACAGAGACGCCGGGCGTGACGGGGTGACAGGGACGACCGGGACGCCGGGCGGAACGGAGTGACAGAGACGACCGGGACGCCGGGCGGAACGGAGTGACAGAGACGACCGGGACGCCGGGCGGAACGGAGTGACGGGGTTACCGGGAAGCCGGGCGTGACGGGGTGGCGGGCGTGACGGGGTGGCGGGCGCGCGCAGGTGGGTCACACGCCCCTCAGGGGAACGGGCTTCAGCCGGTGACCTCGTACTGGCCGGTCTCCAGGAACCGGCGCATCTCCTCCGGGTCGCTGGTCTTGAGCAGCTGGATCGCGGCCGCCCTCACCTCCGGGGGCGTCTCGGGCCTGGAGATGAGCTGGGCGAGGGCGACGCGGTCGTCCTGGGCCTGCGCGAGGCGGTACCCGGTCTCCAGGAAGGCACGCATTTCCTCGACCGTGCCGTCCAGGGCCGCCCGGCCCTTCTCCCGCACCTCCGAACCGGCGTACGGCAGGGAGATGAGCTGGACGATCGCGACCCTGAGGTCGTTCACGTCGTTCACGTCGTCCTCGTCGTCCGCCACCGCGGACACGGAGAGGGGAGCGGACACCGCGGAGGGCGTGGGCGAGGCGGGGGCCGCGGACGCGGTGCCGGCGGCCAGGGCGGGGCCGGTGACCGTGAGGGCCGTGGCGGCGGCCACAGTCACGGCCGCGGATATCGCCGTACGGGTCATTCTCACGGTGAACTCCCTCGATTTGTCGATCAGTTGACTCCTCGACACTAGATCGGTCTCTCGTCCCCCGTCATTCGAATTCCGGGGCCTTCGCGTGCTCGCCGCGCGCGTACCGGTCCGTCGCCGCCACCAGCAGTTCCGCCATGCTCGGCGCCCCCGCGTTGTGCCCGACGTCGTCCACCATCAGCAGTTCGCTCTCCGGCCAGGCGTGGTGCAGGCGCCATACGGTGCCAAGGAGATTGCCGGGATCGAGTGCGCCCTGGACCAGGGTGCCGGGGATGCCCGCCAGCAGGTGCGCGTCGCGCAGCACGACCCCCTCCTCGCCGCTCTCACCGCCCTCACCGCCCTCACCGCCCTCACCGCCCTCACCGCCCTCGCCGAAAAAGTGGCCGTTGGCCCAGTAGTGCGTCACCGTGCGCGCGAATCCCATGCGGAACACCGGGTCCTCGTAACGCGGCACCGAACGCGGCGGGGCGGAGGCGATCGCCGTCTCCCAGTCGGTCCAGGCGCGGGCCGCCCGCTCGCGCGTCTCCGGGTCGGGCGACTCCAGCAGCCGGTTGTACGCGGCGGCCAGGTTGCCGTCCCGCTCGCCCTCGGGGACCAGGGCGCGGAACTCCTCGAAGGCCGCCGGGAACAGCTTGCCGAGCCCTCGGGTCAGGAGCGTGACCTCGGGGTCGGAGCCGGTCGCGACCGCTGTCAGGACCAGTTCCGTCACCACGCCGGGGTGCGTCTGCGCATAGCGCAGTCCGAGCGCCGACCCCCAGGAGACGCCCCAGACCAGCCACCGTTCGATACCGAGATGCCCGCGCAGCCGCTCCAGGTCGGCGAGGAGGTGCGCGGTCGTGTTGACGCTCATGTCGGTGTCGTAGGCGCTCGCGTGCGGTGTCGAGCGCCCGCAGCCGCGCTGGTCGAACAGCACGATCCGATACGCGGCCGGATCGAAGCAGCGGCGGAACGCCGGGCTCTTTCCGGACCCGGGGCCGCCGTGCAGCACCACGGCCGGCTTGCCCTCGGGGTTGCCGCAGGTCTCCCAGTGGATGCGGTTGCCGTCACCGACGTCGAGCATGCCGTGGTCGTACGGTTCGATCTCCGGATACACGCCCATCCGGGCACGCTAACCCGCTCGCGGCGCTCCCGTCGCCCCGTTTTCGGCGGGCAGTCCGGCGGCGCGCGCCGCCGTGGTGAGGACCTCGCGGAGCATCTCCGGGGTGAGCCGGCCGGTGAAGGTGTTGCGCTGGCTGACGTGGAAGCAGCCGAAGAGGTCGAGGTCCTCGCCTCCGTCGCCTCCGGTGCCACCGCCCTCGGCAGCGAGGGTGAACCGCGCGCCGTGCCCGAACGCCGGACGCGGCCGGGGCACCGTCCAGCCCGCCGCGGCGAACGCGGGCAGCGCGGCCTGCCAGCCGAAGGCGCCCAGGACGATCACGGCCCGCAGGGTCGGACGCAGCAGCCGCAGTTCCTGGACCAGCCAGGGGCGGCACGTGTCGCGTTCCTCGGGGGTGGGTTTGTTGGCGGGCGGGGCGCAGTGCACCGGCGAGGTGACGCGCACGCCGCGCAGTTCCAGTCCGTCGTCGGCGGCGACGGCGGTGGGCTGTGAGGCGAGGCCCACGTCGTACAGGGCCCGGTACAGCACATCGCCCGAGCGGTCGCCGGTGAACATGCGCCCGGTGCGGTTGCCGCCGTGGGCCGCCGGGGCGAGGCCGACGATGAGCAACCGGGCGTCCGCGGGTCCGAAGCCGGGGACCGGGCGGCCCCAGTACGTCCAGTCGGCGAAGGCCGCCCGCTTGGTGCGGGCCACCTCCTCGCGCCAGTCGACCAGCCGTGGACAGGCCCGGCAGCCCGTGATCCGCTGGTCGAGTCCGGTGAGGGCGTTGCTGTCCATGTCTCCACGGTAGGGCGGGGCGCCACCGGGTGCCCCGGCGGCCGATCGGCCGAAGCGGACCGGTCACCGGTACCCCGCAGCCCGCCCGCTCATCACGGCCCCAGCCCCCGTGACGGCCGGTGCAAGAGGCCATTTCGGCAGGGAAAACGCAACTTCGACAGGGTCCGCGCAGGCCGCTACCTTCACCGGGTCTTCGGCGATCACCCACGGTCGCACTACCCCCAACCCGGGAGAGACGCATGCCCCATCTCGTGCTGTACACCTTCGGCGTCCTGAAGTCACCCCTCGCCGATCCCACACCTGCCACACACGAGTTCTACGACATCGGTGAGGCCGTCTACCGGAAGATCGGCCAGCACCCCGGATACCTCGCGCGTGCCGAAGCGGCAGACGGCGACCGGGGCGCGCTCTTCGGGGCGGACTGGGGTGCGTGGGGAGAGTTCGCCGTACCGACTTGGTACGGCAAGGGCCGTACGGTGGAAACCACCGCCCTGGCCACGACCCTCTCGCTCTGGACCGACCTGCGCTCCGCCTTCGACGCCGTCTACACCGGTCTGCACCGTGAGGCACTGAACCGGCGTTACGACTGGTTCGAGAGGACAGCGCACCCGAATCACGTGTTCTGGTGGGTCTCCGACGGCGTGATACCCACCTGGCAGGACGGGGTTTCCAGGCTGGAACACCTCCACGACCACGGCTCCGCGCCGCACGCCTTCACCTTCCACCACCCGTTCGCCCCGGACGGAACTCCGGCCGGCGTCAATGGCGTCGCGCCGAAGAGCGACCAGGTGCGCTGACAAGGAGCCTGGACGACTGGATGCGCTGTCGAACGCCTCGACGGAGGATTCGCGGAGCCGACCACTAAGGTCGGGGGCATGGCTTCCGAGCGTGATGAGGACAGGAACGGCGCGGGGACCCACGGACCGGGTCCCGCCGAAGTGACGGCCACCGGCCGGACGGGCGGGGCGCCCGCCGCGGAGGCCACTGCCCCGGAGACCACCGCCGGGGACGGCACCGAGCGGGCCGCCGATCCCAAGGTGGCCGCCGCGATCGCCGCGGCCGAGGCGGCCGGAGCACAGCACGGCGAGACCGTCCGCGTCGACAGCTGGATCTGGGCCGTCCGCCTGGTCAAGACACGCTCCGTCGGGGCGACCGCCTGCCGGGGCGGTCACGTCCGCGTGAACGGCGAACGCGTGAAGCCCGCGCACTCCCTGCGTGTCGGCGACGAGGTCCGCCTGCGCCACGAGGGCCGGGAACGCGTCGTCGTCGTGAAGCGCCTGATCCGCAAGCGGGTCGGCGCCCCGGTGGCCGTCCAGTGCTACGTCGACAACTCCCCGCCGCCCCCGCCGCGCGAAGCGGTCGCCCCCATCGGCGTCCGCGATCGCGGCGCGGGCCGGCCGACCAAGCGCGACCGGCGCGAACTGGAACGCCTGCGCGCCCTGAACAGCCTCAGCGGTCCGACCGGCCCGAGCAGTCCGACCGGCACGAGCAGCCCGAAGGGCCGCTCCGGCGAACGCTGACCCACGCCACCGAACCCACCGAACCCTCCGGACCGGTCGCCGCCACGGCCGGCCCCTCGGCATGCGCCCCCGCGCCGCACCGGTAACGCGCCGGACACACCGCCGCGACACTACGGCCCGAAGATGATCACCGCACTCGGCCCTCAACTCCCTCCCCGGGCCCGGCATATCACCGACGCCCCATCGACGGCGGGCCGGTACCGCTGCTAGACCTGCACATCGCACCACCCGCACTGCCAGCACCACCAGCACTGCCAGCACCACCAGCACTGCCAGCACCACCAGCACTGCCAGCACCACCAGCACTGCCAGCACTGCCAACACCACAGCACTCCGCACTACCAGCACCACGCACCACGCATTACCAGCACCACGCACCACCCGCATTACGCCCCACTTGGCATGTTCGCACCACTTGCACCACCTCCACCCATCCCTCAAGGAGGAGCATGTGAGAGCACGTCGCGCGGCCGTCCGGGCTGCCTCGGCGCTCGTCGCCACCTTCGCGCTGACCGCCGGACTCCCCGGACTCGCCGGCCCCGCCACCGCGGCGGCCGGCACAGCGCCGTCTGCGGTCGCCACCGCGACCGACCCGGTCACGCACGAGGAGAACGACCGCGTCCCCGAGGGCTCGGTCTGGACCCAGCACTACTTCCCGTCCGCGGACGACTCCGGCACCGAACTGCACGCCGACGTCCTGCTGCCGGAGTCCCTGCCCAAGAACAAGCAGGTGCCGGTCATCCTGTCGGTCGGCCCCTACTTCGCGCACTCGGGGCAGACCGGCCCGGAGGGCTTCACCCACACCGGCCCTTCCGCTCGGTTCAACGACTTCATCGAGGGCGCCGACCTGTTCGACAACGGCTACGCCTTCGTCATGGTCGACCTGCGCGGCTTCGGCGGTTCCACCGGCTGCCTGGACTGGGGCGGACCCGGCGAGCAGGCCGACGTCGAGGCCGCCGTCGACTGGGCCGCGAAGCAGCCCTGGTCCACCGGCGCCGTCGGCATGTACGGCAAGTCGTACGACGCCGTGACCGGGCTGATCGGCAACAACCTGGACCAGCGCGCGCTCAAGGCCGTGGTGGCCCAGGAGCCCGTGTGGGACATGTACCAGTACATCTACTCCAACGGCGTGCCCCGTCCGAACGTGACCGGCACCGCCGGCGCCTACAACTCCATCGCCACGATGGAGCCGATGACGGACGACGACGCCTATTACCAGGCCAACGCCCGCTACGAGGACAGCCACCCGGAATGCCTGACCGAGAACTCGGCCGGGTACCGAATAGCCGACCAGTGGGACGAGCACTGGACCTCCCGTGACCTGGCCAAGCTGGCCAAGGGCAGCGACACCCCGCTCTTCGTCACCCAGGGCTTCATCGAGAACAACACCAAGCCCGAGGAGATGGAGGAGTACCTCGACAACCACCGCGGCGTCGAGCGCGGCTGGCTCGGCCAGTGGGACCACGTCCGCGGCGGCGACCGCGTCGGCGACGGCCGCCTCGCCATGGGCCGCGAGGGCTGGTACGCGGAGACGCTCTCCTTCTACGACCAGTACCTGAAGGGCACCAAGCCGACGGTCCGCTACCCGGCCTACGCCGTCGAGGACTCCACCGGCGCCTGGCGCGCCCAGCGCACCTGGCCGGTCGTCGAACGGTCCGTCGACCTCTCCCTGGGCGGCGGCTCGTACGTGGACGACGGCGGTGCCTCGGCCCGTGCGACGCTGACCGCGTCCGGGGGCACCCCGGCCCCGAAGCAGTCGCAGCCGTCGGGCACGTGGGACATGGAGAACGCGCCCGCGACCGAGCAGGCCGCGCCGAAGGGACTGGCCGAGGCCCAGACCGAGAGCCAGCGGGCCGGTGACATCACCTCCAGTTTCTTCGTGTGGTCGAAGCCGGTGCGGCAGGACGTACGCGTCACCGGTACTCCGCGGATCTCGCTGACCGCGCGGGGCGAGGGCAACATCATGCTCAAGCTCTACGACGTCGCCCCGGACGGCAGCGCCGTCATGTTCGACGAGCAGGTGTCGCTGGTGGAGTCGGGCCGGCTGACCGTCGACCTGAAGTCGACCGACTGGACGCTGGCCGCAGGGCACGTCCTGGCCGTCGAGATCGGCTCCGTCCAGACCGGCTCGTGGCGCGACACGCCCTCCGGCGAGACCATCAAGGTCAAGAACGCGCGGCTGCGGCTGGCTCTGGACGACCCGGCCGACGACGTCGCCACCCAGGGCGACCGCTCACCGTTCCTGGACACCTATCTGAGCCAGTACACGGTGCGCCTGCCGGCCGGTCCGCCGTCGTTCACTGTGGTCCCGGGCGGTCGCCTCTGAGGCCCCCTCCCCCGGCCCGGCCGTGCCCGTGGCCCGCGGTTCAGGCCGCGGGCACGGCCCGCACCCATATCCGGTCCTCGGTCAGATACCGGTCCACTCTCAGCCCCGCCTCCGCCAGCACCTCCTCGAGCCGCTCCCGCGTCATCGGCCGCGTCCGGAAGGTCTGCGTCCAGACCGCGTCCGGGAACTCGTACTCCGCGCGTACCTCGTTGACTCCGTCGCCGACCGGTTCCGACGAGGCGATGCGCACGGTGAAGCCGCCGGGGTCGACCCGCTCCCGGGGCACCCGGGTGTGGTAGTCCTCGCCCTCCCGCTGGATCAGCACGCAGCCGCCCTTCGCCACGTGCCGCACACAGGCTCGCAGCAGCCCCCGCCGCACCTCCGGGTCGGAGGTGTGCACGAGGAACGAGGCGAGCAGCACCGCGTCGAACGTCTCGCCCAGGTCGAGGTCCTCGATCGGCCCGCATATCGTGCGTGCCCCTCGGACACGCTCCAGCATCTCGGCGGACTCGTCGACGGCCGTCACCGCGAACCCGCGCTCCCGCAGCGGGTGGGTGATGCGCCCGGCGCCGCTGCCCAGCTCCAGGACGCGTGCCCCCGCCGGCACGGCAGACGCGATGATGTCCGGCTCGGCTCCGGCCGGCAGCCGGGAGTAGAGCTCGACCGCACAACCGTCCGGGGTGATGGCCCCAGGTCCCGTCCCTTTGTGCCCCGCTCGCTTTTTCAGCTCCATGCCCGTCCAACGGACCGCTCCCGCACGCCCGTTCCCACCTCCGGCCGGCTCACCCGAACGAGTGAGCACCGGGCGGCATCGGCCCGCCTGGTCAACGGTTCCGGTGCCGAGTAGGTTGCCAGGTGGGAGCGGTGATCGAGATGCGTACAGGCAGTGAACCGGTGACCGCGCGCAGTGCGCTGCGGGCGCGTTTCTGGCTGAGTGTGTGGGGCGTGGGCTGGACGGCCTTCGGGACGGTGGCGTTCGTGCTGGCCGGGCGGCCCGGGTGGGCCGCGGCCTGCGCGGCGTTGTGGCTGATCGTCACGGTCGACCTGATGGTGGTCGTGCGGCACATCCGGCAGGGCCCGCACTGGCAGCCCGGCCGGAACATCCCGCCGTACCGGCCACTGGACGAACCGCTGAACAGGACGCCGGAGGAACCGCTGGACAAACACCGCTGAGGCGGCCCGCGCCGAACACGGGCCCTGCGGGCGGCCCCGTACCAGGAACCGATCCAGGAACCGACCGGAACAGCCCAGGGACACCCCCAGGCACCGCCCAGGAACAACCCTGACCGGCCGGTCCTCAGCCGTCGAAGTCCGCCCGCCGCAGGAACTGCGGGTTGGGATCCAGCGCGGCGGCCAGTCGGAAGTGGCGTCGGGCCTGCTCAGGGCGGTTCTGGCGTTCGTAGGTGCGGGCGAGCGCGAAGTGCGCGAAGGCGTTGTCCGGCTCCCGTTCCAGAACGATCGTGAATTCCAGCTCGGCGGGTCTGAGCTGCGCCGCGGCGAAGAAGGCACGCGCGCGCAGCAGCCGGGCGGCGGTGTTCTCCGGGTGCGCGGCGATCACACTGTCCAGCAGCTTCACCGCGCCCTGCGGGTCCCGCGCCGCGAGCAGGTGCTCGGCGGCACGGAAGTCGATCACGTCCGTCTCCGGCGTACGTCCGGTCGGTCCGCTGGTCTCGGGCACGGCAGAGTCCTTCCCTCACTGGGGCGGTTCAACGCGGGTGCGGGTGCCGCTATTCCTGGGGCGGCCGGGACTTCCGGGAGTCGCCGTGCGCCCTGCGCGCCAGCTCCGCCCACACCTCTTTCACCCGGCGCCGCAGGTCCTCCAGCGGGACGTCGTTGTCGATGACGATGTCCGCGATCGCCCGGCGCTGCTCGCGCGTCGCCTGGGCGGCCATCCGGGCGCGGGCGTCCTCCTCGGTCATACCGCGCAGCCGGACCAGCCGGTCGAGCTGGGTGACGGGGGCGGCGTCGACGACGATCACCACGTCGTACTGCGGCGCCAGACCGTTCTCGGTCAGGAGCGGGACGTCGTGCACGACGACGGCGTCCGGCGCCGCGGCCCGCTCCAGTTCCTCGGACCGGGTGCGCACCAAGGGGTGCACGATCGAGTTCAGTACGCCGAGCCGCTCCTGGTCGGAGAAGACGACCGCACCCAGCTTCGGCCGGTCCAGAGTGCCGTCGCCGGCGAGGACGTCCGCGCCGAAGGCCTCGACCACCGCGGCGAGCCCCTCGGTCCCGGGCTCGACCACCTCGCGCGCGATGCGGTCAGAGTCGATCAGTACCGCACCGCACTCCACGAGCAGCCCGGACACTTCGCTCTTGCCGGCGCCGATCCCGCCGGTCAGGCCCACTCTCAGCATGACCGCAAGCCTAGGGGTTGCCAGGGCCTGCCTGACAATTCCCGCCTGCGCTGCGGCGTCAGACACGCCCTCTCGCCGCACCGGCCCTGACCCGAGTACGTCCAGTACGAGGGCCAGGGGCCGGCACTCCCCCAGCCTCCGGCCGGGGGGACCCCCAGAGCACGCGCCTGACGCCGCAGAGCCGCCCTTCGGGCGACGACGGGAATGGTCAGACAGGCCCTAGCCGTCCCCCTCGCGCTCCGCCAGGAACCGTTCGAACTCGCGGCCGATCTCGTCCGCCGAGGGGATCTCGACGGGCTCGGCGAGCATGTTGCCCCGGGTCTCGGCGCCCGCGGCGGCGTCGTACTGGTGCTCAAGGCCCTGGACGAGCGCGGTGAGTTCCTCGTCGCCCTCCTGGATCTGCCGGTCGATCTCGGTCTGGGTGCGGTGCGCCTGGGTGCGCAGCGCGTGCGCGATGCCGGGCAGGACGAGGCCGGTGGCGGCCGTGATGGCCTCCAGGACGGTCAGCGCGGCGTCCGGGTAGGCGGAGCGGGCGATGTAGTGCGGGACGTGGGCGGCGACGCCCAGGACGTCGTGGCCGGCCTCCATGAGCCGGTGCTCGACGAGCGCCTCGGCGCTGCCGGGGACCTGTGCCTCGTCGAAGGGGCTGCGGTGGCCCGGCACCAGCTCGGAGCGGTTGCCGTGCGGGGTGATGCCGACGGGGCGGGTGTGCGGGACGCCCATCGGGATGCCGTGGAAGCTGACGGACAGGCGGACGCCGAGCCGCTCCACGATCTGTCCGACGGCCGCGGCGAAGCGCTCCCACTCGACGTCGGGTTCGGGACCGGACAGCAGCAGGAAGGGCGCTCCGGTGGCGTCCTGGACGAGCCGCACCTCCAGAGAGGGCACCTCGTAGTCGGTGTAGCGGTCACGCTTGAACGTCAGCAGCGGCCGGCGGGCCCGGTAGTCCACGAGCCGGTCGTGGTCGAACCGGGCGACGACCTGGTGGGGCAGCGAGTCGAGCACCTGGTCGACGATCTGGTCGCCGGTCTCCCCGGCGTCGATGTAGCCGTCGAAGTGGTAGAGCATGACAAGGCCGGCCGACTCCTGGGCGAGCGCCATGTCGACCACGGCCAGGCCCTTCGGCTCCCATGCGTACAAACCCTGCGGATCAAGCACTGTGACGGTCCTCCCTTGTCTTCCCCCTGGTCGAACGTGCACGGAGGCCCGGGCATTCCCGTCCGAGCCCCCGTGCGCGCGGAACCTCACCGGGTTCTCAGGAGTTCTCAGGAGGCCAGCACGCGCGCGTGCAGTTCCGTCACCACCTTGCGCGCGGACGCGATCGCGCCGTGCTGCCAGGCGTCGAGGTGGCTGAGGTAGTCACCGGCGAAGTACACATGGCCCTGGGCCTGGTTGAGGGGTGCGTAGGCGGGGGCGTCGGGGCCGCCGGGCATCGAGTGCCAGGCGCCTTCGAGGTACGGGGTGAGCTTCCACTGGTGGGAGAAGGCGGCGGCGAGTTCGGTCCGGTACTTCTCGCCGTGGATCTTGACGCCCTGGGCCACGGCACGGGCCCGGCGTTCGGCGGGAGTGAGCGCCGAGTACGTCTCGGAGGCGGCGCCGGTGTTGTAGTAGCCGATGAGCAGACCGCGTTCGCCGAGGTGGCCGTAGGACGGGTACCAGATGTGGGTGAGGTCGAGGTCGGTCTCGGTGATGCCGCCGAAGATCTTGAAGTCGGTCTCCCACCAGCGGCTCTTGTACTCCAGGCCGATCTTCGACGCCTGGGAGGGCTTGACGGCCTCCAGGGCGGTCTGTACGGCGGAGCCGAGGTTGTGGGAGGTCCGGGCGAGGAGGTGCGGGGCGAGGGTGGCGATGCAGTAGTCGGCCTCGATGGTGCGCCTCCGGCCGTTGTGCGTGTAGGTGACGACGACGCCGTCGGAGGTGTTGCGGACGTCGGTGACGGGGGCGCCGGTGCGTATCCTGCCGTGGCCGATGGCGCGGGCGAACGCCTCGGGTATCGCGTCCATGCCGCCGACCGGCTGGAACATCAGCATCGCCTGGTCGTAGCCGAACTCGAAGGAGAAGTACCGGCCGACGTTGGAGGCGAAGACGTCGGCGAGGGAGGGCACGCCGCCGAGTTGCTCACCGGGCGTGCCCGCGGCGCCGGGGTCGACGGTGAAGCCGCGGTGTTCGGTGCCGGTGTACTTGTGGTCCGCGCCGAGGGAGCCGTAGCTCTTGAGGAAGGTGAGCAGGCGTTCCTTGTCGTCGGCGGTGAGGTCGGCGTCCAGGGCGCCGGAGTCGGTGGCCTTGGCGAGCAGTTCGGAGACATAGCCGTAGACGTCGGCCTTGGCGGTGCGGTACTGGACCGGGGCCGCCATGCCGTTGCCCTCGTTGTAGATCAGGGCGCTGGCGTTGGTGTTGGTGAACACCTCGATCTCGACGCCGAGTTCGCGGCAGTAGTCGAGGGTGTTCATCCACTGGGCGAGGCGGCCGGGGCCGCAGTTCATGTACTGGCCCTCGCTGAACCGGGCCGTCTGGCGGTGGCCGTTCAGGTCGACGGTGGTGTCGCCGCCGCGGACGGTGAGGTTGCGGCCGCCGACGCGGTCGCGGGCCTCCAGGACGGTGCAGTCGTAGCCGGCCTTGCCGAGTTCGTAGGCGGAGGTGAGGCCGGCGATGCCGCCGCCGATGACGACGACCTTCGCGGGCTTGCCGTGGCGGCCCTGAAGGTGGAAGTCGCCGCTGCGGGGCGCCTGGAAAGGCGCCTCCTTCTCGGCCGCCCAGGCGGCGGTGGGGGCGAGGCCGAGGGCCCCCATGGTGGCGAACATGGCACCGGCGCCACCGGTGACGCCGACGGTGCGCAGAAAGCCGCGGCGGCTGGTTACCGTTCCCGACTGAGGCTCTGCCATGCGGCGGATCCCCTTTCCCTTGGGTCCCGACAGATGTCCCTGGAGACGTCCAGACGTCCAGACGTCCAGACGTCCATGAAGACGTCCCTGGTGATCACCGCCGTACGCGACGGCTGTGATCTTGAAGTCGGGAGGGATCCTCACAGCGGCGTGTTACACGCCGACAGGCACAGGTGTATCGCACACATTGCTGTGTGTTACGGCTGCGTGGGCCGGGAACGCGGGAAGGCCCCGCTCCCTCGAAGGGGAGCGGGGCCTTCCGCAGACGGGCCTGAGCGTCAGCTCTGGCCGCCGGCCAGCTTCTCGCGCAGCGCGGCCAGCGCCTCGTCCGACGCCAGGGCGCCGGAGTTGTCGGCACCCTCGGAGGAGTACGAACCGCCACCGGACGCGGCCGGAGCCGCACCCGCGACGTCGCCACCCTCGGCAGCGGCCTTCTCGTCCGCCTCGCGGGACTTGATGACCTGCGCCTGGTGCTGCTCGAAGCGGGTCTGCGCCTCGGCGTACTGGCGCTCCCACTCCTCGCGCTGCTTCTCGTAACCCTCGAGCCAGTCGTTGGTCTCGGGGTCGAAGCCCTCGGGGTAGATGTAGTTGCCCTGGTCGTCGTAGGACGCGGCCATGCCGTACAGGGTCGGGTCGAACTCGACCGCCGACGGGTCGGCACCGAAGGACTCGTTGGCCTGCTTCAGCGAGAGGCTGATGCGGCGGCGCTCGAGGTCGATGTCGATGACCTTGACGAAGATCTCGTCGTTGACCTGGACGACCTGCTCCGGGATCTCCACGTGGCGCTCGGCCAGCTCGGAGATGTGGACCAGACCCTCGATGCCCTCGTCCACGCGGACGAACGCACCGAACGGAACCAGCTTCGTGACCTTGCCGGGCACGACCTGGCCGATCTGGTGGGTGCGGGCGAACTGCTGCCACGGGTCTTCCTGGGTCGCCTTCAGCGACAGGGAGACGCGCTCGCGGTCCATGTCCACGTCGAGGACCTCGACGGTGACTTCCTGACCGACCTCGACGACCTCGGACGGGTGGTCGATGTGCTTCCAGGACAGCTCGGAGACGTGGACCAGACCGTCGACGCCACCCAGGTCCACGAAGGCACCGAAGTTGACGATCGAGGAGACGACGCCGGACCGCACCTGGCCCTTCTGGAGGGTGGTGAGGAAGGTCTGGCGGACCTCGGACTGGGTCTGCTCCAGCCAGGCACGGCGGGACAGGACCACGTTGTTGCGGTTCTTGTCCAGCTCGATGATCTTGGCCTCGAGCTCCTTGCCCACGTAGGGCTGGAGGTCGCGGACGCGGCGCATCTCGACCAGGGAGGCCGGGAGGAAGCCACGGAGGCCGATGTCGAGGATGAGACCACCCTTGACGACCTCGATGACGGTACCGGTGACGATCCCGTCCTCTTCCTTGATCTTCTCGATGGTGCCCCAGGCACGCTCGTACTGGGCGCGCTTCTTCGAGAGGATCAGGCGGCCTTCCTTGTCCTCCTTCTGGAGAACAAGGGCCTCGATCTCGTCACCGACGGCGACGACCTCGTTGGGGTCGACATCGTGCTTGATCGAGAGCTCGCGGCTCGGGATCACACCTTCGGTCTTGTAACCGATGTCGAGCAGGACCTCGTCCCGGTCGACCTTCACGATGACGCCGTCGACGATGTCGCCGTCGTTGAAGTACTTGATCGTCTCGTCGATCGCGGCGAGGAAGGCTTCCTCGTTACCGATGTCGTTGACCGCTACCTGCGGGGTGGTGGCGGTGGTCTCGGTGCTGCTCGTCATGTGGGAAAGGGCTCCGGTACGGACATTGAAGTCGTAGGTACTGCTACGCCGGAGCCCGTTTCGCTCTGCAGAAGCCGGACAGCCAAGGAAGCACCCCACCGGTGACCGGTATGGCGCCTCGACAACCGAGGGGACATACAACAGATGCGAGCGCAGCCTGCTACGTCTGAGGTGCGCAAGCTCGCAGCGCAACTTGTAGCATACGGGGGCAGCCGGGCAGGGTCAATGCGCGAAGCCGCACACCCGGGGCGGATCGCCGCATACCCGGCACAAAACGTGTCTCCCGAGGCCACGCGGGCCCTGCGGCGCCCCTGCGTGACACCCGTGGGACACGGTCGTACGGAAGAGCCGCGGAAACGCACGGCGAAACCGCGGAAACGTACGGAAGAAACCGCGGAGAACCACGGTAAGCCACGGAAGAGCCGCAGATCAGTACGAGGGAGCCGATCATCCAAGAGCCCGAAGGTCCCGAACCCGAGGCCACCCGTCGTGCGGCAGGCGTCACCGAGAGCGCCCGCGCCAACCGGGGCTGGTGGGACCGCAACGCGGACGAGTACCAGGTCGAGCACGGCACGTTCCTCGGCGACGACCGCTTCGTGTGGTGCCCCGAGGGGCTGGACGAGGTGGAGGCGCAGTTGCTCGGCCCGTCGGAGGAGCTGCACGGCAAGGAGATCCTGGAGATCGGTGCCGGCGCGGCCCAGTGCTCGCGCTGGCTGGCCGCCCAGGGGGCCCGGCCGGTCGCCCTGGACCTGTCGCACCGGCAGTTGCAGCACGCGCTGCGCATCGGGAGTCCGTTCCCCCTGGTGTGCGCCGACGCGGGCGCGCTGCCCTTCGCGGACGCCTCCTTCGACCTGGCCTGCTCCGCCTACGGGGCGCTGCCCTTCGTCGCCGATCCGCGGCTGGTGCTGCGGGAGGTGCGGCGGGTGCTGCGGCCCGGTGGGCGGTTCGTGTTCTCCGTGACTCACCCGATCCGCTGGGCCTTCCCCGACGAGCCCGGCCCGGAGGGGCTGAGCGTCGCGTCGTCCTACTTCGACCGCACGCCGTACGTCGAGCAGGACGGCGACGGCCGCGCGGTGTACGTCGAGCACCACCGCACGCTGGGCGACCGCGTCCGGGACGTCGTCGCCTCCGGCCTGACGCTGGTGGACCTGGTCGAACCGGAGTGGCCCGACTGGAACACCTCCGAGTGGGGCGGCTGGTCCCCGCTGCGCGGGCATCTGATCCCGGGGACGGCGATCTTCGTGTGCGTACGAGACTGAGCGCGTGATCCGTTACGACGCGCTGGACGCCCTGCCCCTACGTGCCGCCCTTCCTGGTCTGAACGACGCCTTGGAGGCGCACGGCACCTCGGTCCTCGTCGCCCCGCCCGGCACCGGCAAGACGACGCTGGTGCCGCTGGCGCTGGCCGGGCTGGTGGGCGAGGGCGCTCCCGCGCGGCGCGTGGTGGTGGCCGAGCCGCGCCGGATCGCCGCCCGCGCGGCGGCCCGGCGGATGGCCTGGCTGCTCGGCGAGCAGCCCGGCGAGAGCGTCGGCCACACCGTGCGCGGGGAGCGCGTCGTGGGGCGGCACACGCGCGTGGAGGTCGTCACGACCGGCGTACTGCTCCAGCGGCTCCAGCGCGACCAGGAACTGGCCGGCGTGGACGTCGTGATCCTCGACGAGTGCCACGAGCGGCATCTGGACGCGGACACGGCGGCGGCGTTCCTCTGGGACGTGCGCGAGACGCTCCGCCCTGAGCTGCGCCTGGTGGCGGCGTCGGCGACGACCGACGCGGAGGGCTGGGCCCGGCTGCTGGGCGGGGCGCCGGTGGTCGAGGCCGAGGGGGTCTCGTATCCGGTGGAGACGGTCTGGGCGCCGCCGGCGCGTCCGGTGCGGCCGCCGCACGGGATGCGGGTGGACCCGGCGCTGCTGACGCACGTGGCGTCGGTGGTGCGGCGGGCGCTGGCCGAGCGGGACGGGGACGTGCTGTGCTTCCTTCCGGGGGTGGGGGAGATCGCGCGGGTGGCGGGGCAGCTCGGCGGGCTCGACGGGGTCGAGGTGCTCCAGGTGCACGGGCGGGCCCCGGCGGCCGTGCAGGACGCGGTCCTGGCGCCCGGGCCGCGGCGCCGGGTGGTGCTGGCGACGTCGGTGGCGGAGTCGTCGCTGACGGTCCCGGGCGTGCGGGTGGTCGTCGACTCGGGCCTGGCGCGGGAGCCGCGGGTCGACCATGCGCGCGGGCTGAGCGCGCTGGCCACGCTACGGGCCTCGCGGGCGGCGGCACGGCAGCGGGCGGGCCGGGCCGGGCGGGAGGCGCCGGGCGTGGTCTACCGGTGCTGGACGGAGGCGGAGCACGACCGTCTGCCGCGTTTCCCGGCGCCGGAGATCAAGGGGGCCGACCTGACGGCGTTCGCCCTCCAGGCGGCCTGCTGGGGCGACCCGGACGCCTCCGGGCTGGCGCTGCTGGACCCGCCGCCGGGCGGGGCGATGGCGGCGGCGCGGTCGGTCCTGACGGCCGTGGGCGCGGTGGACGACGCCGGACGGGCCACCGCGCGGGGCGCTCGGCTGGCCCGGCTCGGGGTGCATCCGCGTCTGGGCCGGGCGCTGTTGGACGCGGGGGACTCCGGTGGGGGTGCGGCCGGGGCCTTCGGGGAGGCCGCGGAGGTCGTCGCGCTGCTGAGCGAGGAGGCACCGCGGGAGTACGGGGACGATCTGGCGTCCGCGGTACGGGCCGCCCGGCGCGGGGGTGACGCCTACGGGGCGCGGTGGCGGGCGGAGGTACGACGGCTGCGGGGGGTCTCCGGGGAGGTGTCCGGCCGGGGCGCGGGCCGGGCCGCCGACCGTGCTGCGGGCGGTGCCGGCGAGGCGGACGCCCGGCGGGAGGCTTCCGGGACCGGCGCCGGCGATGCCGACAAGCAGGCCACCAGCCGTACCGACGAAACGGACGCCCGGCGAGAGGCCCCCAGACCCAGCACCGACAATGCCGACAAGCAGGCCACCAGCCGTACCGACGGGCGGATCGCCGGGCTGGTCGCCGCGCTCGCCTTTCCCGAGCGGGTCGCCAAGGAGGACGGCGGGTCGTATCTGATGGCTTCCGGGACCCGGGCGGAGCTGGCCGAGGGGTCGGCGTTGCGCGGGGCGCCCTGGATCGCCGTCGCCGTGGCGGATCGGCCCGTGGGACGGCGGCACGCGCGCGTGCGGCTCGGCGCGGTCGTCGACGAGGACGTCGCGCGGCGTGCGGCGAGCGCCCTGCTGACGGAAGAGGACGAGGTGCGCTGGGCGGACGGGGACGTCGTCGCCCGGCGGGTCGAGCGGCTCGGGGCGATCGAGCTGGCGGCGCGTCCGCTGCGCGACCCGGACCCCGGACTCGTACGGGAGGCCCTGCTGGAAGGGCTGCGGCGGGAGGGGTTCGGGCTGCTGCGCCGGTCGGCGGAGGCGGACGCGCTGCGGCAGCGGCTCGCCTTCCTCCACCGGCACCTGGGGGCGCCGTGGCCCGAGGTGTCCGACGAGGAGCTCCACGCGCGCGTGGAGCAATGGCTGGAGCCCGAACTGAGCCGGGCGCGGCGGCGCGCGGACCTCGCGCGGATCGACGCCGGCCAGGCGCTGGCACGGCTGCTGCCCTGGGCCACCGGAGAGGCGGCACGGCTCGACGAACTGGCCCCGGAGCGGATCACCGTGCCCAGCGGGTCCCGGGTCAGGATCGACTACGGCGATCCCGAGCGGCCGGTGCTCGCGGTGAAGCTCCAGGAGATGTTCGGACTCCAGCGCACCCCGGAGGTCGCCGGGGTGCCGCTCCTGGTCCACCTGCTCTCCCCCGCGGGCCGCCCGGCGGCGGTCACCGCCGACCTCGCCTCCTTCTGGCGCGACGGCTACCGGGGCGTCCGGGCGGAGCTGCGCGGCCGGTACCCGAAGCATCCGTGGCCCGAGGACCCGGCCGGTGCCGAGCCCACCCGGTACACCAAGGCCCGGTCGGCCCGGAGGGACTGAGCAGGCGTACGCGGGTCAGGTCAGGCGGAGGGACTGGCGGAGGCGCTCGCGCTCGCCGAGGTCGTCTCGGACGGGCTCGGTGAGACCGTCTCCGCCGGCTCGACCGTCAGCTCCACGTCGACGGACGCGCCGCCCGCGGTGGTGATCCGCAGCAGGAAGGTTCCGGTGGTGTCGTCCGCGTACAGCGTCGGCAGCTTCAGCAGGCCCTTGGCATCGGTCTCCAGGTCCGTCAGACTGCGGACGGCCTTGCCGTCGGCGTCCTTGAAGTAGGGGCCCTTGTCGTTCTCGGTGGCGTCGGTGGCCGACGTGATGAGCGTGGCGGTGGCGGCGACCCGGTCCGCCACGGCGTCCTTGTAGGTGGCCTTCACCTCCACCTGGTCGGCGAAGGTGCCGCCCGCGGCGCAGGTGAGCGCGGTGGTGCTGGTGCGCACGACCGTGTCGGCGACGCGCTGGGTGACGGTGGCCTTGTAGTCGAGGCCGGGAACGGCGCGGCCCACGACCGTGGCGCGGACGAGGAAGCCGCCGGTCTTCTCCCCGGCGCGCAGCGCGGGCGCGGTGGCCACGCCGGAGCTGTCGGTGACGACCGTGGCGACGCTCTCGCCGGTGGTGAACTCGGCGTCGGTGGCGCCGATGACGGTGAAGCGGACCCGTACCTTGCCGACGGCCTTGCCGGCGGCGGTCTCCGCGCGGGTGCTGATCCGCTCGGTGAACGCGTCGCCCGCCATCGCGCTGAGCTTGCCGGTGCCGGCGTTCTCCAGGCGCGCCACGGTGTCGGTGGGGGTCTGGGGCGGGGACGTCTCGCCGGGGGACGGGGTGTCGGTGGCGGGCGGGGTGGAGGGCGCCGGATCGGAGGGGGACGGGGACTGGGTGGCCGGTGACGTGGACCGGCCGGATCCGTTCGACGACCCGGTGCTGGGTGACGTACTGGGCGAGGCCGTGGTGTCGTCGTCGCTGCGGCCCACGGGCAGCGTGCCGGTGCCGTCCGGGATCTCGTAGCTGCCCTTGCGGTAGTACTCCAGCCAGGACAGGACGGTGTGCAGGTACTCCGTCGAGTTGTTGTAGCTGAGGATGGCCGCGTCCAGGTCGTCCTGGTCCGACAGGTCCCAGCTGTTGCGGCACAGATAGTGGCCGGCGGCGAGGGCGGCGTCGTAGATGTTGTTGGGGTCGGCCTCGCCGTCGCCGTTGCCGTCGCGTCCGGCCCACGCCCAGGTGGAGGGGATGAACTGCATCGGGCCGACGGCCTGGTCGTACTCGCTGTTGCCGTCGTACGCGCCGTTGTCCGTGTCCTTGATGAGCGCGAAGCCGTTGCCGTCGAGCTGCGGGCCGAGGATCGGGCTGGTGGTGGTGCCGTCGGCGGTCACGGCTCCGCCGCGGGCCTGACCCGACTCCACCTTGCCGATGGCGGCGAGGAGTTCCCAGGGCAGGTTGCAGCCCGGCTTCGACGCGCGCAGCGACGCCTCGGCCTTCTTGTAGGCGTCCAGGACGGTGGCGGGGATGCCCGACTCGGCCGAACCCTGGGTGACGGAAGTGCCGATGGTCGACGAGGGCGAGGGGACGGGACTGTCGAGCGGCGGAAGGTCCGTGTAGTACGGCGAGTTGCCCGTGGCGCCGTCCCCGGAGCCGGGGTCGGCGGAGGACGCGGAGTCGGCGGTGCTCTGTCTGCCGTCGGCGCCGGCCGTGACGTCGGGAGCCTGGGACGCGGACAGGGCCGCGACCGCGACCGCCGCGACGGTGGTGGTCATCGCGCTCTTGCGCAACCGCCTGCCGATGTGCGCCGCCATAGAGTGAACCCCTCCCATGAACGCCGTGGCGTCCCTCTCCGTCGTGTGCTCGCCCTGTCGTGCTCGCCTCGGTGCGCCGGCCTCGGTGCTTGCCTCGGTGCGCTTGCCCTGGTGTGACGATCGGCCGGCGCCGCGGGTTGTATCCGCATCGTCGCAGAGACCCGGGTGCGCCTGCCCGACCGGTACGGTGCGCAGGCGACCCTACGACAACTTCCTTTCCACGGGCACCCGTTCGTGCCCGTTTCTTCCCGGTTGGACATGCCGCGTCGTCTGTCCGGCCCGTGCCCGCCATGAGGAGTCCGGTCGCCGTTCACGCTCGGCCGCGGGGGCGGTCTGGTTTCTCCGGGGTTTTCGGGATTCTCAGGCGGCGTCGACGCCTGCGCGGCGCCGAACCGGCCGGGCGGGCGCCCACGGGGTCGGCGGTCGCGATGAACAGGGTCATCGTGCGGTCGGGACGGGGCCGTGGCAGCAGCGTGAGGGCCAGGGCCAGGTAACCGCGGGTCAGGTCGGCCCAGCGGCGCCAGGCGGGTGGCTCTCCGGTGGCGTCCGGCGCGGCGGACGCCCGGTGGACGAGTCTGCGGCGCAGGTCGTCGCGTACGTGGCACACGGCCGAGGCGAGGGTGGCGGGGACCCGGGCAGTACTCGCGCCCAGGGCGAGGGCCGGGACCGGCGGGAGTGGCACGCAGGCCGGCCCGCCGGCGCCGGGCCGCCCCGGTGCCGTCCGGTGGTGGAGCATGCGTATACCCATGCCCGCATCCTCATGGGCGCCGGGGACGGGGGCGTTTTCGCGGGGGCCACCTGAGTGACGGGCCTCAGGGGGAGACTTCGGAGGGCTCCGGGGGGCTTCGGAGGACTGCGGAAGGCTTCGGAGGGCTTCGGAGGACTGCGGAGGGCTCCGGGGGGCTTCGGAGGACTGCGGAAGGCTTCGGAGGGCTTCGGAAGGCTTCAGAGGACTGCGGGAGGCTGCGGGGGCTTTCGAGGAAGAGGAAGCGCCGGTACGCCGAGGGGCCCGCACTGGGCGGGCGGAGCCCGGTCGGCCGTACTGACCGGGGACGGCCGGCGTACGGCCGCCGCCCCCGGAACACCCACCCGTCCTCCAGGACGCCGGGCGGCTAGTGCGCCGCCGACTCCCAGTCCGGGCCCGCGCCCACCGAGACGCCCAGCGGCACCCGGAGGGTCACCGCGTCGGCCATCTCGCGGCGGATCAGTTCCTCCGCCGCCGCGCGCTCGCCGGGGGCGATCTCCAGCACGATTTCGTCGTGGACCTGGAGCAGCATCCGGGACTTGAGGCCCGCCTCGGTCAGCGCCTTGTCCACGTTGAGCATGGCGATCTTGACGATGTCGGCCGCCGTGCCCTGGATGGGGGCGTTGAGCGCCATGCGCTCGGCGGCCTCACGGCGCTGCCGGTTGTCGCTGTTGAGGTCGGGCAGGTAACGGCGGCGGCCGAAGAGGGTCGCCGTGTAGCCGGTGGCCCTCGCCTCGTCGACGACCCGGCGCAGATAGTCCCGTACGCCGCCGAAGCGGTCGAAGTAGGCGTCCATCAGCATCCGGGCCTCGCCCGCGTCGATGTTCAGCTGCTGGGACAGGCCGAAGGCGGACAGCCCGTACGCCAGTCCGTACGACATCGCCTTGATCTTGCGGCGCATCTCCGCGTCGACCGCGCTCTGTTCGACGGAGAAGACCTGTGCGGCGGCGGTGGTGTGCAGGTCCTCGCCGGACGTGAACGCCTCGATCAGGCCGGCGTCCTCGGAGAGGTGGGCCATGACGCGCAGTTCGATCTGGCTGTAGTCCGCCGTCATCAGGGACTCGAAGCCCTCGCCGACCACGAAGCCGCGGCGGATCGCCCGGCCCTCGTCGGTGCGCACCGGGATGTTCTGCAGGTTGGGGTCGGTGGAGGAGAGGCGGCCGGTCGCCGCGACCGTCTGGTTGAACGTGGTGTGGATACGGCCGTCCGCGGCGATCGTCTTGATCAGGCCCTCGACGGTGACGCGCAGCTTGGCCTGCTCACGGTGGCGGAGCATGATCACCGGCAGCTCGTTGTCCGTCTGCGTCGCCAGCCAGGCCAGCGCGTCGGCGTCCGTGGTGTAGCCGGTCTTGGTCTTCTTCGTCTTCGGCAGGTTCAGCTCGCCGAAGAGGACCTCCTGGAGCTGCTTGGGCGAGCCCAGGTTGAACTCCCGGCCGGCCGCCGCGTGCGCCTCCTTCACCGCCTGCTGCACGGCACCGGCGAACATCTGCTCCATCGCCTGGAGGTGCTCCCGGTCCGCCGCGATGCCGTGCCGCTCCATCCGGGCCAGCAGCACGGAGGTGGGCAGCTCCATGTCCCGCAGCAGGTCCGCCGCGCCGACCTCCTGGAGCCGGCCCTCGAACGCCTCGCCCAGGTCGAGGACGGCGCGGGCCTGGATCATCAGCGCCTCGGCCTCGGCGGCGTCGTCCGCGCCGAACGCCAGCTGGCCGTCGGCCGCCGCGGCCGGGGCCAGCTCGCGGTGCAGGTACTCCAGGGACAGCGCGTCCAGGTCGAAGGAGCGGCGGCCCGGCTTGACCAGGTAGGCGGCGAGCGCGGTGTCCATCGAGACGCCCGCGATGTCCCAGCCGTGCTCGGCGAAGACCCGCATCGCGCCCTTGGCGTTGTGGAACACCTTGGCGCGGTCCGCGTCGGCCAGCCACGATGTCCAGGCGTCCTCGTCCGCCTCGTCCAGCTGAGACGGGTCGAACCACGCCGCCTTGCCGTCGGCCGCGGCGAGGGCGACCTCGGCGACCGAGCCGGTGCCCAGCGCCCAGGTGTCGACGGTGGCGACACCGAGGGGCGCGGTGCCGTGCTCGCCGAGCCAGCCGGCCAGCTCGCCGGTGGAGAGCACCGTGCCGTCCAGCTCCACGCCGTCCGCGACGACCGGGGTGGCCTCGGCCTCCTCGGCGCCCGGGTCGACGGCGTAGAGCCGCTCGCGCAGGGAGGGGTTACGGATCTCCAGGGTGTCCAGGATCATCGCGACGCCCTTGCGGTCGTACGCGGCGCGCTCCAGGTCGGTGACCGTCTTCGGCAGCGCCACCTGCCGCTCCAGCTCGGTGAGGCGGCGGTTGAGCTTGACCGACTCCAGGTGGTCGCGGAGGTTCTGCCCGGCCTTGCCCTTGACCTCGTCGACGCGCTCGACCAGCTCCGCGAACGACCCGAACTGGTTGATCCACTTCGCGGCGGTCTTCTCGCCGACGCCCGGGATGCCGGGCAGGTTGTCCGACGGGTCGCCGCGCAGCGCGGCGAAGTCCGGGTACTGGGCGGGCGTCAGCCCGTACTTCTCGACGACCTTCTCCGGGGTGAACCGGGTCAGCTCGGAGACGCCCTTGGTCGGGTAGAGGACCGTGGTGTGGTCGCTGACCAGCTGGAAGGAGTCCCGGTCGCCGGTGACGATCAGTACGTCGAAGCCCTCGGCCTCGGCCTGCGTGGCGAGGGTGGCGATGACGTCGTCGGCCTCGAAGCCCTCGACGGCGAAGCGCTGCACGCGCATGGCGTCGAGCAGCTCGCCGATCAGCTCGACCTGGCCCTTGAACTCGTCCGGCGTCTTGGAGCGGTTCGCCTTGTACTCGGTGAACTCCGCGCTCCGCCAGGTCTTGCGGGAGACGTCGAACGCCACCGCGAAGTGCGTGGGCGCCTCGTCACGCAGCGTGTTGGCCAGCATCGAGGCGAAGCCGTAGATCGCGTTGGTCGGCTGGCCGGTCGCGGTGGTGAAGTTCTCCGCGGGCAGCGCGAAGAACGCGCGGTACGCCAGCGAGTGCCCGTCCATGAGCATCAGGCGCGGGCGGCTGCCGCCGGTGGGGGTCTCGGTCTTCTTCGATGCTGTGTCTGCCACGTCCCCGATCCTGCCACGTGCCACTGACAGTGGGATCCACGCTCGCCGGTGCCCCCTGTTCGCCGTCGTGCGGTGCGGGTGCGTCGTGGCTGGTCACGTAGTTCCCGCGCCCCTCCAGGACGTCACCGGGACCGGCGTCACAAGGGCCGCCCCGTCGCCGGGCCCAGCGCTTCCGCCGGCGTACCGTGCGGGTCCGTCGCGACCGGGCACGCAGTTCCCCGCGCCCCTCCAGGACGTCACCGGGACCGGCGTCACAAGGGGGCGACCGGGCTCCGGCGGTGTCAGGGGCGCATGCGAGGATCGGAGACGTACCTCACATGTGCATGCGAAGGAGCGCGCGATGGCCACCAAGCCGCCCAAGAGTGACCCGGTCCAGGACGCGCCGCGGGTCACCGAGCCGAAGCACGCGGCGGCGGGCGTCCCCGCCATCGGCCACACCCTGCGCATCGCCCAGCGGCAGATGGGCGTGAAGCGGACCGCCCTGACCCTGCTGAGCGTCAACCAGAAGAACGGCTTCGACTGCCCCGGCTGCGCCTGGCCCGAGCCGGAGCACCGGCACACCGCGGAGTTCTGCGAGAACGGCGCGAAGGCGGTGGCCGAGGAGGCCACCCTGCGCCGGGTCACCCCGGAGTTCTTCGCCGCGCACCCCGTCGCCGACCTCGCCGGCCGCAGCGGGTACTGGCTCGGCCAGCAGGGCCGGCTCACCCACCCCGTGTACCTCCCGGAGGGCGGCACGCACTACGAGCCGGTCACCTGGGAGCGCGCCTTCGACATCATCGCGGAGGAGATCGGTGCCCTCTCCTCCCCCGACGAGGCCGTCTTCTACACGTCGGGACGCACCAGCAACGAGGCCGCCTTCCTCTATCAGCTCTTCGCGCGCGAGCTGGGCACCAACAACCTTCCCGACTGCTCCAACATGTGCCACGAGTCGTCCGGCTCGGCGCTGAGCGAGACCATCGGCATCGGCAAGGGCAGCGTCCTGCTGGAGGACCTGTACAAGGCCGACCTGATCGTCGTCGCCGGGCAGAACCCGGGCACGAACCACCCGCGCATGCTCTCCGCCCTGGAGAAGGCCAAGGCCAACGGCGCGAAGATCATCAGCGTCAATCCACTGCCCGAGGCCGGCCTGGAGCGGTTCAAGAACCCGCAGACCCCCAAGGGGCTCGCCGCCGGCGCCGCGCTCACCGACCTGTTCCTGCAGATCCGCATCGGCGGCGACCAGGCCCTGTTCCGACTCCTCAACAAGCTGATCCTCGACACGGAAGGTGCCGTCGACGAGGAGTTCGTGCGCGAGCACACCCACGGCTACGAGGAGTTCGCCGAGGCCGCCCGCGCCGCCGACTGGGACGAGACGCTGGCCGCCACCGGTCTCACCCGCGCGGAGATCGAGAAGACCCTGCAGATGGTCCTCGCCTCCCGGCGGACGATCGTGTGCTGGGCGATGGGGCTCACCCAGCACAAGCACTCGGTGCCCACCATCCGCGAGGTCGTCAACTTCCTCCTGCTGCGCGGCGACATCGGCCGCGAGGGCGCCGGCGTCTGCCCGGTGCGCGGCCACTCCAACGTGCAGGGCGACCGCACGATGGGCATCTTCGAGCGCCCCGCGCCCGCCTTCCTGGACGCCCTGGAGAAGGAGTTCGGCTTCGCCCCGCCGCGCGAGCACGGCTACGACGTCGTCCGGGCCATCCGCGCCCTGCGCGACGGCGAGGCCAAGGTCTTCTTCGCCATGGGCGGCAACTTCGTCTCCGCCTCCCCCGACACCGAGGTCACCGAGGCGGCCATGCGCCGCGCCCGCCTCACCGTGCACGTGTCGACGAAGCTGAACCGCAGCCACGCGGTCACCGGCGCCCGCGCCCTGATCCTGCCGACCCTCGGCCGCACCGAACGCGACCTCCAGGGCAGCGGCGAGCAGTTCGTCACCGTCGAGGACTCCATGGGCATGGTGCACGCCTCGCGCGGACGCCTGGAGCCCGCGAGCCGGCACCTGCTCTCCGAACCGGCCATCGTGTGCCGCCTGGCCCGCCGTGTGCTGGGCGAGAACAGCACCACGCCCTGGGAGGAGTTCGAGAAGGACTACGCCACGATCCGCGACCGCATCGCCCGCGTGATCCCCGGCTTCGAGGACTTCAACGCGCGCGTGGCCCGCCCCGGCGGCTTCGCCCTCCCCCACGCCCCGCGCGACGAGCGGCGCTTCCCCACCGCCACCGGCAAGGCCAACTTCACCGCCGCCCCGGTGGAGTTCCCCGAGCTGCCCGAGGGCCGCCTGCTGCTCCAGACGCTGCGCTCGCACGACCAGTACAACACCACGATCTACGGCCTCGACGACCGCTACCGGGGCATCAGGAACGGCCGCCGGGTCGTCCTGGTCAACCCCGAGGACGCCCGCGAACTGGGCGTCGGGGACGGCTCCTACGTCGACCTGGTCGGTGAGTGGAAGGACGGCGTGGAGCGCCGGGCGCCCGGCTTCCGCGTCGTGCACTACCCGACGGCCCGGGGCTGCGCGGCGGCGTACTACCCCGAGACCAACGTCCTGGTGCCGCTGGACGCCACCGCGGACACCAGCAACACCCCGGCCAGCAAGTCCGTCGTGGTCCGTCTGGAACAATCGGCAACCGACTGAGCGTTTGCTCAGCCGACGCGCAGCCACCGAAGGACGAGGACGGAGCCGGGCCCATGGGCGAGCAGCAGCACGTGAAGTTCCCGCAGGAGGTCATCGACGAGTACGCCGCGCTCGGCGTCGAC
Organism: Streptomyces sp. ISL-12; assembly: GCF_018614415.1. Classification (GTDB taxonomy): domain Bacteria; phylum Actinomycetota; class Actinomycetes; order Streptomycetales; family Streptomycetaceae; genus Streptomyces. The sequence goes on from NZ_JAGGOO010000052.1 coordinate 57,138, forward strand.
CTGCCCGCCCTGTTCTCCGCGGGGCACCTCGGGACCCGGATGGGCGTCCAGATCCTGGAGGCGTCGGCGGAGAAGGTCGTCGGCACCATGCCGGTGGAGGGCAACACCCAGCCGTACGGGCTGCTGCACGGCGGCGCCTCCGCGGTGCTGGCCGAGACGCTCGGCTCGGTCGGCTCGATGCTGCACGGCGGCAGCTCGAAGATCGCCGTCGGCGTCGACCTGAACTGCACCCATCACCGCGGCGCCCGCTCCGGCCTGGTCACCGGCGTGGCCACGCCGGTGCACCGGGGCCGGTCGACGGCGACGTACGAGATCGTGATCAGTGACGAGGAAGGCCGGCGGGTGTGCAGCGCCCGGCTGACCTGTCTGCTGCGCGACGTGAACCCGGGGGACGCCGCCGGGGCGGGCGCGACGGGCTGACGCCACGGCCCTTGCCCCCGGTTCCCCGGCGTCCTAGCGTCGGGGCATGGGACGGGGAGGAGCAGCCCCCTGGCCGGAGGCGGCGGCGGGCGGGCGCCGACGCCCACGCGGCCCGGCGCCACCACCCGCAGCGCCACCACCCGCGGCGACGGCACCACCGGCGTCCGTACGGATGGCGGTGCCGACGGCTGTGGCCGCACGGACAGCCGCGGCAGTCACGTCAACAGCCGCCCCGGCGACCGCCGCCGCCCGGCCGCGGCGCGGTGGCGGCACGGCCGAGGCCCCGTGGGCACGGTGAGCGGCACCGGCCCCGTCGAGCCCGGCGAAGGCACCGAGGTACGGCCTGCCCGGGAGGCGCCCGGTCCCCTCCGGGGCCTCACCAGCCGCTACCGCGTCCACGGCCGCCGCCACCGCCGCACCGCCCTCGTCACCGTCGCGGCCCTCTGCGCGCCGGCGGCCGGCGGCTACCTGTACGCGAGCCGGCCGCAGCCGCGGCCCGCTCCCCCGCCGTCCTACCCCTCCCAGGTGGTCCGCCTCGCCTACCTGGCTCCGGTCACGCCCACCGGCACCGCCCCGGCCGGCACCTTCGGCTTCACGGTGGCCCTGACCGTACGGTCCGGACCGCCCGTCACCGTGACGCGGGTGACGCAGTCCAACGCCGGTCTTTCGGTGAGATCGTCCCCCCGGGCACCTTTCCGCATAAAGGCGCATTCCACCCGCAAGATCACCGTCACCTTCCGCGCGACGGAATGCGCGAAAGTCCCGCGGAATGCCGGATTCCCTTTCCTGGATGTAACACTGCGTAATGCGCGCGCAATAGAGACCCACAGTTTCATCCTGGGACCGCGCTATGCCCGACACCTCTCCGAGGCCCTTCAAGGCGCCTGCGGCAACGTTTCCCCGTAATCAGCAAAACGCCCCAGACGCCTGTTCACGCCTCACCGCTCCTGCGGGTTCTCACCATGCGGACCGGGCGAATCGGCCGGAATTCCACCGTTCTTCCCAGCCAATACCGCTCTGCATTACGCGGTGTCATAACAAGAGAGTCACAGCCTCCGTCAGACTCTCCTCCACGTTCCCCACACACGCTTAGAGTCACGGCCAGTCACCGCGCCATCCGAAAGTCATTTCGGCCCAGCGTTCGACTCGGCCGTCTCCACGGGGACGCGGCCGTGCCAGGGAAAGGACTGACCGTGCGTCAACGTTCGCTCATCGCCATCACCGCCGCTCTGGCGGCGGGAGCACTCACCCTCACCGCCTGCGGCTCGCGTGACGACGACGGCGGCTCGGACTCCGGCGGCGACGGCACCACCGTCGTCATCGGCGTCGACGCCCCGCTGACCGGCGACCTGTCCGCGCTGGGCCTGGGCATCAAGAACTCCGTGGACCTCGCCGTCAAGACGGCCAACAAGGAGAAGTACGTCGAAGGCGTCACCTTCGAGATAGAGGCCACCGACGACCAGGGCCAGCCCTCCGTCGGCCAGCAGAACGCCTCCAAGTTCGTCGCCAACAAGGACGTCCTCGGCGTCGTCGGCCCCCTGAACTCCTCCGTCGGCGAGTCGATGCAGAAGGTCTTCGACACCGCCAACCTCGTCGAGGTCTCCCCGGCCAACACCGGACCCTCCCTCACCCAGGGCCCGGACTGGCGCACCAAGAAGGTCCGCCCGTACAAGTCGTACTTCCGCACCGCGACCACCGACGCCATCCAGGGCCCGTTCGCCGCGCAGTACGTCTACAACGACGCCAAGAAGAAGAAGGTCTTCGTCATCGACGACAAGAAGACCTACGGCGCCGGACTCGCCGCCACCTTCACCGAAGAGTTCAAGAAGCTCGGCGGCCAGGTCGTCGGCACGGAACACATCAACCCGGACACCAAGGACTTCTCCTCGGTCGCCACCAAGGTCAAGAACTCCGGCGCCGACGTCGTCTACTACGGCGGCGAATACCCGCAGGCCGGCCCGCTCAGCAAGCAGATCAAGGAAGCCGGCGCCAAGATTCCGCTGGTCGGCGGCGACGGTATCAAGGACGACACCTTCATCAAGCTCGCCGGCGCCGGCAGCGAGGGCGACCTCGCCACCTCCGTGGGCGCCCCCGTGGAAACCCTCGATTCCGCCAAGAAGTTCGTCGCCGACTACAAGGCGGAGGGCTACAAGGAGGACTACGCGGCCTACGGCGGTTACTCCTACGACTCCGGCTGGGCCATCATCGAGGCCGTCAAGAAGGTCGTCGAGGACAACGGCGGCAAACTCCCCGACGACGCCCGCGCCAAGGTCACCGCGGCCATGCAGAACGTCTCCTTCGACGGGGTGACCGGCAAGGTCTCCTTCGACGAGTTCGGTGACGCCACCAACAAGCAGCTCACCGTCTACTCCGTCGAGAACGGAGCCTTCGACGACGTCAAGTCCGGTACCTACACCGGCTGACCCACCCGCACCTGCCACGAGCCGCGCGGGGCGCTGTTCCACAGGCGCCCCGCGCGCTCACGCATCCGGCCAACATCCGTCGAAACATCCGAACGTCTCGGAGGACATGCGGTGAACGAACTGCCGCAGCAGCTGGTCAACGGCCTGCTACTGGGATCCATGTACGGGCTGGTCGCCATCGGCTACACCATGGTCTACGGCATCGTCCAGCTCATCAACTTCGCCCACGGCGAGATCTTCATGACCGGCGCCTTCGGCGCCCTCACGGTCTACGTCTACATCCTGCCCGACGGCACCTCCATGTGGATCGCCCTGCCGCTGATGCTGATCGGCGCCATGATCGTCGCCGTCACCGTCGCCGTAGGAGCGGAACGCTTCGCCTACCGCCCGCTGCGCGGAGCCCCCCGCCTCGCCCCCCTCATCACCGCCATCGGCCTCTCCCTCGCCCTCCAGCAGGCGGTCTGGGCCTGGTACCCCGACGCCAAGTCCGCCCGCACCTTCCCCCAGATCGACGGCGGCCCCTTCCACATCGGCGACGTCACCATCCAGACCGGCGACATCTTCCTGCTCATCGCCGCCCCCGTCAGCATGGCCCTGCTCGCCTACTTCGTGATGCGCACCCGCACCGGACGCGGCATGCAGGCCACCGCCCAGGACCCGGACACCGCCAAGCTGATGGGCGTCAACACCGACCGCATCATCGTCATCGCCTTCGCCCTCGGCGCCCTCTTCGCCGCCGTCGGAGCCGTCGCCAACGGCCTCAAGTACGGCCAGATCGACTTCCGGATGGGCTTCATCCTCGGCCTCAAGGCCTTCACCGCCGCCGTCCTCG
>NZ_JAGGOO010000053.1 GCF_018614415.1 Streptomyces sp. ISL-12
TCAGCGCCGCCGCCAGCCGGGTGGGCACCGGCAGTGTGTCGTCCCGCAGCGTCGCCGCGGCGGCCCGGACGACGGACCGGCCGGCCCGGTCGGGCACCCCCGCCGCCGCCCACTCGTACAGCTCCGCGCCCTCCTCCAGGACCAGACCGGTGTCGATGTCCGCCGGGATCTTGACGCGCGCGTGGTGGCGCCAGGTGGCCAGCGGATCGCTCCACGCCTCCACCCGGTAGGTCCAGCGCCCCGGCGCGGTCGGCGTGACCTCCGCGCCCCAGCGGTCGGTGCCGGGGGCCAGTTCCCGCATCGGCGTCCACGGGCCGGGGCGGCCCTCGGGATCCTCCAGCACGACATTGGCGGCGACCGCGTCGTGTCCCTCCCGGAACACGGTGGCACTCACCTCGAACGTCTCACCCGCCACCGCCTTCGCCGGACGCCTGCCGCCCTCCACCACCGGGTGGACATCACGCACCGGAATACGCCCGATCCGAGGGGTCGTGCTCATCGGTTCTCACCTCCGCCGTTGCTGAAGCCGGGCCGGGGCCCGGACCGGGGTCACGCCGCGCCGGAGGGGACCGCGCTCCCCGCCGGGGCCCGCCGGTCCACGACCGGCGCCTTCCGTCCGGCCGCCCGGGGCCGCTCGTCCCGCTCCTGCGCATGGGTGACCAGGCCGGCCAGGTACCGTTCGGCGGCGTCCGCGGCCTCCCGCGCACAGCGCTTCCCCATCAGCACGCACAGGGTGTAACCGGCGTCCTCGAAGACCGCCCGCGCCGTCCGGTCGGCGGGGGAGGCGAGCATCATCCGTTCCCGGGCCCGGTAACGCCGCAGCTGCCGGTCGACCTCGGCTTTCGCAGGTAGCAGCATGGTGCCGTTCCCTTCCGGGACTCGATGGACGCGTTCCCGACCCTCGGGCGGCGACCGCGCGCGGGGGCACGGTCGTCGTTACGGGCGATCGAGTTCTTCACACATGGTGCACGGACAGCGACGCAGCGTCTTGTTGGATCTTCAACGACGGTCTCGTGTTGCACGAATGGACTACTGCTTCCACTCTGGAGTGACTCAGAAGCGATACGTGCTCACGCTTCGTGCTCGGGGCTCGTCCCGTCGGGACGAGAAGGAGCGGGAGCCTCGCGGTGAGGAGCCGACGACGATGAAGACCGCAGTGCCCTGCTACTACCACCTCGACGTGGAAGTGAGCCCGGAACGGGTCGGACAGGTCAGGCGCATCCTGGCCGCTCACCTCCGGTTCTGGAACCTGGAGAACCTCGTGGAACCCGTCTGCCGCGGCACCGAGATGCTGCTGCGGGCGATCGACGAGCACGCGAGCGACAAGAACACGTCGATAGAGCTGTGGTGGAACGGCCAGCACCTCATCACGGCCGTGGCCGGCAACGACCACGCCCTGCGTCCCGACCTCGACCTGCGCACCTGCCTGGAGCACCTCGCCGCGACCAGCGACGGCTGGGGCTGCTGCGCCACCGACACCGGGGCCAAGGTCATCTGGTTTTCCCAGCGCGCCCGGGCCGGCGAACGCGTCCCGCTGGTCGCGACCGCGCCGAAGCCCATCACCCAGGAGGGCCTGGAGGTCCCGCGCGAGATCCTGCCGGTCGCCCGGCTGGCCGCGCCGGGCGCCGCGGGCGGCAACGGCGTCCTGGAGGAGGCCCGGTGACCGCGGTGCGGCCGGACTGGAAGGGGGCGCCCGTCTGGAGCGGGCACCCCTACCCGCTGGGCGCCGTCTTCGACGGACAGGGCACCAACTTCGCCCTGTTCAGCGAGGTCGCCGAACGCGTCGACCTGGTCCTCGTCGACGAGGACGGCACCCACAGCAGCGTTCCCCTGCCCGAGGTCGACGGTTTCGTCTGGCACTGCTACCTGCCCGGCGTCGGACCCGGGCAGCGCTACGGCTACCGCGTGCACGGGCCCTGGGCCCCGGCCGTGGGCCACCGCTGCAACCCGGCGAAGCTGCTCCTCGACCCGTACGCCCGCGCGGTCGACGGGCAGATCGACGACCACCCCTCCCTGCTGGAGCGGGGAGGGGGCCGCCCGGACCCGGCCGACAGCGCCGGGCACACCATGCTCGGCGTGGTGACCGACCCGTTCTTCGACTGGGGCGACGACCGCCCGCCGAGGCGGCCCTACGCCGACACCGTGATCTACGAGGCCCACGTCAAGGGCCTCACCCGCACCCACCCCGACGTCCCCCCGGAACTGCGCGGCACCTACGCGGGCCTCGCGCACCCGGCGGTCGTCGAGCACCTCACCTCGCTCGGGGTGACGGCGGTGGAGCTGATGCCGGTGCACCAGTTCGTGCACGACGGCGTGCTCCAGGCCCGCGGCCTGGCCAACTACTGGGGCTACAACACCATCGGCTTCTTCGCGCCGCACAACGGCTACGCCGCCCACGGCACCCTCGGCCAGCAGGTCACCGAGTTCAAGGCGATGGTCAAGACCCTGCACGAGGCGGGCCTCGAAGTCATCCTCGACGTGGTCTACAACCACACCGCCGAGGGCAACGAGAACGGCCCCACCCTCTCCTTCCGGGGCATCGACAACGCCTCGTACTACCGCTTGGTGGACGGCGACTGGCAGCACTACTACGACACCACCGGCACCGGCAACAGCCTGCTGATGCGCCACCCCTACGTCCTCCAGCTGATCATGGACTCGCTGCGGTACTGGGTGACCGAGATGCACGTCGACGGGTTCCGCTTCGACCTCGCGGCCACCCTGGCCCGGCAGTTCCACGAGGTGGACCGGCTCTCGGCGTTCTTCGACCTGATCCAGCAGGACCCGGTGATCAGCCGCGTCAAGCTGATCGCCGAGCCCTGGGACGTCGGCGAGGGCGGCTACCAGGTGGGCAACTTCCCGCCGCTGTGGTCGGAGTGGAACGGCATGTACCGCGACGCCGTACGGGACTTCTGGCGCGGCGAGGACCACACGCTGGGCGAGTTCGCGTCCCGGCTGACCGGCTCCTCCGACCTGTACCAGCACAGCCGGCGCCGCCCCCGCGCCAGCGTCAACTTCGTCACCGCGCACGACGGCTTCACCCTGCGCGACCTCGTCTCGTACAACGACAAGCACAACGAGGCCAACGGCGAGGACAACGCCGACGGCGAGAGCCACAACCGGTCCTGGAACTGCGGCGCCGAGGGCCCGGTGAAGGACCCGGCCGTCCGGGAACTGCGCGCCCGCCAGCAGCGCAACTTCCTGGCCACCCTGATGCTGTCGCAGGGCATCCCGATGCTCTGCCACGGCGACGAACTGGGCCGCACCCAGCGCGGCAACAACAACGCCTACTGCCAGGACAACGAGATCTCCTGGGTCGACTGGCGGCTGACCGAGGAGCAGCGCGGACTGCTGGACTTCGCCCGGCAGGTCATCGGCCTGCGCGCCGCCCACCCGGTGCTGCGCCGCCGCCGCTACTTCCGCGGCGACACCGTCACCCACGCCGGGCAGCCGCTGCCCGACCTGGTCTGGCTCAGGCCCGACGGCAAGGAGATGACCGACGACGACTGGCAGCGGCCCGACGCGCACGCCGTCGGGGTCTTCCTCAACGGCGACGCCATCGCCGAGCCCGACCCCTGCGGCCGGCCCGTCACCGACGACTCCTTCGTGCTGCTGCTCAACAGCCACTGGGAACCGACGGTCTTCCGGCTGCCGGACGCCGCCTACGGCGAACGCTGGACGACGCTGATCGACACCGCGGCCGCCGCCGGACCGGAGGGCGTCCCCGACGAGGCGGAGCACAAGGCCGGCGCCCGGCTCACCGTGGAGCCGCGCAGCCTGGTGCTCCTGTCCCGGCCGTCCCGCACCGGCCGGGAGCGGGCATGACGTCAGCGCTCGCTGCGCAGGGTCACCGTGAACTGCGCGCCGTCCGGGTCGCGGAGCACGGCCTCGTCCTCGCCCTCGACCAGGACGCTGCCGCCGTGCAGCTGCGCGGCCCGGACACAGGCCGCGACGTCGGTGGTGAAGAAGTGCACCTGCCAGTGCGGCCGGACGGCCGGGTCGGGCGCCGCCTCCAGGGCGCCCGACTCGATCCGCGCCACGACGTCCCCGGCGCTGCGCAGCACCACCTCGCCGCCCTCGTAGCCGACCTCGCAGGCGCCGGGCTTCCCGGTCGCCCAGTCCAGGACCTCGCCGTAGAAGATCGCAGCGTCGAACGCGTCGCGGGTGTGCAGCCGGATGAAGGCCGGCTGGGCGCGGCGCCAGGTCTCCCAGTCGGTGAACAGCTCGCCCTCCCAGACCCCGAAGGCGGCCCCGTCCCGGTCGGCCAGCAGCGCCGCCCGGCCCGGCGGGAAGGAGATCGGGCCCACCGCGGCGGTCCCGCCGCGCTCCTGCACCCGGCCCGCCGCCTGGTCGGCGCTGACCACCGCGAAGTACGGCAGCCAGGTCACGGCCATCTGCCACATGCCGGCGACCGCGGCGATCCCGGCGGCCGGCGCGCCGTCCGCGAGCGCGATCCGGAAGCGGTCGCCGAGCCGGGCCGGTCTCCACTGCCAGCCCAGCACCGCGGAGTAGAACTCCTCGGTGGCCTTGAGATCACGGCTGGTGAGACTCACCCAGCAGGGGGCCCCGTACACGGAGTGCGTGGAAACCACGTTCCTCGCGCCGGTGGGGGAGGTCATGTCGTCGTTCATGGCAGTCGCGTCCTGGTCTCGTCCACCGGCAGCCACCGGTTCCCCACCAGTGTCCGGCCTCAGCCGTCGGGTGCGCCCGCCGAGTACCCCTACGAGACCAGCGAAACGACGCCGGTTGACCCCGGACGGCCCAGTGGCGGGGAGAGTGACCAGTGGTGACGATGGATGCGTCTCAGCGACCGGAGGTGACCATGTCCACGGACGGGGGCCCGGACCAGATAGTCGAGCTGCAGGAACAGGTCCGGCAGCTCAAGGAGGCGGTCGTCTCGCACGCCGTGGTCGACCAGGCGATCGGGATGGTCGTCGTCCTCGGCCGGGTGACGCCCGACGAGGGCTGGCTGGTGCTCAAGGAGGTCTCCCAGCACACCAACATCAAACTGCGCAACGTGGCGGAGCTGATCCTGGTCTGGGGCCGTACCGGCGCGATGCCGCGGGAGATCCGGGCGGCGCTGGAGGACGCCCTGGACCGCCACGGCCCGACCCAGATACCGGGCACCGGGCCGCCGTAGCGGGGGGACGTCAGCCGGTCTCGGCGAGTATCTCCTCGCGGAGCCGGGCGAAGCAGGTGCTGAGCAGCCGCGACACGTGCATCTGGGAGATGCCGAGCTGCTGCGCTATGCAGCTCTGCGTCATGCCGCGGAAGAAGCGCAGGTAGAGAATGGTGCGCTCGCGTTCCGGCAGGGCCATCAGGCAGGGCTGGACGGCCACCCGGTCCACCACGACGTCGAACGCGGGGTCGAGGCCGCCGATCGCGTCACCGAGGGCGTAGCCGTCGGTGCCGGGCATCTCCGCCTCCAGCGACAGCGCGGTGAAGCATTCCAGCGCCTCCATGCCGGTCCGCACCTCGTCCGTGGTCAGATGCGCGTACGCGGCGATCTCCTCGACCGTGGGGGCGCGCCCCGGCGTCGTCTGCGCCAGCTCCTTGGCGGCGCGGCGCACCCGGTTGCGCAGGTCCTGGACCCGCCGCGGTACGTGCAGGGTCCACATGTGGTCCCGGAAGTGCCGCTTGATCTCGCCGGTCACGGTGGGCACGGCGTACGCCTCGAACGCGTGGCCGCGGGCGGGGTCGTAGTGGTCGACGGCCTTGACCAGGCCGAGGGCGGCCACCTGGTAGAGGTCCTCCAGGGACTCGCCGCGGCCCCGGAAGCGGACCGCGATCCGCTCGGCCATCGGCAGCCAGACCTGGATCAGCTCGTCCCGCAGCGCCTTGCGCTCCGGCCCCGGCGGCAGTTCCGCGAGCCGCGCGAAGGCCGTGCTGGTGTCGGGGGCGTCGTCGTGCGGGTGCGGTGTGGTTCGGCCGGCGATACGCATCATGCGCACCTCCCTCGGCAGGGGGGCTCTTGGTGATCGGACACCGGGAGGAGGGAGGCGGGGCGCGGACCGCGCCGGAGCACGTCGGGCCCGGACGCGCCGGCTCCCACGGACGTGCCTCCGGTTCGAAGCACTCCCAAGGCATTCCCCGCCACACCTATTCCGAAACAAATACCCATATCAGGTGATTTTACGGTCACTCCGGCGATCGGGCAGGTCCTGGCGGTCCCCCAGTTGGTTAGGTCCGCTAAAGAATGAGGGGTGAACGTGATGTGCGGCACGCTCGGACCGGCCGTCGGGCCGGCGCGGTCGCCGTTCTCGCTGGGCAGCGCTTGATCGTGAGCAAATGGGGCGAACTCCCTGGCCACAGCGCATTCCGCTCATTTGACAGTGCACTGAGCACACAGATAGGAAGCAGCTCCAAGAGGTCGAGAGGGTGCAGCGTGTACGAGCCGAACGTGGTCGGGGATTGGCAGGAGTACGACGAACACCCCGGGCTGCGGGTCCGCGTCCACCGCGTCGAGCCGGGCGAACCGCCGCGCGGCCGGGACGACGCCGCCGAGGGGCTCACCTACTTCCGGCTTCGCGTGACCGTGGAGAACCGGAGTGAACGGCGGTTCTGCGTCCACCTGGAGGACGGTCAGATCGACGTGCGGCTCGGCCCCGACGGCGAGGGCGCCTTCATCGACTGGCGCAACTCCCAGTTCGTCGAGGGCTTCGACGTCTATCCGCTGCGCCGGGTCACCGCCGTCGTCCACGCGGCCGGCGCGGAGGCCGACCTGGGACAGGTGGACGTGCAGGTGCAGCTGCGGGTCGACGACGAGTGGACCGGCCGGCGGCTGTGGACCGGCGGCGTCGGTCTCGCGGAGGGCGCCGGCGGCGCGTGCCCGTCCGCGGGGCGCGAGGAACTGGAGCGGCAGGTGAGCGCGTTCCTGCGCGGGCAGACGCAGGATCAGGCGGAGGAAGGCACCGCCTGATCCGTCACCGGGAGACCCGCGGGGGCCGCGGCGTCCGAGGAGTCCGCCGGGTCAGTGGGCGATCCCGTCGATGATCTCCCGGGCGCCCTGGCGCAGCAGGGCCACGGCGACCGAGGTGCCCAGGGTGGCCGGGTCCAGTCGGCCCGCCCATTCGTGGGCGTTCAGCCGGGTCTTGCCGTCCGGGGTGAACACGCAGGCCCGCAGGGAGAGTTCGCCGCCGCCGTCCACCCGCGCGTACCCGGCGATCGGGCTGTTGCAATGTCCCTGGAGCACGTGCAGGAACATCCGCTCGGCGGTGGCCTCCCGGTGGGTGTCCGGGTGGCCGAGGCCGCTGACCGCGTCGATCAGCCGGGTGTCGTCCTCCCGGCACTGCAGCGCCAGGATGCCCGCGCCGATCGGCGGCATCATCGTCTCGGGGGAGAGGACGTCGCTGATCACGTCGGTGCGGCCGATGCGCTCCAGGCCGGAGACGGCGAGCAGCAGCGCGTCCGCGTCGCCGGCGGCCAGCTTCGCCAGCCGCCGGTTGGCGTTGCCGCGCATCGGCACGCACGTCAGATGCGGGTGGGTGGCGGCCAGTTGGGCGACCCGGCGCACCGACGAGGTGCCGATCCGGGTGCCGGCCGGCAGTTCGTTCAGGGTGAGCCCGCCCGGGTGGACCAGGGCGTCCCGGATGTCGTCCCGCGCGAGGAACGCGGCGAACACCGTGCCGGCCGGCAGCGGCCGGTCGGCGGGCACGTCCTTGACGCAGTGCACGGCGAGATCGGCCTCGCCCGCCAGCAGCGCGGCGTCGACCTCCTTGGTGAAGGCGCCCTTGCCCTCGACCTCCGACAGATCGCCGAGCCACTTGTCGCCGGTGGTCCTCACCGGCACCACCTCGGTGCGCACGCCGGGGTGAAGGGCCGTCAACTCGCGCTGTACACGCGCTACTTGGGCGAGCGCCATCGGTGAGTCACGGGAGACGACGCGGATCAGTTCGGGCACGGACATGCGGCCACGATAGTGCGTCGCGCGGGCGCCGGGCCGCCGTACGGCACCGGCCGGGCGCGGCGCGGCCGGGCCGGGGGGTTGCCGGCCGCCTCCGGACCGGTACCGGTCCGGAGGCGGCCGGACGGGATCAGGCGTAGGGGTCGAAGGTGATGCCGGAGGGCTTCGCCGAGGCCAGGTGCGAGGCGAAACTCGCGTCCTTGAGGCCGAACGTGGCGCTGCCGAAGTCGTACGCGCTCAGCTTCTCGCGCACGCCCGACGGGTAGCCGTTCCAGCCGACCAGCGTCGGGTACTGCCAGGTGCCCTTGTGGTTCTCCGCCGGCTCGTCGTTCGCGGTGCCCAGCCGGAAGCAGTGGGTGCTGATGCCGTCCTTGTGGTAGACGACCTTCGCGTGGGTGCCCTCGAAGCGGACGGCCGAGCGCGCGTGCACGGTGAACGCGCCGTGGTTGGAGGTCGACACGTACTCCACGGTGCCGCTCCGCACCCACACCACGACGTGCTCCCAGTCGTGCCGGTGGCCACCGATGCTGCTGCCCGCGAGGGCCTGGTCCTTCTCGAAGTACAGCCCGTACATGTACGCGCACCAGTCGCCGTCGCACTTGGCGCGCGCGTAACCGTTGGTGTTGTCCAGGTCGGAGGCGTCCCGGCAGTTGCCGTTGAGGGCGCCGGTGGGGCTGAGGCCGCCGTTGACCGTTCCGTCGGCGCTGATGGCCGGGGTGGGGTAGCAGCCGTCCGTGTCGTAGTCGAAGGCGGGCTGGTAGGCGGCCTCGGCCGGGTCGGCGTTGGCGGGGAGCGCGGGGGGCGGGGCGGCGAAGGCGGTGGCGGGGAAGGCGACGACCAGGGCTATGGCTCCGGCGACCGTGGTCAGCCATCTCCGGCGGCGGGTCCGGGACATGCTCGACGACACTGCGTCCTCCTCTTGGGCGCAGCCCAACGGCTGTGGGGGGAAAGGGAGTTCAGGATGCCGTCGTTCCCCGTCCGTGCCAAGAGGCGCAGGCGTCCCGGTGGTGAAGCGCAGCCCAACAGTCGGGCCGGTGTCACACCAGGTCGTCGGGGACGTCGGCGGCCGACTCCTCCGGGGCCAGGTCGGGCCGCAGCCGCAGCCAGGACGGCTGGCGCAGCATCCCCTCCCGGGTGCGGGTGCTGAAGCGGACCTCGCCCACCAGCCGGGGCACCACCCAGCGGGCCTCCGGCACCGCCGGTACGGGATCGAAGGGGCAGGCGTCACAGGCGGCGGCCCGCAGCAGCCGGGCCAGCTCCGCGCGCTCGGCCTCGCTCCAGCCGGTGCCCACCCCGCCCACGTAGCGCAGGCGTTCGGCGGCGCGCTGGCCGACCAGGACCGCGCCGGGCAGCCCGGCCAGCCGGCCCTTGCCGGGCAGCCAGCCGCCGATCACCACGTCCTCGCTGCGCATGTTGCGGATCTTGATCCAGGCCCGGGAGCGCACGCCCGGCTCGTACCGCGAGTCCAGCCGCTTGCACACCAGCCCCTCCAGGCCGTGCTCGCGGGTGGCCCGGAGCGCCTGCTCGCCGTGGCCGACCAGGGCCGCCGGGGTCGACCAGGACGGCCCGGCGAGTCCGAGCCCCTCCAGTTCCCCGCGCCGCCGCGTGTACGGCAGGGACACCAGCGGTCGGCTGCCCAGGTGGAGTACGTCGAAGAGCACCAGGTGGACCGGGACCTCGGCCGCGCGCTGCGCCGCCCGGACCGGTGCGTGGGCCAGGCCCATCCGGGACTGGAGCAGCTGGAAGTCGGCGCGGCCCTCGGCGTCCAGGGCCAGGACCTCGCCGTCCAGCACGGCGGGGGTGGTGCCGAGCGCGGTGCCCAGGGGCCGCAGTTCGGGATAGGCGGCGGTGATCTCCAGACCGGAACGGGCGCGCAGCAGCACACTGCCGTCGCCGGGCAGGTAGACCACCACCCGCTGGCCGTCCTGCTTGGTCTCGTACGCCCAGCGCGCGTCCTGCGCCGCGGGCGGCAGGGTGCCGGGCGTGGCCAGCATGGGAGGGATCAGCGGCAGCTCCACGGGGTCCACGGAGAAGGTGTCGACGCGTCCGGGCTCCGCCACGCGCGGCCGCGGGCAGGTTCGCCTGAACGGCGTCGGCCCCGTCGGGGTGCCGCTGAACGTCGGGGTGCCCGTGAACGGGGACGGCGCCCGCCACGCACCGCCGCTGACCGTAGCGGGGGCGTGACGGGCGCCGGGCTCAGGGGACGTCAGCGGGAGAGGCGGATCTCGGTGAGGGTGTCCTCGGCCGTGCCGGCGCCCGACTTGTCGACCACGTAGGCGGTGCCGTCGGCGATCTCCACGTGGTTCGGGTTGGCGCCGGTGGCGAACGTCTCCTCGACGGTGCCCGTCTTCACGTCGACGCGGGTGACGTCGGCGGCGGTGCGGTTGACGACCAGGACGTCACCGGAACGCTCGTCGGTGGCCACCGACAGGGCGCCCGCGCCGGTCGCCACGGACTTGGTGACGACGCCCTTCTTCAGGTCGATCACGGACACGGTGCCCGCGGTCTGGTCCGCGGTGTAGGCGGTCTTGCCGTTCTTCGACAGGGAGACGGAGATCGCGCCGTCGCCGGCCGGGACGAAGGCCGGCGTCTCGGAGCCGCGCTCCACCGCGATCAGCCGGTCGTTGGTCAGGTCGGCGGCGTAGACCGTGCCGGTCTTCTCGTTGACGGCCAGGCCGGCCGGGCCCGCGCCCTCGACGGTGACGCGCCGCTTCTCCTTGAAGGTCTTGCTGTCGAAGGCGACCAGCGCGCCGTCGCTGTAGGCGCTCGCCCAGACGGTGTTGTGCTTCTCGTCGACGACGATCTCGCGGGCGTGGTTGACGTTGGGGAGGGTGGCGAGGTGCTCGCCGGTGCGCTGGCTGTAGACGGACACCGTGTTGTCGCGGGTGTTGGTCGTCCAGACGGTGTTGTGCTCGTCGTCCACGGCGACGCCGTAGACGGCCTCGACGGCGCCGGTGGCGGTGTCGGTGACCGGCGGGGTGATGTCCGACTCGACCGTGAGGGTCTCGGGGTCGACCTTCAGCAGGTGGGACTCGGTGACCGGCGGGCGGCCGACGGCGGCGGTGACCCACAGCACGTTGTTCCGCTCGGAGTAGGCCGACTGGTACAGGCCCTTGGTGAGCTTCGCCGTGGTGACCGTCGAGCCGCTCGTGCGCGCCGACGCGGTGCCCGCCAGGGTGAGGACGCTGCCTGCGGCGACCGCCACGGCGACGGCCGAGGCGATCGCGGTACGGCGGTGGGTGCGGGTGCCGGTGAAGGACATGATGGGGAAACTCCCTTGATGGGGTGATGGGGATGGACGGAGTTGCTGCGGAAAGGTGGCTCGGGGCGCCCGGCGTCACGCGCCGTGCGCGGGCCGCCCGGCGCGGCGGCGTACGACCATCAGCGTGGTCGCGGCGGCTCCGGCCGCACCGCCCGCCGCGGCGGCCGCCGCGGACCAGGCGACGGTCGCGTAGGAGACGGAGGAGCCGGACGCGGCCACCAGGTTTTCGGCCGCCGCCTCGGGGGCGGTGGTGGAGGAGGCTTCCGTGCCCGAGCCGCCCGCCGCGGCGGCGTTCACCGTGAACTCCACCTTCAGCGACGTGGGCGGGTCGGGCGCGAGGAAGCGCAGCCAGTGGGCGCCCGCGGAGGTGTCCGCCGGGACGGTCACGTCGCCTTCGTAGGAGCCGTTCTCGTCGGTCTTCCACTGGCCGAGGATGGCCTCGTCGTCGAGTTTGACCGTCACCTGCTTCCCGGCCGGGAACTTGGTCACCTCGAAGTGCAGCGTGCCGCCCGGCTGGACTTCGCTGGCGGTGATCCCGGCCTTGGCGCCGGCGTCGTTGGTCGCGCTGGCCGGTGCGCCGGAGGCCGCGGGGACGGGGGTCGCGGAGCTGCCCGAGGAGGAGCCGGCGGAGGTGGCGGCGGTGGAGCCGGACGTCACCGTGAAGTCGGCGCGCAGGCTGGTGGGCGGGTTCGGGGCGAGGAAGCGCAGCCAGTGGGCGCCCTTCGCGGCGTCCGAGGGGACGGTCACGCTGCCGGAGTACGACCCGTCGGAGCCGATGGTCCACTGGCCGAGGATCTTGCTGTCGTCCAGTTTGACCGTCAGCTGCTGTCCCGCCGGGAAGCCGGTCACCCGGAAGGAGACCTTGCCGCCCGCGGCCACCTGGGAGCCCGCGGTGATGGTGGCGGAGGTGCTGGAGGAACTGCTGACCGACCCGGACGTGCCGCCGCTCGTGGTGCCACCGGAGCTGACCGTGCCGCTGCCGCTGCCGCCGGTGGAGCCGCCCGAGCCGTCGGAGCCGCCCGAGCCGCCGGACGAACCGCCGGACGAGGACGACGTGACGGTGAGGTCCGCCTTCAGGCTGGTCGCCGGTTCCGGCGCCAGGAACCGCAGCCAGTGCGCCCCGGCGGCGGTCGAGCCGGGGACGGTCACCGTGCCGGAGAAGGTCCCGTCGGCCTTCACCGCGCCGTTCCACTGGCCGAGGATCTCGCTGTCGTCCAGTTTCACCGTGACGTTCTGGCCCTTGACGAACCCGGAGAGGGAGAAGGAGACCTTGCCGCCCGCGGCGACCTTGCTGCCGCTGGTCAGTTTCACCTTCGGGTCGGCGGCCGGCGTGGTGGTCCCCGTCGGAGTCGGGGTCGGGGTCGGCGTCGGCGTCGGCGTCGGGGAGGCGGTGGCCGCCGCGGTGACGGTCAGGCTCTCGCTCTTGACGCTGGTCTGGGGTGCCAGGAAGCGCAGCCAGTGGCCGCCGCCCACGCTGGTGCCGGCCGGGATCGTCACCTTGTCCGAGACACTGCCGTCCTCGCCGATGGTGAACTGCTCCAGCAGCGTCGCGTCGTCGAGTTTGACGCTCAGCGTGCCGCCGGCCGGGAAGCCGGTGGCGGTGAACGCCACCTCGCCGCCGGCTTTCACCGTGGTCGTGCCCAGGGTGACCGCCGGCGCGGTCGAGTCGGCGGCCAGCGCCACCGTGTCGGTGACGCCCGCGCCGCCGGCACCGGCCGTGGCC
This sequence comes from Streptomyces sp. ISL-12, assembly GCF_018614415.1. Taxonomy (GTDB): domain Bacteria; phylum Actinomycetota; class Actinomycetes; order Streptomycetales; family Streptomycetaceae; genus Streptomyces. The sequence goes on from NZ_JAGGOO010000053.1 coordinate 12,889, forward strand.
AGGGGAACGGCGACCAGGGCGCCGAGGCCCAGCGTGGCACCGGCGGTCAGGGCCACCATCCGGCCCAGCCGGGCACCGGAGGGTGAAGCGGATCTGTCAGAGGTCATGATGGCTGCTCCTGGCAGGCGAACGTCCCCGAAGGGACGCTTGAAGAGGAGGCACGTTGGGGGCGGCGGACAGCCGGCGCGGAAAAGCGACGTGCGATCAAGTAAGGTAAGGCTAACCTAATATGAAGATCGTGAGCAGTCAAATGGAATCCGCACACACCGTGTTCGCCGGCCCGCCCGAAGCCACGGCGAACCGGCCGCCCCGCCTGCCCCGGCCGGACCCCGTCCCACGGCTCGCGGAGCCCGTCCGGGCGCTGCCGGGCCCGGACGGCGCGGAGGATTTCTGGGCGGACGTCCGCCGCCTCGGCACACCGCTGGTGGGGCCCGATCCCCAGGGCAGCCCCGAGCACCGGGCGGTGACGTTCCTGTGGCGCGGCACCCCGGCCACCCGGGCCGTCGAGGTGCTGCCCAACAAGCTGGGCGACCCGCGCGATCCCGAGGGCAACCTCATGGAACACGTCCCCGGCACGGACGTATGGCACTGGACCCTGCGCCTGCGGCACGACTGGCGCGGCACGTACGACTTCCACGTCGACGAAGGGATCGAGGCCACCGGCCCCGACTACTGGCGCGCACTGCGGACCGACCCCCGCCCGGACCCGTTCAACGACCGCGCCCTGCCGCGCCGCTGGGGCGGTACGCCGGTGTCGTACGCCGAACTCCCGGCCGCTCCCGACGCGGCCGACTGGACGCCCCGGCCGGACGTCGCGCACGGCACCGTCACCGAGCACCGGGTGCCCAGCGCCCGGCTGGGCGGGGAGCGGCGGGTCTGGCTGTACGCGCCCCCGGCGTCCCCCGGCGGGCGGGCGCCGTCCGCCGGGCTGCCGGTGCTGGTCCTGCTGGACGGCGAGCACTGGGGGCCCCGCCTCGGTCTCGCGCACCTGCTGGACAACCTGATCGCCGACGGACGGATCCCGCCGCTGGCCGCCGTGCTGCCGGAGGCCGTGGACGAACCCACCCGCTGGGCGGAGCTGAGCTGCCGGCCCGGATACGTCGCCCACCTCACGGACGAACTGCTGCCGTGGGCGGCCGGGCGGCTGCCCGTCACCGCCGACCCGGCACGGACCGTCGTCGCCGGGCAGAGCCTGGGCGGGCTCACCGCCGCGTACGCCGCCATGGCCGCCCCGCACCGCTTCGGCAACGCCCTCGTCCAGTCGGGCTCGTTCTGGTGGCCCGTCGGAGAGCACGCCGAGTGGCTCACCCGGAGCCTCGCCGGGGCGCCGCGGCTGCCGGTGCGCCTGTGGCTCTCCTTCGGCGAGCAGGAGTGGGTGGCCCTGCCCGCGGCCCGGCGACTGCGCGACACCTTGCGGGAACTCGGGTACCACGACTCCTCCTACCGGGAGTTCAACGGCGGTCACGACTACCTGTGCTGGCGCACGGAACTGGCCGACGGCCTCGTGGCGCTCCTGGGCCGCTGACCCGGGCCGGCTCGCGCACCACACAGGCGGCGGCCCAGCCGGCCGGCACCTCCACATCGGTGACGCTCCAGCCGGGCAGCCCGGCCGGGCGGGGCCCGCTGCCCAGGTAGCGCCCGCGCAGGGCGTCCCCGGACAGGCCCTCGCCGGTCGCCTTGAGGTACGCCTCCTTGCGGGTCCAGCAGCGGGCGAAGGCGCCGGGACGGGCCCCGGCGGACAGCCGCGCCAGTTCCGCCCGCTCGGCGCGGTGCAGCGACCGGGCGGCGTCCTCGGCCAGGCGCGGCTCGGGCACCCGCTCGACATCCACGCCCACCGGACGGGCGGCGAGGGCCAGCAGGGCCAGCCCCGCGGTGTGCGAGAGGGAGAAGTGCACGGCGTCCCCGGCCGGACCGGCGACGGCGGGACGGCCGTGCGGCCCGCCGCAGCCCGGGCAGGGCAGCCGGGTCAGCGCCACCCCCGCGGGCGGCAGGCCCAGCCGTTCGCCGAGCAGGCGGCGCAGCGCGCCGTGCGCGGCGACGTACAGCGCCCGCTCGGCGGGCCGCCGCAGCGCCGCCGCCCTGCGCCGCTCGGCGGCGTCGAGGACGGCGTACAGGGAGGCGTCGGGCGGCGCGTCCGGCGCGGGGGCGCGCACGACCCACAGGGACGCGCCCCGCCGCCCGGCCGTACGCACCGCCGTCGCCGTGCTCATTCCCGGTCCGCCTCCGCCACCCGGCTCAGGCACGCCGCGTGCGGGGCCGGACCGAAGCGGGCCGTCCACCCGGCCGGCACCGCGCGCCAGGCCGGCCACAGGGACCGCAGCCCGCCCGCGTTCTCCAGCACCAGATGGCTGCCGTGGCCGTCGTCGGACCCGGCGTCGAAGGGGCCGATGGCGTCGGGGGTCATGCGTCCAGCTCCTTCAGACGGGCGGTCAGGACCGCCGCGACGTCGTCGAGGTACCGGTCCCGCATCAGCTGCGGATGGGTGCAGTCCAGATCGAGGTTGACGATCCGCCCGGTCACGTACGGCCGCCACGCCTCCCTGGTCAGCCAGTCCTCGGCACGCGGGGCGGCGGCGGTGAAGAACAGCACGTCGCCGTCGTAGACCCGGTGCTCGTGCTCGCGCATCATGCGGGCGTGGTTGGGGACGATGTCGACGATCCGGGACAGGGTGCGGTCGGTGAGTCCGGCCAGCGGGCTGCCGGCCGCGCGCAGGGTGGCCAGCACGTCCTCGCGGGTGCGTTCGCCGGTGCGGTCGAAGCCCGCCATGCGCAGCACCGCGGTGAGCGCGTCGCCCTCCTCGGGCGCGGGCCGCTCACGCCACTGCTCGGCGGGGAACGCGTCGAGCAGCGCGAGGAGGTCGACCCGCTCGCCGGCCTCCTGGAGCAGGACGGCCACGGTGTGCGCGAGGACCCCGCCGACCGACCAGCCCACCAGGCGGTACGGGCCGTGCGGCTGGACGCGGCGGATCTGCGCCGCGTAGTCCTCCGCCTCCTCCTGGAGGGTGCGCGGCAGTTCCTCGTCCCCGGTCAGGCCGCGGGCCTGCAGCCCGTACACGGGCAGCCCGGGAAGCCGCGCGGTCAGGCCCGCGTAGCACCAGGCCAGCCCGCCCGCCGGGTGGATGCCGAACAGCGGGGTGCCCTCGCCCTCGGCGCGCAGCGGCAGGACGACACCCAGGGCGTCGTCGGAGGCGGGCGCGGCGGCGTCCAGCCGGGCGGCCAGCGCGGCCGGCGTCGGCGCCTCGAACAGCGAGCCGATGGTCAGCTCGGCGCCGAACTCCTCCCGGATGCGCCCGACCAGGCGCACCGCCAGCAGCGAGGTGCCGCCCAGGTCGAAGAACGCGTCGTCGGGACCGACCCCCCGCGCCTCCAGCACCTCGGCGAACAGGCCGGTCAGGGCCTCCTCGCGGGCCGAGGCGAAGGGCCGCGCGCCCGTGCCGCCGGCGAAGACCGGGGCGGGCAGCTCACGGCGGTCCAGCTTGCCGTTGGGGGAGAGCGGGAAGGCGTCCAGCGCGACCACGGCCGCCGGGACCATGTGCTCGGGCAGCTCCCGGGCCAGCGCCGCCCGGACCTCCACCGGGTCCGCGCCGCCGGTCACGTACCCCACGAGCCGGTCGTCGCGGACCAGCGCGCACGCCGCGTCCACGCCCGGCAGGGCCGCCAGCGCCGCCTCGATCTCGCCCAGTTCGATGCGCTGTCCGCGCAGTTTGACCTGGTGGTCGGTGCGGCCCAGGTACTCGACCTCGCCGTCGGCCGTCCAGCGGGCCAGGTCGCCGGTGCGGTACATCCGGGTGCCCGCCGGGCCGAACGGGTCGGCGACGAACCGGGTCGCGTTCAGCTCGGGGCGGCCCAGATAGCCGTCGGCGAGCTGGACGCCCGCCAGGTACAGCTCGCCCGGCACCCCGGGCGGGCAGGGCTGGAGGGCGGCGTCCAGGACGTGCAGGCGGGTGTTCCACACCGGGCGCCCGATCGGCACCGGACCGGAATCCGCCGGGTCGCAGGCGTGGTACGTGACGTCGACGGCGGCCTCGGTCGGCCCGTACAGGTTGTGCAGCTCCACGCCCGGCAGCGTGCGGGCGAAGGCGGACGCCGTCTCGCGGGGCAGCGCCTCGCCGCTGCAGAACACCCGCCGCAGCACCTCCCCGCACCCCGCCGCCTCCGGCGCGCCCAGGAACACCTGGAGCATCGACGGCACGAAGTGGCAGGTGGTGACCGCGCGTTCGCGGACCAGCCGGGTCAGGTACACCGGGTCCTTGTGGCCGCCCGGCTCGGCGACCACCAGCGCCGCGCCCTCGCGCAGCGGCCAGAAGAACTCCCACACCGACACGTCGAACGACGACGGCGTCTTCTGCAGCACCCGGTCGGCCGCGGTCAGCCCGTACTCCGCCTGCATCCAGCGCAGCCGGTTGTCGATCGCCCGGTGCGGTACGACGACACCCTTGGGGCGGCCGGTGGAACCGGAGGTGTAGATGACGTACGCCGGGTGGGCCGGGGTGAGGGCGCGGGCCGGGTCGGTCCACGCGTACCCGGACAGGTCGAGCCCGTCCAGCACCACCGCCGCGGTGCGGGTGCCCTCGGGGAGGCGGCCGGCGCGGTCGGTGACCGCGCACACCGGTTCGGCGTCGTCGAGCATGTACGCCAGCCGCTGCGCCGGGTAGTCCGGGTCCAGCGGCAGATAGGCGGCGCCCGCCTTCAGCACGGCCAGCAGCGACACGATCAGTTCCACCGAGCGCGGCACCGACACGGCCACCACCGTGCCGGGCCGGGCGCCGAGGGACTGGAGGTGGCGGGCCAGCCGGTTGGCGCGGGAGTTCAGCTCCGCGTAGGTGAGCGTGGTGTCCCGGAAGACCAGAGCGGTCGCGTCCGGGGTGCGGGCGGCCTGCGACTCGACGGGACCGATCAGGGTGGTCGGCGGCAGCGCGCGCTCGGTGCGGTTGAACTCCTCGACGACCAGCTCCCGTTCGGCCGGGGTGGCGATGGAGTGGACGGCGAGGGGCTCCTGCGGGTCGGTGCCGGCCAGCCGGTCCACCAGGTGCAGGAACCGCTCCTGGTGCGCGGCGAGGCCGGCGTCCTCGTACAGGGCGGGGTTGCCGTCGTGGTCGATGCGCAGCCCGCGGCCGTCGGCGCGGTCGTAGATGTTGACGGTGAGGTCGTCCACCGGGCCCGCGGACAGGTTGCGGGCACGCGCGGGGGCGCCCGCGAAGTCCACGCCGTAGTCGAACGGCATGACGTTGACCAGCGGTCCCACCAGGCCCCGGCTCTCGCCGAGCAGGCCGAGGTCGCGGCGGATGTCCTCGTAGCGGTAGCGCTGGTGGCGGCGGACCTCGCGGATGCCGAGCACCACCTGCCGGACCAGTTCCGCGAAGGTGGCGTCCGGGGTGACGGTGAGCCTGAGCGGCAGCACGTTCATCACCATGCCGGGCACCCGCAGCGCCACCGACCCCATGCGGCCCATCATCGGCAGGCCGAGGACCACGTCGGTACGGGCGGTGGCGCGGGCGGTGTACAGGGCCTGCGCGGCGATCAGCACGTCCGGCCAGGTGGCGCGCAGCCGGGCGGCCAGGTCCTTCAGCCGCTCGGTGGTCTCCGGGGAGAGGTGGGCGGTGCGGCGCAGGAACGTACGGGACGGCAGCGCGCCGCGCCCGGCCAGCCGGGGCGCCTCCGGGCGGTCCCCGAACGCCTCGGACCAGTGCGCCCGGTCGGCCTCGAAGGCGGCCGAGGACCGGTAGGCGGCGTCGTCCGCGACCAGGTCGGCCAGCGAGCCGAAGGAGCGCGGGGCGGGCTCCTCGCCGCGGGCCAGCGCCGAGTACACCTCGGCGGTGCGGCGCACCAGCAGCGAGTAGCCGTAGCCGTCCATGACGAGGTGGTGGACGCTCTGGTACCACAGCCACCGGTCCGCGCCGACCCGGAACAGGGCGTGCCGGAACAGCGGCCCCGTCGCCAGGTCGAACGGTTCGGCCAGGTCGGCGCGCATCCACGCCTCCGCCTCGGCCGGGGTGTCCGACTCCCGTACCGTCAGCGGCAGTTCGACGGAGTCCGTGAGGTGCTGCCGGGGCCCGTCGGGGGTGTCCTCGACGCGGACCCGCAGCGCCTCGGCCTCCGCGGCCACCCGACCGAGGGCCTCCGCGAACAGCGCGGGATCGAGCGGTCCGTCGATCTCCAGGCACTCGGCGGTGTTCTGCGCGGGGCTTCGCGGATCGAGGGCCTGCGCGTACCACATGCCCGACTGGGCGGCCGTCAGCGGCAGCACGGCGGGCGCGCTCACCTCTGCGAGGGCGGTCATGCCACCCCCAGCAGCGGGGCCCACGCCTCGATGGCGGGCTGTTCGGCGAGATCGGCGAAGTCGGCGGTCACGGCGTGCTCGCGGCGCCAGCGCTCCAGGAGCGTCATGATGCGGACCGAGTCCAGGCCGTAGTCGACGAGGTTCTCGTCGAGGGGTATGTCCGCCACGTCCTCGCCGAGACAGTCGGCGACGTCGGTACGGATCTGTTCGACGGTGAGCGCCATGCCTCAGACCTCCTGGAGCAGTGTGTCGGTGGTGGTCACGACCGCGCAGCGGCCGGCCGCGTAGCGCAGCGCCATGTCGTGGTCGGCGCGGGAGAAGTCGGCCACGGCGTCGGCGACGACGAACGCCTGGATGTCGCGCTGCCAGGCGTCGGCGGCGGTCATCAGCACGCCGATGTGCGCGTACACGCCGGCGACGACGATCTGGTCGCGGTTCTTCTCCCGCATCAGGTCCGCCAGTTCGGTGCGGACGAACGCGCTGTACTTCCACTTGGTCAGCACCGTGTCCCCGTCCTGCGGGGCCACCGCGTCCGGCGTGGCGAGTTTCGCCGGGTCGTCGGCGACGCCGGGACCCCAGAAGTCCAGCTGGAGACCGCGCTGCTCGGGGGTCTGGCCGCCGCGCTGGGCGGAGTAGACGACCGGCACACCCAGGCGCCGGTACTCCTTGAGGAGGCGGGCCGTGTTGCCGAGCATGCCGGTCAGCGGCTGCTCGCCGGCCGGGAACGCGCCGAGGAAGTGCTGTTGCAGGTCGTGCACGAGCAGGACGGCACGCGCCGGGTCCACGGTCCACGACACCCGGTTGGCGGGCAGCTCGTCCGGTGCCGGGAGCGGATAGGGGGCGATGGCGGGAAGTGCCATGGGGGAGTCCTCTCGGATGCGGTCAGGACTGTTCGGCGGCGGACCGCAGATGCTTCTTGCTGATCTTGCCGACGCCGGTCTGGGGGAAGGCGTCGACGAACTCGACGAGGTCGGGGACCTTGTAGGCGGCGATGCCGCGCTCACGGACGAACCGCTTGACGGCCACCGGCTTCAGCGGCTCGGCGTCCTCGCGCAGGATGACGTAGGCGAGGGAGCGCTCGCCGAGGTACTCGTCGGGTACCGCGACCACGGACACGTCGTGGACGGCGGGGTGGGCGAGGATGATGTTCTCGACCTCTTCGGGGGCGATCTTCTCGCCGCCGCGGTTGATCTGGTCCTTGGCCCGGCCCACGACGACGAGGTGGCCGCTGGGCAGCCGGCGGACGAGGTCGCCGGTGCGGTAGAAGCCGTCCTCGGTGAAGGAGCGGCGGTTGTGGTCGGGGGCGCGCCAGTAGCCGCGGATGGTGTACGGGCCGCGGGTCAGCAGGTGTCCGGGCTCGCCCTCGGGGACGTCGTTGTCCTCGTCGTCGACGACGCGGATCTCGTCGTCGGGAGAGATGGGCCGGCCCTGGGTGGTGACGACGGTCTCGGTGTCGTCGTCCAGCCGGGTGTAGTTGACCAGTCCCTCCGCCATGCCGAACACCTGCATCAGCCGGCAGCCGAGCGCGGGCTCCAGGCGGCGGGCGGCCTGCTCGCTGTACTTGGCGCCGCCGACCAGGGCCAGCTCCAGGCTGGACAGGTCGTGCTCGGCAGCCGGAGCGGCGTCGGTCCACACCAGCGCCAGCGGCGGCACCAGCGCCGTCATGGTGATCCGCTCGGCCGCGATCAGCGGGAACGCGGTGGCCGGGTCGGGTTTCGGGGACAGCACCACCGTGCCGCCCGCGTACAGCACGCCGAGCCAGCCCGGCGAGCTCATCGGGAAGTTGTGCGCGGCGGGCAGCACCACCAGGAACCGGGTGGCGTCGTCCACCCCGCAGATCTCGTTGGAGCCCCACAGCGAGTACATGTAGTCGTCGTGGGTGCGCGGGATCAGTTTGTTCAGACCCGTCGTGCCGCCGGAGAGCTGGAGGAACGCCAGCTCGTGCGGCTCGGGCCCGTCGAACGGGCCGGACGGCTCGCACGGCACCTCGCTCAGCGCGGTGTGCTCACCGGGCTCGCCGGCCACGAACACGTGCTTCAGGCTCGGCACCTGCTCCAGCATCGCCGAGGCCAGCTCCCGGTGGTCGAAGCCGGCGTGCCGGTCCGGGACGACGTAGGCGACCGCCTCGGTGAAGGAGCAGAAGTGGGCGATCTCCGTCTCGCGGTGCGCGGGCAGCGCGTAGACGGGCAGCGCGCCGATCCGGAAGAGCCCGAAGACCACCTCGACGAACTCGCCGATGTTCGGCAGCTGGACGACCACCCGGTCGCCCTTGCGGATGCCGCGCGCCAGGAACCCGGCGGCCATCCGGTCGGCCCGCTCGTCCAGCTCCCGGTAGGTCCAGGTGCGGCGCTCGGGGGCCGGGTCGACCAGGGCGGTCCGGTCGGGGTGCGCGGCGGCACGCTCGCGCAGCACGCCGCCGAAGGTCTCGCCGCGCCAGTAGCCGGCGGCGCGGTAGCGCTCGGCGAACTCGGCGGGCCAGGTGGGGGAGTCCACACCGGGGGTGAGGGTCACAGCGAAGCTCCAACGGCGTGCAGGAACGTACGGAACTTGGCGGCGGTCTCCGCCGTCTCGGCCTCCGGGGTGGACGCCGCCACGACACCGGCGCCGGCGAACAGCCTGAGGGTCCTGCCCTCGGCCTCGGCGCAGCGGATCGTCACGACCCACTCGCCGTCGCCGTCGGCGTCCTGCCAGCCGACCATGCCGGTGTAGGCCCCCCGGTCGAAGGGCTCCGACTCGGCGATGACCTGCCGGGCCAGCTCGGTGGGCGTGCCGCACACCGCCGGGGTGGGATGCAGCGCGGACGCCAGGTCCAGGGCGGTGGTGGCCCCGGGGTCGGCCAGTTCGCCGGTGACGGTGGTCGACAGGTGCCACATGGCGGCGGTCCGCACCAGCGTGGGCCGCTCGGGCACCTCGAGGGTGGTGCAGAACGGCGCCAGCGCCTCCCGTACGGCGGCCACCACGACGGCGTGCTCGTGCAGGTCCTTCTCGGACTCCAGCAGCGCGACCGCGCGCCGCACGTCCTCGGCGAGGTCCTCGCTGCGCGGCGCCGACCCGGCGAGGGGGTTGGCGGTGAGCGAGCCGCCCTGCCGGGAGACCAGCAGTTCGGGGCTGGCGCCGATCAGGGTGCGGCCGGGACCGCTGGGCACCGCGAAGGTGTAGCCGGCCGGGTCGCGGCGGGCCAGCCGGCGCAGCATGGCCGGCAGGTCGGGCTCGCGGCCGGAGGTCAGCTCCAGGCTGCGGGCGAGGACGACCTTGTCGAACTCGCCGGCCCGCATCCGCGCCACCGCCGCGGCGACCGCCTGGCCGTACCGCTCGGGGGAGGGGACCTCCTCGACCCGCCAGTCCGGCCGGTCCTCGTCCTGCGGGACGGCCAGCGCGACCAGCGGGTCCTCGCGCAGCGGCGGCGCCCAGTGCACCATGTCCGGCACCGCCAGCGCGGCCGGGCCGTCGGGGGCGAAGGGCAGGGTGCCGACGACGACCGGCGCCGCGGCTCCCGGGCGGCGCAGTCCGTCGAGCACCTCGCGCACCCGCACGGCCGGCGGCCGGGCGTCGTCGGGTATCACGGCGGCGGTGCCGCGGCCCAGCAGTGTCCGGTGCGGGGTGGCCAGGAAGCGGTCGGTGGCCGGGCGGTACGCGTCGAGCAGGGAGGTCGCTGTGCCCGGGGAGACGGGCGTGGCGGCGGTGGGTTCGTGCAGGGAAACGGACATGACAGTCTCCTGTGGGGGACTCCGGGACTCCGTGAGGACTCCGGTGGGGGACTCCGTTGGGGACGGGCCGGGCCGGGGTGGGGCTCAGGCCCGCAGGGTCGCGCCGCCGTCGACGTACAGGTCGTGCATCGTGATGTGGCGGGCCCGGTCGGAGGCGAGGAAGACGACGGCGTCGGCGATGTCGGAGGGGTCGGCGATCCGGCCGAGCGGGATGCCCGTGCGGTAGGACGCCAGGTCCCCCTCGATGACGCGCCGCGCCGAGGCCTCTTCCTCGCCCTCGGTCCACAGCGCGCGCTGCATGTCGGTCATGGTCGAGCCGGGCGAGACCGTGTTGCAGCGCACCCCCTGCCGGGCGACCTCCAGGCCCAGGCACTTGGTGAACATCACCGCGGCGGCCTTGGAAGCCGCGTACGCGGCGAAGTTGGCGCGGGGGATGCCGCCCGCGTTGGAGGCGACGGTGACGATGCTGCCCCGGCCGCGTCCGGTCATGCGGCGGGCGACGGCGCGCGAGACGTGGAACACGCCGGTGGTGTTGACCGCGAAGTGCGCCGCCCAGTCCTCGTCGGTGAGTTCGGTGACGGGCGCGTCGCGCAGGACGCCGGCCACGTTCACGGCGATGTCCAGCGGCCCGAGCCCGGACTCGGCCGCGTCCACCAGCGTGTCCACGGCGGCGGCGTCGGTGACGTCGAGCCGCCGGGGGGTGACCCGCTCGCCGAGCTTGCCGGCGAGCGTCTCCACGTCGCCGAGTGCGAGGTCGGTGGCGACGACCCGGGCGCCCTCCTCGACCAGCGCCTCGACCACCGCCGCGCCGATGCCCCGGCCCGCCCCCGTCACGAGGGCGAGCCGGCCGTCCAGCGCGCCGCTCACGAGGCCAGCGCCTTCGTCAGGTCGGCCAGGACGATCTGCGCGGCGAGCGGGCCGCCGGCGCTGTTCCAGGCGGAGCCCTGGACCACGACGACGTGACCCGCCTTCTCGGCCTTCAGCTTGGAGAAGTTGGGGACCTTCCTGGCCTCGGCGTACGCCTTCTCGCCGTCGGCCTGGTCGCCGAGGGTGCCGAAGACCAGCCAGTCGCCGTCGATGGTGGAGAGCTTCTCCAGGCTGACCGGCTCGCTGTGGCCGCTGCCCACGCCCTGCTGGTCCTCGGGCCGCTCCAGGCCCAGGTCGGTGATGGTCGAGCCGACGTGGCCGACACCGCGGCCGACCGCCGACGGGGCACTGTTCTGCCAGCGGATCACGCTGACCACCGCGCCCGCGTTGTCACCCAGCTTCTTCTTGGTGGCGGCCAGGTCCGCATCGAAGTCGCTGATGATCTTCTCGGCCTCCGACGCCTTGTTGAGGGCGTCGGCGGTGGCCGTGAAGGCCTTCTTCCAGTCCTCGTTGAGCTTGGCGGTGACCACCGTCGGGGCGATCGACTCCAGCTTGGAGACCTGGGTCTTCACGGCGGTCGTCTCGTCGAGCAGGATCAGGTCGGGCTGGAGCGCGGCGACCTTCTCCATGTCGGCCTCGGCGACCGTGGCGACGACCTGGGCCTTGCCCGCCTTGTCGGCCAGGTAGGTGGAGACGCCCTTCTGCCCGCGGCCCGCGGTGGCGCCGACCGGCTCCACGCCGAGTGCCAGGGCGGCGTCCAGGGTGGGCTCGCTCAGCGTGACGACCTTCTTCGGGTCGGCGGGCACGTCGACCTCGCGGCCCGTGGCGTCGGTGACCTGACGGGTGCTCGACTCCTTGCCGCTCGCGGTGTCGCTGCCGCCGTCGTCGTCCCCGCAGCCGGTCAGGAGGACCGCTCCGGCCAGGACCGCGGCGGCGGACGTCAGAACGGTTCTGCGGGTGGAACGTGCACGGGACATGGAAGAAGGACTCCTCGGTCGTGGGTGAGTTGGCGGAAAAGAGGTCTTGGGGGTCAGCGGGCGCCCAGCAGCCGGACCAGGCCGTCGGCCAGCGCGCCGTGCCAGCAGGCGTAGTCGTGGCCGCCGTTGTACGTGCTGAGGGTGACCGGACAGCCGGCGGCGCTCAGGGCGTCGTACAGGGCGCGGCTGTGGTCGACCATGGGGCCCTCGTGCAGTCCGACGTCCAGATGGACCGTCACGGGGCGCGGCGGCGCGGACCGGTACCGGGCGACGAGCCAGGGGTCGCCGGACACGAGGGGTTTGGGACCGGCCGGCGACGGCAGTCCGGGCCGCCACCACAGGGAGGCGGACTGGGCGAGGACGTTGCCGAACCGGTCGGGCCGCAGGAACCCGGCGTACAGGGCGGTCATGCCGCCCAGGCTCTGCCCGGCGACCACGGTCCGCCGCGGGTCCGTGGTGAGCGGCCAGCGGCCGGCCGCCCAGGGCAGCAACTCGTCGGCCAGGAAGGCGACGAACGGCTCCCGGGCACCGAGGTCGCGCCAGCGGGTCCGGCGGTCCACGGCGTCCGGCGCGACCACGACCAGCGGCGGCAGCGCCCCGTCGGCGATCATCGCGTCGAGGGTGTCGCCGAAGCCCAGCCGGCCGAACCACATGTCGCCGTCGCACACCACGGCCACCGGCAGCGGCGTCCCGGCGTGGCGGTCGAGCCCCGGCGGCAGGTACACCCAGGTGTCCCGGTCGTCGACCGGCTCCGCGGCCGTCACCCGGTGGCGTTCGACCCGGCCGGCTGGGACCGTGCCCCGGCGTCCGGTCCACGGCTGGGCCGGGGCGTCGGGCAGGGCGAAGACCGAGCCGTCGGCCGGCTGCCAACGGGTGGCGATCCGGCGGGCGTTGAGCGGGTCGGCGGCGGCGTGGGCGGACAGCGACCGCAGCCGCTGCTGGAGGCCGGCCGGGTCGGCCGGGGGCTCCCGCAGCGAGATGTCGGCGGCCAGCCGGTAGGAGCCGCGGTGGTCGGCGCGCAGCCGCAGGCCCAGGTGCCACACGTCCGTCCCCGGCACCCGCTCCAGGAGCGAACCGGCGAGGTGGTCGCGGTCGGTGAGGCGGTTGCCGTGGAACAGCACCTGCCGGGTGGCGCGGTGACCGCGCCACAGGAAGGTGACCGCGCGGTGGCCGGGCCGGCCGTCCAGCTCCTCGACCAGCGGAGTGCCGAAACGTTCCGCCTCTGCCCAGAACTCGGCGGCCAGCGCGGCGCGTCGCGCGGCGTCGGCACCTTCCGCCTCCGCCAGGAGGCGTGCCACGCGCGGACCGGTGACGCGGACCGGACGGATGTCCGGGGAGGCATCACTCGGGGCGGAACTGGGCAGGCTGGTCATCGGTGTTCTCCGTGGACCGCGGTCAGGGGTATACAGGGGACGGTCGGTTTCCGTCGACGTGATCGTCAACAGCCCCGGTAAGGGTAGCCTAAGCTAACCACATGTTCATTGGAATGTGTGCACTGCACCGGCCGAAAACGGTGCCCGACTCCCGGTGCCGCCGCGCCCGTACGGCGGCCGCCCCGTGAGCGCCGCGACGGCCCCCGCCCCGCCGGACACGGCGCCCGGCGCCCGCACCCCGCGCGGCCGGGCCGCGGTGCGCCCGGCCGGTCTGCTGCTCGGCCTGGTGCTGCTGGTCGCGGCGGCCGCCCTGTCGCTGGCCGTCGGCGCCAAGGGGATACCCCTGGACCAGGTCTGGTCCGGTCTGTTCAGCCCCTCGGGCACCGAGAACGACGCGATCGTGCGGGACTTGAGACTGCCCCGCACCCTCATCGGCGTCGCGGTCGGCGCGGCCCTCGGCCTCGGCGGCGCGGTCATGCAGACCCTGACCCGCAACCCGCTCGCCGACCCCGGCCTGCTCGGCGTCAACGCGGGCGCGTCCGCCGCCGTGGTCACCGCGATCGGCGTCCTGGGCATCACCTCGTTCACCGGGTACCTGTGGTTCGCCCTGGCCGGCGCGGCCGTCGCCGCCACCGCCGTCAACGCCCTCGGCGGCGGCCGCTGGGCCACCCCGGTCCGCCTCGCGCTCGCCGGAACCGCCGTCAACGCGGCCCTGTTCGGCTACGTCAACGGCCTCTCGCTGTGGCATCTGAGCACCCTGGACGAGATGCGGTACTGGTCGGTCGGCACGCTCGCCAAGCGCGACGTGTCCCTGCTGCTCACCGTGGCGCCGCTGCTCGCGGCCGGCGCGCTGCTCGCCTTCGCGCTGGCCCGGCCGCTCGGCGCGATCGCGCTCGGCGAGGACCACGCGCTGGCCCTCGGCACCCGGGTGCGCCGCGTGCGGGTGCTCTCCGTCGTCGCCATCACCCTGCTGTGCGGCGGCGCGACCGCCGTGTGCGGGCCGATCGGCTTCATCGGCCTGATGATCCCGCACGCCGCCCGCGCCTTCTGCGGACCCGACCCGCGCTGGCTCATGCCGTACTGCGCGGTGTTCGCGCCGGTGCTGCTGCTCGTCTCCGACGTCGTCGGCCGGATCGTGGTGCCGCCGTCGGAGATCGAGGTCGGCACCGTCACCGCGTTCCTCGGCGGGCTCCTCTTCATCCATCTGGTACGGCAGCGGAAGGTGGCCCAGCTGTGAGCGTCGTGCGGGCCGGGCAGCGGCACGAGAAGAAGCGGGACGGCGAGGCGACGGTGTCCCGGGCCCACCCGCGGCGCGGACTGCTGCGCGCGGGGCGCTGGTCGGTGCGGTACGACCCCCGGGCGGTACTGGTCTGCGCGGTGCTGGCCGCGCTGGCGGCGCTCGCGATGGTGCTCGCCATCGGCACCGGGACCTACGCGCTGTCCCCGGCCGAGGTGGTGCGCACCCTCTTCGGCGACGGCCCGCCGGGCGCCGAGTTCGTGGTGCTCGACCTCAGACTGCCGCGCGCGCTGGTGGCCGCGCTGGTCGGGTTCGGGATGGGCATGGCGGGCGCGGTGTTCCAGTCGCTCACCCGCAACCCGCTCGGCAGCCCCGACGTCATCGGGTTCGGCAACGGGGCCTCGGCCGGCGCGCTCGTCGCCATCATCATCCTGGACGCGGGCACGGCGCAGACCGCCGTCGGCGCGGTGTGCGGCGGCCTCGCCACCGCCGCCGCCGTCTATCTGCTGGCCTGGAAGCGCGGGGTGCACGGCTACCGGCTGGTCCTCGTCGGCATCGGCGCCTCCGCGGTGCTGGGCGCGGTGACCAGCTTCCTGTACCTGCGCGCCGACATCGGCAAGGCGGCCCAGGCGGCGAGCTGGACGATCGGCTCGCTCAACGCCCGGGACTGGAGCGACGTATGGATCGCGGCGCTCGGCGTCGTGGCCCTCGGCCCGGTCGTCCTGGTGTA
Organism: Streptomyces sp. ISL-12; assembly: GCF_018614415.1. GTDB lineage: Bacteria > Actinomycetota > Actinomycetes > Streptomycetales > Streptomycetaceae > Streptomyces. Next base: position 28,059 of record NZ_JAGGOO010000053.1, read on the forward strand.
CGCACGGCGCCTGACCATGCTGGAGATGGGCGACGACACCGCCGCCGCGCTCGGGGTGCCGCCGGAGCGCAGCCGCCTGGTGCTGCTGAGCGCCGGCACGGGGCTGACGGCGCTGGCGGTCGCGGCGGCCGGGCCGATCCCGTTCGTGGCCATGGCCGCGCCGCAGCTGGCACGCCGGGTGACGCGCGCCGCGGGCCCCAACGTCCTGCCCGCCGCCTGGATGGGCGCCCTCCTGCTCACCGCGGCCGACCTCACCACCCAGCGGGCGACCGGCTCGGCCCTGCTGCCGGTCGGCGTCCTGACCGGAGTGGCCGGCGGCGCGTACCTGGCGTGGCTGCTGCGGGGGGAGCGGCGCGGGGCCCGCCTCTGAGCGGGGCTGGGGTGCGAGGGTCTGTGCGGGGTGCGCCCCCCGACGGCACGGGAAACCTCACGCACCCCGCACCTCGCCTTTTCTCCGTACCGCGGTCGGCTCCCGCAGCCCGCGGAGCAGGAGCCGTCCCACCGCCGGGAGGGCGATCAGCGGCAGCAGCGCCGTCCGCAAGGACGCCTCGTCCGCCAGGGCGCCCAGGGCCGGCGCGGCGAGGCCGCCGGCGCTCACCGCCAGGCCCAGGGTCACCCCGCTGGCGGTGCCCGTCCGCCGGGGCGGGAAGTCCTCGCCGAGCGTGATGTGCAGGGAGAACGGCACGTACAGCCCCGCCGAGGTCAACGCCACGAACAGGTACACCGCCCAGCCCGGTACGAGGACCACCCCGGTGACCGCGACGACGGTCAGGCTCGCTGTCTGTGACTGGCGTCGTCGGCACTCCGTTCGGGGCTCGCTGTTTGTGACTGGCGTCGTCGGCACTCCGCCCGCCGCCCGCCACCGGCACCGCCGACACCCCGCCCGACCCGCCGCCCCCACCGTGCTTACCGTCGAGTAATATCGCGCGCCAGGCCCCCCGGAGGAGGAACCGTGTCCCGGTCCGAACGCTCGCCCCTGCTGCTCGCCGGCCTGCTGGCCGCCGCGGGCGCCGCCCACTTCGCCGACCCCCGCCGCTTCGACGAGATCGTCCCGCGCGGCCTGCCGGGCACGCCCCGGGCCTGGACGTACGTCAGCGGTGCCGTCGAACTGGCGCTGGCCGCCGGGATCGCCCTGCCGCGCACCCGGCCCGCCGCCGCCCGGGCCGCCGCGGCCTTCTTCGTCGGCGTCTTCCCCGCCAACGTCAAGATGGCCGTCGACTGGCGGCACCGCCCCACGCCCCAGAAGGCCACCGCGTACGGACGGCTGCCCCTGCAACTGCCGCTGGTGCTGTGGGCCCGCGGTGTCGCCCGGAACGCGCGGGACGCGGCATGAGCGGGCGCCCGGGGCCCGGCGACACCGCCCCCGACTTCACGCTGCCGGACGAGACCGGCACCGAGCGCAGCCTGACCGGTCTGCTCGCCGACGGCCCGGTGGTGCTCTTCTTCTACCCGGCCGCGCTCACCCCCGGCTGCACCGCCGAGGCCTGCCACTTCCGCGACCTCGCCGCCGAGTTCGCCGCCGTGGGCGCCCGGCCCGTCGGCATCAGCGGCGACCCCGTGGACCGCCAGCGGGAGTTCGCCGGCCGGCACGCGCTCGGCATGCCCCTGCTGTCCGACGCCGACGGCACGGTCCGCGAGCGGTTCGGCGTACGGCGGGGCTTCACCCTCGCCCCGACCAGGCGGGTCACCTTCGTCATCGCCGAGGACCGTACGGTGCTGGACGTCGTCCGCAGCGAACTGCGCATGGCCGCGCACGCCGACCGGGCCCTGGCGGCCCTGCGCGCTCACCGCTCCTGAGGAACCGGCCGGCGGCGCCCGTGACCGCCCCGGACGGCGCTCTCGGATCCGCAGCGGTTGATAGCGGGACGTAAAGGGTTAATCCTGGACGGCATGGAGCACGCCTCCGCTGCGGCGATCGTGGACACCGACGGCCTGGTGACGGGGTGGAGCGAGGGTGCCCGGCGGCTGACCGGGTACCCGGCCGAGGAGGCCGTGGGCCGGTACGCGCGCGACCTGCTCGCCCAGGACGCGGAGCCCGGTGCCGGGTCCGCCCAGTCGGGCACGGTCCTGGTGCGCCACCGGGACGGCTCAGCGGTGGCGCTGACGCTGCGCGCCCTGCCGCTGCTCACGGCGGACGGCTCACCGGGCGGGTACGTGGTCACCGCCGAGCGGCCGGGCGAGGGCACCTTCGCCCTGACCGGGGAGACCTTCCAGCAGTCGTCCCTGTCGATGTCCGTGCACGATGTCGCGCAGCGGTACCTGCGCGCCAACGACACGGCGCTGCGGCTGCTGGGGACCACGGAGCAGCAGCTGCTCGGGCGCCGGCTCTCCGACATCATGGAGGGCATCGACGCCGACGGCCCGGGCTTCCACCAGTACCTGCGGCAGGTCGCCGAGACCGGCCGCCCCGCGCGCTACGAGACCCTCACGCCCGCTTCCTCCCCGCTCGGCGAGCACGCCTGGCGGGTGGAGATGTGGCCGGTGCGCGACGCGTCCGGCGCGGTGGCCGCCGTCGCCATGGCCGGGCTGGAGACCACCGAGCAGCACCGGGCGCGGCAGCGGCTGGCCCTGCTGAACGAGGCCGCGGCGGGCATCGGCACCACCCTGGACGTGGTCCGCACCGCCGAGGAACTGATCGAGCTGCTGGTACCGCACATGGCCGACTTCGCCGGCGTGGACCTGCTCGACTGGGTGCTGGGCACGGAGGAGCCGGTCGTGGAGTCGGCCACGGACGTCTCGCTGCGCCGGGTGGCCCACCGCTCCGCCACCGAGAACTATCCCCGGCCCACCCCCCATCTGGGCGAACGGATCGTCCACCCGACGTACTCGATGGCCGCCCAGGCGCTGCGGGAGGGCCGGGCGGTGCTCAGGGGGCCGGGCGACCCGGACTTCGACCGCTGGATCCGGCTGCGCAACGAGCAGGCCCCGCACAACCGCGCCTGGCGCCGGAGCCTGCGCTCGGCCCTGGCGGTACCCCTGCGGGCCCGCGGCACCACCCTCGGGGTCGTGCTGCTCGCCCGCGGCGCGCCCGGGGAGCCGTACGTAGGCGACGACGTGGCCCTGGCCGAGGAACTCGCCAGCCGGGCGGCCGTCTGTGTGGACAACGCCCGCCGTTTCGCCCGGGAACGCGGCACCGCGCTGGCCCTCCAGCACAGCCTGCTCCCCACCGGCCTGCCGGGACAGGCGGCGGTGGAGGTGGCCCACCGCTACCTGCCCTCCGGGTCGGCGGCCGGCATCGGCGGCGACTGGTTCGACGTGATCCCGCTCTCCGGCTGCCGGGTCGCCCTGGTCGTCGGCGACGTCGTCGGCCACGGCATCCCGTCCTCGGCGACCATGGGCCGGCTGTGCACGGCCGTCCGCACCCTCGCCGACGTCGACCTGCCGCCCGACGAACTCCTCACCCACCTGGACGACCTGGTCAGCCACCTCGCCGCCGGCGGCGAGGGCGACGAGGCCGCCGAGCTGGGCGCCACCTGCCTCTACGCCGTCTACGACCCCGTGTGCCGCCGCCTCACCGTGGCCGCCGCGGGGCATCCCGCCCCCGCCGTCCTGCTGCCCGACGGCAGCGCGCGGCTGGTCGACATGACCGCCGGGCCGCCGCTCGGCGTCGGCGGCCTGCCCTTCGAGGCCACGGAACTGGAGCTGCCCGAGGGCTCCGTCGTCGCCCTGTACACCGACGGCCTCATCGAGGACCGCGTCCGCGACCTCGACCAGGCCACCGCCGAGCTCTGCCACGCCCTGACCGCGTCCGTGCCCTCGCTGGACGAGCTGTGCGACAGCGTGCTCAAGGCCGTGATGCCCGAGGACCCCCGCGACGACATCGCCCTGCTGCTGGCCCGCACCCGGGCGCTGGGGGCCGAGCAGGTCGCCACCTGGAACATCACCCCCGACCCGGCGCAGGTCGCCGCCACCCGGACCTCCGTCATGGAACGGCTGGCCGCCTGGGGCCTGGCGGAGACCGCGTTCGTCACCGAACTCGTGGTCAGCGAGCTGGTCACCAACGCCATCCGCTACGGCGAACCCCCCATCCAGCTGCGGCTCATCCGCGACCACAGCCTCATCTGCGAGGTCTCCGACGCCAGTTCCACCTCACCGCACCTGCGCCGGGCGCACGCCTACGACGAGGGCGGCCGGGGGCTGCTGCTGGTCGCCCAGCTCACCCAGCGCTGGGGCAGCCGGCCGACCGGCGGCGGCAAGACCATCTGGGCCGAGCAGTCGCTCCCCCAGGGCTGACCGCGCGGCTCTCCACCGCGTCAGAACTCCTCGTGCGTCTCCGGGTCACCGCCGATCCGCCGCCGGGTACGGTCGGCGATCGCCCGCATCTGGTCCGCGTCCAGCTCGAAGCCGAAGACGTCGAGGTTCTGCCGCTGCCGCCCGGGGTCCGCCGACTTCGGGACCGGCACCGCGCCGAGCTGGAGGTGCCAGCGCAGCACCGCCTGACCGGGGGTCACCCCGTGGGCGCCGGCCACGGCGGCGACGGCCGGGTCGTCGAGCAGGTCGCTGCCCCGGCCCAGCGGGCTCCAGCTCTCGGTGCGGATGCCCTTGCCCTCGTGGAAGGCGCGCAGTTCGTCCTGGGGGAGGAGCGGGTGCAGCTCGATCTGGTTGACGGAGGGCAGCACGCCGGTCTCCTTCTCCAACCGCTCGATGTGCCCGGCGGTGAAGTTGGAGACGCCGATCGACCGGACCAGGCCCTCCTCGCGCAGCTTGATCATGGCCTTCCAGGAGTCGACGTACCGGTCGACGCGGGGCAGCGGCCAGTGGATCAGGTACAGGTCGACGTAGTCCAGGCCGAGCCGGGCGCGGGACTGCTCGAAGGAGGCGAGGGTCTCCTCGTAGCCGTGGTGGCGGCCGGGCAGCTTGGTGGTGACGACGATCTCCTCGCGGGGCACGCCGGCGTCGGTCACGCCGAGGCCGACTCCGGTCTCGTTGCGGTAGTTGGCCGCGGTGTCGATCAGGCGGTAGCCCAGGCCGAGTGCCTCGGCGACCGCCCGCCGCGCCTCGGCGTCGTCCATCGGCCAGGTGCCCAGCCCCAGCGCGGGGAGCGCGGTGCCGTCGTTGAGGGTGTGTGCCGGGATGCTGCTCACGGGAGACCTTCTCTCGACTGCGTACGGAACGGATGGCGCTTCCAGCCTCCGGGACGGCGCCGCGGTGATCAACCCGGCGTCGCGGTCCGGGAAGTTCCCGAGGCGCTCTCGCCATACCCGGCGCGGGCTGTCACGATCTTTGGCATGACGACGGACAGGGGCGGCGCGGAGCGGACGGCACAGCGGGACACGGGGGTCGAGGTGCGGCCCGCCGCGGGGCACATCGGCGCCGACATCACCGGCGTGGACCTGGCCGGCGACCTCACCGACGCGCAGGTCGCCGCCGTGCGGGCCGCCGTCCTGCGTCACAAGGTGGTGTTCTTCCGCGACCAGCGGCTGGACCACGCCGCGCACGTCGCCCTGGCCCGCCGGTTCGGCGAACCGGTCGTCCTGCCCCGGCGCGGCAAGGCGTCGCCGCCGGACGTCCCGGAGGTCGAGACGACCGCCGACCGGCTGGAGCTGGGCGGCCGGTTCGGCATGGAGCACGACGAGTGGCTCGCCCGGCGCCGGCACACCCTGCTGCGCGGCTGGCACTGCGACCACGGCGCCCGCGTCGACCCGCCCGCGGCGACCATCCTGCGCGCCGAGACCGTACCGCCGTACGGCGGCGACACCACCTGGTCCAACCTGGCCGCCGCCTACGCCGGGCTCTCCGCCCCGTTGCGCGCGTTCGCCGACGGACTGCGCGCCGAGCACCGCCTGGGCGTCGGCTACCAGCCCCGCCCGGGCGACGACGCCTACCTCCGCCGCCTGCTGGACCACCAGATCGCCACCGTCCACCCGCTGGTCCGCGTCCACCCGGAGACGGGGGAGCGGGTGCTGTACGTCAACGGCTACTACGTCGAGCAGATCACCGGCCTGTCCCGCCCGGAGAGCGCGGCGGTCCTCCAACTGCTGCTGGAGCAGGCGACCCGGCCCGAGTACACCGTCCGGTTCCGCTGGGAGCCGGGCAGCGTCGCCTTCTGGGACAACCGGGCCACCATCCACCTGGCGCCCAGCGACAACGCCCACCTGGACCACCCCCGGGTCATGCACCGGGTGATGCTGCACGGCGAGATCCCCGTGGGCGTCGACGGCCGCCCCTCCGAACCGCTCACCGGGAGCGCGCCGGGCCGCTGGTGACCGTCACACCAGCGGGATCGTCACCTCGTCCTCGACCGGCGGGTCGGTCTCCTGCGCCCGGTTGCCGGTGGCGGCGAAGCAGCGCAGCCGCACCGCCTCCGGGGTGACGTCCAGCCGCAGGAAGCACTTGAAGAACGGCGGGCTGTACGTCGCCGAACCCGGTGAGAAGAGCTGCGTGTAGATCTTGCGCACCGGCAGCCGGAATCGTTTCCTCTTCTCGGGCCGCCGCCCGGTGCCCAGCAGCCCGGCGACCAGCCGGACCCGCCGGGTGACCCGCGCCGCCCCGGCCCCCTGGGCGCGGGTCGGCCCGATGCCGAGCCGCTCGGCGATCACGGCGGTCGCCTCGGCCTCGGTGAGGGTGAGGAAGCGGCGCAGCCGCAGGCGGCGTCCGTAGAGCGCGCTGTAGAAGGCGAGGGAGTCGCCGCGCAGCGGGTAGCAGCGGAAGTCCCGCTCGGTGACGCCGCCGACCGAGACCCGGGGGATGGTGTGGGTGGCGTGCATGAAGGCACCGCCGCCGCCCGCGACCACGTACTGGATCGTGCGGCCGTCCACGTCGACCGGATAGCGCTGGTAGTTGTGGATGTCACCGCCGATCGCCGCGACGTAGTGATGGGCCGGGTCCCGGACGATGTCGTCGACGGTGCCGCTGCCCTCGACGGGGCACGGGTGGTGCTCCCCGTCGACGTACAGCGGGGAGCCGGTGACCAGGATCTTCGGCCGCGGTCCCCGGGACACCTCGCGCAGCCACGCCCCCTGTTCGGCGTCGACGGTCCCCAGCAGCCCGGTGTCGATGCCGACGACGCGTACCGGGCCCGCGTCGATCGCCCAGTACGGTCCCGGCTGGACGGCCCGCTGCTCGGGCGCCGACCGCAGCCGCCGCGCCTCCGCCAGGTGCCGGCCGTCGTCCGGGCGCGGCCGGTGCCACAGCAGGGAGCGCAGCCAGGCGCGGGTCAGCGGCCGGGGTTCCGGCTCCGGCGGCAGCGGCGGGGCGTCGCCGCAGAAGACCCGCATGAAGCCGCCGAGGTCCTCGTACCAGTCGTGGTTGCCGGGTATCGCGTAGATCGGTGCCCGGTAGTCCCGGTAGGGGCGGAAGAACTTGGGGCCGTAGTCGTCGGCGCTGCCCACCGGATAGATCACGTCACTGGCGAGCACGGCGAACCGGGTGTCCCCGCCCGCCCGCAGCAGCCCCGGCACGACGGCGTACTGCGGATCGTCGCCCTCTCCCGTGTCGCCGATGACCAGGAAGGAGAACCGGTCGGGGTCGTCCCGGCGGATCACCTTGTCGGCAGGGGCCCCGGCCGCCGCCCGCTGCGCCACCCAGCGTCCCCGGGTACGGCCCGTGGGATCACCGAACCAGGAGGCCAGTACGCCGTTGCGGGCGGCCCACAGCATCCGCGGGTCCAGCCAGGAGATCTTCTCGACCCGCTCCGGCATGAGCCGCCGGTACGCGCCGCGCTCCGCGGCACCCCAGCCGGCGCCTTCCGCGGTGTCACGTGAGGAATCAGCCATCCCGGCACCGTAACAACGCCCGCCGGCCGGGCAGGAGGCGGGATGATCGGTCAACGGCGGCCGGACACGGCCGAGTTCGCGCGCACGGTGACGACTCTGCCGGGAAACCTGCCGTCAAATCCGCCGGGACGGCGAGGAGTCCGGGCGCGAGCCGGCCGACGCGTACGGCACCCCGCCGTGCGGTGCCGCCCGTCCGGACGGCACCGGAGCGCGGTTCCGGTCACCCTCGCCCAGGACCAGCAGCGGGTCGAACATGACCACCACCCCGGCCAGCAGCAGGAAGACGGCCGGGCCGAGCAGCATCGGCAGCAGCAGCGAGGCCGGCGAGTCGCCGTCCCAGGTGCCGCCCGAGGTGCCGTGCACATGGACGCCGACCGCGGCCATCCCCGTGTAGTGCATCCCGGAGACCGCGACGCCCATGACCATGCTGGCCCCCAGACTCGCCAGGAAGCCCCGGACGCTGACCGCCGCCCACAGCGCCGCGCTCGCCGCCACCACGGCGATCACCAGGGAGAGCCCGACCGTCAGGACGTCGTAGCTCAGGTCCCCGTCGAGCCGCAGCGCGGCCATGCCCAGGTAGTGCATGGCGGCCACCCCCAGCCCGGTGACCAGGCCCGCCAGGGCCGGCGTGCCGGGCCCGGTACCGCGGTAGCCCACCATGAACACGCCGACGCCGACCACGACGACCGCCACCAGGAGGCTGAGCACGGTGAGCGGGACGTCGTAGCGGACCCGGGTCTCCTCGACGCGGAAACCCAGCATGGCGATGAAGTGCATCGTCCAGATCCCGCAGCCGATCGAGGCCGCGCCCAGCCCCAGCCAGCCCGCCTTGAAGGACTGGGGGCTGAGCAGCGTCCGCACCGTGCAGCGCAGCCCCAGCGCCCCGCCCAGGCAGGCCATCAGATAGGCCGCCACCGGCGTCACGAGCCCGTACCGGAACCCGTCGACCGTGCCTTCCATGAGCCACCCCCCCCGAAGTCATGGCATGCGGTGCAGGAAGGTTTCTACGGGGCCCGGTCGTGCAATTGCAAGGGTTTCCGGAGGCGAGGTGAAACGTCCTCTTCCGGAACGACTCCCTCAGAACGTCCGCTTCAGCAGGTCCAGCAGGGCCGTCCAGTGCCGTTCGGTCGCCGCCTCGTCGTACGCGGCGGTGTCGGCCTGGGTGTACCCGTGCGCCGCGCCGGCGTAGACCTCGCAGCGGTGCCGGACGCCGGCCCCGGTCAGCGCCGCCGCCAGGCGCTCCTGCTGCTCGGGCGGCATGGCGTGGTCCTGGTCGGCGTGGGCGAAGTACACCTCGGCGGTGATCCGGTCGGCCAGCAGGTGCGGGCTGTCCGGGTCGTCGGTGGCCAGTCCGGCGCCGTGGAAGCCGGCCGCGGCGGCCACCCGGTCGGGGTAGGTGCCCGCCGTGTACAGCGCGAGCCGGGCGCCCATGCAGTAGCCGGTCAGCGCGACCGGCCCGTCGGCCGCCTCCGGGCACGCGGCCAGCCAGTCGAGGTACGCCCGCGCGTCCCGCATCGCGAGGTCCGGGGTGAGCGACTGCATGATCGGGCCGAGCCGCTGGAAGATCTCCGGCCGCGCCTGCGGGTCGATGAACTCCGGCAGCTCCACCACCGGCGCCCGGCCGTGCCGGTAGAAGACGTTGGGCACCAGGACGGTGTAACCGGCCCCGGCGAGCCGGTCGGCCATGGACCGCAGCTGCGGGCGCGGCCCGAAGGCGTCCATGTAGAGCAGGACCGCGGGATGCGCCCGCCCGTCGTCGGGACGCGTCAGATACGCGTCGGCGGTGCCGTCCTCGGTGGGGATGTCGACAGCGGTTCCCTGTACGGCGGTCATGGCTGGGCTGCCTCTCTGCGGTGACGTCGGCACACGGCCGCCCGCGGCACGGGCGGACCGGAGATCATCGTGACACGTCCGGTCCCCGGGGCGGACGTGCCCCCCGCGCCCGGCAAGCCCCCGTGACCTGCGCTTGAACCGTCTTTTACCCGCTCATTCGAAGCGCGTCGGGTCGCCCGCCCCGCGGCGCACGATCTCCGGCTCGCCGCCCGAGAAGTCGACGACCGTCGTCGGCTCGGTGCCGCACTCCCCCGAGTCGACGACCGCGTCGACCACGTGGTCGAGCCGGTCCTTGATCTCCCAGCCCTGGGTCAGCGGCTCGTCCTCGTCGGGCAGCAGCAGCGTGCTGGACAGCAGCGGCTCGCCCAGCTCGGCGAGCAGGGCCTGGGTGACGACGTGGTCGGGGATGCGCACACCGACGGTCTTCTTCTTGGGGTGCTGGAGCACCCGCGGCACCTCGCGCGTCGCGGGCAGGATGAAGGTGTAGCTGCCGGGCGTGGACGCCTTCAGCGCCCGGAACACATCGTTGTCGATCCGTACGAACTGGCCGAGCTGCGCGAATTCCTGGCATACCAGGGTGAAGTGGTGCCGGTCGTCCAGCTTGCGGATGGACCGGATGCGGTCGATGCCGTCCCGGCTGCCCAGCCGGCAGCCCAGCGCGTAGCAGGAGTCCGTCGGATAGGCGATCAGCGAGCCCGAGCGGACGCTGTCGGCGACCTGCGCGATGCTGCGCGGCTGGGGGTTGTCGGGGTGCACGTCGAAGTACTTCGCCATCCGCCGAGCTTAAGCCCCCGGCCCCGCCCCGCCCGGCCCGCCCCGGCCGTCCGGCCGGGATGATGGGGCGGGAGACCGAACACCCGAGAAGACGAGAAGAGAGGGACGACGTGGCGGGCCGGGACGAGGACAGCGGGCACGTGCGGTGGGCGGAGGAGCTGCTCGGCCGTCTGAAACCGGCCGGTGACGACGTGGGCGGTGTCGTGGACTGGCTGGCCGGCGCCCTGCACGCGGCCGTGTCACTGCGCGACGGCACCGGGCGGCTGCTGGCCGGCGCCCCGGTGGAGCCGGACGAGGACCTGGTGCGGGACCTCACCGCCGGCCGGATCGCCTCCGCGGCCTTCGAGGACGCCGGGCGCCACCTGCGTCTGGTCCGCGTGGACCATGGCGGCACGGAGCCGGCGGCCGTGCTCGCGGTGGCGCGCGAGGCGCCCTTCGACCGGACGGCCTCCAGCATCGTCGCGCACACCGGGCGGGCGCTCGCCCTGCTGCTGGCCGCCCGCGCCTCGGCCGAGGCGGGGTACCGGCTGGAGCGGGCCACCTCCGACCTGCGCCTGGCGATCCTGCAGCTGCTGATGGTGGAGGAGATCGTCTCCGCGCGCCGGGTCGCCGCGGGGTTCTGGCCGGGACTGCTCGACACCGACACGGCCAGGGTCTACGTCGTCGAGACCGACCCCGACCGGCGCGACCGGCTCGCCCGGGAGTGCCGGGACGCCACCCGGGAAGGCGCCCTCGTCGTGCGCTGCCCCGCCATGGACGGCCATGTGATCGTGGTGGCGCCCCGTGAGAGCACCGGCGACGAACTGCGGGCCCTGGTCCAGCGGCACCCCGGGGTCCTGCTGGGCGGCAGTGTCCGGCAGAGCCTGGTGCGCACGGCCACCGCCTACGGCCAGGCCGTCAGCGCCCTGGCCGTCGCCCGGATCCGCCCGGAGCGGGCGGCCGTGTACGCCGAGCGGACCTCTCCCGAGCGGCTGATCGAGCCGACGGCGCTGCGCGGCTGGACGGCTCGGACACTGCGCCCCCTGGACGGGCTGCCGCACCACACCCGGGCCGAACTGCTCGCCACCACCCGGCTCGGCCTGGAGTTCACCGCCGTCAACGCGGCCAAGATACTCGGCATCAGCCGCAACACCGTCCGGGCCCGCATGGACCGGGTCGCCGCGCTGCTCGGCACGGACTTCACCGACCTGACCGTCCGGGCCACCGCCCACCTCGCGCTGAACGCCGAGGCCGGCTTCGACCCGCACCCCGCCGACCGGGACGCCGGGCGGCCCGGCCGCACCTGCCTCACCGAGCTGCTGACCGAGCCCGCGCCGCGCGCCTGGGCCGGTGACCTCCTCGGCCGGCTGGAGCCCGACCCCCGCAACCTGCGGCGCACCCTGCGCACCTGGATCGCGGCCGGCGGCAACGCGGAGCGGACCGCGCGGACGCTGGGCCTGCACCCGCAGACCGTGCGCGACCACGTCCGCGGCGCCGAACCGGTCCTGGAGCGGCAGCTGCTGGCCGGCGGCGGTGACCTGTACGAGGTCGTCCTGGCCCATCTGGCCGTGGGCGACCTCGAACGTCCGGCGCTGTGCGGCACGAAAGCGGACCATCCGGACTCACCTGTGCACGGGTGAGTCCCCGGGGCCGGACAGCGGGCACCGGCACGCTTCACAGCGGCCGGGCCGCCCCCTAGGTTCGGACACCGCGGGGGACACCACGGGGGACGACGCGGGGGCACGACCGGAACGGGGGACCGGTCGCGCCTCCGTGTTCCCGGTGGTCAGCCGTTCGGCAGGATCACCGCGCGGCCGTTGACCTTGCCCTCGTGCAGCCGCTCGTAGGCGAGCGGGGCGTCGTCGAGGGAGTACGTCTCGGTGTGCACCGACACCGCTCCCGCGCGGGCCAGTGCCAGCACCTCCATCAGCTCGCCGCGGCTGCCCCAGTAGGGCGCCGACACCGACACCTCGAACGGCGTCAGGCCGAACCCGACCGGGAACGGCGCCCCGCCGATGCCGACCAGCGCGACGTCGGCCTCGACGCCCGCGACACCCGCCGCGGTCCGGACGGTCGGCGCGACGCCGACGAAGTCGAACACCGCCTGGGCGCCGACCGGACCGGTGATCTTCCGGACCGCGTCGACGGCCTTGTCGTCGGAGCGCACCGTCTCGTGGGCGCCGACCTCACGGGCCAGGCGCAGCTTGTCCTCGCTGACGTCGAGGGCTATGACCCGGGCGGAGGTCAGCGCGCGCAGCAGCTGGATGGCGACGTGCCCGAGACCGCCGGCGCCGATGACCACGGCGGTGGAGCCCGGTCCGAGCTTCGGCAGGGACTTCTTGACGGCGTGGTACGGCGTCAGCCCGGCGTCGGTCAGCGGCACCGCCGCGACCGGGTCGAGGCCGTCCAGCGGGACCAGGTGCCGGGGGTCGTCGACGAGCAGGTACTCCGCCATCGACCCGGGGCGGCCGAGCCCCGGCGGGTGGATGCCCAGCTCGTCGGCGCGCAGGCAGTAGTTCTCCTTGCCCTCCGCGCACTTGGCGCACGCGCCGCAGCCCCAGGGGCCGTAGACGGCGACCGCGTCGCCCTCGCTCAGGCCGGTGACCCCGGCGCCGAGCGCGGCGACGGTGCCGACGCCCTCGTGGCCGAGGGTGAGCGGCAGCCCGTACGGGAAGCCTTCGGCGGGCCAGCCCATCACCGCGATGTCGGAGTGGCACACCCCGGCGGCGGTGACCTTCAACAGCACCTGGCCGGGCCCGGGTTCCGGGTCGGGGACCGTGACCACCTCGGGGGGTGCCCCGATGGTGCGGTACTGCAGAGCCTTCATGGTCGGAACTCCTTCGCTCTGTTGTCTCCCCCGTGGGCGGGACTCAGACGGCGGTGTAGGCGCCGTCGACCAGGTGGTAGCTGCCCGCGATGAAGGACGCGCGGTCGGACAGCAGGAAGGCGATCAGCTCGGCGACCTCTTCGGAGGTGCCCAGCCGGCCGGCCGGGTGCAGGGCGACCAGACCGTCGTAGGCGTCCTGGTCCATGGTCTTCAGCAGCGGCGTCTCGATGAAGCCGGGGCCGACCGCGTTGATCCGGATGCCCTTGGCGGAGTACTCGGCGGCGGCCGTCTCGGTCAGTCCGACCACGCCGTGCTTGGCGGCGACGTACGCCGAGGAGCCGGCGAAGCCGACCTTGCCGAGGATGGAGGCGACGTTGACGATGGCGCCGCCCTTGCCCGCGGCCTCGATGACCGGCAGCTCGTAGCGCATCGAGTAGAAGACGCCGTCCAGGTTGGTGCGCACGACGCGGCTGTAGGCATCGATGTCGTACTCGCCGACGGGGGCGCTGGGGCCGCCGATGCCGGCGTTGTTCACGGCCAGGTCCAGGGAGCCGAAGGTGTCGACGGCGAACCGGACGGCCGCCTCGACGGACTCGGGGCTGGTCACGTCGAGGGTGACGGCGGCGGCCTCGACGCCCTCCGCCTTCAGGTCGGCGGCGGCCTTCTCGGCGCCCTCGGCGTTGTAGTCGGCGACGACGACCCTGGCGCCGCCGGCGCCGAGGCGGCGGGCGGTGGCCAGGCCGATGCCGGAGGCGGCGCCGGTGACCAGGGCGGTGCGGCCGGCGAACTCGGACGCGTAGTCGGTGACGGGGGTGGTGCCCGCAGTGTTCATGGTGTTCTCACTCTTCCGTGGTGCTGTCGGGGACCGCGGCCGCGATCTCCGAGGTCAGGGCGTCGTAGGCCCGCTCCACGAGGGCGGCTAGGTCTGCGGCTCCCGAGTTCTGGTCGCCGGTCCGGGCCCAGACGCGCAGTGCGGCGACCAGGACTCCGGCGGCGGCGTCGACGACGGCGGCCGGGCGCACGTCACGGGCGGGGTCCGTGCCGAGCCGGTCGGCGACGATGCGGATCGACTCCTCCTGGGCGTCGACCCGGATGCGCTGGTAGGCGCCGAAGAGGGCGGGCTCGCTGTCGACCAGGGCCAGCAGCCGCCGCATCCGCGGGCGCAGTTGCCGCGGCGGGTCGTCCGGGTCGGTCAGCCAGGCGTGCACCGCCCTGCGGTAGGCCAGCAGCGGAGGCTCGTCGGCCGGGCGGCACCGCAGCAGTGCGTTGATCCGGTCGCCGTCGCGGCGGACGAAGTCCAGGGCGGCGTCCTCCTTGCCCGCGAAGTGCCGGCTGAAGGTGCGCCGGGTGACGTCCGCGCGCTCGGCGATGGCCTCCACGGTCGTGGCCGCCGTCCCCTGGCCGAGGATCAGGTCGCGGGCGGCGGCCGACAGCGCGTCCCTGGTCTGCCGCGCCTTGCGCCGGCGCCGGTCGTCGGGGGCACCGGTCGCGCCGGGGGTGTCCGTGGGCTTCGCTGCCGTCATACGTCTCACGGTACACCCGAAAATGTCCCAGTGGGACATGTGTCCTGCTGAGACATTTCGTAAGGGGGTGCCGGCGGTCGGCCGTGTGCCGCCGCGGGGCAGGGGTACCCGGCCGCACCGAAGAGGGTCCTGAGAAGGCTCTGGCCGAACCGACGCGTGAAGTGGAGGCCCGTATGACCAGCGGAGCGGAGACCGGCGGCGTGACCGGTACGCAGGACAAGGACTACAACCTCATCTGGTACGTCGAGTCGTGCCTGAACAACGCGCTGCGCCTGGAGACGTACATCCAGGACGCCGAGCGGGACAAGGACACCGAGGTCGCCGAGTTGTTCCGCAAGGCCCAGGCGGACAGCCGCAAGGGCGCCGAACTGGGCAAGGAACTGCTGCGCGCCCGGCTCGCCCAGGGCTGACGACGGCACGCCCCCGGGTCCGGCCGCCGTGACAGACGCGGTGGCCGGGCCCGTCGGGGTCCGTACGGAGGCGGCCATCGGAGTGTCTCGTCGCCGCCCCGGGCGGTGGGCCGGGGACCGGAGGTGGTCGTACGACCCGGTCCACGATGCGCCGTTCGGCCCTGTCCGGCCGGTCGCGGGGGTCTTCGGGCCGTGTCAAGGTCACAGGTGAGCGACCCCGCGCGGCCGGGTACCCGGGACGTCCACGCGACCGGCCGACGGCCGCCGCTTCGTCACGCGCACGGCCCGCGGCGGCCACGAGTCGAAGGAGCCGAAGGAAAATGACCGACGTATCGAGCCAGGGTCCCGCTCCCGGCGACGACCGGAAGGTGCTCACCAACCGGCAGGGACACCCGGTCTACGACAACCAGAACCAGCGCACGGTCGGCGCCCGCGGGCCCGCCACGCTGGAGAACTACCACTTCCTGGAGAAGATCAGCCACTTCGACCGGGAGCGCATCCCCGAGCGCGTCGTCCACGCCCGCGGGGTGACCGCGTACGGCTTCTTCGAGGCGTACGGCGCCTGGGGCGACGAGCCGATCGACCGGTACACCCGGGCCAAGCTGTTCCAGGAGCGCGGCAAGCGCACCGACATCGCCCTGCGGTTCTCCACCGTCATCGGCGGACGCGACTCCTCCGAGGCCGCCCGCGACCCGCGCGGCTTCGCGGTGAAGTTCTACACGGAGGACGGCAACTGGGACCTCGTCGGCAACAACCTGGGCGTCTTCTTCATCCGGGACGCCATCAAGTTCCCGGACGTCATCCACGCCCTCAAGCCCGACCCGGTCACCTTCGAGCAGCAGCCCCGGCGCATCTTCGACTTCATGTCGCAGACCCCGGAGTGCATGCACATGCTGGTCAACCTGTTCAGCCCGCGCGGCATCCCGGCCGACTACCGCCACCAGCAGGGCTTCGGCGTCAACACCTACAAGTGGGTCAACCAGGCCGGCGAGACCAAGCTCGTCAAGTACCACTGGATGCCCAAGCAGGGCGTGCGCAGCATGACCGAGGAGGACGCCGCCAACGTACAGGCGGACTCCACCGGCCACGCCACCAAGGACCTCTACGAGGCGGTGGCGCGCGGCGACTACCCCGAGTGGGAGCTGCTCGTCCAGATGATGGACGACCACGACCACCCGGAGCTGGACTTCGACCCGCTGGACGACACCAAGACCTGGCCCGAGCAGGAGTTCCCGCCCAAACCGGTGGGCCGGATCGTGCTGAACCGGATGCCGGAGAACTTCTTCGCGGAGAACGAGCAGATCTCCTTCGGCACCGGCGTCCTCGTCGACGGGCTGGACTTCTCCGACGACAAGATGCTGGTCGGCCGGACCTTCTCGTACAGCGACACCCAGCGCTACCGGGTCGGGCCCAACTACCTCCAGCTCCCGGTCAACCAGGCCAAGAACGCCACCGTGCGCACCAACCAGCGCGACGGCTTCATGGCGTACCACATCGACGGCGGCGAGAACCCGTCGGTCAACTACGAACCGTCGATCACCGACGGCAGCCTGCGCGAGGCCGAGTACCCCACCCACGACGAGCAGGGGCCGGAGATCCGCGGCCGGGTCACCCGCAAGCGCATCCCGCGCACCAACGACTACCTCCAGGCCGGCCAGCGCTACTGCCTGATGGAACAGTGGGAGCGGGACGACCTGGTGAAGAACTTCGTCAACCTGCTCTCCCAGTGCGACCGGCCGGTGCAGGAGCGCATGGTGTGGCACTTCCTGCTGGTCGAGAACGACCTCGGACTCCGGGTCGGCGAGGGACTCGGCATCTCGCCCGAGGACGTGGCGGGCCTGGAGCCGCTGGCCAGCCAGGACCTCACCGACGAGGACCGCAAGCGGCTGTCCAACCTCGGCAAGAACCCGCCGCGCGACGTCGAGGGCCTCACCATGACCCACTGCGTGCCCAACGAGCGGCACGTCGTGACCCGGTGAGTCAGCGCCGCGGCGCCGCCCGGGCCACCGCGACGGCCTGCTCGGCGTAGCCCCGGCCGAACAGCACGGCGTGCACCAGCAGCGGGAACAGCTGGTGCACGCCGGCCCGTTCCCGCCGGCCCGCGGCGAGCGGCGCCGCCCCGTGGTAGGCGTCGAGGACGGCCGCCAGGTGCGGGCCGCCGAAGAGGCGCGGCATCGCCAGATCGGTCTCCCGGTGCCCGCCGTGCGCCGCCGGGCCGATGAGCCGGACCGCGCCGTCGGCGCCCCACAGCACGTTGCCGTTCCACAGATCACCGTGCAGCCGGGCCGGCGGCTCCGGCGGCCCGGCCGGCTCGGGCAGCCGCGCACAGACCCGCTCGACGTCAGCGGCCTCCGCGGCACGCACGGTGCCGTCGTCGACCGCGCGGCGCGGATACGGCAGCACCCGGTGCTCGGCGTACCAGCCGGTCCAGTCCGTGCCGGGGGCGTTGCGCAGGGGCGCCCGTCCGACGTACCCCCCTCCGGCCCGCCGGGCGGCGCGGCGCCGAACGCGGCAGCTCCGGCGGCGTGCAGCGCGGCTCCCGCCCGAACCGCTCGGCGGCCCGGACGTCCGGCGGGCCCTCGGCCACCAGGCCGGTGACCAGCCGGCGCCGGTCCGCGCCGCGCACCGCGGGGACCCGGACCGCCCCGGCCTCCGCCAGCCGGCGCAGCCCGGCGGCCTCCGCCCGGACCGCGGCCTCGTCGTCGCCCCGCTTGACCACCGTCCGCCCGTCGTCGAGGGCGACCTCGGCCGGCCCGGCGGACCGCCGGCGCTCGCCCGCCACCGCCCGCCCGGCGAGCCGCGCCGCCGCGGCCCCGGGCCCCTCGCCGTCCGTCGCGTCCATGGCGGCCACCCTGATCCGGGTAGCCGCCGACCCGGTGAATACCGCCGCGCACGCCGATCGAACGGCCCGGGAGCGGGGGACCAGTGGGATCATGACCAGTTCAGCGTTCCCCCGCACGATCATCCTGCCGCGGCCCGTGTGCGAGCAGGCCGCGCAGCACCTCGAACACGCGGTGCGGCGGGCCATCGACGGTGCCGCCGCCCCGTGGCGTGCCTTCCGCGGCGCCGACGACGAGGACTTCGAGATCCCCGTCTCCGTGGTGGAGCAGGCGGCGGGCTGTCTGCTGGTGCTGGCCGCCGAGAGCGCCCAGAACCTGCGCCCCTCCGCCCTGCGCGCCCTGATCACCGTCGCCCTCCATCTGCGGGACGCCGCCGAGGCCGTCCGCCGCCCCACCCTCCCGACCACGCCGTGGTGACCCCGTAGGAGGGGTGGCTCAGGCGCCGACGACGCGCAGTGACACCCACAGCGCCACCGTGGCCGCCACCAGCGTGGCCGGTACGGCGATCAGACCTAGCCGGGTGAAGAGGCCGATGTCCGCGGCGATGCCGTGCCCGTGCAGGACGCGCCGCCACAGCAGGGTGGCCAGCGAGCCGACGTAGGTCAGGTTGGGGCCCAGGTTCACGCCGATCAGGACCGCGAGGACGGGGCCGGGGCCGGCCGGCGCGGCCAGCGGCAGCAGGGCCAGCACGGCCGGCAGGTTGTTGACCAGGTTGGCCAGTACGGCGGCCACCGCCGCCACCCCGAGCAGCGCCGGCAGGGAGTGCCCCGAGGGCAGCATCCGGTCCAGCTCGTCGGCAAGGCCGCCCGCCACCACGGCCTGCACCACGACGCCGAGCGCCAGCACGAACAGGCAGAACAGCGGGGACGCGGCACCGGCCAGCTCCCGGACGGTGGCCCGGCGCCGCAGCAGCGCCCGGCCGCCGAGCAGCACGACACCGCCCAGCGCCGCCCACGCCGGTTCCACCCCGAACGGTGAGGTGACGGCGAACCCGGCCAGGGTCAGGGCGAGCACGACGAGCGTGAAACGGGGGACGGCGGGCCCCTCCGCCTCCTCCGCCTCCTCCGCCTTGTGTGAGGCGGTTTCCGGTGGGGCGGGCACGGCGAGGTCGGCGCGGAAGAAACGGCGGAAGACCGCGTACTCGACGGCGACCGAGACCAGCCACGGCAGCGCCATCAGCACGGCGAACCGGGAGAAGCTCAGCCCGCTCGCGGTGAACGCCAGCAGGTTCGTCAGGTTGGAGACCGGCAGCAGCAGCGACGCGGAGTTGGCCAGGTGCGCGACGGCGTACAGATGCGGACGCGCCGGGGCGCCGGCCCGGGCGGCGGTGGCCAGGACCACGGGGGTGAGCAGCACGACCGTGGCGTCCAGACTGAGTACGGCGGTGACCGCGCAGGCCAGCATGAACACCCCGGCCAGCAGCCGTCGCGGGCTGCTGCCGTACCGGCGGGCCACCAGCGTGCCGGCCGCCTCGAACAGACCGTCCCGGGCGCACAGGTGCGCCAGCACCAGGATCAGCGCGAGGAAGCCGACGACCGGCAGCAGACCGCGGACCTGAGTCCAGGCCGCGTCCGGCGTGACCGCGCCGAGCGCCACGGCCAGGGCGGCGGCGGGTACGGCGGCCGTGGCCTCCGGCAGACCCCGGGGTCGCACGACGGCGAAGACCAGCACGCCCAGCAGCAGGGCGACCGGGACGGCCTCGGAGAGGACGGCGGTACTCAGCGGTTCTCCTCGGGCTTCGTGGTCAGTGGACCGGGTGACGGCGGTCTGCGGTCTGCGGTCTGCGGTCGGCGGTCGACCGCCAAGGATCGCACCCGCGACCTCGGCGGACACCGCGCCCCCCGAGGTCGCGGCACGGATGTGGCCGACGCCACGGCGCCGGGGAGATCCGGGCCACGGAACGGGCCGGACGTCGCGGGCTACGGTGGTCGCCGCCCACCCATCGAAGACCCGTTCGGACGGCTCGGCAGTGCAAGCAGAACTCTCCCCGGTCATCGCGGCCACCACCCAATGGCTGACGCGCTCCTATCCGGCGTACGGCGGCGCGTTCTCCGCCGCGCTCTGCGAGGCGCAGGCCCGCCAGGCCGTGACGGTCGCGGCCCGGCTGCGCCACCCGACGCCGATGGACGCCGCGCTGGTCGGTGTGGCGGGGCCCGGTGGCTCCGCCCGGCTGGACTGGATCTCGGGCGCGGACGACGCGGTGGCCGGTGCGCAGGACGAGCACGCCTGGCGCAGCTGGGTCGACGAGGCCGTGGCGAGCTGGGCGGCCTGCCTGCTGGGCGACGCGGAGCTGGCGGGCCGAGCCGTGGCCGCGCTCACCGATGACGGCGTGGTGGGGGTG
>NZ_JAGGOO010000054.1 GCF_018614415.1 Streptomyces sp. ISL-12
CCTGACCCGCCTGCGCACCGCCTTCGAACGCCTGCGCCCCCGTCTCGTCACCTTCCGCACCCCGGAAGGCACCGAACTCTTCGACCTCCCGGACGCCCCCCGCCCCGCCCCGGACACTCCCGCCCCACCGCGCTTCCTCCCCGAGTACGACAATCTGCTCCTCTCCCACGCCGACCGCACCCGCGTCGTCCCCGCCGCCCACCGAGGTCTGACCCGGAAGGGGAACGTGGCGTACTCCGTCCTCCTCGTCGACGGTTTCGTCGCCGGCCTGTGGCGGCTGGGGGACGACGCGCTGGTGATCGAACCCTTCGGTACGTTCACCCGGACGCGGTGGGCGGAAGTGACGGCCGAGGCGGAGCGGATGCTCGCGACGATGCACCCTGAACGCACGTACGGCATCCGCTCCGGCACGGTGCGGAGCTGATGTTCACTCCCGTTCAGGGCTGGTGCGACCAGGGCGGATGACCCGAAGATGACAGCGAGCCGCCCGGAGATGGTCCGGCACCGAGGAGGACATGATGACGACGGTGACGCAGAGCTTCCGCGAGGCCCGGGACTTCCTGCTGGAACACCGCGAGGACTACGCCACCGCCTACGCGGGCTTCGCGTGGCCCCGCCCCGAGCACTTCAACTGGGCGCTGGACTGGTTCGACGTCATCGCGGACGGCAACGACCGTACGGCGCTGCACATCGTGGAGGAGGACGGGACCGAGACCCGGCGGTCGTTCGCCGAGCTGTCCGCCCGTTCCGACCGGGCCGCGA
Organism: Streptomyces sp. ISL-12; assembly: GCF_018614415.1. Taxonomy (GTDB): domain Bacteria; phylum Actinomycetota; class Actinomycetes; order Streptomycetales; family Streptomycetaceae; genus Streptomyces. Next base: position 763 of record NZ_JAGGOO010000054.1, read on the forward strand.
ACTGGATGCGGGAACGGGGAGTCGCGGCGGGTGACCGCATCCTGGTCATGCTGGGCAACCAGGTGGAACTGTGGGAGACGGCCCTGGCCGCGATGAAACTCCGCGCGGTCGTCATCCCGGCCACCCCGCTGCTCGGCCCCGCCGACCTGCGCGACCGGGTGGAGCGCGGCCGGGTGGCCCATGTGATCGTCCGCGCCGAGGACACCGCCAAGTTCGCCGGCGTACCCGGCGGTTACACACGCATCGCGGTCGGCGGCGCACCGGACGGCTGGCAGCCGTACGAGCACGCGGAGACCGCCCCGGACGGGTTCGCGCCGGACGGCCCGACCCGCGCCGACGCCCCCCTGATGCTCTACTTCACCTCGGGCACGACCGCCCGCCCGAAACTCGTCGAGCACACCCACGTCTCCTATCCCGTCGGGCACTTGGCGACGATGTACTGGATCGGCCTGAAGCCCGGGGACGTGCACCTGAACATCTCGTCACCCGGCTGGGCCAAGCACGCCTGGTCCAACCTGTTCGCGCCGTGGAACGCCGAGGCGACCGTCTTCCTCCACAACTACACCCGCTTCGACGCGCCCCGCCTGATGGCCGAGATGGACCGCGCCGGCGTCACCACCTTCTGCGCCCCGCCCACCGTCTGGCGCATGCTGGTCCAGGCCGACCTGACCCGCCTGGCCACCCCGCCCCGGGAGGCCGTGGCGGCCGGCGAACCCCTCAACCCCGAGGTGATCGAGCAGGTCCGCCGCACCTGGGGCGTGACCGTCCGCGACGGCTTCGGCCAGACCGAGACGGCCGTACAGGTCTCCAACAGCCCGGGGCAAGTACTCAAGACGGGCTCGATGGGCCGCCCCAGCCCCGGCTACCGCGTCGAACTCCTCGACCCCGTCACCGGAGAACCCGGCGCCACCGAGGGCGAGATCGCCCTCGACCTCTCCACCCGCCCCGTCGGCCTGATGACCGGCTACCACGGCGACCCGGACCGTACGGCCGAGGCCATGGCGGACGGCTACTACCGCACCGGCGACATCGGCTCCCGCGACGCCGACGGATACCTCACGTACGTGGGCAGGTCCGACGACGTCTTCAAGGCGTCCGACTACAAGATCAGCCCCTTCGAGCTGGAGAGCGCGCTGCTGGAACACGAGGCGGTCGCGGAGGCCGCCGTCGTCCCCGCCCCCGACGAACTCCGCCTCGCCGTACCGAAGGCGTACGTCGTCCTGGCGGCCGGCTGGCAACCCGGCCCGGACACCGCGAAGGTCCTCTTCGACCACTCCCGCCAGACCCTGGCCCCCTACAAACGCCTGCGCCGCCTGGAGTTCGGCAACCTCCCCAAGACCGTCTCCGGCAAGATCCGCCGCATCGAACTCCGCGAGGCCACGGCCGCGGGCTCGGACGCGGAGTACCGGGAGGAGGACTTCCGCTGACTTCTCCGGGTGCGGGCGCGCAGGGTTCTACCCTCGAGTCATGGCAGAGCACTTGGGAGACCGACTGGCGCGTCTGCGCAGGCTGGCCGACCGTACGCAGGAGGGGCTGGCCGAGTCGTCCGGTGTCTCCGTCGACGTGATCAAGAAGCTGGAGCAGAAGCGCAAGCACTCCGCGCGGCTGCCCACGCTGCACGCCCTCGCCGAGGGCCTCGGTGTCGAGCTGACGGCCCTGCTCGGCGATCCGCCTGGGGTGCCGAGCACCGGAGACGTCGACTCGCCCCAACTCGTCGCCCTGCGCCGGGCCGTCATGCCTCCGATGTTCGCCCCCCTTCCCGAGCCGAGCGACACCGAGCGCCTGACGGTCCCGCTCATGCGCCGGGAGCTGGCGGACGCCTGGACCATCTACCATGACGCCGACTTCGGGCAGCTCATGGCAGCCCTGCCCGGCATCGTCAACGACGCTCGCTTCCTTGCCTCCGTAGGTACGCCCGAGGACCGCTCGGCCGGTCAGGCGGCCCTCGGCAAGGCCCTCCAACTCGCCGGGCACCTCGCCATCCGGCTGGGCAAGGTGGACCTCGCCCTGTCCGCGCTGGAGCGTGCGATGCACGCCGCCGAGCAGTCTTCCGACCCCCTGCTCCCCTCGATGATCGCCAACTCGGTGGCGTGGAACTACCAGCGCCAGAACCGGCTCGACGACGCGACGAACCTTGCCGTCCACGCGGCCGACAGGGTCGAGCGTGAGCAGCAGGACACCGCCGAGAGCGTCCGGGTCTGGGGCGGCCTGGTGATGTCCGCCGCGACGTCCGCGGCCCGCTCTGGGGACTACGACACGGCCTCCGACATGATGTCCACCGCGGAGAAGGCCACCAAGCGCCTCGCGAAGCTGCCGCCGCCGGTCGACGGGAGGCTGGTCTCCGTGTTCAGCCGCTCCTCGGTCCGCATCGAACGTGTTCGGCTCGCGGTGCAGCACGCGCGGCCCGACGAGGCCCTGCGTCTCGCCAAGGGCATGCGGTTGAGTTCCGACACGCCCGTGTCGTGGCGTACGTGGCTTCTCCTGGACGTCGCGCGCGCCCACGCCGACCTCGGAGACGCCGAAGGCGCCGTACGGGCTCTTACGAAGCTGCGCGAGATCGCGCCGGCCTGGATGCGGCACCACACCCTCGCCGTCGCCATCGTCGGGGACCTCTGGGCCGGTTCCGTACGGCCTCCGGGCCTGCGGAAACTCGCCGAGTTCCTGGGCATGACGTCGTAAGCGTCCAGAAAGGGGACGTTCCGTCCCTGTGATGCCCGCCGCACTCGCGTGAGGCTGTCGTCCGACAGACGACACAAGGAGCGGGCGTCATGGCGAGCAGCGCGCGAGCGGCACTGGCCGAGGCCATCGAACTGTACGGCGTCAACGGGCGGTTGCTCGTCTTCCACGACCCCGACGACCCGTTCGGCACCACGGCCGAAGGCGCCGATCTGCCGCCGTACGGAGGTGACCCCTGGGGCCGTTCCAGACTGCGGGAGAAGGTCGCGCGGGCCAACGCGCGCAGCCGGGGCGAGATCCTGTAGCCGCCGGCCGGCGCGGACCGGGTCAGTTCGTGTCGGGGGCGTCGATCACCGTGCCGTTCTCGTCCAGCGTGTGGGTGCGCCAGTACACGTCCCACTTGTCGTCGACCTGCTCCGGCACCTTGCCCTCCGGGTAGCGCGCGTACCCCTTCGGCGGCTCCTCCCCGTCCGGCACACAGGCGGAGCCGGTGCTGCCCACGGCGAGCACCGGGTACTCGCCGCCGCCGCAGATGGCGTCCTGGAAGCCGGAGCATCCGGTGAGTGCCACCACCGCGGCGCCGCTCACGAGGGCGGCGAGGAGCAGGCGGGACCGTCCGGTCGGACGGGGGGTGGTGAGGGGCAGGCGCATCGTCGTCTCCAGTCGTTCGGTCTGCCCCTACTCTCGCCGCCGCGGACCCCCGCGCCCTGAGTCCGCGTACTCAACCCGGCCCGCGCGGGCACTCAGGGCGCGCCGTCGGCCGTCTCGGCCAGGGCCGCCGCCGGGGCGTTGGCCGGGCGGGGACCGGTGCCGGGGCCGAGGACGAACAACGGGACGTGCAGCAGGTCGGCGCGGGCACGGACGTCGGCGGGGTACGCGGCCAGCGAGAAGTGCAGGACGCGACGGGCGGAGCGGGTCATGGCCGTCAGCCACAGGCATTCCACGTCCCGCGCGGTGGCGGGGGAGCCCGTCGGGTCGATCTGGACGAGGACGCCGCGCCCGGTGAGCCCGATGCCGGGCGTGAGCCCGCGCCGGGCGCGGTGCAGGTCGTGGTGGCCGAGCGCGCCCAGGTACCGCACGACCGCCGTGACCGTGTCGAAGGGGTCGCGCACCGGCAGGCTCAGCACCGTGCCGCACGGACAGCCCAGTTCCGGCCGGGGCCACTGGCCCTCGTCACCGCAGGCGGCACAGCGCACCCCGATCCACTCCTCCTCCCAGGCCCGGTGGCGGACCTCCGCCACGGTTCCGTCCGGGTCCAGCGAGGGGGCGACCGGCACTCCGCAGGCGCACGGGTACGCCGGTGCCGTGTAGCGGTGCGCGCGCCGGCAGGACGGACAGCGCACCGTGAGGCTCTCGGTCATGCCCCTCATCGTCCTCCCTTGACGTCCCTCGGCCACCCACTTACCTTACTTTCAGTATGTAGAAGTCGCATTCCATAATGTGGAAGTACGGGAACTGCTCAGCGTGGGCGCGACGGGCGTGGTTCCGAACCAGGTTCCGACCAGCAGGAGTACTCGAATGGCTCGTATGACCGCTGCCCGCGCGGCAGTCGAGATCCTCAAGCGCGAGGGCGTCACCGACGCGTTCGGCGTGCCGGGCGCGGCGATCAACCCCTTCTACGCGGCGCTCAAGGCGTCCGGCGGCATCACCCACACCCTCGCCCGGCACGTCGAGGGCGCCTCGCACATGGCCGAGGGGTACACGCGGACCCGTCCCGGCAACATCGGGGTCTGCGTCGGCACGTCGGGCCCGGCCGGCACCGACATGATCACCGGGCTGTACTCGGCGACCGGCGACTCGATCCCGATCCTGTGCGTCACCGGCCAGGCGCCGACCGCCGTGATCCACAAGGAGGACTTCCAGGCCGTCGACATCGCCTCCATCGCCGCGCCGGTCACCAAGATGGCGGTGACCGTGCTGGAGGCCGCGCAGGTCCCCGGCGTCTTCCAGAAGGCGTTCCACCTGATGCGCTCCGGGCGTCCCGGCCCGGTCCTGATCGACCTGCCGGTCGACGTGCAGCTGACGGAGATCGAGTTCGACCCGGAGACGTACGAGCCGCTGCCCGTCTACAAGCCGGCCGCCTCCCGCGCCCAGATCGAGAAGGCGCTCGACATGCTCGGCGCCGCCGAGCGCCCGCTGATCGTCGCCGGCGGCGGCGTCATCAACGCCGACGCGGCCGGTCTGCTGGTGGAGTTCGCCGAGCTGACCGGCATCCCCGTCGTGCCGACCCTCATGGGCTGGGGCGTGCTCCCCGACGACCACGAGCTGAACGCCGGCATGGTCGGCCTCCAGACCTCCCACCGCTACGGCAACGCCACCTTCCTGGAGGCCGACTTCGTCCTCGGCATCGGCAACCGCTGGGCCAACCGCCACACCGGCCGCCTCGACGTCTACACCGCCGGACGGACGTTCGTGCACGTCGACGTCGAACCGACCCAGATCGGCAGGATCTTCGCCCCGGACTACGGCATCGCCTCCGACGCCAAGGCCGCCCTCACGCTCTTCACGGAGGCGGCCAGGGAACGGAAGGCGGCCGGGACCCTGCCCGACCGCTCCGCCTGGGCCGCGTCCGCGCAGGAGCGCAGGGCCACCCTCCAGCGCCGTACGCACTTCGACGACATCCCGATCAAGCCGCAGCGGGTCTACGAGGAGATGAACAAGGCGTTCGGGCCCGAGACCCGGTACGTCTCCACCATCGGCCTCTCCCAGATCGCCGGCGCGCAGCTGCTGCACGTCCACCGGCCCCGGCACTGGATCAACTGCGGCCAGGCCGGGCCGCTGGGCTGGACCGTCCCGGCCGCCCTCGGCGTCGCCAAGGCCGACCCCGAGGCCCAGGTCGTCGCGCTCTCCGGGGATTACGACTTCCAGTTCATGATGGAGGAGCTGGCGGTCGGCGCACAGCACAGGATCCCGTACGTGCACGTGCTGGTGAACAACTCCTACCTGGGACTGATCCGGCAGGCGCAGCGGGCCTTCGACATCGACTTCCAGGTCAAGCTGGAGTTCGAGAACATCAACTCGCCCGAACTCGGCGGCTACGGCGTGGACCACGTCAAGGTCGCCGAGGGCCTGGGCTGCAAGGCGATCCGGGTGACCGACCCCCGCGAGCTGGGCCCGGCCTTCGAACAGGCCAAGAAGCTCGCCGCGGAGCACCAGGTGCCGGTCGTCGTGGAGGCGATCCTGGAGCGGGTCACCAACATCGCCATGTCGGGGACGAACGACATCTCCGACGTGACGGAGTTCGAGGATCTGGCCACCGAGCCCGGCCACGCGCCGACCGCCATCAGGACGCTGGAGCTCTGAGCCCTCGCGGACACGGCGGAGGGCGGTCCGTTCCCCCGGGGCGGGCCGCCCTCCGCCGTGTTCAGTCGCCGCCGCCTCCTCCGCCACCGCCGCAACTGAAGCCCCCGCCGCCGGGGTCGGAACCAAGCCCGGACCCGTCGTCGTCATCGTCGGCCCGCAACCGCAGGAACCGGTCCGTCCGGCCGAACGGGAAGCGGCCCGCGTCCGCGTGGGCGCCCCGCCCGGTCAGCCGGGTGCGTTCGGTGAACCGCGGCAGCAGCGCCGTGAGCGCCGGATCGCCGTACAGGGCGACGGCCAGGGCCATGTCGTCGTGCGTGAACCCTTCGGGACCCGCGGGCAGCGGGAAGGCCGCGCGCAGCTTCCTCAACCGCCTGCGGCCGGCGCGGGTCGGGCGGCCGGTCAGCGACCCCAGCAGCCCGGCCGCCACGAGTTCCTTCCGCGCCCGGGTCACCGCCGTGCGCACCACCGAGCGCGCCAGCAACTCCTCCAGGCCGGCCGGGCGGTAGAGGCCGCCGCGCACCGCGCGCTCCAGGTCGTTGCGGTGCGGCGGGCGCTGCGCCGCGTCCGGGACCAGCGCCCGGCGCAGGGCTCCCGGCCGTCCGGCGGCCACGACGCCGCGCAGATGCAGGGCCACCACGGCGACCGTGACGGCGGCGCGTGCTCCGCCGCGCATCAGCGCGACGTGGTAGGGCTCCAGCCGGATGCCCGTGGTGCTGCCGGCTCTTTTCATACGATCACCCCCGTGTGCGGGGGATGTGCCCGCCCACGGGGGTGGTCCAAGCGTGCCGGTGCCGGTTTCAGAGGAGGACTTGAGGATGCCGTACCGCGCGTACGGCCGAGGGCGTACGCGCGGGTCGACGGGTGACCGGGACCGCGGCGGGCGCGACCGGCTCGGGCGCCCCTCCCCTCACGTCGTAGGAGGGGACGCCGGGCCGTTCGCCACCGCACTGGCCCGCGCTCGCCGCGGTCCCGGTCCGCGCGTACGGCTCCGGCCTCCCCGCCGGTGCCGTACGCGGGCTGGTGGGCCGGTGTGCGACGGCGTGCTCGTGTCGCGTCACCGGTGGTGCCGGGCGGCGCCGCACGCCTGGGCGCGACGGGACATCTGTCGACGCGCGGCGCCGCCCGGGGTCTTGGGGTGACCGTGAGGTCAGACCTGGGCGCCGGAGAGGCGTTCCACGGCCCGCAGCAGGGCGGAGTGGTCCAGGCCGCCGTCGCCCTGGGCGCGCAGGGACGCGACGAGTTGCGCGACCACGGCGCCGACCGGCAGCGCCGCGCCGACGGTGCGGGCGGCGTCGGTGACGATGCCCATGTCCTTGTGGTGCAGGTCGACGCGGAAGCCCGGCTGGAAGTCCCGGTTGAGGAAGTTGTCCTTCTTCCGGGTCAGCACGGTCGAGCCGGCCAGCCCGCCGTTGAGGACGTCCAGCGCCGCCGCCAGGTCGACGCCGGACTTCTCCAGGAAGACCACGGCCTCGGCGCACGCCTGGATGTTGACGGCGACGATCAGCTGGTTGGCGGCCTTCACCGTCTGGCCCGCGCCGTGCGGACCGCACCGCACGATCGTCCTGCCCAGCGCCTCGAAGAGCGGCTTGGCCTCGTCGAAGTCGGCCTGCTCGCCGCCGACCATGATGGACAGCACGGCCTCGATCGCCCCCGCCTCACCGCCGGAGACGGGCGCGTCCAGCACCCGGATGCCCTTGGGACGCGCGGCGTTGGCCAGGTCGATGGAGGTCTGCGGGGTGATCGAGGACATGTCGATCAGCAGGGCGCCGGAGCGGGCGTTCTCCAGGATGCCGTCGGGGCCGTAGGCGATGGCCTCCACCTGCGGTGACGCGGGCACCATGGTGATGATCACGTCGGCGTCGCGCACGGCCTCGGCGACCGAGCCGGCCGCGGTGCCGCCGGCGGCGGCCAGCCGGTCCAGCTTCTCCCGCTCCAGGGTGTGACCGGTGACCCGGTAACCCGCCTTGATCAGGTTCTCCGACATGGGGGAGCCCATGATGCCCAGGCCGATCCAAGCGATGTTCGTGCTCATGAGGGTGCCTTTCGGTGCGGGTGTCTGTCGGTGCGGGTGTCTCCCGGGGCACGAGGGCGGTCAGCGGGCCTCGCGGGGCAGCCAGTCGAAGGACTCGGCGCTCGGCCGGTCGCCGGGCTTGTACTCCAGGCCGACCCGGCCGTCGTAACCGGCCTTGCGGAGCCGGCCGAGCAGTTCCTCCAGCGGCAGCGAACCGGTGCCGGGGGCGCCGCGCCCGGGGCTGTCGGCGATCTGGACGTGACCGGTCTTCGCCGCGAACCGCTCGATCACCTCCGGCAGGTCCTCGCCGTTCATGGCCAGGTGGTAGAGGTCCATGAGGAACGTGGCGTTGCCCAGTCCGGTCGCCTCGTTGACCCGGTCGACGACGGCCACCGCGGCCGGTGCCGACACCAGCGGGTACCGCGGTGACTCGGGCTCGTTCAGGGCCTCGATCAGCAAGGCCGCGCCGATCCGGTCGGCCGCGCGGGCCGCGAGGGTCAGGTTCTCCAGCGCCAGCGCGTCCTGCTCGGCCGGGTCCACGCCCTCGACGCGGTTGCCGTAGAGCGCGTTGAGCGCCGTACAGCCCAGCGACTCGGCGAAATCGGCGGCCACGTCGATGTTGGCGCGGAACCGGTCCGACTCCTCGCCCGGCACCGACAGGGCGCCGCGGTCCGGGCCGGGGAGCCGTCCCGCGTAGAAGTTCAGGCCGGTGAGCCGGACGCCCGCGTCGTCGACCGCCCGCTTCAGGGCGTCGAGCGCGGCTCGCTCGGGCACGGGCGCGTCGGTCCACGGCCACCACAGCTCGACCGCCCCGAAGCCGGCCGCGGCGGCTGCCGCCGGGCGCTCCAGGAGCGGGAGTTCGGTGAAGAGGATCGACAGATTGACGGTGAAGCGCTGGTCCGCGAATCCCATCCGGATACCGCACCTCCTTCCATGTTTCCGCATTGCGGAACAAGCTTTCTGCTTACTGGAAGGTTGCCGTCGAGGGGTGAGGCTTGTCAAGGGTCGCCGAGAAGCCGAAAAGCGCCCCCGCCTCGGTGGCTGGGGCGCTGAGTGTTTTCGGTGGGAGGGGGCGGCTCGGTCCTAGCAGCCGGTCGCGGAGCCGTCGGCCGAGGCGGTGACGGAGACGCGGTAACCGGCTCCCGTGCCGAACTCGGGCCCGGCCTCGCTCCCTTCCGCGTCCAGGATCTCCCGGGTCAGGAAGTAGACGTCCAGCATCGCGGCGTCGTCCGCGCCGCCGCGGGTGAAGCACAGGTTCGCGGGCCGGTCCGCGTTCTTCGACGACCGCCGGGTGGCCGGGGACGGGGTCCAGCCCGCGCGCTCCGCCGCGGCCCGGTAGTGCCGGGTCACGTCGGCCTTGTCGCCGGGGAAGACGTAGGTGCGATCGGCGTACAGCTGCACGTCGCCGCTGTCCTCCCAGCAGCCGGCGTCCAGGCCCTCGAAGCCCTCGGGCTCGATCGTCCCTCGGGGCCGGGAGTCCAGGATGCCGTAGGACTTCAGCTCGTCGGCCCGGCTCCCGGTGCCCTCGCAGCCCGAGGCGGAGGCGGCCTCCGCCAGGGTCTGGCACCCGGTGAGTGCTCCCGTCGCGCACAGAGCGGCCGTCAGCAGGAGGGCGGCGCGCGGGACCGTTGCCTTGCGAGGTGACAAGCCGACTCCTGTGGGTGACCTGGCGGGGCGGCCAGTCGCATCGCCCGACACCTGTCGTGCGCGGTCGCTGACATTACCGAACTTATGTGTGCTGATGCTGAGTTGAAGCGCCGGACCGTGCCCTCGCAGTGCACGGGTCCGCGCGCTGCGCGGCATGCCCGGGCGGAACGGCCGGTCGTGGCGGGGGAGTCCGTTAAGGTCGTGCCGGAACGGCTGTGCCCTCTCGACCGAGAAGCTGGGAGGAGCCGCGGATCAGTACCGGCGCCAAGGGGACGCAGTGCGATTGAGAGTGGAGTTCACGACCGAGCCTTTCGACCTCGACGAGGCCCCCGCCCACGCGGTGGTCGCCCGCGAGGTCATCGAGGCCGCCGACCTGGACGCGGTCGATGTCGGACCGTTCGGCAACACCGCCGAGGGCGGGGCCGACGCGGTGCTCAGCGCCCTGGGCGACGTGCTCCGCCGGACCCTCGGCGCGGGCGCCACCCGGATATCGCTCCAGGTCAACGTCGTGGAAGAGGGCGAGCGGTGACCGGAAGCACGGACGAGCCGTTCATCGCGGCCGTCAAGCCCCTGGTCGACGCCATCGGCGGCGAACTGGTCCCGCCGGACGAGGCCGGCCGGGACGACGTGGTGCTCTCCTGGCAGGGGGCCGAGGTCGTCGCCGTACGCCTGCCCCAGCTCGCCGACTCCCTGGACCACATCCTGGCCGCGATGGAACGCCGGCGGGGCGTGCCGCTGGCCGAACTGGACCGCAAGGCCAAGCAGGAGGTCGTACGGAACCTGGAGGCGCGCGGCGCCTTCTCGGTGCGGCACGGGGTGGAGACCGTGGCGAGCGCGCTCGGCGTCAGCCGCTTCACCGTCTACAACTACCTGAACCGCGAAAAGGGTTCCTGACCAGCGTCGATGCCTCCGTGCCAGCAGCCGCCGCCCGGAACACCGGGCGGCGGCTTCGTTTACCGCGAATTTTCAACAAACTGTTGACGCCGTGTTTCCGGGCGCGTTAGCTATCGGCACGCCCGTTCAGCACAAGGCCACGGAGGCTCCCCGTGACGTCCACTTCCACGCCGCCGGGTCTGGCCCGGTTCAACGCCCTCGCGGAGCCCGCGGCCCTCGCCGCACTCCACGAGGTGTGCGCCTGTCCGGCCTGGGGGAAGCGGCTGACCGCCGCCCGCCCCTACGCCACCACCGAGGACCTGTACGCCACGAGCGACACCGCCACGGCCGGACTGACCGCGACGGAACTCGCGGAGGCGATGGCCGGGCACCCGCCGATCGGCCGGCCGAAGCCGGGCGACCCGGCCTCCTCCCGCGAACAGGCGGGCATGGCCGGCGCCCCGGCCGAGTTGAAGGCGGAGATGCTCGAACTGAACCTGGCCTACCAGGAGAAGTTCGGCCATGTCTTCCTCGTCTGCGCCACCGGCCGGACCGGCGAGCAGATGCGGGACGCGGTGAAGGAGCGGATCGGCAACTCGCCCGAGCGGGAACGGGAGATCGTCCGCACCGAGCTGGGAAAGATCAACCGTATCCGGCTCTCCCGGCTCGTCGACGAAGAGGATGCCCTGACGTGAGCACCAGCACCACCGCCTCCGTGTCCACCCACATCCTGGACACCAGCGCCGGCCGCCCCGCCCGGGGCGTCGCCGTCCGGCTCTCCGCCCGCGCCGGACGCGAGGGCGACTGGCGGGACCTCGGCGGCTCGGCGACCGACGCCGACGGGCGCTGCAAGGACCTCCCGGCTCTGCCGGAGGGCACGACCCACGTACGGCTCGACTTCGCGGTCGAGGCGTACTTCGAAGCAACGTCGAAGAAGCAAGCCGATGCGCAGCAGGACGCCCCCGCGAACCGGGACAGCGGTGCCGTGTTCTTCCCCGAGGTGACGGTCGCCTTCGCCGTGGACCCCGGCGAGCACTACCACGTACCGCTGCTGCTCAACCCGTTCGGCTACTCCGTATACCGAGGGAGCTAGCAGACATGCCGACGATCCTGGGACAGAACCAGTACGGCAAGGCCGAGAACCGAGTCGTGAAGATCACGCGGGACGGCGCCACCCACCACATCAAGGACCTCAACGTCTCCGTCGCCCTCTCCGGCGACATGGACGAGGTCCACTACTCCGGCTCCAACGCCAACGTGCTGCCGACCGACACCACCAAGAACACGGTGTTCGCGTTCGCCAAGGAGCACGGCATCGGGTCCGCCGAGCAGTTCGGCATCCACCTCGCCCGTCACTTCGTCACCTCGCAGCCACCGATCCACCGCGCGCGCATCCGTATCGAGGAGTACGCCTGGGAACGGATCGCCACCTCCGACACCGACACTGACGCGGACCGCGGGCACTCCTTCGTCCGCAAGGGCCAGGAGACCCGCCTCACCCAGATCACCTACGACGGCGAGCGCTGGGAAGTCGTCTCCGGTCTGAAGGACCTGACGGTGATGAACTCGACCGACTCCGAGTTCTGGGGCTACGTCAAGGACAAGTACACGACGCTCCAGGAGGCGTACGACCGCATCCTGGCGACCTCCGTCACCGCCCGCTGGCGGTTCAACTGGACCGACGACGCACAGGAGATGCCCGACTGGGAGCAGTCCTACGAGCAGGTGCGCGGTCACCTGCTCCGGGCCTTCGCCGAGACCTACTCGCTCTCGCTCCAGCAGACCCTGTACCAGATGGGCGCGCGCATCATCGAGAACCGCGGCGAGATAGACGAGGTCCGCTTCTCGCTCCCCAACAAGCACCACTTCCTCGTCGACCTGGAGCCGTTCGGGCTCAAGAACGACACCGCCGACGGTGCCGTGTACTTCGCCGCCGACCGTCCGTACGGCCTCATCGAGGGCACGGTCCTGCGGGACGGCTGCGAGGCACGGATACCGGCCGACATGACCAACCTCTGACGCGGGACGCGCGCCCCCGCCACCCGTGGGACGGGCCGGGGGCGCGCCGCACCGGAGGACCCGCGACGAGAAGAGGACGCATCATGGCAGCAGCCCAGCGCATCGTGATCGAGAACGGGGCGATCGCGACCGTCGACGACCGGGACACCGAGTACGCCACCGGGTACGTCGTCATCGCGGACCACCGCATCGAGTCGCTCGGCGCGGGAAGAGCACCCGAGGGCCTGGAGAACGTCGTCCGCCGTATCGACGCCTCCGGACACCTCGTGACCCCCGGCCTGGTCAACACCCATCACCACTTCTACCAGTGGATCACCCGGGGCCTGGCCACCGACCACAACCTCTTCGACTGGCTGACCGCGCTCTACCCGACGTGGGCCCGGATCGACGAGGCGATGGTGTACGCGGCGGCCCAGGGGTCCCTCGCGATGATGGCCCGCGGCGGTGTCACCACCGCCATGGACCACCACTACGTCTTCCCGCGCGGCACCGGCGACCTGGCCGGCGCGATCATCCGGGCCGCCCGTGAGACCGGCGTCCGCTTCACCCTCGCCCGCGGCTCGATGGACCGCGGCGAGTCGGACGGCGGCCTGCCGCCGGACTTCGCGGTGGAGTCCCTGGACGACGCGCTCGCCGCCACCGAGGAAACGGTACGGCAGCACCACGACGCCTCCTTCGGCGCGATGACACAGGTCGCCGTGGCGCCCTGCTCCCCGTTCTCGGTCTCCACCGAACTGATGCGGCAGGGAGCCGAGCTGGCCCGCCGGCTCGGCGTGCGGCTGCACACCCACGGCTCGGAGACGGTGGAGGAGGAGAAGTTCTGCCACGAGCTGTTCGGGATGGGGCCGACCGACTACTTCGAGTCCACCGGCTGGCTCGGTGCGGACGTGTGGATGGCGCACTGCGTCCACATGAACGACTCCGACATCGCGGCGTTCGCCCGCACGGGGACGGGCGTCGCCCACTGTCCGTCCTCCAACGCGAGGCTGGCGGCCGGCACGGCCCGCGTCCCCGACCTGCTCGCGGCCGGCGTCCCGGTCGGCCTCGGCGTCGACGGCACCGCGTCGAACGAGTCCGGCGAACTCCACACCGAGCTGCGCAACGCCCTCCTGGTCAACCGTCTCGGCGCCCACCGCGAGAAGGCCCTGAACGCCCGCCAGGCCCTGCGGCTGGGCACCTTCGGCGGCGCCCAGGTCCTCGGCCGGGCCGCCGAGACCGGATCGCTGGAGCCCGGCAAGCTGGCCGACCTGGTGCTGTGGCGGATGGACACCCTCGCCCACGCCTCCATCGCCGACCCGGTGACCGCCCTGGTCTTCGGCGCCGCCGCCCCGGTCACCGCCTCGTTCGCGCACGGCCGGCAGATCGTCGAGGACGGGCGGCTGCTCACCGTCGACGAGGACGCCATAGCCCGTTCGACCCGTGACGAGGCACGCCGTCTGGCCCGTATCGCGGCACAGGGCTGATCCACGCCGCCGGCCGACTCCGGCCGGGAGGGACGGCTCCCGGCCGGTGGCCGTGGACCCGCGAGGGTGCCACGGCGGCCGCACCCGGGGCGCGCACGGGGACGCGCGCGCCCCGGGTCGGCACCCCCTCCTCCCCGTCGCCGGTCCCGCACGACCACCATCACCTCCCCACCCGCACCACCTCCTTGACACCCACGTCAGAGCCGACGTGCAACCGACCGGAGGCGAGCCGCCGTGGCCGACCACCCAGTTGTCGATCACTCAGTCGTCGATCACCGAGTCGACGGCCATCCAGCCGACGATCACCCAGTCGACGATCACCCGGTCGACGAGAAACTCCCGCCCGTGAAGATGGCGACGACCGGCCTCCAGCACGTGGCCGCCATGTACGCGGGTGTCGTCGCCCCGCCCCTGATCGTCGGCGCCGCCGTCGGCCTGTCCGGCACCGAACTGACCTTCCTGACCGGCGCCTGCCTGTTCACCGCCGGTCTCGCCACCCTGCTGCAGACCCTCGGCATCTGGAAGATCGGCGCCCGGCTGCCCTTCGTCAACGGCGTCACCTTCGCCGGTGTCGCCCCCATGACCGCGATCGTCGCCTCCGCCGACGACAGGTCCGACGCGCTGCCGCTGGTCTTCGGCGCGGTCATCGTCGCCGGACTCCTCGGCTTCCTCGCCGCGCCCGTCTTCTGCAAGGCGGTCCGGTTCTTCCCGCCGGTCGTCACCGGCACCGTGATCACCCTGATCGGCATATCCCTGCTTCCGGTCGCCTTCGGCTGGGCGCAGGGGCCCGACACCACCGCGGACGACTACGGTTCACCCACCAACCTGGGCCTGGCCGCCGTCACCCTGGTCATCGTCCTGCTCCTGCGCCGCTTCACCCGCGGCTTCGTCAAGCAGATCGCCGTACTCCTCGGCCTGGTGGCCGGCACTCTCCTCGCGGTCCCGTTCGGCGTCACCGACTTCGGCCCGGTCGCCGACGCGGACCTGGTCGGCTTCCCGACGCCGTTCCACTTCGGGGCGCCCCAGTTCCAGGCCGCGGCGATCGTGTCGATGTGCGTGGTGATGGTGGTGTCGATGACCGAGTCCACGGCCGACATGCTGGCCCTCGGGGAGATCGTGGGCCGCCCGGCCGACGAGAAGACCATCGCCGCCGGCCTGCGCGCCGACACCCTCGGCTCGGCGCTCAGCCCGGTCTTCAACGGCTTCATGTGCAGCGCCTTCGCGCAGAACATCGGCCTGGTGGCGATGACCCGGGTGCGCAGCCGGTTCGTCGTCGCGGTGGGCGGCGGCTTCCTCGTCCTGCTGGGCCTGTGCCCGGCCGCCGCCTCGCTGATCGCGGTCGTACCGCGCCCGGTGCTGGGCGGCGCGGGCGTCGTCCTGTTCGGCTCGGTCGCGGCCAGCGGCATCCAGACCCTGGTGCGGGCCGGCCTCGACAAGGACAACAACGTCCTGATCGTGGCCGTCTCCCTCGCCGTCGGCATCGTCCCGATCTCCGCGCCGGAGTTCTACCACGCGTTCCCGGAGACCGCGCGGATCATCCTGGACTCCGGCATCTCGACGGGGTGCGTCGCCGCGGTCCTGCTCAACCTGGTCTTCAACCACATCGGCAAGGGGCGGCAGGCGCGGGACGTGACCCATCCGATGGAGGCGGGGGAGGAGATCACGGGCGCGTCCCGGGCGCCGGCGACGCCGTGACGCCCGGACACCGGCGGGGACCGGTTACGGCCGCTCACCACCGCGCCGCAGCACCACGGCTCCCAGCGCCAGCGCCCCCACCGCGACCAGCGTCGCCACCCGGAACGCCAGCTGGTAACCCTCGGCTGTCGCGGTCACCGGTTCCGCACCCCGGGCGAGCAACCCGTCGGTGTGCGCCGCCGCCAGTGTCGACAGCACCGCCAGCCCCAGCGACCCCCCCCACCACCTGCGTGGTGTTGAACAGCCCGGACGCCAGCCCCGAGTCCTCCTCCCGCGCACCCGCCATCGCCAGCCCGGTGAGCGCGGGCATCGCGGCGGCGAACCCGGCGGCGAGCAGCAGCATCGGCGGCAGGACGTCGGCGACGTAGGAGCCACATCGCCGAGGCACGGGCCGCCTACGACGCCGAGCGCTCCCCCGAGCCGCTCGGCGCGTAGGCCACCCGCGCGTCAGGGCGTCGCCAGTGCCTCCGTGGGTGACAGGCGCGAGGCGCGGACCGCCGGGTAGAGGCCGGCCAGCGCGCCGATGAGCAGGGTCGCCGCGACCCCTCCGGCCATCGCCCACGGCGGGGTCACCGCGGGCCAGCTCTGGGAGAGGGCGTACCCGGTGGTGACGGTCAGGCCCAGCAGGGCGCCACCGGCACCGCCGAGCGCGGACAGCAGCAGCGACTCGGCGAGGAACTGGCCGCGGATCTGGCCCCGCGTCGCGCCCAGCGAGCGGCGCAGTCCGATCTCGGCCCGGCGCTCCAGTACCGAGATCACCATCGTGTTGGCCACCCCGACCCCGCCGACCAGCAGCGCCACCGCGCCCAGGCCCAGCAGCAGCCCGGTGAACGCCTCACCCGCCGCCCGCTTGGCGGCCAGCGCGTCCGAGGGCCGCGACACCTCGGCCTCGCCCGGCGCCTCGGGGTTGGCCGTGGCGGCGAGCACACCGCGCACCGACTCCAGCTCCGGCTCCGCCGACCGCGTGTACACGGTCGTCGCGTGTCCGTCGAAGCCCAGCCCGTCCCGGGCCGCCCGCCAGCCGACCAGCGCACCCGCGTCCAGCTCGGGTGCCAGCGGCGCCGGCCGGAGGATGCCGACGACGGTGAACCAGTCGCCGTCCACCAGGACCTGCGTGTCCGGTCCCGCGTGAGCGATGCCGAGCCGCTCGGCCGCCGCCGAGCCGAGGACGACGGCCGGATAGCGGGCGGTGGCCGCGTTCAGCCACGTACCGTCGGCGAGTTCGGCACCGATCGCGGCCCGCAGGGAGGCGCGGGCGGCGTACGTCACGATGCCGTTGGTCTCCACCTCGGGGATCCGGTCGCTGCGGTACACCTTGGCCTCGGACACCCGGCCGACCGCGGACACCGACTCCACCCCCGCCACCCGGGACACCATCTCCTCGGCGGACAGCGGCAGTCGGGCCGTCTCGCCGGTGAGGGTGCTGCCGGGGGAGACGGTCAGCAGATTGGTGCCCAGGGCCGCCAGTGCCCGGTCCAGACCGGCCCGGGAGGACGCCGAGATGCCGACCACGGCCACCATGGCCGCGATGCCGATCGCGATGCCCAGCGCCGACAGGAACGCCCGCAGCGGACGCGTGCGCAGCCCCACCGCGCCGACGCGGACGACGTCGGAGGGCCCCAGCCGGGCCGGCCGCAGGGGGTCCGGCCGCGGTGGTGCGAGGGCGGTCACCGGGCCCCTCCGGTCACAGTGCCGACCGGCCCGGCGGCCGGTGCCGTGTCCGCCGTGTCCGCCGTGTCTTCTACGAGTCGCCCGTCCCGCATCCGCACCCGGCGGGGCAGTGACGCGGCGATCTCCTGATCGTGGGTGATGACGACCACGGTGGTGCCGGCCGCGTTCAGCTCGCGCAGCAGGGTCATCACCCCCGCACCGGACGCCGTGTCCAGTGCCCCGGTCGGCTCGTCCGCGAGCAGCAGTGCGGGCTCCCCGGCCACCGCGCGGGCGATCGCGACGCGCTGGCGCTCACCGCCGGAGAGCTGGTGCGGCGCGTGCCGCAGCCGGTGCCCGAGCCCCACCCGGCGCAGCGCCGCCGCGGCCCGCTCCCGCCGCCGCGCCGGACGCAGCCCGGTGTACAGCAGCCCGTCGGCCACATTGGTCAGCGCGGACGTACCGGCCGCCAGGTGGAACTGCTGGAACACGAACCCGATCCGCCGCGCCCGCAGTGCCGACAGCCGGGCGTCCGACAACGCGCCGGTGTCGTGGCCGTCGACGCGTACGCTGCCCGAGGTGGGCCGGTCCAGCGTGCCCAGCATGTGCAGCATGGTCGACTTCCCCGAGCCCGACGGGCCGACGACGGCGACCAGTTCACCGCGGGCCACGGACAGCGACACACCGGCGAGCGCGTGCACCCCGCCCGGGTACGTCTTCACCACGTCCCTCAACTCGATCATCGAGGCGTCGGTGGCCTCGTCCGCAGAGGTCATCACGGCATCCCCACCGTCATGCCCTCGGTGACCCGGTCCCCGCTGATCTCTACCCGTCCGTCGGCGAACAGCCCCGTCTCCACGGGAACGTACGACGTCGACGACCCCGTGACCGCCTCCACCGCGAAACCGCCTCCGGGCAGCGCCACCAGCGCGGCGACCGGCACGGTCAGCACATTCTCGCGCTCGCCCGCGGTGAAGGTGACGTCCACCGAGGCCAGGACATAGGGCGCGGCGGCCTCGCGGGCCTCCTTCCCGTCGAGGGCCACCTCCACCCGGCCGACGGTCGTGGTCTCTCCCTGGTCCTCGCCCTCGCCCGCGGCGATCTCGGTGGCGACCTCGGTGATCCGGCCGCCGACCTCGGTCCCGTCCGGCAGTACGACGGTCACCTCCGCGTCCTCCTCGGCCAGCCGCAGGTCGGCCGTGTCCAGTGCGACGGTGACGGACTGCGCGGTGGAGGTGTACGTCAGGACCTTCCGGCCGGGACCCGTCGACGCGCCCTCCTCGGTCCCCGGGGCGTCCACCCGGACCGCGGCCGGCGCGAAGACGACCCGGCCGGTCTTCACCACGCCGGTCTCCTCCAGCCCCTCGGCCTCCTGCCACGCGGCGACCGCCCGCGCGGTGGCGTCCGTGTACGTGTCGTCGACGGTGAAGCCGGTGTGTCCCAGCGCGTCGAGGTTGCGTTCCAACTGCTCCACGTCCTCGCCCGTCAAGCCCTCGCGCAGCGTCCGGTACGCGGGCACCGACCCGTACATGAGGACCACGGGCTGCTCGTCGACGCGGTAGAGGGCCTCACCACGGGTGACGCGCTCGCCCGTGTCGGGCAGGCGGGTGACGGTGCCGGGGAGGTGCCCGGTCAGCGTCGAGGATCTCCCGTAGCCCAGCTCCCCGTCCTCGGTCACCCCGTCCGTCAGGGTCTGCCGGGTCACCTCGGCGGTGGCCGGCGGCAGGCGCCGCTCCGCGGAGCCGTCCGGCCCGTCGTCACCGATGCCGATCCCGGCCCCGGCCGCCGCCGCGCCGCCCACCACCGCGAGCACGCCGAGCGCGGCCACGATCCGCCGGGTACGGCGGCGCCGGGGCGAGGGCGAGGGCGAAGGCGAAGGCGAGGGTGTCGGGGCCGGCGGTGGAGGCGCGGGGTCGGGGTCGGGGTCGGGGTGTGCGGGCGGCACGGTCCGGGAGACGTCCGGATCAGTCATCGCCGCCTCCGCGCGGCCGGTCGGGGGCGTACTCCTGACAGGCCTTCTCGGCCGCCTCGAAATCAGGGTCCTCCACCACGCTCCTGCCGATGCGGATGCCCTTGCCGGGCTCGGGGTCGGGGAACTCCTCGACACCGTTCTTCCGCATGCACGCCGCCTGTTCCCGCATCCGCTCCTCGGCCTCGGCGTTCGCCGTCTCGTTGCCCTGCATCGGGTTGAGGTCCCGGCACGCCTCCATCGCTTTGTCCAGCACTTCCTTCTGGGCCCGGCCGGTGATGCGCAGCCCGCCGCCCTCCCCGGGGTCCTCGACGTCCAGCCCGTTCTCCCGCAGGCACTCGGCGTACTCCACGGCCTTCTCGTCCTCGGCGTTGCGGCTGGCCGCGGCCCGCTCGACGGCCGACTCGTCGTCGGCCGAGCCGCCGCAGCCGGTCAGGGCCAGCGTCACCACCAGGGGTACCGCCGACCACAGCGCCATCCAGGCGCGTTGGTTCCGTGTCCGCACAGCGTCCTCTCCTCACCTCGCGGCGACATGGGGCGCCGCGATGGGGGACAGCGAAACGGACGGCCCGTTTCCCCGGTGTTTCCGCTGCCGGGCGGGCCAGCCGCGCACAGAGGAGGAACAGATGACGCACAGGCCGGCCTGACGAGGAGGAAACAGGCGTTGCGGCACCCTGTTCCCAGTGCCGACAGGGGAGGGCGTGGGGGAATGCGGGTCCTGGTGGTCGAGGACGAACCGATGCTGGCCGGCGCGATCGCCGAGTGGCTGCGCGGACAGACGCACGCCGTGGACCTGGCCCACGACGGCGCCGCCGCCCTCGACCGCGTCGGCGTCGTCGACTACGACGTGGTCGTCCTCGACCGCGACCTGCCCGTCGTGCACGGCGACGACGTCTGCCGCGAACTCGTCGCCGACGACCGGCCCACCCGGGTGCTGATGCTCACCGCCGCGGCCGAGATCACCGACCGCGTGCACGGCCTGGGCCTCGGCGCCGACGACTACCTCACCAAGCCCTTCGCGTTCCCCGAACTCGCGGCCCGGGTCCTGGCGCTGGGCCGCCGTTCGCGGCCCGCCGCCCCGCCGGTGCTGCGCCGGGCGGGCCTGGCCCTGGACCCGGCGCGCGGCGAGGTCTTCCGGGCCGGCCGCTACGTCCCGTTGTCGAAGAAGGAGTTCGCGGTGCTGGCCGAGCTGCTGCGGGCCGACGGCGCCGCCGTCTCCGCCGAGCAGCTCCTGGAGAAGGCGTGGGACGAGAACGCCGACCCGTTCACCGGCGCGGTCCGTCTCGCCGTACTGAAACTGCGGCGCAAGCTGGGCGATCCACCGGTGGTGGAGACGGTGACGGGAGTGGGGTACCGCATCCCGTGACGGGCCGGCCACGTCCGCGGCCCGGACGCTCGATGACGTCGCCCGTCCGGCTGACCCTGCGCGCCCGCCTTACCCTCACCTACGGCGGACTGTTCCTCCTCGGCGGCATCCTGCTGCTCGGCGTCACCTACGCGCTGCTCGGCCAGCGCCTCGGCGGCACCACCGCGAAGGTGCTGTCGCTGACACCGACCGCCACCCGGCCGGAGGCGACCGCCGCGGTGCCCTCCGCCCGGCCCGCGCCGTCTCCGCAGAACTCCACCGCACCCGGCGGCACCCAGAACCGCGCCTTCGTCGGGGGGCAGGCCACCGAGCCCCCGCCCCGGGGCGCCGACCTGGACGACTGGCTGGAGAACGAACGCGAGCGCTGGCGCGCCGAGGCCACGACGTCCCTGCTCACCCAGGGCGGCATCGCGCTCGGTGTGGTCGGCTGCGCGGCGGCCGGCCTCGGCTGGGTGGTGGCCGGCCGCGTCCTCGCCCCGCTGCACCGCGTCACCGAGACCGCGCGCCGCATCGCGAGCGCCCCGGCCGCCGACCGGGGACTGCACGAGCGCATCGCGCTCAACGGGCCCCGCGACGAGGTGAAGGACCTCGCCGACACCTTCGACACGATGGTCGAGCGCCTCGACCGCTCCTTCGACGGACAGCGCCGTTTCGTCGCCAACGCCTCGCACGAGCTGCGCACCCCGCTCACCCTGAACCGCGCCCTGGTCGAGATGGCCATGCACCGGCCGGCCGCCTCCGCGGACGTACGGCGGCTCGGCGAGGACCTGCTGGAGATCAACGCCCGGCACGAACGCCTGATCAGCGGACTCCTGCTGCTGGCGAGCTCCGAGAACGAGATCGCCGAACGCCGGCCGGTGGACCTCGCCGACCTGCTGGCCCACGTGGTGGCGCAGACCGCGCCGGAGGCCGGCCGGGCACGGGTCACGGTGACGGCCCGGGCCGACGAGGCAGTCGCCCACGGTGACGCGCTGCTGCTGGAGCGGCTGGTGTACAACCTGGTCGAGAACGGCATCCGGCACAACGCCGGCGACGACGGCTGGGTACGGGTCGTCAGCCGGGTGTACGACGAGGAGCGGGTGGAACTGGCCGTCAGCAACACCGGCCCCCCAGTCCCGGCGTTCGAGGTGCCGATGCTCTTCGAGCCGTTCCGCCGGCTCGGCACCGACCGGGTGGTCACCGGCAAGGGCGCCGGGCTCGGCCTGTCCATCGTCCGCGCCGTCGCCCGCGCCCACGGCGGAGAGGTGACGGCCCGTCCGCGCGCGGCGGGCGGCCTGACCGTACGGGTCACCCTGCCCCGTGAGCCGGACTGGCCGGCGGACACCGGCCCGGCGGCGGACGAGCGGGCGGTCACGGGCCGAACAGAGCCGGATCCCACGCCGGCGCCCTGAAGCGCTCCCGTGGGTCCGCGGCCGGCCGACGGGCCTGGAGGTTCTCAGCCCCGACGGCGCCGATCTCCGCGGTCAGGGCACTCGTGCATGCCCGTCACACCCGGCGCGGCGATGCCAGCAGATAACGGGCCCTGGTCCGCGGCTCCGTGTACTCGCCCGCCTGCCAGCCGGCCCGCTCCAGGGTGTCCGCCGCCGCCCGCAGCGCCCCGGCGTCCGGCGCGTACACGGCGACCGCGTCGGGCTGCGGGGTGGCCCGCACCCGGTAGCCGTCGGTGTCCGGGTCCGCCGGCCGGTGCCCGGCCGCCTCCAGGGCGAGCGCGGCGGCCCGCACCAGATGGGTCCGCTCCCAGCCGCAGGGCCGGTCCGTCGCGCCGTCCGGGTTGGTCATCCGGCGCAGCTCCAGCAGCCCCTGCCAGGCGCCCCGCACCTCCCGGAGCCGCTCCGGCCCGGCGGGCCCCGCCTCCGCACCGCCGACCCGCGCGGCGAAGACGCCGTCGTCGGCGGGCGGCGCCGGCTCGGTGGCGTCCGGCGCCGTACCGTCACCCTCCCGCGCGGACTCCCGTATCCGTTGGCCGGCCGGCGTGAGGAAGTGGTCGTGCGGCGGCCGCGGGTGCCGGAAGGCGAACCCCCGCTTCACCAGCCCGGCGAGCTGCGCCCGGGTCCCCTTCAGCCTCCCGGTGCCGGGATCGGCGGCGTCGATGATCCGCCGCTGCGCGGCGGTCGGCGGCCGGAGCATGGCACGCACCTTCCTCGGCATCTCTGCCGGTCCTGCGACTCCTGTGCCGAAGGGTAATGCGGGGCGCGGTACGGCTCCCGGGCGAGCGGGTGCGAACAGCCGGGCGAAGGGTTCGCGCCAGATTGCGCGGAGGCGCTTTCCGGCCGCCCCGTCGAGGGCGGAAGGGGCCCGCCGCTCCTCGCCTCCCCGCCCCGACCGGACCGCCGGTCCGGGAGGCGTGTGCCGTCGTGGCCAGGTCGCCGGGACGCCGCTGCGGCACGGGCGTCCGCCGCCGCACCCGCCGGTGCCGCCCTTCGGACGGCGGGTGCGGTGGCCGGATCTCGTCCGCGCGCGCGTCTCCGTTTCACCTCCTTTCGAGCGCGGAGGACGGCGGAATGACTCCGATGCGCCTCGCACACCCTTCCGGGCGGTGTTCCTTCGGTACGAATCAGGGCACATGGCTCCTGGCGCGGGAGGAGTCGAGTCGGTTGCCCTGCCGGACAGCCGCTGACAAGGGGTGGGAGATGGTCCGCGTTCTCGTGGTGCACGACGAGGAACTGCTGCGGTCGGCACTGGTGCAACTGCTCAGATCCGACGGCGCGCTGGAGGTGTCGTCCCTGTCCCCGCGCGCCGGCGTACCGGATCACCAGGCGCTGCCGAGGGACGTGTGCGTCGTGGACGGTGAGTGCCTGCAAGGGCCCCAAGGGTCGCAAGGGTCGCAAGGGTCGCAAGGTCTGCGGGAAGTGCCGTTCCGGGCGGAGTGCGGGGAACGGCTCGTCGTCCTGGCCACGCCCAGACGGCCGGGCGTGCTGCGCAGGGCGTTCGACGCCGGCGCGCTCGGGCTGGTCGACAAGAACGCCCCGGCCGAGCGGCTGATCACAGCGGTGCACACGGTGGCCAAGGGGGAACGTTTCCTCGACGCGACGCTCACCGTGGCCCTGCTCGAAGGCGCGGAGATGCCGCTGACCAGCCGTGAGCTGAGTGTGCTCTCCCTGGCCGCGCAGGGGGCGCCGATGGCCGAGATAGCGGCGTGTCTGCACCTGTCGCGGGGGACCATACGCAACTACATGGCCACGGCGGTCCGGAAGGTCGGCGCCCGCAACCGGGCCGACGCGATCCGCATCCTGCAGAACGCCGGCTGGACGTGACGCGCCGCCGTCAGGTCTGCCGGTGCGGTCCCGCGTTCCAGTGGCCCGTCAGGTCCCGGTAGAGCGGCGAACGGGCCAGTACCTCCGCGTGGGTGCCGCACACCGCGCCTACGCCGTCCAGGACCAGTACCCGGTCGGCCCGCACGGCGGACGACAGCCGGTGCGCCACGACCAGCAGCGTTCCCGGCCGCCGGGCGAGCGCCGCTTCGGCGTGCGCCTCGGCCGCCGGGTCGAGGTGACAGGTGGCCTCGTCGAGCAGCAGCAGGGAAGCGGGGGACAGGTACGCGCGCGCCAACGCGATCAACTGCTTCTCCCCGGCGGACAGTTCGGCGGGTCGCAGCGGGCCGTCGAGCCCGCCCAGCCGCTTCACCAGGGACCGCAGGCCGAGTGCCCCGACGGCCGCGTCGAGGTCGGCGCGGCTCGCGTCCGGACGCAGATAGGCGAGGTTGTCGCCCACGGTGCCGGAGAAGACGTACGCCTCCTGCGGCACCAGGGCCCGCGAGACGGCCAGGTCGGTGGCGGCGCGGCCGGTCACCGCCTGTCCGGCCACCCGCACCTCCCCGCGGTCCGGCGCGAGGGTCCCGGCGATCAGGCGGACCAGCGTCGACTTGCCGATGCCGCTGGGTCCCACGACGGCGAGGTGCTCGCCCGGGGCGAGGCGCAGGTCCAGCGCGTCGATGACCGGCTCGGCACGGACGCCGTAGGACAGGGAGACGGAACGCAGCTCCACGGCCGCCGCTGCCTCCGGCCGCTTGCCCTGAAACGCCGGTGACGCCGCCGTGCCGCCCGCTGTCGCACCTGTGCCGTCCGTTGCCGCGCCCGTGCCGCCCGCTGCCACCCCCGTGCCGCCCACCCCGGCGCCGCCCACCCCCGTGCCACCCGCCCTCGCCCCCGCCGGCCACGCTTCAGGACCGGTGATGCGGTCCAGGACGACCAGCAGACGCGCGCCCGCCGCGCCGAGGGCGGTCATGAGGGTGTGCAGGGCGGGCAGCAGGGACTGGACGAGATAGGTGAACGCGCCCAGCAGCGCGCCCGCCGTCACTCCCCGGCCGCGCAGCCACGGCACGGCGGCCAGCAGCGCCAGTACGGGCAGGTGCCCGGCGATGCCCAGCGCCGCCGTACGCACCGCCGCCCAGCCGGCCAGGGAACGGGCCGTCGCGGCGGCGTCGGCGACCAGGCGGGCACTGTGCCGGGCGTTGTCGGGGCCGGTCCCGCAGGCCGTGAGGTCGCGCAACGCCGCCCGGGTCCGCGCCGCGTGGTCGCCCAGCGCCTCGTCGGCCGCCAGGGCACGGCGCTGTGCCGCCGCCATGGGCCGCAGCGTCGCCAGGAACAGGGCCAGACCGCCCAGCAGCGGGGGCAGGACCACCACGAGCAGCGCCGGATGCAGCGACAGCAGGCCGAGCAGGGCCCCGGCGGCGGTGAAGACGAACGAGCGCAGCGTGAGGACGAGACCGGCGAAGCTGTCCCGGGCGATCTCGACCTGGTTGGTCAGCCGGGAGACGGCCGCCCGGTCGGTCCCGCCCGGCCCGTGCAGCGCCCGGGCCAGGGACCGGTCGACGGCCCGCCGGACCAGCCCGTCGCGCAGCGGCTCGGTCAGCCCGGCCAACCCGGCGAACACGCCTCGGGTGACCGGGGCACTGAACAGTACGGCCACCAGGGCGGCCGTGAGCCACAGCAGTCCCCGGCGGGTGTCTCCGGCGAGGAACCCCTGATCGACGGAGCGGGCGACTCCGTAACCCACCAGGAACGCCTGCCCCGCCTCCACCACCGACCACGCCGCGAGCCGCGCCAGTACCTTCTTGCGCCGGCCGAGGAACCGCCGGGCCGGCCCCCTGACCCGCCGCAGCGCCCCGGAGCCGTCCTGCGCGGCGGGTGCCTCGCCGTCCGCGACGGACACCTCCCCCTCACCCCCGACGGGCGCCCCGTCCGCCGCCACAGGCATCCCGCCGCCCCCGTCGACGGGGTTCACGGCCGTGCCCGCTCGGCTGCCGGGCGCCGTACGCGGGAAGGCCCGGCCCCCGCGCCGCCCGCGGCGAAGACCGCGCGGTAGTCAGCCGTGTGCCACAGTTCGCGGTGGGTGGCGACGGCCCGCACCCGGCCTTCCTCCAGCCAGATCACCAGATCCGCCCGGTCGGCGACCGACGGCCGGTGGGCGACGACCAGGCGGGTGCCCGGCCGCGGGGAGCGGCGCAGCGCCCGGTCCACCTCGTGCTCCGTGGCCGTGTCCAGACTGGACGTCGCGTCGTCCATGATCAGCAGTCGTCCCGCGTGCGCGAACGCCCGCGCCAGACCGAGGCGTTGGTGCTCACCCCCGGACAGGGGCGCCGACGTCAGCGGTGTGCCGTCACCGCGCGGCAGCCGGCGTACGAAGCCGTCGGCGCCCGCGGCGCCCAGCGCGGCGCGCACCCGCTCGGGCGAGGCCCGCCGCGCCCCCGCGGCGACCGCCTCGGCGACCGTCCCCTCGCCCAGCACCGGGCGCTCGAAGGCGAAGGCGACCTCGGAGCGCAACGCCTGACGGCTCAGCCGGTCCAGGGGGACACCGTCCAGCAGCACCTGCCCCTCGTCGGGGTCGGTCAGCCGCCCCGCCACGGCCACCAGCACGGACTTCCCCGCCCCGCCGCGGCCGACCACCGCCGCGGTGGCGCCGCCCGGTACCCGCAGGCCGTCGGCGCGCAGCACCTCCCGGCCGTCGCGCACCACCCGCACCCCGCGCAGTTCGAGCGCGCCCGGCCCGTCCGGCGGCAGCCGCCGCGTGCCGTACGCCAGCGCGGGCAGCCGTTCCAGTTCCAGGGTCCGGGCGCGCGCCTGGCGGCCCCGTACGACCGCGCCCAGCAACGACGCGGCCCCGCCGACGCCGGCCGCCAGCTGCGCGTACCGGCAGGCGGCGAGCAGGCCGCCCACGCTCAGGGCGCCCGCCGCCAGGCGCAGGCCCCCGACGGCGGTGGCGGCCAGTACCAGCAGGGGCACCAGGACGCCGCTGCGGCCCAGCGCCCGGCCGTGCAGTACCCACATCCGTCGCCCCAGCACGGCCAGTTCGGGCAGCGGTGCCAGCACCCGCTCCCTTTCCCGCGCCGCGGTGCCCGCCGCGGCGATCGTCGCCGCGCCGTCCAGGGCTTCGAGGAGCCGGGTGGCGATCTCCGACTGGACGCGCTGGTAGGCGGCGACCGACGCGCCGGAGTCCCGCGCGAACGCCCGCAGCACCAGTGCCAGCGCGGGCAGCCCGGCCAGGACGCACGCCGCCACCCATACGTCGACGAAGGCCAGCGCCATCAGCGCGCCGGCCGGTGTGACCAGGGAGGCCGCCAGCGCGGCCCGGGCGGCCGGGGCACCCCCCGCGGCGGCGGCGTTGAGGGTCAGCCGGGTCCCGACGTCCCCCGGGCTGAACTCCCGGGCCCGGTCGGGTACGGAGCCCAGCAGCCCGGCGAAGGCGCGGGAGCGGACCGCGGCCGTCCAGCCGGCGGTGCAGCGACCGGTGAAGAGCGAGGTGAGACTGTCCAGCAGCAGTTCGCCGAGCAGCAGCCCGGCGCTGAGGAGCAGCCAGCGGGCCGTGTCGTCGCCGCGCAGCAGAAGATCGAGGGTGCGGCCGAGCACGAAGGGCTGGGCCACCGCGGCCACCGCGGCCCCCACCGAGCACAGCAGCACCAGCAGTTCGGGTGTCCGCCCCGGCCGCGCGCCACCGGTTCCCAAGGGGCCTCCTTCCGCCGGACGTGAACCCGGCGCCCCGGGCGGGAACCCGGGGCGCCGGTGCCGAGCGGCGTCGTCAGTTACAGGTCGTGACGCTCAGGCTGCTGTCGCCGCAGAGGAGCAGGCTGGCGCGGCTGCCGGTCTCGACGTCGCCCATGGCCTCGTCCTTGGGGGTCTCCAGCGACTGCAGTTCGAACAGGTTCATGACAGCTCCTTCTGGTACGGCAACGGGTTCCGTTGTTTCATCACGACCCCTGATGAGGCCGAGTCGGGGGCCGCCGCGCGGGGGCGCGGCGGCGGGAGGAACGGCAGCCCGGCGCGCGGGCCGCCGTGCGCGGAGGCGACGGCCAGCAGACAGCCGGCCGTCCCCGTGGACAGGTCCATGGACAGCCGCATCATCTGCTCACCGGGGAAGGCGAGCCGGCCGCGGTACGACAGGGCGTGCCAGGACAGCGCGTCGAGCTGGCGCCGGACCGCCCCGGGGCCGGTGCCCGGTCCGGTGGCCGTGGTGCGCGCGAGGTGCAGCACCATCCCGGACACACCCCGGTACAGGCCCGGCTGGGCGTAGAACATGGCCTGCGCCGCGGCCACGATCTCGTCGCTCGCCCGCGCGAACTCCTCGTCGTGGCGGTGCGCCAGGTAGTCGTCGAGCACCATCCCGATGCCCACGCTGCCCGCGCCCAGGTAGGGCATGGTGCGCCACCCCTCGTCCACCTGGAGCGCGCCGCCCGCGCCCCGCACGCAGCGGGCGAGGTCCCGGAGCAGGGCGTCCCGCGCGAGGTCGAGCAGCCCGGTGTCCCCGGTGCGTTCGTACAGCCGCAGGAAGAGCAGGGCGCCGCCCGTCGCGCCGTGCAGCAGCCCCGCGCGCGGCCGGGCGGCCGAGCCGTCACGCAGCCCACGGGCCGTCAGGTCGGCACAGCGCAGGGCGGCGGACCGCAGCGCGGCGTCCCCGGTCGTGGCGGCCAGCGAGTCCAGGGCCAGGCCGAGCCCGGCGGTGCCGCCGTACAGGTCCGGGGCGAGGGCGTCGAAGGACTGGTCGAGGAGCAGTCCGGCGAGGCCGAGCGCGCGGTCGCGATGGCCCAGGTGCTCCAGCGTCCAGGCGATCCCGGCGAGTCCGTCGTGGAAACCGAGCGGCATCCCCGAGGGCGGCCGCTCGGTCCGGTCCAGGAGCCACTGCTCCTCGTCCTCGTCGCGGTCCGCGCCGCTGACGGCCAGCGCGTACAGCACCCCCGCCGCGCCGTGGCCGAACGCCAGCCCGCCGCCCGCCGTCGCGAACTGCGCGATGTCCCCGGGGAACAGCCGGTCCGTACGGGA
Organism: Streptomyces sp. ISL-12; assembly: GCF_018614415.1. GTDB lineage: Bacteria > Actinomycetota > Actinomycetes > Streptomycetales > Streptomycetaceae > Streptomyces. The sequence goes on from NZ_JAGGOO010000054.1 coordinate 29,684, forward strand.
CGGGGTCGCCGACGCGTGGATCGCGGCGGCCATCGACTCCCGGCTGCGCGGCCAGTCACCCGGCGCGACGGGAACCACCGGCCCGGCCGCCCCACGGGCCGGGGACGCGCCCGCGGCACCGTCGGTGATCTCGTCGACAGCCGCGTCCAGCCACGCCCGGTCCACCGGGAACTGCTCCGCCACCAGGTCGGCCAGATGCGCCGCCTTCTGCCGGTCCAGGGCGAACAGGCTGGTGAGCGGCAGGAACAGGGCGAGGCGCAGACAGGCCAGCGCGTACCGGTCCACCGCCACGCCCCGCCGGCCCGCGGGCGCCACGAAGGCCGGGTTGGCGACGGTCTGCCGGCCGGGTTCGTCGACGTGGTGCGCGGCCTCGAAGTCGAGCAGGGCGACACCGCCGTCGTCCCGGACCATGATGTTGAACAGATGCAGGTCGTTGAAGACCACGCCCCGCGCGTGGACGTCCGCCACGGCCTTCTCCACCCGGGCGTGGACGTCGAGCGCCCAGTCGGTGTACTCGGCCAGCCGCCGTTCGCCCGGGTCGGCCTCGATGAGCGGGTGGCGGCGCGCGAAGAACGTGTTGAGCGGCTTGCCGTCCAGGTACTCCAGGACGAGGAAGTGGTGCTCGCCGACGGTGAGGTGGTCCAGCACCTCGGGCGTGCAGTCCAGGCCCGACAGCGCCTCCAGCGCCCGCCGTTCGCGGTGCAGCCGGGTCACGGCGTCGGCGCCGTCGGCCGCGAGACCGGCGTGCGGACGGGCCTCCTTGAGGACGACCCGCTCGCCGGTACGGCTGTCCCGGCCGAGGTAGACGCCGCCGCCGTTGGAGAAGTGCAGCGCCGACTCGATCGTGTACGGGAGATCCGCCACGGTCGTCGCGGCGCGGGCGTCCAGGTGCGGACGCAGGAACGCCGGTACGGTCACCCACTCGGGCACCCGGAAGACGGGCCCGCGCGGGTCGGGCACGAGCACCCCGTCGGGACCGGCCACCGCCGGGCGCAGCTCGCCGTCGGCGTCGTAGCACTCGCGCCGGGTGAAGCCGCCGTACCGGACGTGCACGGGGCCCTCGCCCAGCCGCAGGTCGCTGAGGATGTGCGGCCCCGGCTCACCGGCCAGCAGCCGCGACAGCTCACCCGCGAGCCGCTCGAACCGCTCCTCGTCGGCCGGGTACACGGTGATGAACTTGCCGCTGCCGGCCCGGTCCGCGTACTTGGCGTTGCGCTGGTGCAGCAGATAACGGCTCGGCACGAACTTGAAGGCCGTACCCCCGGCCACACAGTGCCGCCACACCCGCTCCAGGACCGACTCGGCGTTGTCCAGACAGGCCGAGACATGGATCTTCCAGCCCTGGTCGGGCAGTTCGGCGCCGGCCGGGCGCAGCGCCAGCCAGTCGCCGGACTCGTTGCTCCGCCAGCCCTCCGGGACGGGTGCCGAGGCCAGGGCGTACCGGGTCCGTCCGCCGCTGCCCGGCCGGGCGGCGACGCGGTGCGGGGCGTCGTAGAAACACGGGTCCGCGTCGCAGTACACGGCATAGCCCTTGTTCATGCCCGCTCCCTCCCATCGGCCGCTGACTGCTCCGACGGTGCCACGGGCCGCAGGGGCCTGCACAGTTGCCGCTGTCACCACTCCGCCGTGCGGAACGCACGGGTAACCTCGCGGCGCGGCACGCTACGAGGGCGACCCCGGACGCACGTTCCAGGCCGCGATCACCGGCCGCCCGTGCTCGGCGCCCAGTCGGCACAGCGTCCCCGTCGCCAGCTGGAACAGGGCCCCGTGGGAGGCGGGCAGGCCCAGGTACCGGGCGGTGAGCACCCGCAGGAAGTGCCCGTGCGCCACCAGCACCACACACCCCTCGGTGTCCGCCAGCGCGGCGTCCACCTTCCCCAGCACCCGGTCGGCCCGCGCCCCGACCTGCTCCGGCGTCTCCCCGGGGTGGTCCGGCGGCCCCGGCACGACCCCGTCCGTGAACAGGAACCAGTCCGGCCGGTCCCGCTGGATCTCCGGCGTCGTGATCCCCTCGTAGCCGCCGTAGTCCCACTCGTGCAGGTCGGGGTCGATCCGCACCCCGTGCAGTCCGATCAGCTCGGCCGTCTCCCGGGCCCGCTGGAACGGGCTCACGAACGCGGCCCCGACCCGGTGCGAGCGGATCAACGGCACCAGACTCCGCGCCTGCTCCCGGCCGCGCTCGGTCAGCGGCACGTCCGTCAGCCCGGTGTGCCGCCCGGACCGCGACCACTCGGTCTCGCCGTGCCGTACGAGGAAGAGGTCACCCATACCGCAAGGCTACGGCCGGTCTACTGCCGGTACCCGTCGAGGAACCGCCCGATCCGCCCGATCGCCGCCTCCAGGTCCTCCGCGCGCGGCAGGGTCAGGATGCGGAAGTGGTCGGGGGCCGGCCAGTTGAAGCCGGTGCCCTGGACGACCTGGATCTTCTCCCGCAGCAGCAGGTCGAGGACGAACTTCTCGTCGTCGTGGACGCGGTGCACCTTGGGATCGATGCGCGGGAAGGCGTACAGCGCCCCCTTGGGCTTCACGCACGACACACCCGGGATCTCGTTGAGCTTCTCCCACGCCACGTCCCGCTGCTCGCACAGCCGCCCGCCCGGCGCGGTCAGTTCGTGGATGGACTGCCGGCCGCCCAGCGCGGCCTGGATGGCGTACTGGGCGGGCGCGTTGGCGCACAGCCGCATGGAGGCCAGCATCGTCAGGCCCTCCAGGTAGTCGCGCGCGTGCTGCCTGGGGCCCGTCACCACCAGCCAGCCGGAGCGGAAGCCCGCCACCCGGTACGTCTTCGACAGGCCGCAGAAGGTGAGGACCACCAGGTCGGGGGCGAGGGCCGCGGTCGAGTGGTGGACCTCGCCGTCGTACAGGATGCGGTCGTAGACCTCGTCGGCGAGGACCATCAGGCCGTGCCGGCGGGCGAGGTCGAGGATGCCCTCCAGGACCTCCTGGGGGTAGACCGCGCCGGTGGGGTTGTTGGGGTTGATGACGACGACCGCCTTGGTGCGGTCGGTGATCTTCGACTCCATGTCGGCGAGGTCCGGGTACCAGTCGGCCTGCTCGTCGCACAGGTAGTGGACCGCCTTGCCGCCCGCGAGGGTCGTCACCGCCGTCCACAGGGGGAAGTCGGGGGCGGGGATCAGGACCTCGTCGCCGTCCTCCACCAGCGCCTGCACGGCCATCGACACCAGCTCGGAGACGCCGTTGCCGAGCCACACGTCGTCCACCCCGACCTCCAGGCCGAGCGTCTGGTAGCGCTGGGCGACCGCGCGGCGGGCGGAGAGGACGCCGCGCGAGTCGGTGTAGCCGTGCGCCTGCGGCAGCATCCGGATCATGTCCTGGACGATCTCCTCCGGCGCCTCGAACCCGAACAGCGCCGGGTTGCCGGTGTTCAGGCGCAGCACGCTGTGGCCCGCCTCCTCCAGCGCGTCGGCGTGCTCGATCACCGGGCCGCGGATCTCGTAGCAGACCTCGCTGAGCTTGTTCGACTGCCGGAACTCCATGCGCCGCTTCCCCTCCGGTATCTGGTGTTGCTTGGTTTTACCAAGTTCACGCTTGGAAAGTCCAACACATTGTCTACACTGCGTCGCATGTCACCTCGCCGCCGAAGCTACGACCAGTACTGCTCCGCCGCCCGCGCCCTCGACGTCGTCGGCGACCGCTGGACCCTGCTGATCGTCCGGGAACTGCTGGCCGGACCGCGCCGCTACACCGACCTGCACGCGGACCTGCCGGGCGTGAGCACGGACGTACTCGCCTCCCGGCTGAAGGACATGGAACGCGACGGACTGGCCACCCGCCGCCGCCTGCCCCCGCCCGCGGCGGCCTACGTCTACGAACTCACCGCACGCGGCCGGGAGTTGCTGCCTGTACTCCAGGCGCTGGGCGGCTGGGGCGCGGGCGAGATGGACGAACGGCGGCCCACGGACGCCCTGCGCGCCCACTGGTTCGCGCTGCCGCTGCTGAGCGCCCTGGAAGGCGAGGGCGTCGTCGAAGTCCGGCTGGAGGAAGGGGACTTCCACGACGGCGTCTTCCACCTCTACGCCGGCGCCACGGACGGCCCGGCCTACGGAGAGGGCCCCGCCCCCCGCGAACCCGACGCCCGCCTGACCCTGGACGCCGGCACCTGCGCCGCCGTCGGCCGCGGCGAGACGAGCCTGCCCGACGCGGTACGGGCCGGGCGGATCGAGGTGACGGGGGAGGGCGTACTGGCGAAGGCGCTGCGGGAGGCCGCGGCGTAGGGACGCCCGCCGGGCCCGCGGGCACTGCCCGCACGCGAGAAGGCCCGCCGGGCGGGCGGGCCTTCCTGGAAGCAGCGGTCGTCGGAGTCAGGCGCCCGGCGGGACCCCTCGCGGCCGGCCCGCGCCGCGGGTCAGGGCGTAGCCGCCGATGCCCGCCAGCGCGGCCAGCACCGCGCCCACGCCCGTCCACACCCACCGGTCGGACCACCAGCCGGAGGACCAGCCGTCCTCGGGCTCGATCGCGGACAGCACGGCGGAGTCCGACGACTCCTCCTCGTCGTCCTGGGCGGAGGTCACCGCGATCCCCGGCACCAGCGGCTCGGACAGCGAGCCGTCCACCGCCGCCGCGCCGCCCATGTCCCGCGAGTCGACCCGGACCTCCGTGCCGACCGGCAGACCGAGGTCGGACGTCGGCAGGTTCAGGGCCGTCACCCGGACGTAGTACGTGCCCGGCAGCGGATCATTGGCCCACGGCTCGGACCAGGCCCGGACCGTGCGCAGTACACAGGCCAGTTCGAGGGTGGACGTGCCCGCCGCCGCGGTGCGCGTCTGGGCACCGTACTGGCAGGCCTGCCGGCGGCGCAGCCCGTCGTACACGTCGACCTGCCAGGTCTGGGACGCGTGCGTGTCCGGCAGCTTCACGGTCGCCTTCACCGTGGGGCGCTGTCCGGCGTCCGCCGGGAACGACCAGTACAGGTAGTCGCCCGCGGAGCCGCTCGCGGTCGCCCGCTGCCCCTGGTCGATCTCCGTCGCCGTCCGGAACGACGTACCCGCCTGCGTGGGCGCGTCGTCCTCGGCCGAGGGACTCGGCGAGGAGTCCGCCACCGCGGGGCCCGCGGCCAGTCCGAGCGCCAGCAGTGCCGCGCCCACCAGTCCTGTGATCCGCATCAGTTGGTCCTCCAGACGGCGATGCGCCAGCGCGACACCCAGCCCCACACCAGTCCGGCGAGGAAGCCCACCACGATCAGCGCGCCCAGCAGCCACCAGCCGCGGCCGAGCCCGAAGGAGGCCACGTCGGACGCCTGGCTCGGTCCGTCCACGACGTCGACGGTCAGCTCCAGCGGCAGACCGGGGGTGGTCTTCACCCCCGAGGCCGCCGAGAAGGAGTGGGCCACTTCGAGACACACGGTCTCGGTGGCGTTCCCTTCCCCTTCCTCGTCCTCGTCGACCTCGGCCTTCGGGTACCGCAGCCCCGTCGAGATCACGTCCGTACGCCCGTCGCCCGCGGCCTCGCCGCGCACGATCTCCCGGCCGTGCGCGGTGACCGCCCGCAGCAGCACGCCGTACGAGGGGTGCACGGCACGGTCGGCCGACACGCTCACCGAGGCCCGCAGCTCCTGCCCCGGCTCCACGTCCACGCGGTACCAGCGCTGCTGCCCGAACTCCTCGCGGTCGGTGTACAGACCCGACTTCAGCGCCGGCGCCGCCGCGCAGCGGTCCGCGCCCTCGGTGGCGACCGGCGTCACCACCGGGTCGGCCGCCCGGTCCACCAACTGGTTGACCTTGTCGGTCAGTTCGTCGGTGTGCTCGACCGACGTGTACGTCCCGCCGGTCGCCTCCGCGATACAGCTGAGCTGCTGGCGCATCTTGGAGTTGGGAACCAGGCCGAGCGTGTCGATGGTCAGCCCGATGCCCTTGGCCGCTATCTCGCGGGCCACCTCGCACGGGTCGAGCGGCGCGCAGGTGTCCTCGCCGTCGCTGATCAGCACGATCCGCTTGGAGCCGGTGCCGTCGCCGAAGTCACCGGCCGCCGCCAGCAGCGCGGGACCGATCGGCGTCCAGCCGGTCGGCGTCAGCGTCGCCACCGCCGTCTTGGCCTCCGTGCGGTCCAGCGGGCCGACCGGATAGAGCTGGGCGGTGTCCTTGCAGCCCGTCTTCTGGTCGTCGCCCGGATAGTCCGCGCCGAGGGTCCGGATGCCGAGGCGCACCTCCTCGGGGGTCGCGTCGAGGACCTCGTTGAACGCCTGCTTCGCCGCGGCCATCCGGGTCCCGCCGTCGATGTCCTTGGTCCGCATGGAGCCGCTGACGTCGAGCACGAGGTCGACCTGGGGCGCGTCCTCACCGGTGGGTTCGCCGGCGGACGCCGGGGCCGGGAGGGCGAGCCCGGCCGTCAGCGCGGCGAGCAGGGCGCAGACACCCGCCGCCAGCCGTTTACTTGTGATCATCGGCGGATCCTATTGACCCGGGGTGCCGTGATCCAAAACGGGCGGGTGCCAACAGGTTCACATCCGGAGGGGATTGGGCAGCGCGGCCCACTGGTCGCCGGGCCGCTCCGGGGACAGCCGCATCAGCGTCAACGCCTTCGCGGGCAGCGCCTCCTCGCACAGCGCCGCGAGGTCCGGTGTGCGCGGCAGGTCCCGTACGGCCGTCTCCAGAGCCGCCCGCAGCGCCGGCCCGGAACCCGCCGTACCGGCCAGCGCGCCCGCCACCAGGGAACCGAACAGCTTGCGGCGCAGCACCGTGACGTCGTCCGTGACCATGCGGGCGGGCAGGTCCGGCATCCGGATGCCGCGCCGGGCGAGCCGCGCCGGGCTGACCCGGAGGTCGGCCAGGTCCCGGTAGACCAGCCGGAGCGGTTCGCCCGCCGGGGAGAGCACCACCAGCAGGTTCTGGCCGTGCGCCTCCAGGGCCACGCCCAGTTCCAGGGCGCGCAGCCCCACCCGCAGCGCGAGCCGGGCGAGCCGTCCCGTCCAGCCGGGCGTCCGGGGCAGCGAGGTGGTCGCCAGCGCCGCCACCGGGACGACCCGCTCCCCGGGCGCCCCGTACCGGTCCGGCGACTCCCGCAGCACGGCGGCGAGGTCGGGGGAGTGCGCGGTGGCCGCGCCCAGCGTCCGGGTGATGTGCAGCAGCCCCTCGCAGCGCGCGGCCAGCAGCTCGCCGAACGCCGACAGGGTCGCCGACGCGGCGATCGAGGCGACGGAGATGTCCCGGACCGAGGAGGTCAGCCGGGCGCTCAGCGCGGTCTTGACGTGCGGGCCGGGCGTCGTGCCGCCGGCCACGGCGAGGGTGCGCAGGGACATCAGCGGGTGCGCGTCGAGCCGGGGACCGCCCACGCCCAGCCCCTTCACCGCCCCCTCGCCCAGCCGCCCCGGCGCCTGATCGCCCAGCCCCTTCAGCACATGCGCCGCCTGCCACGGGTGCACCGGCAGCAGCAGCCGCCCCCCGTCCCGCATCCCGGCCGGCCAGTCGCCCGACACCAGGCACTCCTCCGCCGGCACCGGCACCTGCCCCAGCGACACCACCGGCCCGTGCTCGGGCGCGTAGGCGAGCTGTTCTGCCACCGAGAAACCCGGCCGGGAACGGCAGTTGGGGTGGAAGGGGTGGCCGTCGACCACCCGCTGCTCCCACTCCCAGCCGCTCCCCGGCCACCCGGGACCCGGCTCCCGTCCCGCCCGGGACAGCGCCAACGAGGCGACACTGTGCCCCAGTTCGGCGGCGAACCCCTCGGAACCGGGTACGGCGAGAGCGGTCATCAGGCGCGCCGGATCGGCGTACTCGGACTCGTCGCATCGTACGGTGGTGACATAGGCGTCGGTGCGATACGGGTCGGCGGCCGGGCCGTACAGCCGGCGGCCGTCGCGCAGGCGCAGGACGAGGCCCTCGGCGGCTGGTTCCCGGCGGGCGATCCACGGCAGCGGGTCATGGGCCAGCGCACGCCAGAGCCGGGACAGCACGGCCGCGCGGGCGCCCGGGAGTCCGGCCGTGAACCGGGGGAGGAGACCGGGGCGGACGGCGGCCAGTTCCTCGGCGATCTCGGCCTCGGCGGTGGGGGGACGGTGCACGGTCGGGCTCCTCGGGTACGAACGCGGGTGGGGACGGGTACGGACTCGGTCATGGACGCGGTTGCGAACAGCGCGTCACGGTGGAGTGACGAGGGCAGACATACTGATCCTCTCCGCCCATGACAGACCGTAGGGAACGAGTGGAACGCGTGGATGTCCTGCCCCCGCCCGCCGACGACGACGCCGTGACCCGTGACGACGTCGCGGAGCTTGCGGACGCCTGTGCGGCGGTCCCGCTGCTCAACTGCCTGCTGCGCGAGGTGGCCGAGCGCCTGCCGGGCCGTGCCCCTGGCGCAGGCTCCGGCCGCGGCACAGGCCTCGGCACAGACCCCGGCCCCGGTACGGGCCCCGTCCCGCGCCCGCGTCCCGGCGACCGGCCCACGTACCGGCTGCCGGGCACGGGCCGGCTGCTGCGGGTGCGCGGCGGCCGGCGCCCCGCCGAACCGGAGGTCCGCACGGCGGACGGCTGGCGCCGCGTCGACCACGCCGAACTGGTCAAACTCGTCGCCGAGGAACTCCTCCTCCACACCGGCCTGCCCAACCACGAACTGCCCACCGAGATGACCGACAGCCGGGACGCGGTGGCCGCCCTGCTGACCGCCCGCGCCGCCGCCGAGCCGCCCGCCGATCCGTACCTCCGCTCCGAACAGTCCCTGCTCATCGGCCACCCCCACCACCCCGCGCCCAAGGCCCGCGGCGGCGGCCCGGCCGCGGCCTGGCTGCCCTACGCCCCCGAGGCGCACGCCCGCTTCCCGCTGACCCTCCTCGCCCTGCGCGCGGACGCGGTCGTCGAGGAGGGCGACACCGGGGCCCTCGACGCCCTGGGCGAGGCCCCGCCCGGCTACCGGCTGCTGCCCGCGCACCCCTGGCAGCTCGCCCTGGTCGCCGACGCCCTCGCCCCGGCCTTCGCCGACGGCCGCCTGATCCGGCTGGGCGAGACCGCCGCCCCCGCCTGGCCCACGGCCGCGATCCGCACCCTCTACGTGCCGCGGAGCGACCTGTTCCTCAAGTTCAGCCTGGACGTGCGCATCACCAACGACATCCGCCGGCTGTGGCGCCACGACCTGCTCAAACTGCGCCGCACGGACACCGCGGCCCGCGCCGCCTTCGCCGCGCAGGCCCGCCCCGCCGCCTGGCTGGGCGACACCGGCTACCGCACCGCCGCCTTCGCCTTCGAGGAACTCGCCGTCCTGGTCCGCGACGGACTCCACGGCCATCTGCTGCCCGGCGCCACCCCGTTGCTCGCCGCCGGCCTGGCCGAGGGCTTCACGGGCAGCCCGCTCGCCGCCACCGCCGACCCGGACGCCTGGTGGGAGGCGTACCTCGCCCAGGTGGTCCCCCCGGCCCTCACGGCCTTCCACGAGCACGGCGTCGTCCTGGAGGCCCACCTCCAGAACACCCTGGTCGCGGTCGACGCCCACGGGACGCCCGTACAGGCCCTGTTCCGGGACGCCGAGGGCGTCAAGCTGCTGCCGGAGGTGTCCCGGGAGGCCGGCTGGGAGCGACTGGTGTACTGCCTGGTCGTCAATCACCTCGCCGAGATCGCCGGGGCGCTGGCCGAACGGCACCCGGGCCTCGACCCCTGGCCCGCCGTCCGCCGCGAACTGGCCCGGCACGCCCTCCCCGAGATCCCCGCCCTGCTGACCGCGCCCACCCTGCCCGGCAAGACCAACCTCCTCCTGCGCTGGACCGGCGCGGACGGCGCCGCCGCCCGCTACCTGCCGCTGCCCAACCCGCTGGCGGGATGAGGCACGCGACGGCCGCTCAGTCGGGATACGCGTGGGTCTGCGCCGCCTTCACCGTCGCCCAGACCTCCGCGCCCGGCTGGAGGTCGAGTTCGGCCGCGGCGACCGCGCTGAGGTCCGCGGCGAGCGCCAGTTCGCCGCGGAGCGCGGCCCGGATCTGGTCCCCGTGCGGTTCCATGCCCGTGACCTCGCAGTGCCACAGATTGCGGGCGCTGGAACCGGTGGGCCGCTCCCGGTGCAGGGTGACCGCGCTCGGCGGGAACGCCACGAAGACCGGCCCGGACAGCTCCTCGGTGGTGACGACGGACGGACCGGAGGCGAGCCGGACGGTGTGCCCGTCGGCCTCGCCCCGGTACAGGTTCAGGCCGACCAGCTGGGCGATGTAGTCGGTACGGGGCCGGCGGGCGATGTCGGACGGGCTGCCCTCCTGCACGACCCGCCCGTGCTCGACGACCACCAGCCGGTCCGCCAGCACCATCGCGTCCAGCGGGTCGTGCGTGACCAGCACGGCGACGGCCTCGAACTCCGCCAGATGACGCCGGAGCTGGGCCCGGACCTTCAGCCGGGTACGGGCGTCCAGCGCCGCGAGGGGTTCGTCGAGCAGCAGCAGCCGGGGCCGGGTGGCCAGCGCGCGGGCGACGGCGACGCGCTGCGCCTGCCCGCCGGAGAGCCGGCGCGGCTTGACCCCGGCGTGCTCCGCGAGCCCCAGCCGCTCCAGCCACGCGGCGGCCCGCGCCCGCGCCTCGGCCTTGCCCACGCCCTGACAGCGCGGCCCGAAGGCCACGTTGTCCAGCGCGGTCAGGTGCGGGAAGAGCAGGTAGTCCTGGAAGACGACGCCGACCGGGCGCAGTTCCGGCGGGGTGCGCTCCAGCGCCGCGCCGTCCAGCCGCAGCCGTCCGTCGGTGAGCGGGGTCAGCCCGGCGAGGGCGCGCAGGGCGGTGGTCTTCCCGGCGCCGTTCGGGCCGAGCAGGGCGACCACCTCGCCCGGCGCGACGGCCAGCTCCACGTCCAGCCGGAACGTACCGCGCTCGACGACGAGATGAGCGTCGAGACCGGTGTCGTACGTCTGCCGGCTCATCCGGCGGTCATCCATCGGTCGCGCAGCCCGGCGAGGACCGCGACGGACACGGCCAGCAGCACCAGGCTCAGGGCGGTGGCGGCCTCGGGATCGCTCTGCAGCGCCAGGTAGACGGCGAGCGGCATGGTCTGGGTGCGGCCGGGGAAGTTGCCCGCGAAGGTGATCGTCGCGCCGAACTCGCCCAGCGCCCGGGCCCAGGCCAGTACGGCGCCGGCCGCGATGCCCGGCGCGATCAGCGGCAGCGTGACCCGGCGGAACGCGGTGAAGCGGGAGGCGCCCAGGGTGGCCGCCGCCTCCTCGTAGCGCGGGTCGGCGGCGCGCAGGGTGCCCTCGACGCTGATGACCAGGAACGGCATCGCGACGAAGGCCTCCGCGATCACCACGCCGGTGGTGGTGAACGGCAGCGTGATGCCGAACCAGTCGTCCAGCCACGACCCGACGATGCCGCCCCGGCCGAGCGCCATCAGCAGGGCGACACCGCCGACGACCGGCGGCAGCACCAGCGGCAGCGTCACCAGGGCCCGCACCAGGCCGCGCCCGGGGAACTCCACCCGGGCAAGGAGCCAGGCCAGCGGCACCCCGATCACCATGCTCACCGCCGTCGCCGCCGTGGCGCACAGCAGCGACAGCCGCAGCGCCTGCCACACCTCGGCGCTGGTCAGCAGCTCGGGCAGGCCCGACCACGGCGTCCGTACGAGCAGGGCGATCAGCGGCACGATCAGGAACGCGAGCCCGATCACCGCCGGTACCAGCAGCGGCAGCGGCACGCCGCGCACCTGGGCCCGCACCCGCCGGCGCCGGGTGCGTAGGGCTTCGCCGGCCGGGGTCACGACTTCAGGAACCCGGCCGCGGCCAGCACCTTCTGCCCTTCGGCGGACCGCACCAGGTCGATGAACGCGTCGGCGCCCGCGCTGTTCGGGGCGTCCTTCAGCCGGGCGATCGGATAGTCGTTGACGGCCTCGGCGGATTCGGGGAAGTCCACGCCCTCCACTTTGTCACCCGCCGCGTGCACATCGGTCTTGTAGACGACGGCCGCGTCGGCCTCCTTCAGTTCGACCTTGGTCAGGGCGGCCTTGACGTCCTGCTCGTAGGAGACGGGCGTCAGTTCGAGACCGCTGGCGTCGAGGGCCGTCTTGGCGGCGGCGCCGCACGGCACCTCCTCGGCGCACAGCACGACCTTCAGACCGGAGGCGGTGAGGTCCTCCAGCGAGGCGATCTCGTCGGGGTTGCCCGGCAGGGTGGCGATCTCCAGCTGGTTGCGGACGAAGGTGACGGGGGTGCCCGCCGCGTCCCCGGCGTCCGTGACGATCTTCATCGTCTTGGGGCTGGCCGAGGCGAAGACGTCGGCGGGGGCGCCGCCGGTGATGCTCGCCGCGAGGGAGTCGCTGCCGCCGAAGCTGAACGTCACCTTCGTACCGGGGTGGGCCTTCTCGAACGTCTCGCCCAGCGTCGTGAAGCTCTCCTTCAGCGAGGCCGCGGCGAAGACGGTCACCGTGCCGGACAGCTGGTCCGAGGCGGAGGAGTCCGGCGTGGCCGCCGCGGAGTCGTCGGACGACGAGCAGGCACTCAGCGCGAGCAGCGCGGCGACGCCCGCTCCGGCCGCCGGCAGCGTACGGGTACGGGCACGGGCACGGGTCATCACAGGTCCACTCCCTCGAACTCCTGACAGCGGGATGTCCCGATGATAATGCTGCAGATGCCAGCCCGGAGTCTCCTGTGGGTTCGCATCAGCGTGATCTACGGACGGTGAAGTTGGCAGATGCGTGCGTCAGGGGACGTCACGCGCCGCTCACACGCCGCTCACGCGCGGTCGATATGCACGTTGGTCGACTTCACGCGGGCGGTGGCCTCCATGCCGACCTCCAGCCCCAGTTCCTCCACGGCCTCACGGGTCAGCAGCGACACCAGCCGGTGCGGACCCGCCTGGATCTCGACCTGCGCGGCGACATCGCCGAGCTTCACGGCGGTGACGATGCCGGGGAAGGCGTTGCGCACGGAGGTGTACGAGGCGTCTTCCTCGCCGCCGCCGGACTTGGCCAGCTCGACCGAGAAGGCCGCCAGGTCCCGGCCGTCGACGAGCCGCCGCCCGGTCTCGTCCCGGTGCGTGGCCACCCGGCCCGCGTCCGCCCAGCGGCGCGCGGTGTCGGGACTGACGCCGAGCAGCCGTGCCGCCTGGCCGATCGTGTAGGACTGCATGCGCGTCAAGATACGTGACCGGCCCGCAGCGGTGAGCGGGCCCGGCTGTGGGCGGGGCCGGCCACGGTGCCGACGGCCGACCGTACGACGGCGGAACCGCCGGCGTGTCCGTGCACCGGTCGCGCCGCGCGGCGAACGGGCCGCCGGGTGATGCGGCGGGCCACCTCTCGGCCGCGGAGCCGCGGCGCCCCGGCATTCGTCCGCCCCGTTGTAGGTACTGGCGGACCTGCCGGCGAGCCGCGCTCACTCCCGTACGGCCCGCTGACACCCACCGGTCCCGCGGCGGCCGACGGCAGACTGGGACGCCACCGGACCGGTCTGGCCCGCGGTGGCCGGCCGGTCAGTGGCCCGCCGGGCCGTGTGCCGGTTCCGGCCGCCCCGGCTCGGCCGCTCGTGCGGTGAACCCGTGCGGCGACTCGGCGACCGTTCCCACGCGCCGTGGAGCCGGGTCGGGGCCCGGGGACGCGGGGGCGGCGACGGCCGTCAGCGCCCTCGTCAGGGTCTCGTGGTCGAGGTCCAGGACGGTGCCCGCCGGGGAGGTCGGGTTCAGGTACAGCCGGTGGTCCGGGGGCAGCCGGGACAGCAGGTCGGGCACGGTCAGACGGACGAAGGCGAAGACTCCGGCGGCGTCGAGATGCGGGGGCGCGGTGTAGGCGGGGACCACCGGGCCGCCGTCCGCCGCCGTCGCCGCCACCGGGGAACCGTCCGGCAGGGTGAGCACCATCAGCCGGGCCTCCGTGAGGGCGTGGACCACGGCGTCGAGGGGGCCGTAGCCCGTGACCGCGAGGTGCAGCGCCGCGTCGACGGGATCGGTCGGTTCCGGCCAGCCGAGAGCCTCGGGAGAGGGACGGTAGGCGTCGTTGCCCTCCCACTCCTCGACCGTGCCGTCGAGCCCCGAGCGCCAGCGCCCGGCCACCGCCGAGGCCGGCGGCGGGCTCCCGGTGTGCCAGCCCGGGTCGACCGAGCCGATCCAGTGGTCCGGAGCGAGCCGCGCGATCTCCTCGACGTCCGCCGGCGCACCGGTCGGCGGAGGCGCCGGGGACCGGGGGAGGACGTCGGACGCGATGCCGTGGGGGGCGCTGTCGTCGTGTGTTGTGGTCATGGCGTTCGGCAGGCTAGGGGCCGCGGGTGGCGGAGAGGTTGCCGGGAGGTCGCCGTCAGTCGGCCGGTGGGAGGGCAGTGCTCGGCGGCCGGGGCGGGCGGCACGGGGAGCGCCGCCTCCGACGGCCGGCCGGGGCTACGGACCGTAGTGGACCTCGTTCCCGTCCGGCCGGACGAGCGTGAGGCCGAGCCCCAGGTCCGCGGCGGCCACGGCGGCCGCGACCTCCGTGACGGTCGCGGCACCGTCGGCCTCGCCCCACCGGCGCAGCAGCCGGTAGCGCTGGGCGGGAGTGAGCGTGACCTCCGTGACCGGCAGCCCGCCGGTCAGTGCCGCGAAGGCGCGTTGGTCCTCCGGCAGCGTCACGCCCACCGACTCCAGTTCGCCGGGCGTGAGGGTGGTGTGAGAGCCGGCCCACCCCGGGCCGGACAGCCGCGCCGGCACGCGTTCCGCGGCGTCCGGTGCGGCCAGGCGGAACTCGACCCAGCGGTGCAGCGCGTCGCCGGCGTCGGGACCTGCCAGCAGTGCGCCCAGGCCGGGCAGGTCCAGCCGGTCGGCGGCCCGGCCGCGGACCGCCGCCGCCAGCGCGTCCGGCAGCCAGTCGGCGGCGTCGGCGGGCTGGGTCAGGATCAGCGCGGTGACGGGTGCGGAAGGGGTCGCCGCCGAACCGGCCGCGGGCTCGGCGGCGACCGGCGGTGCCGCGGACTTGACCTGATCGGGGCGGACGTGGACGCCGAGCCGTTCGGTGAACAGGCCGGCCACGTTGTCCAGCCAGCCGGCGGCCGTCTCGGGAGCCACGCCCGGACGGACCGACTTGCTCATGTAGCGGCCGGACTTGTCGTTGACCGTCCAGGAGCGCAGCGCGGGGTTCCACCGGAACTCGCCGGACACCCGGCTCGCCCCCGGCCGCGTCCGGCCGTCCGCGCCGAACTCCGCGGCGACGCCGGTGTGTCCGAGGCCGTCGAGCTCCGCCCTCAGCTGCTCCGCCGTGAGACCGGGGCGCTTGGCGCGCAGGCCGGCCAGCAGGGCGTCCGCCTGGTCCTCGCTCAGTACGGCGGACGGCTCCTCGCTGCCCACCAGCACCCGGCCGTCCCGGGTGACCGTGTAGAGCCACACGGCGTCCCGGCTGCCCGTGAGGAGCAGGTCGGGGTCGATGTCGTCCAGCGGTGTCCACAGCGGATTGACGCGTACGTCGCCCTCGTCGTCCCGCTCCTCGTCCTTCACGCGCTTGGGCTGCACCGGGGTCCCGAAACCGCCGTCCCGTTCGAGGTCCCGGGTCCTCAGCCGGGCGAGCAGGGGAGCGGACAGCCCCTCGGCGAGCCGGCGCGCGTACGCCTCGCTCGCCCCGTGCCGACGGGCCAGCTCCGCCAGCCAGTCCCGGTCGGCCCGGTCGGATTCCGGTGCGGGCGGTGGCTGCGGCGGGGCCGGCACGACGGGGGCCGGCCGCGGGGGTGTGCCGTCCGGGACGAGCGACCGGTAGTGGTCCCTGCCGTTGTAGTGGACGTGGAGGGTGGGGCCGGCCGCCTCCGGGTCCAGGGAACGGGCGTCGAAGCCGCCGGTGCCGTCGGGCTGGACGACGACCAGGTCGACGCCGAGTGCGCGGGCCACCAACAGCGGTACCTCGTCGTAGAACGGCGTGTGCCACAGGTCCGGCGCGGCCAGTGCGCGGGCGACGAGGTCGTCGTGGCCGAGGGCGAGGAACTCGCCCCGGTCGTGCGGGATGCCGCGCGGGCCGACCCCGCCGAGCGGTCCGGTGCGGATGCGCTGCCACAAGGCGTCGGCGGCGGGGGCCGGACCGGCCGTGCGCAGCGTGTCCAGGAGCCGGGTACGCAACGTGTCGGCCTGCTCCCGCGCGACCAGGCGCTGTTCGAGCCGCGGGTCCACGGACGCCGTCACCTCTTCCGGGGTGAGCGCCGGCACCAGCGTGCGTACGGCGTCGCTCGGCAGGTCGGCCAGCAGACCCCGGTCGTCCCGCAGGTCCGCCAGGCCGAGCAGCCGACGGCGCTGTGCGGCGTCAGTCAATTGCGCGTCCACGCGCTCGCGTTGCCTGCGGGTGAGGTCCGGTGGGCGGGTCTCGCCCAGGACGCCCAGCAGGCTGGTGAGGTCCGGGAAGAGGTCCTGGACCAGCGTCTCCAACGGGTCCCGTGCGGCGTGCTGGGCGCGCAGCCCGGCGGCGGCCGGGTCGCCGGCGTACCAGCGCACCAGCCCGTCGCGCAGTTGACGCACCGTCAGCCCGGCCGCGGGTGAGGACGGCCGCTGCGCCGCGAGGCCGCCGAGGACCGCGTGGATCAGGCAGTCCCCGTCGGCGGGCACCTCGCGCAGCACGAACGAACGGCCGCCGGTGGTGACGAGGGGACCTGCGGGCGGGCGGTCCGTCTTCGTCTTCGCCTTCGCCTTGCCCTTGGCGCCGGTTCCGGTTCCGGTGCCGGTGACACCCGCGGCACCGGTTCTCCCGGTGAGCGGGGACGCCTTCGGCGGGGCGGGCGGGGACGCCTTCGGCGGGGCCGGCGGTGTGACGGAGGCCGGGTCGAGGGGGCGGGGCAAGGCGGCCAGATAGGTCTCCCCTTGCCGGTACAGGGTCACCTCCTGCGGTGCCGGCGTCTCGGGGCCCGCGGCGAACCGCTGGTGGGAGCCGTCCTCGTCGACCACCGTCAGGTTCACGCCGAGCGTGCGCGCGGTGGTGGACGCCGCGAGGCCGGCGGTGGTGGCGTCCCAGTGCCGGGCCTGGCGCAGCTGCAGCCGGACCAGCCGTTCCCGCTGGAACGGGGTGAGCGTGTCGCGCACGGCGTCGGGGAGGCGTCCGCCGGCAGCCTCGACGGCTTCCCGCGTCGAGGCGTTGCGCGGACCCGCGAGACCGGCCCTGAGCTCCAGTTCGCGGGAGCGGAAGGTCGCCTCGGGGTCGAGGGGCGCGTCAGCGGGCAGGGCGCGGCTCATGGAGATCCGGCTCGCCAGCCGGTCCGGCTGCCGGCCGTCACCGAGCGCGTGGGAGAGGGCGGCGTAGAAGCCGTTGCCGTCGGCGTCCGGCCGGTGCAGGTCGTAGGCGCGGGTGCGGCCGTCGGACTCGGTGGCGGTCAGGGTGCGGTGGTCGGAGGCGGCGTCGAAGGTCACGGCGGGGTGGGCGTCGCCGGGCTGCCACGGCGGCCGGGAGTGCGCCGGCCGCCCCTCCTGACCGACACCGTCGCCCTTCGGCGGCTTCTTCCCGTCGGCCTTCTTTCCGTCGTCCTTCTTCGCGTCGTCCTTTTTGCCGCCCGCCGCCTTCTCAGCCTGCTCCGCCTTCTCTGCCTTCTTCTCCCCTCCTGCGGCCGGTGGGGTGAAGGTGATCTCGGCCGGTTCCGGCGTGCTGCCGAGGATGCGACGGCCGGACTCCGTGGCGTGGAGCTGGTGCCAGCGGGTGAGCCGGTCGGCTCCCTCACGGACCCGGGCGTACTCGTCGGCGAGCGCCTCGGCGGTGGCGCGCAGGTCCGTCAGCTCCTGGCCGAAATCGTCCAGCCGCCGCTGGGCGGCGTCCCTGGCCGCGCGGGCCGCCGACACCTCCGCGGCGGCCGTGCGCAGCAGGTCGTCCAGCCGCGCCGCGGCCTTCTCCCGCTGCTCGTCCTGGAGCCGGGCCCAGCCGTCGTGCTCGGGCTCGGCGGAGGCGATCTCGTCGGTGATGCGGCGCAGGGCGGCGCGGGCCGCGGCGATCTCGGGCAGGCTGTCGACGTCACGGGCGGCGAGCGCGGCCAGGGTGCGCTCCGCCCCGGCCAGCGCGGCCTCCAGCCCGGGCCCCTCGTCACGGCGCCGGTCCCAGTACTTCTTGTCGGCGGCCGTCCACGCCTTGTCGGCCTTGGTGACCGCGTCCCACGCCCTGGCCGCCTTCGGCGGGAAACCGTGGTCGTCGATCAGGCCGAGGTCCCGGGCCACGTCCTCCCGCACCCAGGCCAGGACCGTGGTCTCGGTCTCCATCGCCTGCGGTCCCCGCTGCGGGTTGCCGAAGGGGCTGCGCACGGCCCGCGCCACCCGGCTGTCCTTGAGGTGGTGGTGCACCCCGGCGACGCTCAGCCAGGTGGTGGGCACGGCGAAGAGGAACGAACGGGTGGTGTCCGGCTTGACGTTGACCGAGCCGAGCCGGTCGCCCTGCTGGGCGAGGGTGTCGGAGTCGGTCGAGGAGTCGCCGGGGCCGTTGGCTCCCATCTGGTTGGTGCCGGTGGACTGTGACGAGACGAGAGGGCCGCCGCCCAGCGAGGACTCGGTGGTGCCGACGCGGGCGGCCGACATGCCGCCGCCCTGCGTGTCACGCTTGGGGGCCTCGTGCTTCATGCCGTCCGCGACGGCCAGCAACCGGGCCCGGGTGAGGTCGGGCTTGGAGTACATCGCCAGCTCGCCGTCGGCACCGCCGAAGAAGCCCCGGTCGGTCAGGCCCGGTACGCGGTAGCCGTCGGCGTCGAGAGTACGGTCGTAGAACGAGCTGAGGGCCCCGTTGCTCGTCCCGTCCTCCAGGTTCTGCGCCGCTCCGGTGCCGGCCCGGGTCAACGGGGTGTCCGAAGCCCGGGCCAGCAGCTCGGCACTCGGGGTGCCGCGCTCGGGCAGGTTCAGACCCGTGTCGTACGCGGACGCCAGCGCCAGCGTGTTGGCCTCGTGCAGCCGGCTCAGACCGACGATCCGGCGGACCTTGAACCCGTCCTCCGGCAAGGTGAACGGCTTCGTGCTCCCGTCGCCCGGGTGCCGTACGTCGCGCCAGCCCCCGGCACCCATGGTGCGCGGCACGGCGACCTTGCGGGGCGCGCCCGGCGGCGGCAGTTCCGGCGGCGCCAGCGGGTCCGGCGCCGTCTCGCCGCCGCCGGCCGGTCCCGGGGCGGCGGACACGGGGTCGGGGCGCATGAGGCTGAGGGGGTAGTGCTCGATCAGCTCCCCGACGTCCCCCTCGGCCTCGACGGACAGCCGGCTCCGGCCGGTGACCTTCCGCCACCACCGCCCGGTCCGCCGCCCGAGGGAGCTCCAGGGCCCGCCGCGACCGGTGCCGTCAGGTCCCTCGGGGGCGCCGGTGTCCGTGAGGTCCAGGCTCAGGCGGAGCCGGTAGCGCGTGACGTACTCGCCGTGGGCCTGGGTGGTCGTGGCGGTGGCGATCCGTACGCTGCCGTCGGAGCGGGTCTGCGACACGCTCTGCTGGGTGGTGCCGACCTCGGAGTAGTTCGGGCCGGCCGCCCGGGCCACCGGGTCGCCGGTGTGGACGGCCTCGGTGACCGTCGTGCCGACGCTCGCACCGGAGGCCCGGCCGCGGGTCTCGGCCACCGTCTCCACGGCCTGCCGGTGCTCCTCCAGTTCGACGCTGTGTCCCAGACCGGCGAACCCGGGCCCGTCACCGTCGCTGACCGTGGACCGCGGCACCTTGACGGGGATCAGCTCCGCCCGCACCCCGACCTGCCGGGCGCCGATCCACATCCGCGCCGTGCCCGAGCCCCAGCGGCCGATCTCCGCGGGCACCGACAGGCCGGAGCCGGTCATCTCCTTGCCGAGGGCGCGCACCACACGGTCGGAGACCAGCCGGTGGACGGTGTCCCGGTCGGCCTTGGACAGCCCCAGCGGACGCAGTCTGCGGTCGAAGTCCCGCAGGACGGGCGCGGTGTTGAGGGCGTTGACGGTGAAGCCGCCGAAGGGGTTGTCCAGCAGCCACGGCTGCGGCGACCAGGTGCGCCGGGTGTAGCGCGGCACGTCGCCCCAGCGGTCGCTGAGCAGCCCCAGCCGGTAGGCGCTCTTCTCCGGGATGTGCGCCGTCCAGCCGTCGTTGACCAGTACCCGCCGGCCCGCGGCACCGGCCAGCCGGCGCGGCAGGTGCCGCCAGCCGGTCGCGCTCCGGCCGACCGTGGTGGACGCCGCCGCGATCTCGTGCTGGACGTCGCCGGTCACCAGGACCTGGCGGTTGAAGTCCTTGCGGTTGATCTCGGCGAGGGCGATCCGGGATACCTGCCGCGCTCGGGAGCGGTCGAGACGGTAGGGGCTGACGACGACGCCGTAACTGCCGGTCACTCCGGGGCCGGTGGGGTGGGACTTGAGGAAGACCAGTTGACCGCCGGTGAACAGGGTGCTGGTGCGGCTGTTGCGGCCGGCCACCTGGGTGGCGCCGCCGAGGGTGGTCTCGGTGTCGATGCCGACCGGACCGGTCAGCGCGGTCAGGCTGCCGGGCACGACCCGGGTGCGGTGGGCGAGCACCGAGGAGCGGTTCAGGTAGGGCGCCTTGGCCCACAGTCCCGAGGCCCGCCAGCCGGTGGGGGCGGACGTCTGGTCGAAGTTGGCGGTGAGGTACTGGCTCTGGAAGGCGCGCATCGCGGCGTCGTGTGCGGGAGCGCCCTGCTGCGTCAGCAGCCACGACCCGCCGGACGCCTCCTTCAGCACCTGCTCCGCGGCATCGGCGAGCCCGGGGTGCGAGGTGACGGTGAGTGTCAGGAACGGGTGCTTGTGGTGGTCCGGGGTGCGACGGCGGGCCGCCTGGTCGAACAGGGTGCGCGTGGTCAGCGCCAGATCGCGGGCGGACCGGCGTGGGACGGGCAGCGGAACACCGTGCAGCGGGCCGGGGGTACGCCCGGTGCCGCGCGTGGGCACGTGTTCCATCGGGATGCTGAGCAGCACCCGTCCGACCACCGCCGCGCCGGGCGGCACCGGGGCCGGCGCGGCGGTGGCCGCAGTGGTGACGGCCGGGGCGGTGGTCGATGCGGTGACGGCCGGGGCGGTGGTCGGTGCGGCGACGGCCGGGGCGGTGCCCGGACCGCCGAGCAGGCCGGTCTCCCGCTCGCGGAAGACGAAGGGCTGGGTGCCGAGAAGGTTGAGGAAGAGGACACCGCGCAGCAGGCTGCGGAACCGCCAGAAACCGCCGCGCCGCGCGGTCAGGGTGATCCGGTAGCTGTACAGGTCGGCGCCCTTGGTGCCGATGGCCATCGCCTCGTGCGTCACGCTCGGCCCGTACACGCTGTCGGACTCGCCGCGGACGCCGTACCGCACACCGACGCTGCCCGTGCCCGCCTGGGACGGGCCGCCGATGTCGTCGGTGTGGGAGTCGCGCAGCGAGAGCAGGCCCTCCAGACCGCCGTGCAGACCGCGTCCACCGCTCTGCCGGCCGCCCAGGTTCTCGCTGCCGGGCGCGCTGAACCGCAGCCGCAGATCTTTCTGCCGGCCCTCGTAGCGCCGTCCGGTCAGCTCGGCGTCGATCCACACGTACCGCAGTCCGCGGCCGATCCGGCCGGAGTCGACCAGCTCGATCCGCAGCCCGGTGGTCATCATCGTCTCGAGGTTGCCCGCCATGCCGTGGTGGTTGAGCGTGTTCAGCACCTCCAGGGTGTTGTTCAGCACGATCTGGAAGTGGTCCGGGCCGCGCCAGCGCGAGTTGCCCGGGTCGAGTTCGGCGAGCGGGGCGACGAGGTCCGGGTAGGCGCGGGCGACCTCTGCCAGCACCTGTTCCGCGAAGTGCTCGGGGAAGCTGCGCTCCGCACCGCCGACGGTCCGGGTGAAGGCGCCGTCGTCGAAGGTGAACTCCTCCGGGCGGGCCATGCCGAGGGTCGTCGGCCGGTCCGCGGCCAGGTACGGCGGCACGGCGGGCTCGGTGTCCCGGGCGAGCCCCCGGTCCAGGCCGGCCAGCCGGCGGGCCTCGGTGCGGGTCATCCGCTCCACGGCCCAGGTGTGGAAGGTCCGGGTGCGCGGCGCCGCGCTCCCCTGCGCCGACGGGTTCCCGGGCGGCGCGGTGACGGTGACCGTCTTCTGGACGAAGTACAGACCGGTGGGGTTGCCCTTGGCCTGCCCGGCCGCCTTGACGGAACCGGTGCCGCCGGTGGAGCCGGTACGGCCGCGGGAACTGCCGTAGCGGACCTGGGCGCCGAGCAGCAACCGCAGGTCGAACTTGCCGTGGCCGGTGCCGAAGAACTGGAAGGACGGGCCGAGCGCGCCGCCGACCTCGGTGCTCGTGCTGTGGCCGACGAGACGCTCGTTGCGGACGGTGACCTGGGTGATGTCCCGCAGCTCCGCGGCGGTGGTCTCGCTGATGAGCTGCGCCTCACCGGAGCGCACCTCCACGGTGAAGACGCCGAGCGGCGCGGCACCCGAGGAGTCACGGAACAGCGGCGGGGTGGTGGTGCGGCCGGCGTTCTGCACCCGGCTCATGCGCTGGAAGCCGTCGGTGGAGAAGAAGTCGGTCAGCTGCCCGCCGGCGAGGGTGTCCGACGCGACCCCGAGCTGCTGGAGCGCCCAGTCCCGGACGTGCGCCATGGGGCCGAACGCCTCGGTGTTGACGAGCCGGTAGGCGGGCCGGCCGCCCAGGTCCATCCGCTCCGGCAGCCGGTCGGCGGGCGGCTTGTCCTGGGTGAGGCTGTCGGCGATCCGGGCCATCAGCCCCGAGCGGACCGCGAAGCCGAACGCGACGCCGTCCCGGCTGCCGGCGGGCAGGCTCCGGTCGGCCGCGTCGACGGGCCGGCCCAGCCGGTCGGTGACCTCGACGTCGTACCAGACGTCGTCGAGATGGGCGTGCGAGCCGTCGGTGGTGCGCGTCTCGTTCTGGTTCATGGTCTGGTTCTGCAGACCGTACTGGACCTGTTTGCCCCAGTTCTTACGGAAGAAGGCCCGGCCCCAGACCGTGTACTTGAGCTTGACGGGACCCAGCGGGACGGCCGGCACCAGCGAGGTGGAGGTGCTGTTGACGGCGGTACGACCGGTCGTGGCCGTGGTGCGCGCCATCGTGTCGATCTTGACCGGGTTGGCGAAGCCGAAGGTGAACCGGTCCCACCTGCCGTACGGCCGGGCCGTCACCCGGAGCACGCGGGTGCGGCCGTTCGCGGTCCGGTAGGTGAACTGCTGGCCGTCGCCGAAGAAGGCCTGCGGACGCTCCCGCAGCCGCAGCCGGACGTCCTCCTCCAGGCTCCGTCCGGTCCTGCCCCACCGCTTGTCGGGCGCACCCGGACGCGGCCCTCGCCGGCCCAGCTGCCCGGTGATCTCCGCCGCGACCTGATCGGTGCCGCGCAGCACGCTGTCGCTCTGGCCGAGCGCGTAGGACCGCCGCAGCAGTTCGGGCGGGAGCCCGGGGTACAGCGCGGCGACACCGCCCATGTACGCGGGCAGCCGGGAGCCGTCGGAGAACCGCACCGGCCCGCCGCCGTCCACCGGGGCGGGGGGCAGGTCGCGGTCGACGCGCGGCGGGCGCCGCAGGTCGAGGTCGCGGCCGACCCAGCCGGCCCGGTTCACGCCACGGGGCCGTACGGGCGGCGCCGGCGGGCCGGGCGGCGCGGGAGGGTTCGGGGGCTCGGGTGGGTTCGGCGGCGCGGGAGGGTTCGGGGGCTCGGGTGGGGGGCCGTCCTCCGGGATGGTGGCCAGCGGGTGACGGCCCGCCGGCGTGGTGACCCTCCTGCGCGCGGCGGCCGTGCCGGTCGTCCCGCGCCCGGTGACGGACGTGTCCGAGTCCGCGGCCATCGGCGTCGGGGCCGGCGTCGGCGTCGCCGAGTTGACGCCTTCGACGAGGGCCGTGGTAGGTGTCGTACTCACGTTCTGCTGCGCGGAGACGGTCGACGTCGTCGGGAGGGCGGGCGCGGGCGGCTGGGGCGAGAACAGGTCCCTGGGGTGGGTGCGGGTCCAGGCGGCACCGGACTCCGCGCCCACGGTGAGCGGCCCCGAGGTCCCGTCGCGCCCCAGACCGACCGTGCCCGCGTGCGCCCAGACGGACCGGGCGGTGGCCGAGGCGACCGCCAGCCGCAGCGGTAGCGGCTGCGCCACACCGGCCTGCGGCAACGCCGCGGCGCCCGCGTGCGGGACGGCCAGGACGACGTCGGTGTTCCACAGGTTCCGGCCGGTCAGTTCGGGATCGTGGGCGACCAGCTCGGCGAACTCGGCGTACGGCACGGCGAGCCGCCGTCCGCCGGGCAGGGTGATCCAGACCCGGCCCTGCCCGGCGTCGTCCGCCGCGACGACATAGGCGGGGCTCCGGTCGGGACCGGCCCAGGGAGCCGCCTGGCTCCCGGTACGCCGGTGCGTGCCGTCGGGCTGCGGCGCGGTGGTGCCGACGACCGAGCCGTCCAGCCGGGCGCCCGGCACCGGGGAGACCCAGTTGCGGCCGGCCGGCCGCCCGTCGGTTCCCGGCAGCAGGCTCTCCGGTGCGAAGGCGCCCAGCTCCTCCAGGTGGAAGGCGGCCAGCTCGACCGGATCGGACAGGTCACGCCCGGCGGCGACCGCCCGGGTGGCGAGCCAGCCCAGCTGGGCGCGGCGCCCGGGGTCCGGCGCGGGCAGGTGCAGCACGCGGGCGGCGGTGGCGGTGACGTCGGGCAGCCCGTTGAGCCACTCGAAGGCCTTGACCTGTGCCCAGTACAGCCGCGACACCTCCGCCTCGCCGACCGGTTCCGCGGGGTCCAGGCGGAGCACCTTGCGGACCGTCCCCGGCAGGTCGCCGAAGTTCCGCGTCTGCTGGGCCACTCCGACGAGCTGGGGCACGCGCGCGAAGCGGCTCAGCGCGGTGCCGGGGGGAGCGGTGGCCGCCCGGGTCAGCAGGTCCCGGTAGGCGGTGGCGTCCACCGGGCCCGGGCCGCCGCCGTGGTCGCGCAGGTGCGCGAAGGCCAGCCGCTGGAAGAGGTCCATGGTGAAGGGTCCGGTGCCGAGCAGGGCCGGGTCGGACTGCCGCATCGTCTCCAGCGCTCCGATGCCGCGGAGCAGATCACCGTAGGAGGCGTCGGCGTCGACACCGGGGCCCAGGGCCAGGCGCAGGGCGCGCACCAGGCGCAGGGTCCGCGCGACGGTCTCCGCGGGCACCGGGTCCGGGCCGGTGTGCAGGCCCGCGGTCCGGGCGCGGGAGGCCAGCTCGCCGTCGGACGGCTCGGGATGGAACTCCCTCACCTGACCGCCCCGCCCGCGCGCGTCGGTGTACGCCTCCAGCCAGATCTGCGACGGGTCGCCCGGGTCGTGGTGGTGGCCGGCGGGACGGTCGACCGCCCGCACCCGCTTGCCGGTGCCGTTGGCCACGGTCTGGGCGGTGGGGACCTCCGTGAGCGGGTCGGCGGCCGGCTGCGGGCGGGTGGCCAGGTCGGCGGCGGTCCCGGTCCTGCCGCGCTGGTAACTCCCGCCGGTCCAGCAGGCGTCGAGGTAGATCCAGTCCTGCTCGCGCAGGCGCCGCACGCTCGGCCGGCGGGAGAGCCAGCCGGCGAGTTCCCCGCCGGACGCGTGGTAGGTGCTGCCGTCCTCCTGAGGGACGGAGACGGTGTGCGGAGAGGCGTGCATGATCAGGTGGTAGACCTGCTCGCCGGAGCCCGCGCCCACGGTCAGCGGTGTCCGCGCGGTCGTGCCGAGCGAGCCGGGGTGCCGCCGGGCGAAGCCGGTGATCCGGTGGACGTTGCGGGCCCGGTACTCGCGCACACCGGCCAGCTCGGCCGGGTTGAAGGCCATCCGGCCGAGCTGCGGGTGGCCGTTCTCGTCGGCGACGATGGTGTGGCTGATCATGCGGCGCTCCCACTGGGGAACGTCCGCACGGTCCTCCGGCACCACCTCGCCGGGCCGGCTGAGGATCCAGTCCCCCCGGGGGACGCCGGGCCGGTCCAGGAGGGCCAGCGGAACCCGGGCGGTTCCGTCCCGGCGGCCCAGGACCGGTTGACCGCTGGTGGACCACACCTCACGCCCGAGCCGGTCGGCGAGCGCACGCGGCAGCTCCAGCTGCCGGCCGCCGGCGTAGGGCACGACCAGGAGGACGGGGACCTCGGGCGGCAGGGCGGACAACACCGGGTCCATCGCGAGCAGTTCGGCGGCAACGGCCGGCGGCGCGGAGACGCGGGCGCCGTCCTTGGTACGGACGAGGATCGCGTGGGAGTTGCCCGACGCCATGACGACGTACGGCCGCGGCCGTTCCGCCCCCGGACTCCAGGGGGCGGGGCGTGGGGTGCTCGTCTCCTCCCGTCCGTCGGGGTGGCGTACCTTCACGCTCGTCACGTCGGGGTCCACGTCCAGCCCGTGGCCGGCCCCCGGGGCACCGCTCCACACCCGGCCGTACGGGGTGCCGTCCTGCCCGGTGAGCGCGCTGGGCGTGGCCAGCCCGCCCTCGAGAGCGAGCCCGAAGGCGGCCAACGCCGCCAGCGTGGAGGCCTGTTCCATCGCCGGGTCCAGGGCGATCCGGAAGAGGTCGCCGTGGTGGTCGTGGGTGACGGGGGTGCCCGGGTCGAGCAGCAGAACCTGCCGTGCGACGGCGTCGAGATCGAGAGGCCCGGGGTCGCCTGCGGGACCATGGCCCGCCTGCCGCAGGGCGTCGAGCCGGCCGACGGCGTCCAGGAGGGAGGGGTGCAGGGGGTTGCCGGTGATGCCGGCCCCGAAGACGCGGGTGAGTTCGGCGGCGTAGGCGGGATCGGGCCCGTACTCCGGGGTGGGGACCGGCTGCTGGCCCTCGGGCTCGGGAGTGCCGAGATCCATGTCGGCGGAACCGAGGCTGCCGGTGGGCGACCCCGGGGCGGGCGGGTCCGCGAGCGGAGTCAGGGGCGGACCGGCGGGGACCGCGGACGCGGTGGCGGAGGGAGCGGGGACGTGCGGGTCGGCGGCGCCCGTGGTGGGGACGGGCCTGGGGGCCCCGGACGCCGCGGAGGACTCCTCATTCATACGGTCCGGACTCATACGGTCCGGACTCATACGGTCCGGCAGTCCCAGTTCCTGCCGCAGCCGATCGGCGAGGCCGGCCGCGGCGTCGGGTCCGGCCCCGTCCGCCAGCAGATCGGCGACCTGCCGTACGGCGTCGCGGTACGGCTCGTCCCCGTACCGGGAGTCGGCGAGCACGGGGTGCGACTCCGCCGGCAGTACGAGTCCGACCGCGGTGTCCCAATTCCGCTGGGCGCCGCCGGGTGAGTTCGCGTAGGCGTCCTGCCACAGCCGCCGGGTGGCGTTGGCGGCCACGGCGTCCAGGACCGCGGGCCAGGGACCCGGCCTGGTCATCAGTACCTTGACCTGGTCGACCACGGGGAGGTCGCTGAAGGTCAGGGACAGCGGGTTCCCGCTGAGTACGGCCTGCGCCTGCTGCTCGAAGGTGAGCGGAACGCCCGCACGGTCGAGGTCCTGGGCGGTCACCGGTGTGTCGGGGGCCGCCCCCGGCAGGTGTTCCGGTACATCGGCGGCGGTCACCTGGGCGGCGATGAACCGCCGTTGTCCGTCGTCCCGGGGCACGATGACGTTCTGTGTGTCCGGGACGTCGGTGGTGGTGCCGGTGCCGGTGCCGGTGTCGGCGGCGGTGTGCGGTAACGGCTGGGCGGCGGGAGCGGTGCGGGCGGGCGGCGGCGCCGTGGAGGTACTGGGGGCGGGGCTGCCGGTGGTTGTCGTCCCGGTCGGTCCGGAGGTGGCGGAGGGGAGTGGGGTGTCGGTGCGGCCGGGGTTCCCGGGCTGCGCGTTCGGGGTGTCGGCCGTGACGTCCGCGTCGTCCGTGTCGTCCGTGACGTTGGTGGTGTCGGTGTCGGTGTCGGTGTCGGTGTCGGTGGTGGTGTCGGTTCCGTGCGGCTGCTGTTGGACGGTGCTGACCGGTGTGGGTGTGTCGCCGGTCGTGGTCGTGGTCGGCGGGGTCTGGGTGGCCGTACCGGTGTCTGCGCCGGTGTCCGTGCCGTTGGTGGCGTCGTCGGGGGTGGTGGTGACGTCGCCGTCGGAGTCCTGCGGCGAGGTCTGCTGGGGCGTCGTGTCGACGTCCTGGGCGTCGCCC
>NZ_JAGGOO010000055.1 GCF_018614415.1 Streptomyces sp. ISL-12
GCCGTCGCAGCCGGGGCGCTGGCAGGTGCGGGGGGCCGCCGTCGGCTCCTCGCCGGACGGGGACACCACCGGGGCCAGTCCGCAGGTGTCGCAGTAGAGTTCGCCGCCGCCGACGTCCTCGTAGGTGCCGTCGCAGCCGGGGCGCTGGCAGGTGCGGGGGGCCGCCGTCGGCTCCTCGCCGGACGGGGACACCACCGGGGCCAGTCCGCAGGTGTCGCAGTACAGCTCGCCGCCGCCGACGTCCTCGTACGTGCCGTCGCAGCCGGGGCGGCGGCAGGCGCGCGCCGCCCGGTCCGGTGCCTTCGCCCGCTGCCCGCCCGACTCGCTCATCTCCCTGCCGCCCCCCTCGTCCTCGTCCTCGTGCTCGCCCCGGTGCCGGTCCGGGCCGTTCAGGCGCCCGGCCCCGCGCCGTCCGCCCTGGCCGGCGGGCC
Organism: Streptomyces sp. ISL-12; assembly: GCF_018614415.1. Taxonomy (GTDB): domain Bacteria; phylum Actinomycetota; class Actinomycetes; order Streptomycetales; family Streptomycetaceae; genus Streptomyces. The sequence goes on from NZ_JAGGOO010000055.1 coordinate 432, forward strand.
GCCCTGGCCGGGCACCCGCTCCCCGCCGGTCAGCAGCTCCGCCGCCGCCCGCTGGTAGCGCAGTACCGCATGCTCGGCGACGCGCAGGTCGCAGGGCGCGCTCCACAGCATCCGGCGGGCCTTCTCGTACTTCTCCACCAGCTCGGGATCCTCCGCGAGGCCGTGCCGGGCGACCTTGGCCTTGTAGGCGTCGAGCCGGCCGCGCAGCTCGGCCCGGACCGCGAGCGGCGCGGTCACCGCGGTCAACGACTCGCGGGCCCGGATCAGTTCGTCCTCCGCCTTCTGCTCCAGGGACTCCAGCAGCGGCGAGAGCCGGTGCCACTGGGCGTGCCGGCGGTACTCGGCCGCCGCCGCCAACTGCTCCTGGAGCGCGGTCGGCGGGCCGCTGACCACCGGCACCTCGGTCGCGGCGATCTTGGCGAGCACCTCGCCGCGCGCGGTGCGGGCCTCGGCGAGGGTGCGGTCGGCGCGCGAGAGCACGTCCCGCAGCCGCACGATCCGCTGCTCCGCGTCCTGACGGACCGTCAGCACCGCGTCGATCTCCCGGCGTACGTCCTCCAGGGCGCGGGCCTCCCGGTCGTACACCGTGGTGTCCGGCCGGCCGCCGCCGGGCGCGGAACTGCCCTCGGCGGGCACCCAGTACGCCAGCGGGTCGGAGATCACCTCCTCGCGCAGCCGGGTCAGGGTGCGGGTGATGCGGTCCAGGTCGTCGCCGGCCGGGTGCTCGCCGGGCCGGACGCCGACCGAGTGGGCGAGGCGGCGGGTGCGCTGCAACTCGGCGGAGAGCAGGTCGATCCGGGCGGGCAGCGCGGACCACACCGCGTCGGCGGCCACCACCATGTCCAGCGAGGACGCGTACAGCTCGTTCATCCGGTCGACGAGCGCCGCCAGCGTGAAACGCTCGCTGAGCAGACCGCCGGTGGCGCCGGCGCCGGACAGGGTGACGCACTCGCCGCGCAGCAGCTCCGTCAGCTCCACCAGGTCCTCGCGGCTGGACCAGCGGCGCCGGGCGCGGACGTCCCGGGCGGCGCGCAGGGCGTCCGCGTAGGCGTCGAAGTACGTCCACAGCAGGGTGATCCGCGCCTCCGTGTCCGCCCAGCGGTCCTTGGTGACGCCGGTCAGCTCGGCGCCTTCGAGGAGTCTGCGGCCCGCGTGGTCCTGGAGGGCGAGGAGCGAGGTCTCGATCGCCTCGTGCTCCGCGCCGAGCCGGGCCAGCGCACGGTCCACCTCGTCCCGGTCCATCACCGGCCCGGTGGCTCCCGTGACGCCCATCGATCACCTCTCGCTGCGGTCGGGTCGGTTGACGGTTGACGTTGACGAATCGGACGGTCGGTTCAGCTCTTGCGCAGGTACCGCGGTGCCGGGGGTTCCGACCGCGCCGGGTCGTCCCCCAGTGTCGCCGACAGCCACTTCTCGTACGATTTCCGCCAGCCGTCGGGATCCTGGCGGAAGTCCACCAGGATCTTGTTCACCCGGCGTACCAGGTCGTCGGCGTCCTTCTTCATCGCCACGCCGTAGTACTCGGTGGTGAACGCGTCGCCCTTGAGCGCGACCGTGGGGTCCTGCGCGGCCTGGCTGGCCGCGAGCGCGCCGTCGGTGACCACCGCGTCGACCTGGCCGAGCTGGAGCCGCACCAGGCAGTCGAGCTGGTTGGGGACGGTGACGCTCAGGTCGGCGGTGGCGGCCAGCCTGCCCGTCGCCCGGTCCTCCTCCAGCGTGCTGAGCGCGGTCGAACCCGCCGCGGTGCAGATCTTCTTGCCGGCGAGTGTCTCGTCGTACCCCGTGATCGTCGAGGACTTGGGGGCGAGGAGCTGCTGGCCGGTCCTGAAGTAGGGGGCGGAGAAGGCGACGTCCTCCAGCCGGTCGCAGTTGATGGTCATCGTGCGGACCACCATGTCGACCCGGCCCTCCCGGATCGCCGGTATCCGCTGGTCGGTGGGGATCGCCTTGAACAGCACCGCGTCCCGGTCGCCGAGGATGTCCTCGGCGATGCGGTGCACCAGGTCGATGTCGAAGCCCTCCAGCTCGGCCGTGCCGCCGCTGTTGGGGTCGCGGTAGCCCCAGCGGTAACTGTTCTGGTCGACGCCGACGATCAGTTTGCGCCGTTCCGCGGGGCGGCTCCGGATCTCCTCGATGGTGGGGCCGTCGTCCCCGGCCGGGGACAGCGTCTGCTTCTCCGGGTCGGCGCACTCCTCTTCGGCGCGCGCCTGACTGCCGTGGGTCACGGCCTGCCCGTCGCCGCCCGAGCCGCCGGCCCGGCCGGGCTCCGGCCGGAACGCGGGCAGCAGACACGCGACGAAGAGCAGCGCGAGGAGGCAGCCGAACGCCATCGCGCCCACCCCGCCCCAGCCCCGCAGCCGGGTCCGCGGACGTCGTACTCGCCGCATCCTCGCGCCCCCTTCCCCGGGCCGGTCGCTCATCGGTCCGTCGAAGCCCGTCGTCACGTCGAAGCCCGTCGTCACGTCGCCGACCGTTGTCACGTCGATGCCCGCCGTTACGACGCCGACGCCTGTCGGCACGGGGTCGTTGCCCGTCGGTATGACGTCGTTGCCCATCGGTACGTTGTCGCTCGTCGGTACGTCGTTGCTCATCGGTACTCCGACAGCCTGCGGGCGATGCCCAGCACCGCGCCGGTCGCGCCCAGGGCGGCCAGGGCGCCGGCGCCCGCGGGCAGGCCCGTCATCGCGCCCCGCCCGTCACCGGCCGCCCGCTCGAACTCCTTCTCCTCGTGCGTGAGGGCGGCGGCGAGCCGGCTGTCGACGCCGTCGAAGTACTCGGCCGTGGCGTCGTTCTCGCCGATCACCATCTCCAGCGCCCGCTGGTAGTCGCCGTTCTCGTCCTCGGCGCGGGCCGCCCTGTGGCGGGCCTGCCACTGCTCCACGTCCTCGGCCGCCGCGGTCAGCGGGTCCTCGCCCGCGGCGTCGTCGGCCAGCCGCCGGGCCTCGGTCAGGTCCTTGCCGAGGACCTTCATCTCGGCCTGGTACTCGAGGTCGTAGGCGTCGTGCTGCGTGCCGCCCACCGTTCTGCTCTCGGCGCCCCGCGCCACCAGCGTGAGGTTCTCGTTGCCGCGGGCCTTCAGGGAGGCCAGGCGGGCCTCGTTCAGCACGTTCAGCGAGCGGACGCCGTGGTCGTAGGAGGCGCTCAGGTGGGAGCGGGCGACGCTGTGGCCGACGGCCAGCCAGAGCAGGACGACGACGGTGGCGGCCGTGGCCGCGACCAGCCCCGGGTTCAGTACGCGGTTGGTGCGCCGGTAGGTGCGGTACTGCGCCCAGGCCAGGGCGGCCAGCGCGAGGACGCCGAGGGCGATCGCGGCCCAGGGACAGCTCTCGGCCGCGTCGTAGTCGCCGTCCAGGCGCCGGTTCTCCGAGGTGTAGAGGGCCTCCGCCTTCGGGAGCATCTGCTTCTGCATCGTGTCGTTGGCGTAGCGCAGGTAGGCGCCGCCGACCGGGAAACCCTGGCGGTTGTAGACGCGGGCCCGCTCGATCAGGCCCTTGTACTGGGGCAGCAGGCGGTTGAGTTCGGCGACGGTCCCGGCGGCGGCGGAGCCGGGCTCGGAGTTGGCGGCGGCCGTCACCAGGCCCTCGGCGGCGGTGCGGATGCCCCGCTCGTAGCGCTCGCGGGAGTCCTTCGTCTCCTGCCCGCCCGCCAGGAACCCGGTGGAGGCCGCGGTGTTCGCCTCGGCGAGGGAGCGGTAGATGGCGGCGGCCTCGGAACTGAGCGGCTGGCTGCGGTGGAGCACGTCGTCGGCGGCGGCGGCCCGGTCGGTGGTCTGCCAGGCGGTGACGGCGCCGAAGGCGACGACGAGCAGGGCGAGCAGGGCGCCGAGGGCGCGCAGCCGGCCGGGCTCGGTGACGGCGGCGGCGCGCAGCCGCTCCACGCCCTCGGCGAAGGCGGTGCGGCGCGGCGGGGCCGGGCCGGGAGGAGCCTGCGGGCTCGGCGGGATCTGCGGCTGCTGTGGGGGAGGGGCCTGGGGAGGTACGGAGGGCATGGTGGGCGTGGCCGGCCCCGGCGGTGCGCTGCCGTTCGGCGGTCGAGTCACCCTGACCTCCCCCATGGTCATCCGTCACCGCAAAGTATCGCTGTCCGGGCCCGGATGCGCACCGGCCTTCACGGACGCGACCTCGTACCGGTCCCCCGCACCACCCCTGCCCATCAATACGCCCGGGGAACCGGTTCGGTTCCCCAGGCGCGGGTCACGACGCGGGTCACTTGGTGATGTTGGGCGGCGTCAGCGGGGCGGCCGCGGCGGACTGCGGTGAGGTGGTGCTGGCGTAGGCGGAGGGGGCCGCGACGCCGGCCGTCGGGTCGGGGGCGGGCTGCGCGGACTCCTCCAGCGGGGCGGTGGCGCCGCCGACGATCGGGATGTCGGCCGCGTCGAAGGCCCGCTTGATCCGCCAGCGCAGCTCGCGCTCCACGGTGAGGGACTTGCCGGGCATGGTCTTGGCCGAGACGCGCACCACCATGGAGTCCAGCAGGACGGAGTCCAGGCCGAGCACCTCGATGGGGCCCCAGAGCAGCTCGTTCCAGGGCTCCTCCTTGCTCATCCGCTCGGCGACGGCGTCGATGGTCTCCTTCACCCGGTCCAGGTCCTCCCCCGAGCGCACGGTCACGTCGACCCCGGCCGTCGACCAGCCCTGGGAGAGGTTGCCGATCCGCTTGACCTCGCCGTTGCGGACGTACCAGATCTCGCCGTTGTCCCCGCGCAGCTTGGTCACCCGCAGCCCGACCTCGATGACCTCGCCGGAGGCCACGCCCGCGTCGATGGTGTCGCCGACGCCGTACTGGTCCTCCAGGATCATGAAGACGCCGGAGAGGAAGTCGGTGACCAGGTTGCGGGCGCCGAAACCGATGGCCACGCCCGCGACACCGGCGGAGGCCAGCAGCGGGGCCAGGTTGATCTGGAACGTGGAGAGCACCATCAGGGCCGCCGTGCCCAGGATCACGAAGCTCGCCACCGAGCGCAGCACGGATCCGATGGCCTGCGAGCGCTGCCGGCGGCGCTCGGCGTTGACCAGCAGCCCGCCGAGCGCGGTGCCGTCCATGGTCTGCACGGTGCGGTTCATCCGGTCTATCAGCTTGGTGATCGCCCGCCGCACCACCACCCGGAGCACCGCGGCTATCACCACGATCAGCAGTACCCGCAGCCCGATCGCCAGCCAGGTGGACCAGTTCTCCTCGATCCACCCGGCGGCGTTCGACGCGCTCTCCTGGGCGTCCTGGAACGAGGGCACCGACGGCGTCGACTCCGACGGCGACGGCGACGGGGACGACGACGAGGCCGACGACGAGGCCGACGACGAGGCCGACGGTGAGGGATCGGCGGCCGCCAGGACGGCGGCGTAGGCGGACAGGACGGACGGGGACACGACGGGACCTCCAGAAAGCAGCGGTCCGCTCCTCCGGGGACCCGATGGGCCGGGTCAAGGTCACGAAAAGGTCACCGGACGGGCGGAACAACCACACTAACGGGGCATGATGTGCGGATCGGCGGGATGAGCGAAGGAGAGACGGTGCTCACCCGTGCTTGAACTGGTCAGGCTCCGGGGGATGTATCAGATGTGGTCGAAAACACTCCCAGCCCGTTACCGGGACATGGTGGCGCTTCCACCAGGCATGAGGGGACACTGACCACGGATCGTCCCGGCGCGAGCCACGCGCCGCCGGCGTACAAGGAGGCCATCCGTGCCGCATGTCCTGGTCCTCAACGCGTCGTACGAGCCCCTCGGCGTCGTACCGCTCCGCCGCGCGCTCGTCCTCGTCCTGGAGAACAAGGCAGTCTGCCTGGAGGAGTCCGGCGCCTTCCTGCACAGCGCGACCGTCACCGTCCCCGCGCCCAGCGTGGTCCGGCTCAAGCGTTTCGTGCGGGTCCCCTACCGGGGGCCCGTTCCCCTCACCCGCCGCGCGCTCTTCGCCCGTGACGGGGGGCGGTGCATGTACTGCGGTGGTGTCGCAACCAGCGTCGACCACGTCGTTCCGCGCAGCCGCGGGGGCAAGCACGCCTGGGACAACGTGGTGGCGTCCTGCCGCCGCTGCAACCACACCAAGGCCGACCGGCACCTCACCGAGATCGGCTGGCGCCTGCGCCACAAACCCGCCCCGCCCACCGGCCTGGCCTGGCGCATCATCGGCACCGGCCACAGGGACCCGCGCTGGCTGCCGTACTTGCAGCCGTACGGCGCGGACGACGCCCTGGCCCGGATCGACGGCATCTCCGCCTGACCTCGATCCGGGCCTTCGTGTGCCGGGGGTGGGTGTCGGGGAGGGGTCTGGAAAAAGCGTGAACACTTCGGCGTCAAGTGTTCACGCTTCCGGGAGGGCCCCCGGGGGGCTCAGCGCACCCAGTTCTTCAGCGGCTCGGTGTCCAGCGTGATTCCGACCGGCTCGGGCAGCGCGACCTCCTTGCCGAAGGGCAACGTCCGCACGGTCTCGTACCGCCCGCCGTCGGGGGCGCTGTACACCTTGACCTCGCGGGTGTCCCGGTCGATCAGCAGATACACCGGGATGCCGGTGGCGGCGTACGCCCGGGGCTTGTCGACCCGGTCGCGCCGGTCGGTGTCGGAGTCGTACGAGGTGACCTCGACGACCATGAGGACGGCGGCCGGGTCGGCCCACTCACCCTGCCCGACGAAGGCTTCCGCCGGGGCGAGGGAGCCGTCGGGGCGGGCGCGGCCCTCGCGGTAGGCGTCGACCGCCAGGCCCTGTGTGGGGTCGAGCCACAGATCGGGCCGGTGCTGCATGCAGATGCGTGTCAGCCACTGGATGACGCGTCCGTGATCGCCGTCCGGCACGGCCTTCCCCCCGAGATGTCCGTTGATGAACTCCAGCCGTGCGCCTTCTGTGCTCCGGGCGGCATGACGGGCGAGTTCCTCGAACTCGGTGACGAGCATCTGGGGCCTGTCGGCGGTCACGGTCACAGGGCTCCTCCGGGATCGCGGGGGTCCACGTGCTCAGGGTAAGGGAGACGGGCCGGCCGGGGCGGGGTGTCCCACTCGGCGTAGACGGTCTTGCCCACACTGCGGGGCTCGCAGCCCCACCGCGTGGCGAGCGCTCCCACCAGCAGAAGCCCCCGCCCGAACTGATCCTCGGTGTCTCCCGCCGTGCGCGCTCCGGGCAGCCGCTCACCGCGCGGATCGCTGACCTCCACCCGCAGGACGCGGTGGTCGAGCGTGACGCCCACGCGGATGAGCCGCCCCCGGAGGCTGCCGTGCAGCAGCGCGTTGGTCATCAGCTCCGACACCACGAGGGCGACGTCCCCGGCGAGGTCCGGCCGCCCCCACTCGCCGACGAGCCGCGCGGCTCTGCGCCGGGCGAGGGGGACGCTGCGCTGGGTGGGGGTGTAGTCGAGGCGGTCCTCGTGGAGGGGCGGCTCCGGCAACGCCGCGGGTTCTGTCATGGAGACGTGCCTCCTGGTACAGGACGGTGGCTTCGCCGGACCTGCGTGGGGCTTGTGGGGCAGGGCGGTGCGCTTCCGTCGTGACGACAGCCGGCTGTGTAGCCGATCGGATGCACAACGTAACGGAAGCGGGCCTTCGGGAGCAATCTGGACGGGGAATAAATTCCCCGGAGTTCGACGCGGCCGTGGATCACCGTGAGAATGTGGCCGTGACGCGATCGACTCAAGCCGCAGGGAACCGGATCTCGACGGTTCTGGGCCGCAAGCTGGGCGCCGAATTGCTGCGCCTGCGTGATGCGGCGGGCAGTACCCAGCAGCAGGCCGCCGCCGCCATCTCCGCGACCGCGACGAAGGTCGTCAAGATGGAGCGCGGCTGGGTTCCCATGAGGGACCCCGACATCAGGGCGCTGTGCGACTTCTACGGGGTGCGTGACGAGCGGGCAGTGACTCGTCTCCTCGCTCTCGCCCGGTTGGACCGGGAGCGCCGCAGGGCGAAGGGGTGGTGGAAGCAGTCCCCGCAGGCCGAGGCGTTGGCGGAGTACATTTCCATGGAGGATGTGGCCAGCCGTATCCGCACGTGGCAACAGGCGTTCGTGCCCGGCCTCCTCCAGACTCCTGAGTACACCAGGGCCTTGGTGGTCAGCGAAGGCGTGTGGACGGACCCGGACGAGATCGAGGGTGTCGTCGAGGTGCGGATGAAGCGGCAGGAGCGCCTGGTGGACAGCGAGCCGCTCCAGTTGTACGCGGTCGTCTGGGAGGCCGCCCTGCGACAGCAGGTCGGTGGGCCCGACGTGATGCGCGCGCAGCTCCACCGCATCCTGGAACTGGCTCAGCTTCCCAACGTGCGCCTTCAGGTGCTGCCTTTCCGCGCGGGCGGGCATGCCTGTATGGCTGGAGCCTTCAGCATCGTCTCGTTCGCCGAGCCCGAGGCCGCCGACGTGATCCACGTCGACACCATCGCCGCTACCGTGTGGGTCGAGGACGAGGTCGAGAGCGGCACGTACAGCTCGTTCTTCGACCGCACCGCACGGCTGAGCCTGGCCCCCAAGGACTCGCTCAGGCTGATCGAGAGCGTCAGTGAGGACATGCGTTGATGAACGGCTTCGACTTCGTCGCGTCCAGCTACAGCAGCGGCAGCGGCGAGTGCGTGGAAGTAGCCCGCAACGTCCCCGGGATCGTCGCCGTCCGGGATTCCAAGGACCGCGGTGACGGTCCGATAGTCCGGCTCGGGGCACCGGCCTGGGGGCGGTTCGCCGGATCGCTGGTGATGGACGACCCGGGGCGCCGACGGGCGTGACGGGGGCGCCCCGGACCGATGCGGTCCGGGGGCTTCCACGGGTCCTCGGCGGCCGATGAGCCGGGGTGTCACGCGTAGCGCAGTTCTCCCGGCCGGACCGTGCGGCCGAGCAGCGGCAGTGCCGTCGCCGAGGCCAGCAGGCAGGACGCGTAGACCGCCGGGGCGGCCAGTGGGGCCGTCCACGGGAGTGAGCCGACGCCGGTGAGGGCGGAGTACCAGATGCCGATCGCCAGTCCCGCGGCGCCGGCCGCCAGTAGGGCGGGCGCGAGGGGGAGGGCGGTCTCCAGGAGCAGGGCCCGGTTCAGGACCGCGCGCGGGACGCCGGCGGCGACCTGCGCGGCGAGGGTGCGGCGCCGGGTGGCCAGCGACTCGGCGCTGCCCACGGCCAGCCCCGACAGGGCGACGACCAGGGCGACGAGGAGCGCGGCGCCCGTCAGGTCCAGCCCGGTGCTGTAGTACGCCGGGTCGGTGGCCGGATGTTCCGCCGCCGCCAGGGTGGCCAGGAGCGCGTGCCGGACGCACAGGAACGCCGTCCCGGTGACCGTCACCAGCAGCACCGCCGCATGGGTACGGGCAGCCGCCCACGGGTCGGCCCGCAGCCGCTCCGCGGCGATCAGCGTGGCCGCCGTGCGGGCCCGCGCCGCCAGCAGCCGCCCGGTGAGCCGGGAGACGGCCCCGGACAGCCAGACCGCGCCCGCGCCGGTCGCCACCGCCAGGGCGCACACGGTCGCGGACGCCTGCCAGCGGACCCGGCCGTCCGTACCGCCGCCGGTCGCGGCCACGGCCGCCGCTGCCGTCACCGCCACCAGCAGCAGCGCGCCCAGGAACACCAGCCCCGGTCCGCGGCCCGAGCGCGGGGTGACCCGGCGCACCCGGCCCAGCGGATGGGCCACCACCCGGCGCAGGGCCAGCGCGCTCACCGCCGCACCGGCGGCCGGGACCGTCACGGCGACCAGGGCGAGGCCCGACCAGGCAGCCACGGGCGGGCTGTTCCAGACCTGCGGGACGGCCACGACCGCGCAGACCGTGGCCGTGACCGAGCCGAGCAGACAGGCCGGCCCCGTCTCCAGCGCCGCGATCCGCCGCACCTGCCCCGGTGACGCCCCGGTCAGCCGCAGTCCGGCCAGCCGCCGGTCGCGGTCGACCGCGCCGACACGCGCGCACTGACCGAGGAAACCCAGCACCGGGACGAGCGACAGCAGCAGGCCGACGACGATCCCGGCCCGGGTGCCCGGCTGGTCCAGCAGGCCGTGGAAATGGGGGACGGAGTAGGTCCCGCGCAGCGAGGCGAGGAGGACGGCCGCCAGCGCGAAGCCGGTGGCGAGCGCCGCGCCCGCCGCCGTGAGCCCGATCCGCCACCACTCCCGCCGGTCCGTGCCGCGCACGAGCTCCCAGGCCAGCCGGACGTCGGTCCGCAACGCGCTCACGCGCTCACCCCCGCCGGGGCCGCCACGCCGTCGCGCAGCGCGACCTCGCGGTCCGCGTACGCCGCCACCTGGGCGTCGTGCGTGACCAGCAGCACCGCCGTGCCCGACTCGCGGACCGTGTGCGTCAAGGCCGTCATCACCTGTTCGCTCGCCAGGGAGTCCAGTGCTCCGGTGGGCTCGTCCGCGAAGACCACCGCCGGACCGGTGACCAGGGCGCGCGCCAGCGCCGTCCGCTGGGCCTGTCCGCCGCTCATCTCGCCCGGCCGCAGCTCCTGCTGCCCGCGCACCCCGAACCGCTCCAGCCAGGTACCGGCCCGCTCCCGCGCCGCGGCCCGGCCGCTGCCCCCCAGCAGCAGCGGCAGGGCCACGTTGTCCAGCGCCGTCAGCTCCGGGATCAGCTGGCCGAACTGGAAGACCACGCCGAAGTCGGTGCGGCGCAGCTCGCTCAGCCGTTGCTCCGTCGCCACCTCCAGCCGCTCCCCGGCGTACGTCACCGTCCCGGAGTCCGGCCGGACGATCCCGGCCAGGCAGTGCAGCAGCGTCGACTTCCCGCTGCCGCTGGCGCCGGTGACGGCGACCGTCTCGCCGGCCCGCAGCTCGACCGAGGCGCCCCGCAGCGCCTGCGTCCCGCCGTGCGCCTTGACCAGCCCGCGGGCGGACAGCAGTGGCGCTGCCGGATCCGGTGTGTGTGGCATGCCGGGTGTGTCCGGCGTGTCTGCCGTGTGGCCGTTCCTCATGTCGCGTCGACCTCCGCGGTCAGGGTGGTGAGCCGGGCCGCCGTGGTGGTCATCCAACGGAGGTCGGCGTCGAGGTGGTTGAGGGCGTAGTCGGCCGAGAGCACGGTCGCGAGGTCCGCGCCCGGCGCCGTCTTGACGGCCGTGAGTTCGCGCATCCGCGCCAAGTGGGCGGCGCGCTGGTCGCGCAGGTAGGCGGCCGGATCGCCGCCCGCGAGGGCGGAGACGACGACCTTGGCGAAGATCTCGTTGGTCACGTGGGGGGCCGGCGGTGCGACCTCGGCGGCCCAGCGGGCCAGCTCGCGCCCGCCCTCCTCGGTCGCCCGGTACGCCGTCCGCTCCGGGCCGCCGTCCGAGCCGGTGCCGTCGATCTCGGCGAGGCCGTCGCGGACCAGGCGTTGCAGGGTCGTGTAGACCTGCCCGTAGGCCAGCGGACGGGCCTGCGGGAAGCGTGCGTCGTGCCGTCGCTTCAGGTCATAGCCATGGCTCGGCCCTGAGGCGAGCAGTCCCAGCAGGATGTGACGGGTGCTCATGGGGCTCAGTATTCACCGAGTACATGTACTGAGTGAATAGTGGGCGGCGGGGCGCGTCGGCACGTCGGACGTTTTGTCCCGGCGTGGGCGGGGAGGGATGGCCCGTTCGTCCCGGTCCGGTGGGTGACCTCCCTTGGAGAGTGTGACCAGGGTCACGTTGGCCGGGTCGGGGCGTCTGGTTACGCATCTGCTGGGTAGGGCTGCGATTACCCCTGGCCGTACCCGACAAGGAGGCCTTCGTGGCTGCACACCTCACTTTTCCCTCCCCCTCCAAACCCTCGGCGGAGCAGTCCGCCGAAACCGAGGACGTGTTCGGGACGCCGGACGCGTACGCCGAGCCGCCGCTCACCAGTGAGCCGCCGCTGCCCGATGCCGAGCCGCTCACCAGTGAGTCCCCCTTTCCCGACGTCGTGCCGCTGACCAGCGAGTCCTCGCCCGAGTTGACCGCGGTCGTACCGGAACAGGGCACCGCCTCGTTCGCCGTCCCGGAACCCGCGAGGCCGTAGGTGGCCGCTCCCCGGCCGCCGGACGGGCCCCCGGCCCCGTCCGAGGAGCTGGCCCGGCTCGCCGAGCTGTACGGCGTGGCCGCCTCGTACCGGCCCTCCCCGGACCGCACGGTCGTGGCCTCCGCCACCGCCCTCACCCGCGCCCTGGCCGCCCTCGGTGTCGACGCCGACGGCCCGCCGGGCGTGCGGGCCGCGCTCGCCGCCCGCACGGACGAACTGCGCGCCGCCCTGCTGCCGCCGACCGTCGTCCGGTGGACCGACGGTCCCGTGCCCGAGGCGCTGACCGCGCTGGAGCCGGGGACCCGGATCGTCGTCGACACCGAGCAGGGGGAGACCCGTACGGAGGTCAGCGGCCTGCCGCCCGGCGTGCACCGCCTCACCGCCACCGCGCCCGGCGGCCGCGTCGCCCGCTGTCACCTGATCGTCGCCCCGCCCCGGCTGCCCGCCCCGCCCGACCGCTCCTACGGGCTGCTCGTCCAGCTCTACTCCCTGCTCTCCCGGCGTTCCTGGGGCATGGGCGACCTCGGTGACCTCACCGAACTGGCCGCCTGGGCCGGGCGCGCGCTCGGGGCGGGGTTCGTGCAGGTCAACCCGTTGCACGCCGCGGTGCCCGGGGCGCCCGGCGAGCCCACCGACCCCTCGCCGTACCGGCCCTCCTCGCGCCGCTTCCCCGACCCGGTGCACCTGCGGATCGAGGACGTCCCCGAGTACCGGTACGCCGGTGACCGAGCCCGTCTCGACGGCCTGCTGGAGCGGGCCGGGCGGCTGCGCGCGCACGTGCTGAGCGGCCCGGAGGCGCTGATCGACCGGGACGCGGTGTGGGAGCTGAAGAAGGAGGCGCTGGAACTGCTGCGCGAGGTGCCGCTCGGGCCCGGACGCCGGGCCGCCTACTGCGACTACCTCGCCGCCCAGGGACAGGCCCTGGAGGACCACGCCACCTGGTACGCGCTGGCCGAGGTGCACGGCCCCGACTGGCGGCGCTGGCCGGCCGGGCTGCGCGACCCCCGTTCCGCCGACACCGCCCGCGCCCGCACCGCGCTGCGGGACCGCGTCGACTTCCACGCCTGGCTCACCTGGCTCACCGAGACCCAGCTCACCGACGCCCAGCGCACCGCCCGCGAGTCCGGGATGCCGGTCGGGATCGTGCACGACCTCGCGGTGGGGGTGCATCCGGTGGGCGCCGACGCGTGGGCGCAGCGGGAGTACTTCGCCGAGGGCATGTCGGTGGGCGCCCCGCCGGACGCCTTCAACGCCCGCGGCCAGGACTGGGGCCTGCCGCCCTGGCGCCCGGACCGGCTCGCGGAGTCCGGTTACGCGCCCTTCCGCGACCTGCTGCGCGCCCTGTTCCGCTACGCCGGCGCCCTGCGCATCGACCACGTCATGGGCCTGTTCCGGCTCTGGTGGGTGCCGCAGGGCCTGCCGCCCACCGAGGGCGCCTACGTCCGCTACGACGCCGAGGCCATGCTCGCCGTACTGGTCCTGGAGGCGTCCCGGGCCGGGGCCGTGGTGATCGGCGAGGACCTGGGCACCGTAGAGCCGGGGGTGCGCGAGGCGCTGCGCGAGCGGGGGGTGCTCGGCACCTCCGTGCTGTGGTTCGAGCGGGACTGGGAGGGCGACGGCCGGCCGCTGCCCGCCGACCGCTGGCGGGCCGACTGCCTGGCCACCGCCACCACCCACGACCTGCCGCCCACCGCCGCCCGCCTCACCGGCGAGTACGTCGGCCTGCGCGACCGGCTCGGCCTGCTCACCCGTCCGGTCGAGGAGGAACGGGCCGAGGCGGCGGCCGACGCGGGGGAGTGGCTCGGCCTGCTCGCCCGGCTGGGCCTGCTGCACGGCACCGGCGGCGGCACCGACCCCGCCGCCGAGGAGGCCGGCGTCCAGGCCCTGTACCGCTTCCTGCGCGCCACCCCGGCCCGCATGGTCGGCGTCTGGCTGCCGGACGCGGTCGGTGACCGCCGCCCGCAGAACCTCCCCGGTACCTGGGACCAGTACCCGAACTGGCGGCTGCCGATCGCCGACGCCGAGGGCCGACCGATGACGCTGGAGGAGCTGGCGGCCTCGCCCCGGCTGCACGCGCTGATCGACGCCGTACGGCACCCCGGGCGCGCGGGGCCGGGGGGCGTTCGCTAACTTGGTGACGTGGACAAGAAGAACGCCTTGCGCGCCGGCACCCTGGCGGCCGGTACGACGCTGATGATGCTGCTCATGTCGTCCCCCGCGCTCGCGCTGACCCGCGACGACGGTGACGACCCCGGCACGGGCCTGAGCGTCATCGAGACGCTGGGCCTCTATGTCTTCGCCCCGATCGTGCTCTTCGCGGTCATCGCGGGGCTGGTCATGGTCCTGGACCGCTCCAAGGAGGAGCACCGGGTGACCAGCCGCAACATCAAGACCCGGGAGACCATGGAGAAGGCCGACGCCAAGGCCTGACCCACCGGTTGCTTCCCGTCGAGGGCGCCTGCCGCGGGCAGGCGCCCTCGACGTGTGTCAGGAGGCGTGCCCCCTCTTGTGCCCCCCTCTTCACGCTCACGGGCTCGGCGCGGTGAGGTAGCGCTGCACGGTGGGGCCCAGCCACGCCACGACCTCCCCTTCGGACAGGTCCACGGCCGGCGGGATGCGCAGTACGTAGCGGGTGAGTGCCATCCCGAGGAGCTGGGAGGCGATCAGCGCGGCCCGGGCCGGGGCCTGTTCGGGGTCCGGGCAGACCCGCTGGGCGACCGGCAGCACCTGGTCGTGGAAGATGCCCCGGGTGCGCTCGGCGCCGTCGGCGCTCAGGGCGCCGGCCCTGAGGACGGCCGTCAGCACCTCGTTCCTCTCCCAGAGGGAGAGGAAGTGCCGGACCAGGGCCGCGCCCACGGTGTCCCGGGGGAGGGCGGAGACGTCGGGCAGTCTCAGGTCCACGGAGACGGCCGCCGTGAAGAGGCCCTCCTTGCTGCCGTAGTACCGCATCACCATCGAGGGGTCGATCCGCGCGTCGCGTGCGATGGCGCGGATGGTGGCGCGGTCGTAGCCGTCGACGGCGAAGCGCTCGCGGGCGGCTTCGAGGATCGCGGCGCGGGTGGCCTCGGAGCGGCGGGCGGGCGGCGGTTCGGCGGGGGACGAGGGATCGGCGGCCGGCGGGGGAGTGGCTGGCATGCGCTCCAGCGTAGGCCAACATGCGTAGGCCAACAACTGTTGACAACGGCTTCGAGCGGCTCCTACGGTGACAACAAGCGTTGGCAACGCGTGTTGGCAAACAGTCGTTGGCAAGCAGTCGCCAGGAGGCTCCCCATGAACGGCACGCCCCGCACCACGCCCGACACCACCATCGACACCGGCACTGACTCCGGCTCCGGCTCCGACTCCGGTACCGGCACCGTGATCGTCGTAGGCGCCGGTCCCACCGGCCTGCTCCTGGCCGGTGACCTCGCCGCCGCCGGCGTCCCCGTCACCCTCGTCGAGAAGCGCCCCTCTCGGATCAGCAACCTCTCCCGCGCCTTCGGACTGCACGCCCGCAGCATGGAGCAGCTCGACGCCCGCGACCTCGCCGAACCGCTGGAGGCGATCGGCCGCCGCCTCGAACACCTCCGCTTCTTCGATCTCGCCCTCGACTTCGCCGCCCTCCCCTCCCGCTTCAACCACGTCCTGATGGTTCCGCAGTACGAGGTGGAGAAGGTCCTGCGGCGGCGCGCGGTGGAGGCGGGGGCGGAACTCCGGTACGAGACGGAGGTGACCGGGCTGCGCCAGGACCCGTCGGGGGTCACCGTCGCCGTACGCGGGCCGGACGGGAACCCCGGCGAACTGCGCGCCCGGTACGTCGTCGGCGCCGACGGCGTGCGCAGCGCCGTGCGGCACGCGGTCGGGCTGCCCTTCCCCGGCCGCGCGGTGATCCGCTCGGTGGTCATCGCCGACGTGCGGTTCGCCGAGGAGTACGGCGCGCAGCTCACCGGGGACTTCGTCCCGGGTGCCTTCGTCGTCGTCGCGCCCTTCGGCGACGGCTACCACCGGGTCGTCGGCTGGCAGCGCGAGCGCAACGTCCCCGACAGCGAGCCGGTCGACCTGGCCGAGGTCAAGGAGCTGGTGCGCCGGGTGACGGGCCGGGACTACGGCATGCACGACCCCCGCTGGCTCTCGCGTTTCCACAGCGAGGAGCGCCAGGTGCCGGCCTACCGGGTCGGCCGGGTCTTCCTGGCCGGTGACGCGGCGCACGTGCACAGCCCGGCCGGCGGCCAGGGCATGAACACCGGCCTCCAGGACGCGGCCAACCTGAGCTGGAAGCTGGCGGCCGTTCTGCACGGCCGGGCGCCGGGGACCCTGCTCGACAGCTACCAGTCCGAACGCCACCCCGTCGGCCGGGCGGTCCTGCGCAGCAGCGGCGGCATGATCCGCCTGGCCATGGCCTCCCGGCCCGGGGCACGGGCGCTGCGGTCGGCGGCGGTCACGGCACTGGACCACGCGGCTCCCGTGCGGCGCCGGGTGGTCGGTCAGATCGCCGGCGTCGGCTACCGCTACGACGCCCCGCGTGGCGCCCACCGCCTCACCGGCCGCCGAGTCCCCGATGTGGCCCTCGCGGGCGGCGGACGGCTGTACGAGGCACTGCGCGGCGGACGGTTCGTGCTGATCTCCCCGGACGCGACAGCACCGGACGCGATGCGGGACGGGGACGGCCGTGACGGCCGTGCGGACCGGCTCGCGGTGGAGCGCTGGGCGAGCGGGCGCCGTACGGCGGTGCTGGTGCGGCCCGACGGGTACGTGGCCTGGGCGGCCGAGGACCCGGACCCGGCGGCGACCGAGGCGGCGCTCGCCGCGCACGTGGGCTGAGCGGGCCCGTGGCGGTCGACGCCCCCCGGAGTCCGGGAGGCGCCGACGCTGCTACGGGGTCAGCCCACCGCGTTCGCCCGCTCGGCCGCGGTCAGCTCGGAGACGGGGGTGGCTGCGTCCTGCGCGTGGTCGATGGGGGTGGCGGCGTCCTGTGCGTGGTCGATGGGGGTGGCGGCGTCCTGTGCTCGGTCGATGGGGGTGGCGGCGTCCTGTGCGCGGTCGATGGGGGTGGCTGCGTCCTGTGCGCGGTCGACCGCGGTGGCGGTCTGCTGCGGGACGGAGACCGGGGTGGCGGCGTCGGCGTCGTGGCCCGTGGCCGCGGAGGCGATGCCGGCCGTGCCCGCGGCGGCCAGGACGGTTCCGGCGGCCAGGCTGTACAGGCGGCGGCGGTTCTGCGAGATCTTGCGGTGCTTCAACGTTCGTCCTTCGTCTCGGTCGTGGCCCGCCGCCCGGGGACGGGAGCCTTTGCGTGAGAGGAGTACGGGGGTGACCGCGGCCGGGGTTGCACGGAGTCGCGGAAGAAATCTTTCCGCCGCGCGATGCAACCCTCCGGGACCCGGTTCCCGTATGCCTTACAGGCGGGTCGGTGCGGGAGCGGAAGGTCGGCAAGAGTGAGGGAAGCGGTCCGGGAGCGGGAGTTCCGGGAATTCGCCGAGGCGCGGCAGGCACAGCTGCGCCGCAGCGCCTACCTGCTGTGCGGCGACTGGCACCAGGCGCAGGACCTGACGCAGACCGCCCTGATGAAGCTGTACGCGGCGTGGAGCCGGGTCCGCCGGGACGGCAACGTGGACGCCTACGCCCGTACCATCCTCACCCGCACCTTCATCGACCAGCAGCGCAAGGGAGGCTGGCGCGAGGAGCCGGTGAGCGAGCCGCCCGATCTGACCTCTACCGTTTCGGCCACACCGGAGTTGCGCCTGATGATGCGAGAGGCCCTGATGGAGCTGTCACCCCGTTACCGAGCCGTGCTGGTCCTGCGGTTCTGGGAGGACTGGACCGTCGAGCAGACCGCCCAGGCGCTCCGGGTGAGCCCCGGGACGGTGAAGAGCCAGAGCGCCCGCGGGCTCACCCGGCTGCGGGCGATCGTCGAGAAGCTCACCGGCGAGCGTGAACGGACGGCCAGGTGAACCCGGGCATGGGCGGACGCGTGGACCGTCACGACGACGAGGCCCTGCACGCCGCCTTCCGGGAGCTGCTCGGCGCCGGCCCGGAGCCCGCGCTGCCCAGCGTCGTCGACGCGGCCGTCGCCGGCGGGCGCCGCATCCGGCGCAGGCGCCGCACGGTGCTCGCCGCAGCGGGTGCCGTCGCGGCGTTGGTCTGCACGGTCACGGCAGCCGCCGTCACACTGTCCGGCGCGGACCCCGGCCCCGCCCCGCCGCTCGCCCCGGCCCGCCCCACTCATCCGGCCCCGTCCGTTTCCACGGAGGTCCCGCCGGCGCTCCCGACGGCAGCCGAGACGGCGGGCCCCGACCCGTCCGCGGCGGACGCGGCGGACCCGATGAACCCCGCGGACCCGACGAACCCCGCGGACGCGGCGGACGCGGCGACCCCGAAGGACGCCGCCGACCCCGTCAGCACGTCGGCGGAACACTCGCAGGCGGAACACCCGTCGGCCCCGTGACACCCGTGACCCCCGTGACGCGCTGAAGGGCGCCCAGGGAAACTCCCCCGAGCGCCCCGAGCGCCTCAGCGTGCCGTAAGCCCGCCCCGCGCCCCGCGCCCGCGCCCCGCGTCAGCCCGCCGCCGCGTCCGCCGCCTGCGCCCGCAGCGCCCGCTCGACGCCCGAGCGGGACTCCGAGACCAGCCGCCGCAGGGCCGCGTTCGGCCGGGCGGACGCCAGCCACGCGTCGGTCTTGCGCAGCGTCTCGTCCGTCACCTGCACCGCCGGGTACAGGCCGACGGCGATCTGCTGGGCCATCTCGTGCGAACGGGACTCCCAGACACCCTCCAGCACCTCGAAGTACCGGTCCGCGTACGGCGCCAGCAGCTCCCGCTGGTCGGTCTGGACGAAGCCGGAGATCACCGCCTCCTGCACGGCGTTGGGCAGCTTGTCGGAGTCGATCACCGACGCCCACGCCTCCGCCTTGGCCTGCTCGGTCGGCCGGGCCGCCCGAGCCGTGGCGGCGTGCCGCTCACCGGCGGCGGTGCGGTCCCGCTCGTACTCGCCGGCGATCTCCGTCTCGTCGAACCGGCCGACCGCCGCGAGCCGCTGCACGAACGCCCAGCGCAGCTCGGTGTCGACGGCCAGCCCCTCCACGGACCCCGTCCCGTCGAGCAGCGCCTCCAGCAGGTCGAGCTGCTCCGGCGTGCGGGCCGTCGCCGCGAACGCCCGCGCCCACGCCAGCTGGTGGTCGCTGCCCGGCGTGGCCGCGCGCAGGTGCGCCAGCGTCGCCTCGGTCCAGCGGGTGAGCAGCGTCTCGCGGGCCGCCGGGTCGGAGTACTGGTCGACGGCCAGCTTGACCTGCCGCTGCAGGGACTGCACGACGCCGATGTCGGACTCCTTGCCGATGCCGGAGAGCACCAGGGAGAGGTAGTCGCGGGTGGCGAGTTCGGCGTCCCGGGTCATGTCCCAGGCCGACGCCCAGCACAGGGCGCGCGGCAGGGACTCGGCGAAGTCGCCGAGGTGCTCGGTGACGAACGCCAGCGACTGCTCGTCCAGGCGGACCTTGGCGTAGGACAGGTCGTCGTCGTTGAGCAGGACCACCGCCGGGCGGCGGGTGCCGACCAGCTGCGGCACGTCGGTCAGCTCGCCGTCCACGTCCAGCTCGACGCGCTCACCGCGCACCAGCTTGCCGCTGGGGTCGAGGTCGTAGCAGCCGACGGCGATGCGGTGCGGGCGCAGGGTGCCACGCGGCGGAGCCGCATCATCGGATGCGGCGCCCTTGGCACCGGCCGGCAGCGCCGGGGCCTCCTGCCGGATGGCGAACGAGGTGATGTTCCCCTCGGCGTCCGTGTCGATCACCGGGCGCAGCACGTTGATGCCGGCCGTCTCCAGCCACGCCTTCGACCAGGACCTCAGGTCCCGCCCGGAGGTCTCCTCCAGCGCGCCCAGCAGGTCGGACAGGCGCGTGTTGCCGAACGCGTGCCGCTTGAAGTACGCCTGCACGCCCTGGAAGAACGCGTCCTCACCGACGTACGCCACGAGCTGCTTGAGCACGGAGGCACCCTTGGCGTACGTGATGCCGTCGAAGTTGACGAGCACGTCGTCGAGGTCGGTGATGTCTGCCATGATCGGGTGCGTGGACGGCAGCTGGTCCTGCCGGTACGCCCAGGTCTTCATGGAGTTGGCGAACGTCGTCCACGAGTGCGGCCAGCGCGAGCCGGGCGCCGCCGCCTGGCAGGCGATGGACGTGTACGTGGCGAACGACTCGTTCAGCCACAGGTCGTTCCACCACTCCATGGTGACCAGGTCGCCGAACCACATGTGGGCCAGCTCGTGCAGGATGGTCTCGGCCCGCGTCTCGTACGCCGCGTCGGTCACCTTCGACCGGAAGACGTACTGGTCGCGGATGGTGACCGCGCCCGCGTTCTCCATCGCGCCCGCGTTGAACTCCGGCACGAAGAGCTGGTCGTACTTCTCGAACGGGTACGCGTAGTCGAACTTCTCCTGGAACCACTCGAAGCCCTGCCGCGTCACCTCGAAGATCGCGTCCGAGTCGAGGTGCTCGGCCAGCGACGGACGGCAGTAGATGCCCAGCGGCACGCTCTGCCCGTCCTTCTCGTACACGCTGTGCACCGAGTGGTACGGGCCGGCGATCAGGGCCGTGATGTACGACGAGATGCGCGGCGTCGGCGCGAAGACCCAGACGTTGTCCTGGGGTTCGGGCGTGGGGGAGTTGGAGACGACGGTCCAGCCCTCGGGCGCCCGCACGGTGAACTGGAAGGTCGCCTTCAGGTCCGGCTGCTCGAAGCTGGCGAAGACCCGGCGGGCGTCCGGCACCTCGAACTGGGTGTAGAGGTACGCCTGCTCGTCGACCGGGTCGACGAACCGGTGCAGGCCCTCACCGGTGTTGGTGTACGCGCAGTCGGCCACGACCCGCAGGATGTTGCGGCCCTCCAGCAGACCGGGCAGCGCGATCCGGGAGTCCGCGAAGACGCTGGACACGTCGAGCTGGTCGCCGTTGAGGACGACCTCGTGGACGGCCGGGGCCACCAGGTCGATGAAGGACGCGGCCCCGTTCTCGGCCACATCGAACCGCACCGTCGTGACAGACCGGTACGTTCCGCCCTCCTGCGCGCCGGAGAGGTCGAGATCGATCTCGTACGCGTCCACGGAGAGCAGCTTCGCCCGCTGCTGCGCCTCTTCGCGGGTCAGGTTTGTGCCAGGCACGCGGTCATCTCCTCGTATGTGTCGTTTCCGTCATCCTTCCACGCGCGCCGGGCCGAACGCGATGTCCGTATCCCGCCGGTACGCGGCGCCCTCGCGCCGCAGCCTGGGGGCATGACGACGTACACCGCACACCCGATCCCGGCGGACACCCTGAAGGAGCTGCGGATCACCGACGACGCGGGACGCGCGGCGGTCCCGTTCACCGACGAGGAGGGCGGCGCGCCCCTGCGCTGCTGTCTGCACCGCAGCGCCCCCGGCGACCGGCTCGCGCTGGTGTCGTACGCGCCGCTGCGCCGCTGGGCGGCGGCCACGGGCGCCGCCCCGGGGGCCTACGACGAGCAGGGCCCCGTCTTCGTCCACGCCGAGGAGTGCCCGGGACCGGACCTCGGTGGCGGCCTGCCGTTCACCGACAGCCACCGGGTGCTGCGCCGCTACTCGGCCCAGGGACACATCCTGGGCGGGCGGCTGGTGGAACAGGACTTCGAAGGGGCCCTCAGGGAAGCGTTCGACGACCCGGCCGTGGCGTTCGTCCACGTCCGGGCCGTCGAGTACGGCTGTTTCTACTACGGGGTCGAGCGGCCTCAGCCCTTCAGCTCGGCCGCCACCAGCTCCGCGATCTGAACGGCGTTCAGCGCGGCGCCCTTGCGCAGGTTGTCGTTGGAGACGAACAGGGCGAGGCCGTGCTCGACGGTCTCGTCCGCCCGGATGCGGCCGACGTAGGACGGGTCCTGCCCGGCGGCCTGGAGCGGGGTCGGGACCTCCGCGAGGGCCACGCCGGGGGCGCCGCCGAGCAGCTCCTTGGCGCGCTCCACGCTGATCGGGCGGGCGAACCGGGCGTTGATCTGGAGGGAGTGGCCGGTGAAGACCGGGACCCGGACGCAGGTGCCGGAGACCTTCAGCTCCGGGATCTCCAGGATCTTGCGGGACTCGTGGCGGAGCTTCTGCTCCTCGTCGGTCTCGAACCGGCCGTCGTCGACGATCGACCCGGCCAGCGGCAGCACGTTGTACGCGATCGGCGCGACGTACTTCTCCGGCTCGGGGAACTCGGCCGCGCCGCCGTCGTGGGTGAGCTTCGGCGCGTCCTCGCCGACCTTCTTGACCTGCTCGAACAGCTCGTCCACACCGGCCAGACCGGAACCGGACACCGCCTGGTACGTGGCGACGACCAGCGCTTCGAGGCCCGCCTCGGCGTGCAGCGGACGCAGCACCGGCATCGCGGCCATCGTGGTGCAGTTCGGGTTGGCGATGATGCCCTTGGGACGGGAGGCGATCGCGTGCGGGTTGACCTCGGAGACCACCAGCGGCACGTCCGGGTCGCGGCGCCACGCCGAGGAGTTGTCGATCACGACCGGGCCCTGCGCGGCGACCTTCTCGGCCAGCGCCTTGGAGGTGGCGCCGCCCGCCGAGAACAGCACGATGTCCAGGCCGGAGTAGTCGGCGGTGGCCGCGTCCTCCACCGTCACCCCGTCCAGCTCCTTGCCCGCGCTGCGGGCGGAGGCGAACAGACGCAGCTCGGTGACCGGAAAGTTCCGCTCGCCGAGGATCCTGCGCATGACCGTGCCGACCTGTCCGGTGGCTCCGACGATTCCGACCCTCACGGCGACTCCCTTGCGTGACCTGCGTGCGCCCGGCCTGTGTGGCCGGGACTTTTCCATCGTGCGAACTTTTCCATCATGCGGTCATCCCCGGCCCACCTGTCCACCGCATTCCCCGGTGACCTGGCCGAACGGGCCCCGGCGGCCCGGGGCGCGACCGTCGTCCCTGCGGCCACACCCCTGCCGAGCTGCAGGAATTAACCCGCCGAGGCCACGGCGCCGCAAGCTGTGCTGCCTCGCCCCTGCCCCTTTCGTCCCGGCCCACACCGGGTGTGACGTACGCCTCGGTGCGGGTCGGCGGCCACGGAGCGAACGTTTCCGCCCGCCGCGGCGTCGTAGGGGAAACGCGGCGAGGGGAGGGGTGGCCGGTGCTGCGCAGAAAGGTCCGCAGAGGGGCGGGGGAGGCGGGGGAGGCCGTCGGCGACGATCCGCTGGACGCGGCCCAGGAGCGCCGGGTGCGGGCGGTGCTCGCGCTCGGCGGGGTACCGCAGGCGGACCTGTCGGACGGGGTGCAGCAGGTCCGCCTGCGGCTGCTGGAGCGCGCCGCCAGCGGCCGTGAGGCGCCCCGGGACGTCTCGGCGTGGGCGGCGGTGGTCGCCTCCAACCTCGCCATGGACTGGCACCGGGCCAAACGCCGCCAGGAGCGGATCGGCGAGCGCCTCGCCGCGCTGCGCCAGAGCGACCACCCCTCCGGCGAGGACACCAGCCTGCTCTCCCTCGCCGTCGCCCGGGGCCTGGACGCGCTGCCCGACGCCCAGCGCCAGGTCGTCGTCCTGCGCTTCTACGCCGATCTGCCGGTGCGCGGCATCGCCGAGGAGCTGGGCGTTCCCGAGGGCACGGTCAAGAGCAGGCTGCACACGGCGGTACGGGCCCTGCGGGCCCGGCTGCACGAGGACGAGGTGGTGTGACGTGGCCGCCGAGCATGACGCGTACGACGGGTACGCCGGGCACGACCCGTACGACGAGCATGACGCGTACGACGAATACGACGCGTACGACGAGCACGACGCGTACGACGAGCACGACGGGTACGACGGGTACGAGGGGGCCGCTCCCGACGACGCGCTGATGGCCGCGATCCTGGGCGAGCCGCTGCCGCCGGGGTCCGCCGAGGCCGCCGACGTGGCGGTGCTGCGGGAGCGGCTGGGGGTCCTCGGGCGGGTCCTCAGCGAGCCCTCGCCTCCACGGGAACCGGCCCCGGCCCCGGCCGCACTCCGCCCCCGCCCCCGCCCCCGGCGCCACCGCCGGAACCTGGCCCTCGGCGCGCTCGCCGTCGCCTGCGCGGGCGCGTTCCTCTCCGGCATGGCGTGGCTGGTGACGCAGGCCGGGGGCGGCGGTGCCGAGGACGCGGGGGCCTCCAGCGCCCAGGCCGACGCCGGCGCCAAGGGGCCCGTCGTCCCCTTCGGCAGCCCCGCCTACCTGGCCTGTGCCCGGCTGGTCGCCGAGGGCACGGTGACCGGGTCCGGCCCGGCGCCCGGGGAAGCGGGCCGGCGGATCACGGTGGAGATCACCCGGCAGTACGCGCCCGAGAAGGCGTCGCGCGAGGTCACCTTCCTGACCGGGAAGGGCACCGGCGCCCCCGGCGTGGGCGACCGCGTGCTGTTCGGGCTCCCGGCGCACGGCGTCCACCCGGACGCCCTCTTCGTGGGCGAGGCCGAGATCGCCCCCGAACGCGCCCGCGTCACCGCCGCCCTGCCGGAGGCCCGCACCCTCACCTGCGACTGACCGAAGGGGAAAGAAGGGGAAAAGGGAAAGGGGGCGGGCGCCGAAGCACCCGCCCCCTCCTTCCGCGCCGTACCGGACTACGGCACGACCTTCTCGATCGCCACGCTGCCGGTGCCCGCGACCGTGCCGCGGGCGTCGACGAGCTGGACCCGACCGAAGAACTCGCGGCCCTCGGGCGCGGCGGCCAGCGCCGTCACGCTGCCGGAGACGGCGGCCGAGTCACCCGTGCCCAGCGACACCGGCGCCCCGTCGACGGTGACCGTGCCGAGGGTGGCGGCGAAGTACACGTCCCGGTAGTCGTACTCCGTGGAGCCGGCCGGGACCGCGTAGCCGACGACCTTGACGGTGTACGTGCCGGCGGCCGGGGCGGGGACGGAGACGGACTCCTCGGAGTCGCCGTCGGCGCTCTGCCCGACCAGGGTGCCGTCGGCGTCGTAGACCGCCAGGTCCAGGTCGGCGGAGGCGTCCGAGACACCGCCGATGGCCACGTCCAGCGAGGTCGCGCCCTCGGGGACCTCGACCGTGGTGGTCCGCGTGTCGCCCTCGGCGATGGCGGGACGGTCGGTGCGGGAGGAGCCCAGCGGGCCGCCCGTCAGCGTGCCGCCGTCGATCGCGGCATACCGGTTGGTCACCGTCCAGGAGGCGGTGACCGGGGTGCCGGCCTTGGCCTCGGGCACGGTCACGACCTCGGGGTCGAAGTCCGCGCCGAGCAGGGAGACGTCCAGCGTGTACGGGTTGTCGAGAAGCGGCGAGGTGCGCCGCGACTCGACCTCGATCTCCCACACGCCGGGCTGCGGGTCGGCGTACGAGCGCACGTCGGGCTTGCAGCCGTTGCCGTCGAGGTAGTTGTTGTAGCAGTACGGCGTGGAGGTGTTGTCGAGCGGGACGCCGTACGGGTGGATTGCGATGAACCGGGTCTGGCTCCGGCCCTTCAGCCCGCCGATGGCGACCTCCAGGGTCCTGGCGCCCTCGGGGACCGTGACGAAGTAGGACGTGGTGCTGTTGCGCTGCACCGAACCGGACACGGAGTAGCTGTACTTCTGCTCCGCCGCGAGCGGGGCCGCGACCACGACCGTCGTCATGACCTGCTGGTCGACGCCTTCCGTCTTCGGGTCGTCGACCTCCAGGATCGCGCTCTTGAGCCCGGCGGACCGCGGCGCGGCCCGCACCTCGACGGTGACCGGCTGGTTCAGCGGCAGCTTCACCGTGTCGGAGCCGACGGCCTCGAAGGTGCGGTCCGCGTTGTTCTCGAAGCGCAGCTCGTGCCGGAGCGCCTTGTCGGCGCCGGTGGTGCGGGTGAGCGTGATCTCGTACGTCTTCTTCTGGCCCGCCTTCAGACCGCCCTCGCGGTCGTAGAGGCCGGTGCCGAAGCCCGGGGTCTGAAGGGCGTAGTCGATCGCGGTGTCGACCGGAGCCTTGACCGTGTACTCGTGCGCCGAGGCGCCGCGCCGGATCGACTTCCAGGCGTCCACGACGTTGATCAGGCCCGCGCCCTCCTCGTACGCCTGCACACCCTTGATGTGGTCGGCGGTCGAGGTCAGCGCGGTGCGCAGGGTCGCCGGGGTGAGGTCGAGGTGCTTCTGCTTCGCCGCCGACAGCAGCAGCGCGGAGGCGCCCGCGGCCTGCGGGGAGGCCATCGACGTGCCCTGGAGCATGCCGTAGCCGGCGGGGAGCGCGTAGCCGGCCTCGGTGACCGGGGCGCCAGGCATCCAGGTCTGGATGGTGTTGATCGCCGCGCCCGGCGCGGTCAGCGTCGGCGTGAAGCCGCCGTCCTCACGCGGGCCGCGCGAGGAGAACGGCATCATGGCGTACTTCTTCTCCACCGCCGAGCCGTAGTTGACCGCCCAGGTCTCCTTGGAGATGGACGCGCCGACCGAGATCACCTTGTCGGCCAGGCCGGGGTCGCCGATGGTGTTGGCGCCGGGGCCGGAGTTGCCGGCGGAGATCACCAGCTGGACGCCGTACTCGTCGATGAGCCGGGTGTACAGCTCGGCGCGGGCGTTGTTGCCGTCGTTGAGGGACGGCAGGCCGCCGATCGACATGTTGACGATGTCGACGCCCCGGTTGACGACGAGGTCGATCATGCCCTCGGTGAGGGCGACGTTGGTGCAGCCGCCGGTCCAGGTGCAGGCGCGGGAGGAGACGATCTGCGCGCCGGGGGCGGCGCCGTCCATCTGCCCGCCGAACAGGCCGTTGGCCGCGGTGATGCCCGCGACGTGGGTGCCGTGCTCGGACTCGATGACGCCGATGTTGACGAAGTCGGCCTTGGCGCCCGCGTTGTTGTAGACGACGTCCTTGCGGATCTCGACGACGAACGGCTGCCGCTCGGCGACGTCCGTCTTCGGGTCGTCGGTGCCGAAGTACCCGACCTGGAAACCGTCCTTGTACGGCTTCATCGGGGTGTCGTCGGCGAAGTCGTGGTTGCCGTTGAGGTCGACGCGGACCGTGCCGGCCGCCGCGTCGTACAGCACGCCCCAGGAGTCGGTGGTGTCGCCGTCCCGGTTGGCGTCGCCGGCCGCGTCGCCGCCGGTGGTGTACGACTCCAGGAAGGTGCTCACCTTGTAGGAGCCGGCGGGGGCGGTCCAGGTCTCGCCGCCGTAGGTGAACGCCGGGCCGGAGACGGCGGCGGTCATCGGCCGCCAGGTCTCGTCGCCGTCGACGACCGGGTCGGTCGCGGTGACCCAGTCGACGATCTTCCGCTGGCCGGTGGTGGTCTTCTGGAGCGCCGGGTGGGCCAGGTCCACCCCGGAGTCCAGGATGCCGATGGTGATGCCGCGGCCGTCCGCCTTCGGGTTCTGCTTCACGAAGTCGACGGCGCCCGTCTCGAAGGACGGGTTGTACGGGTTCTTCGCCGGGGTGTTCCTGCCGGGGGCCTTGGCGGCGGTGGCCGTCGCCCCGGTCGCGGCGCCCTTCGCGGTGTCCGCGCTGGGCGTCGGGTCGTCCAGCGCGATCTCCTCGCGTAGATCGATGCCGTGCACGGAGGAGAGCTTCGCGGCGGCGGCGATCGCGGCGTCCGCCTTGGCGGTGGGGACGGTGGCGCGGACGTAGCCCAGCTTGTCGTAGGTGCGGCCCACGGTGCCGCCCTGGACCGCGTCCAGCTTCTTCGCGACCTCGGCGGTGTCGCCGGGGGCGGTCGCGACCATCATCGTGACGTTCTTCTCGCCGTCGGCCTTGGCCTCGGCGAGCCGGTCGGCGTCGTCCGGACCGAGCTTCTCGTGCGCGGACTTGACGGAGGGATCGGCGGTCGGCGCGGTGGTGGCCGGGCCGTCGGCGGCGAGGGCCACGGGTATGGGCCCGGCCGCGGCGAGTGCGGCGACGAGACCGGCGGCCACGGCGATACGGGCCGCGCGTCTGCCACCCGGTATCGGGTCGCGCTGAGGGGTGTGGGTCATCGGCATCCCTTGCAGGTAATCGGCATCCCTTGTGGGCTGTGGTCTACGGGCACAGGCACGGAAACGATCGGAGCCGCTCTGCTCTGATCGCCGTCGTCCGGAATGTGATCTCGGATGACCGCTCAGCTTTACGTAAGGGGTCGCTGTTTGGGGAGTGTTCACCGGGGCGGGCAGGAGTCATGGCGTACTTCCGCCATGCGTCACCGGGGACATAAGGGGCGGTACATGACAATCGAGCGAGGGGCTCTGCCGGTGGCCCGTCCGGCGGGTTAGCGTCCCGGCGTGCGACGGAAGCTGCGGGTGGCGGCCTACGCCTTGTGTGTGCGGGACGGGCAGGTGCTGCTGGCCCGGTCGCCGGGGCCCGGCGGGGTGCCCGAGTGGGTGCTGCCGGGCGGCGGCATGGAGCACGGCGAGGACCCGTACGACACCGTCCGGCGGGAGGTCGCCGAGGAGACCGGCTACCGCGTCGAGGTCACCGCCCTGCTCGGGGTGGACTCGGTCCGCCGGGTCCGCCCCGGCCGGTTCGGCCGCCCCGTCGACCACCACGGCGTACGGCTCGTCTACGAGGCCCGCGTCACCGGCGGCACGCTGCGGCCCGAGGTCGGCGGCTCCACCGACCTGGCCGCCTGGCAGGACCTCGACGCGGTGCCCGGCCTGACCCGGGTGCCGCTGGTCGACACCGGGCTGCAACTGTGGCGGGAGCGGCCGGCGACGGGGCGGCTGCCCGGGGCGTAGGGCCGCCCCCGGTCGCCCCGTGCTCCGCCCCGGTACCCCGTCAGGTGAACGCCCGGCGACCGTTTCCCGGCCGTTCGCGGAGCAGTCGCGAACGCGCAGGGCATCGCATGATCCACGTACCGTGATCGGCGTTGCCCGTTGCCGCCGCGTTCACGCACAGGCCATCCCCGGTGCCAAGCATCCGGTAGAGCGGACGTTCGCGGTTGCGACCGTCCGCGGTCACCGCCGACGCGTTCGCACTCGGGGAGAGAAGCGCATGTCGCGCACACGCTCAACCACCGGCTCCGCGCCGGGCGTCCACCGCCGCTCCGTCCTCGCCGCCACCGCCGCGGTGGCCGTCGCCGGGGGCGTCGGCTACGGCCTGCGGCCCGACGACGCCGCGGCGACGGCCACCACGGGCACCGACGAGGCGGCGGCCCTCGCCTCCTCCCGCCGGGCCCCGGCCGCCCCCCTCACCCCCTACACCCGCGGCACCACCCTCGCCGCCCTCGCCACCCCGCGCTCCGGCTCGGGCTCCGGTTACCGGCGCCTGGCCGACGGCCCCGGCTGGGACCGCGTCGTCCGCGACGGGCTGGCCGCCGCCCGGTCCGGCCGGGAGGGGCGCCGCACCGCCCTCGCCGCGTTCGTGCAGCTCACCGACCTGCACCTGATCGACACCCAGCACCCGCTGCGCCTCGAATACCTGCGCTCCACCGACGTGCACGCCTGGCGGCCCCAGGAGGCGCTGACCGTGCAGGGCGCGATCGCGCTGGTCGAGCGGGTCAACGCGCTGCGCGGCGCCCCCGTCACCGGTTCCCCGCTGCACTTCGCGATGACCACCGGCGACAACACCGACAACAACGCCCGCACCGAACTGGAGTGGTTCCTCACCGTCATGAGCGGCGGGCGCGTCACCCCCAACTCCGGTGACCTCCGGCACTACGAGGGCGTCCAGAACAGCGGCATCACCCAGTACTGGCAGCCCGACGCGGCCGTCCGCGACGCCGACAAGAAGCGCGGTTTCCCGCACCTCGACGGCTTCCTGACCGCCGCGACCCGCGAGGTCCGCAGCCCCGGCCTCAACCTGCCCTGGTACTCGACGGTCGGCAACCACGACGCCATGCCGCTGGGCTGCTACGCCTCCCACGGCGACTCCTACCTCACCGAACTGGCCGTCGGCGGCCGCAAACTGATGGAACTGCCCGCCGCCGAGGCCGCCGAGCTCCAGACCGCGCTGAAGAAGGCCGACGACCCCGAGGGCGCCCTGTACCGCGAGTTCCTCGAGGCGCACGCCCGCTCCATGCGCTCCGTCACGCCGGACGAGCAGCGCGCCCCCTTCACCCCGGCCGACTACCTCAAGGCCCACCTCGACGCGGCCCACCTCGGCCCCGGCCCGCACGGCCACGGCTACACCACCGCCAACGTCGACGCCGGCACCCAGTACTACAGCTTCCGCATCTCCGACGACGTCATCGGCATCAGCCTCGACACGACCGACCCCGGCGGCCACTACGAGGGCTCCATCGGCGCGGGGCAACTGCGCTGGCTTGAGCGGACCCTGAAGGACAACGCCGACTCCTACGCCATCGTCTTCAGCCACCACACCAGCGAGACGATGGACAACACCCGCCCCGACCCGGCCCACCCGGACGACCAGCGCCACACCGGCGCCGACGTCGTCGCCCTGCTGGGCCGCCACCGCAACGTGCTGGCCTGGGTCAACGGGCACATCCACCGCAACGCCATCACCCCGCACGAGGGTGCCGACGGCGGCGCTTTCTGGGAGATCTCCACCGCCTCCCACGTCGACTTCCCCCAGCTCGCCCGGGTCATCGAGCTGACGGACAACAAGGACGGCACGCTGTCCCTGTTCACCACCCTCGTCGAGTCCGCCGCCCCGTCCGGCACCGACTTCACCGACCTGTCCCAGACCGGCCTGGCGGCCCTCTACCGCGAACTGTCCCTCAACGCCCCCGGCGCCCGCACCGACCTCGCGGGCGACGCGGACGACCGGAACACGGAGCTGTTGCTCAGGAAGAGGTAGGGCCGCGCTCGGTGAGGTGGGTGAGGAAGGGGTGCCAGGCGGTGGGGGAGAGGTGGAGGACGGGTCCGGCGGAGTGTTTGGAGTCGCGGACGGCTATGGCGGAGGGGAGGAGGGCGGCTTCCACGCAGTTCTGGCCGGGGTCGCTGTAGGAGGACTTGAACCAGGCGTGCTCGGACAGGGTCATGGGTTACAGCTCTCGGTCTAGTCGGTTGAGGAACTCGGGGGTGTCCTCGGGCGGCAACGCTGATGCTGTCATGGCATCGAACCGGCGCTGGAAGCGGGCGACTTCACGTGGCTTGTCAGAGGTCGATACGGACCCCCAGGCGCTGTCGGCCTGGACGCGCGGGGGGAACCTGTCACCGAAGTCGAGGATCGCGAAGTCATTGGTCGAGCGGTAGCTCCGGCGGAAAGGCAGCACCTGGACGGTGATGTGGTCCCACGTGGACAGTTCCTCGATGCGGTCGTACTGCTCACGCATCACCTCGGCGCTCCCGACCGGGTAGCGCAGGGCCGCTTCGCCGAGGATGACGTGCAGCTTGACGGGGTCCTCCCGGGTGAGCACTTCCTGGCGCTTCATCCGTAGCTCCACACCGCTTCGGACGAACTCGGACGTGTACTCCTCGACCGGCTTGTGCAACTCGTGCGTGGCGAGGGCATAGGCCTGGGTCTGGAGGAGGCCGTAGACGACCGTCGGATGGTAGGCCTTCATCGAGCGGGCCTCTGGCTCAAGTCCGACGAAGCCGGGCAGTCCCGCGGGCATGAGCCCCCGGTACTGGGTCAGCCAGTCCTGGTGGTTGGAATCCCGGTTGAGGCTGATCAGCGACTCGATGACCTCCTCGTCGGTGACGCCGTACTTGGCGAGCAGCTTCCGCAGGTCCCCGACGTAGCGGAAGTTGAGGGAGCCGGTCTCGATGCGTTGCAAGGACGCCTCGGAGATCCGCAGGCCCACGACCGCTTGCCTCCGGGTCATTCCGACGCCCTGCCCGGTGTCGCAGTTCTCGCGCAGTTGGCGCAGTTGCAGCCCGAGTTCGAGCCGTTGTGCCGTACGTCCGCGCTTCGCAGCCATGTGCACCGCCCTTGTGCTTCAGCACTTTGTGCTTGTGGTCGTGTGCAGAGTGTGACACCGGGTGTGCGGCGCGCGCAGCCGCATACGCACATTTCGGCATAGTCCAATTCCTCCGCCGCTGAATTTTCAGTGGACGTTCGATTGTGGCCCCGCGAGCGGGACGAACACGCTGGTCGGGCAACCCGCTGACGGAAGGGACCACCGATGCCCACCCCCCATCTCCCCACTCTCCTCACCCACGACTGGTCCATGGGCTACCCCATGACCCCCCGCACGGTCCGCCTGGCCCGTCTCCACGTCCGCCGTCGGCTGACGATGTGGTCATGGGCCGGGGAGATCGACGACGCCGTGCTGGTCACCTCGGAGCTGGTCGGCAACGCCGTACGGCACGGGCGGCTGCCCGGACACGAACTGTGGGTGCGTCTGAGGGAACTGGAGGGCGGTGTGCTGGTCGTCGACGTGTCGGACCCGGTGCGGACGCTCCCGGAGGTGAGGGAGGAGGCGGAGGGCGAGGACGGGCGGGGGCTTCTGGTCGTGGCGCGGCTGGCCACGCGGCTGGAGTGGTTCCCGCGCGCGGACGTCGGGAAGACGGTGCGCGCGCGGCTGGTGCCTGACACAGATCGTCAACTGATCGATCCGTACGGGACTGGTCGCCGTCCCGGCCCTGCGTGAGGGTGGTCCCGAGCCGGGTGTTCCGGCGTTGTACCGAGAGAAGGAAGCACCCCCTATGCGCGCCCTTGTGGTCGCTCACGGCGAGGCCGGACCCGTCCGGTTCGCCGATGTCGACGAACCCGTGCCGTCCGCCGGTGAGGCGTTGGTGGAGGTACGGCACATCGCTCTCAACTTCGGAGAGCTGAACTACGTGGACCAGTGGCCGGCCGGCGCTGTGCACGGACACGACGCGTCCGGCGTCGTGATCCGCGCCGCCTCCGACGGCTCGGGTCCGGCCGAAGGGACGCGCGTCGCGGTGGGGATGGCTCCGCACGCGTGGGCGGAGCGGGTGGCGGTCGGCCCCGCCTCGCTCGGCACCGTCCCCGAGGGCGTGGAGCTGGCCGACGCGGCCGCGCTGGGGATCGCCGGGGTCACCGCGCTGCGGGTGCTGCGCACGCGTTCCCTGCTGGCCCGCGACGTCCTGGTCACCGGCGCCAGCGGGGGCGTGGGGCACTTCGCCGTCCAGTTGGCGGCGCTGGCGGGCGCCCGGGTGACGGCGCTGGTCGGCTCGCCGGAGCGGGCCGCCGGACTGCGCGAACTGGGCGCCGACGAGGTCCTGACCGACCTGGCCGGGACCGAACGCCGCTTCGCCCTCGTCCTGGACACGGTCGGCGGGCCGCTGCTGGCCCAGGCGTGGGGTGCCCTCGCCGAGGGCGGCACCGTCCACCTGGTCGGCTACTCCTCGGGACAGGACACCACGTTCCCGGCGGGGACCCTGTTCGGCTTCGGCGAACCCCGCCGTATCGCCACCTACGGCGACATGACGCCGACCGGCGGAGAACTGACGGACCTGCTGGGCCTCATGGCCGCCGGCAGGCTCTCGGCACCGGTCGGACGGCGCGGCGACTGGCGGGACGTGGACGACGCCGTACGGGCGCTGTTCGCGCGGAAGGTGCACGGCAAGGTCGTCCTCGACGTGACGTCCTCGACGTGACCTGAAACTCCGCTGCGGCGGCGGAGGAGAATGGGCGCATGGACGTGCTGGCGGAGGTCTTGCGGGTCTCGGGGGCACGGGGGGCGCTCGGGGTCGTGCTGAAGGCCGGGGGGACCTGGGGCATGTGGCTGGACTCCTACCCGGGAGCCGCACTGCACGTGGTTGCCCGCGGCACGATGTGGCTCCACGCCATCGGCGAGAAACCGCTCCAGGTGCGGGCCGGGGACGCCGTCCTGGTGGCGCCGGGCACCGCCCACGGTCTGGCGGGCGCCGCCGGCGTGACGATGGGTTCCTGCGACCGTGAGGCGGCGGCCCGGGCGTTCGGCGACGGCCGGGCCCTGCGGCTGGGCTCGGGACCGGCGGAGACGGAAGTGATCGTCCTGCACTACGAGCAGGACCCGGAGGTGAGCACCCCCGTGCTGACCTCCCTCGCCCGGCCGATGCACGTCACAGCCGACCAGAACGCGCAGTTCGGAAGGACCGTCGAACTGCTCACGGCGGAACTCGCGCAGCCCCAGATCGGCACCACCGCCGCCGTCAACAGCATCGTCGACCTGCTGCTCGTCCAGTTCGTACGCGCCTGGCTGGCCCGCCACCCGCAGGAGCGGTCCGGCTCATGGCTGGGCGCGATGCGCGACCCGGTCGTGCGCGACGCCCTGGCACAGGTCCACGCCCGGCCGGAACACCCCTGGACGACGGAGACCCTGGCCGCCGCGACGAGCGTCTCCCGGGCGACGCTGACCCGGCGGTTCCGGGCCGCCCTCGGACAGACGCCGGGCGCCTACGTGACGCAGTGGCGCGTCGACCTGGCCTCCGTCCGGCTCCGCGACACCGACGAGCCGGTCGAGTCGATCTCCGGCGCCGTCGGCTACGCCTCCCCGCACGCCTTCAGCCGCGCCTTCCGACGCGCCCGGGGCATGCCCCCGGGCGCGTACCGCTCCCGCCTCCGCCGCCACCGCGCCGACAGGCCCCCCGGAAACGGGTGACACTTCACCCCGAAGTGTCATCCGTTTCCGGGGGCCTGTCACCCGTCCTCGGAGCCCAGTGCGCGTGCTGCGTGCCCTGCTGCACGGCGAACACCGCCGCGCCGTCCCGCGCCGTGTTCGTCTGCCGCAGCACGGACGCGCCGGGACCGGCCGCCGCGGCGAGAGGGGCCAGCAGCGGCCCGCAGGACGGGTCGCGGCGCAGCAGCGCGGCCAGCTCCAGGGACCAGTAGCCGGACAGGACACGGCGTACGTCGTCCGGGGCCCCCGCGTCCCGGAGCAGCGCGGCGTCGTCGTCGAGCCGGTGCTCCACCGCGGCGCCCCGGCCGTCGCCGGACCGGCGGAACAGTCCGACGACCGTGTTCCGGGTCTCCTGCCACACGTCCGTGGCCATGGCGGCGACCAGCGCGGCGGCGCCCGACTGGGCGAGGAGGGTGAGTTCGTCGTTCATCGGTGCTCCTCCACGGCTGCGCCGGTCTCAGCGGCCTCGGGTGACGGTGATGTGCTGGTCGCCGTTCTGGCTGGCGTTGACGACACCGCCCCGCGAGGCGTTGTTGACCATCGTCGAGCCGCCCGCAGGTCCCCCGGGCCGACGGTCCCGTCCGCGCCCGCCCGGCTTCGGGAGCGCCGGGGTCCAGCCGGGGGTGTGCAGCCAGGCGTGGGTGGCGAGTTCCTTCACCTCGACGCCCACCCGGTGGAACTGGCCCGGGTCGATGCCCTCGTAGCCGTGCCGCACCGTCTCGTCGTAGAAGTGCTGCGACATCAGCAGCGAGAGGGGGACCGGCCACGGCGCCGCCGCCAGCGCCTCGCGCGCCGCGGGGGCGTCCAGCAGCCGGGCCAGCGTCTCCAGCGGGCTCCCGGCGACCTCGCCGCCCGGCAGCAGACAGACCTCGCCGGCGTGCAGGGCGACGCGGACCCGGAAGCGGGTCGCCGCGTCGCGGGCGGCGCTGTTGTGGGCGGTCAGCAGGTCCGCCAGCGCGTGGACGAGCGGATGGACCAGGCTCGCCTTGCGCGTCCCGGCGGGCGCGACCAGCCGCAGCCCGTCGCCCAGGTCGGCGCGCGCACACGCCTCCCAGTCGACACCGCCACGCGCGCAGGCCGCACGCAGCACCGACCGCAGCGTCTCCCGGTTCTCCAGCAGCGGCACGTTGCCCCGCCCGGACGACTTCTCGATGTCCACGGCCAGCACGGCCCGGTACTCCCACTGCTCTTCCATGCGGCAAGCGGCCCTTCTCGGCGATCGGTGGCGCGGGGCGCGGCGCGGAGCCCGCACGTGTGACGGGCCCCGCGTCGGCTCCCCCGCGTCCCAGTGTGGCGCGGGGGCCGTGCGAACAACTCGTAGGAATACGAGGAGTTGTGGGGTTCCGGAGACTTTCCGGTGCGCACACTGGTCCGGGCGGCACCACCGGACCCGTCAAGGAGGCGGAGACCATGAAGGCAGGGCACCCGGACCGCGCGGACGGCGACTGGCCGCCGTCGACCCTGCTCGGCGGCCTCGGCCCGGCCGACCGGCGGCGGCTGCTGGAACTGGGGACGCGGGTGTCGTACCCGGCCGGCCGGGTGCTGCTGCGCGAGGGGGACCGCACGGACCACGTACTGATCCTGCTCGACGGCCTGGTCAAGGTCACCGCGCACGCCGACGACGGGCGCGACGCCCTGCTGGCCGTACGGGTGGGCGGGGACGTCGTCGGCGAGTTCGCCGCGGTCGACGGACGCCCCCGCTCGGCCACGGTGACCGCCTGCGGACCGGTGCTCGCGCGCAGCGTCACCCGGGCCGGCCTCGACGCCTGCACCCGCACCGAGCACCGGATCGCCCACGCCCTCCAGCAGGCCGTCGTCGCCAAGCTGCGCGCCGCCACCACCCACCGGGTCACCTTCACCGGCTGCGACGCGGCCACCCGCGTGGCCCGCGTCCTGCACCACCTGGCGCTGGCCTACGGCGAACGCAGCGGCGCGGGCGCCGAGATCCGCTGGCCGATCACCCAGCAGGAACTGGCGACGCTCGCGGGCGCCTCCGAACCCAGTGTGCACAAGACGCTGCGCCGGTTCCGGGAGACGGCGGTGGTCACCCCCGGCTACCGCTCCATCCGCGTCGACGACCTGCGGCGCCTGCACGCCATCGCCTACGCGGACCACTGAGTTCCGTTTCTCCGCGGTGACCGGAGTGCGGCGCCCCCAGTTGTGAGGGACGGGTGCCGACCGTGGGGGGTCCCGCCGGGAAACCGTATTTCTACGGTGGCCAGGTCGGCGCACGGGACTAGCGTGACGGCTCGTTCCACGGATCGACGGCACGACAACGGGGTGAGGGAATGGCCGACAACGCCGACAATGCCGACAACGCCGACAACGCCGACAATGCCGACAACACGGACGAGGACGACGCGCGCGGCGACAACCGGGCGGACATCGGCGGGGACGCCAACGCGCCGGTGGTGGTGGGCTCCAACAACCTGGTCATCGACGCGGACCACGGGTCCACGGTGACCGTGCTCATGGAGCGCCGACGGCCGCGGCCGGGGCGCCGCGGCACGGTGGCGCTGCTCCCGCGCCGGCAGCGCGCGCCGCTCGGCCGGGAGGCCGAACTCGCCGCGATCGCCGCCGCCGTCGCGGCCGGTGAGACGGTGCAGCTGTGGGGAGAGCCCGGCGTCGGCAAGAGCGCGCTGCTGCGCTACGCCGCCCGCGCCCTCCCGCCGGGCGAGGACGGGGTGATCTTCCTCGACGCCGCCCGGCGCGAACCGGAGGACCTCGCCCAGGACATGTTCGAGGCCTGCTACGAGACCAGCGGTTACGCCCCCTCCAGCAGCGACCTGCGCCACCTGATGACCGGCCTCAGACCGACGGTGTACGTCGACAACGCCGACTACCCGGCCCCGCGGCTGCGCGCCTTCATGGACACGGCGCCCGACGCCACGTTCGTCCTGGCCTCGCGGGAGGGTTCGCTCAGCGGGACCGACGGCACGGCGCGGCGGCTGACCGGCATCGACCTGGACGCGGCGATGGAACTGCTGGGCCGGGAACTGGGCCGGCACGTGGTCGAGGCCGACGAACAGGACATCGCCGCGTCCCTGTGGGAGGCCGCGGCCGGCCGTCCGCTGCCGCTGCTGCGGGCGGCGGCCCTGGCCCGGCTCGACCCGTCGGGCCAGGGCGCGCTGCCCCGGCCCGGCGCGGTGGCCGAACTGCTGCCCCGGCTGCTCGCCGGGCTCGACGCGCCGGCCCGGCGGGCCCTGCACCTGCTGGCCATCGTGGGCGCCGAACTCGACCCCGTCCACTTCGGCCTGCTCGACGGCGCCCCGGACCCCGGGGCGCTGTGCGCGTCGCTCTCCAGGCTCGGCCTGGCCGAGGAGACGGAGCGGGGCTACCGGGTGGTGACGGACGTCGTACCGGCGCTGCGGGAGCACGGCGGACCCGCGCCGTTCTCCGTGGAGCAGCTGTGCCACCACTTCGCGCGGTGGGCCGGGCAGGCGGCGACGAGCGCCGCCCAGGTCGCCGCGCACAACGGCGCCCTGGAGCGGGTCGCGGACCTCGCGGTACGGGCCGGCCGCCCCGACCTCGCCGTCCGGGTCGCCCGGGCCGCCTCCCCGGCCCTCGCCCGCTCCCTGCGCCTCGGCGTCTGGGGCCGCCTCCTCGACCGGGGCCTGCCCGCGGCACGGCGGGCCGAGGACCGGTGGGCGGAGGCGTACTTCACGCACGAGCAGGGCATCCACGCGGTCCTGACCGGCAACCGGGTCGCCGCGGGGGTGCTCCTGGCCGGAGCGGCCAAGCTGTGGCACGACCTGGGCGACACGCAGGGCGCGGAGGCGGCGCAGGCGGCCCAGCAGTACCTGCCCCAACAGCCCCCGCCGACCGACCCGACACCGCCCGCCCCGTCGCCCGACGGCGGCGGCACCGAGCCCGTCACGACCGACCCGCCCTCCCTGGAGCCGACGTCCGCGCAGCCGGCGGACGCGTCGGGCGCCGATCCGGTGTCCGCGCAGCCGGCGGACGCGTCGGGCGCCGATCCGGTGTCCGCGCAGCCGATGGACGCGTCGGGCGCCGACTCGGTATCCGCCCAGCCGATGGACGCGCCGGGCACCGACCCGACGTCCGCCCAGCCGATGGACACGTCGGCTTTCGACCCGGCGTCCGCCCAGTCGGTGAACGTGCCGGACGCCCACGCGACGTCCGCGCACCCGGCCGACCCGCCCGGCGCCGATCCCTCGTTCGCGCACGCGTCGAGCCCGTCGGGCCCGCCGACCGGCACCGACCCCTACTCCCTGTCCAGCGCGACGACCCCGCCCCCCGACCTGTCCACCGCGCACGCCGCGCACACCGCGGCCACGCACTCGGGCGCGGGCGCCGCGGGCGCCGGAGCCGCACCGATGAGCACGGGAGCCGCCGCGGTCCTCAAGGTGGCCGCGGCCGTCGCCGCCGTCGTCATCGGCGGCGTCGCCGTCGACCAGTACCAGGACGCGCAGAACAGCTCGCACAGCGCCGCGACGACCCCGAGCTACTCGTCCACCGCCACCTACACGCCCACCTACACGCCGGACACGAGCGTCTACGACCAGGAGACGGACCTCTACGAGGAGGAGACCCCGACCCCGGAGCCCGAGCCGGAGCCGACCGGACTCGCGGGCATCTGGCAGCTCGCCGACGGAAGCATGATCGAGTTCGAGGAGTCGGGCCCGGACAGCTACACGACCACGGGGAGGGACTACTGCGGTGACGTCCTGACGACCGAGTTCACCGGCGGCGGTGGCACCTACAGCGCCACCCAGCCCCTGTACGACGTCGAGCGGGACTGCGCTTCCCTCGGGGAAACCCTGGTCACCGTCACCCTCGGTACGGACCCGGACACCGCGCAGTACTCGGTCGAGGTGAAGTCCACGTACCAAGAAGGGACGCAGTGCTACACCTGCGGCACCTTCTCCCTCACCCGGTTCTCCTAGAAAGGCCCACCGATGTCCCGCAAGAAGCCCCCCGCCCACAACTCCGTCCACATCGGCGGCGACGCCCACGGCCCCGTCGTGGCCGGCGACGGCAACCGTGTCGACGTCCGCACGCCCGAGCCGACGGCACAGCCCGCAGGCCCGGCCATGCACAACACGGCGGACCAGGGAGCCACCGTCTACGCCGTCATGAACGGCAACCAGTACCTCGACCGGCCCGCCCCCGAGGAGGACTGACCCCACCGGAGCGGCGGGCGGCTACCGGGGCAGCACCACGAGATACGCGGCGGGCTCCCGGTCGCCCGCCGCCATCAGCGCCGTACGCACCACCACCGCCTGCTGCTCCGGGAAGTCCCGCAGCTCCCGCGGGGTGAGGTGGACGACGGTGACGCCCAGCCGCTCCAGGCGCTCGCGCTTGCGGGCGGCCCGGGACGCCTGCGCGTCGTCGCCCTGCCGGTGGCCCCGCGTGTCCAGTTCCACCGCGACCGCGTGGTCCGGCCAGTAGGCGTCCAGCCCGCCCAGGCGGGGGCCGCCGGGCAGGCGCAGCTCGACGTTCCAGACCGGGTCCGGCAGCCCGTACTCGCGCACCATCCGGTACAGCCGCTCCTCCGTGATCGCCCGTCCCTCGGCCACCAGCGACTCCACCGCGTCCACCACGTGCGGCCGGCTCAGCAGCCGGGCCCGCCGCAACTCCCGTACCACCGCCGCCGGTTCGCAGTGGCCGCCGCGCACCGCCTCGGTCAGCAGGCGGTGCACGGCCCCCGCGTCGGTCAGCACCGCCACCGCGTCGGCCAGGGCGCGGGCGACCGGCGCCACGGGAACCCCGGTGACGGTCTCCGGCTCCGGCGGCGCGGTCGCGCGCACGATCCGCGCCCAGCCGGCCGACCGCAGCCGCCGCTGCCGGGGCACCAGGACGTCGATGGTGTCCAGGGACGGCAGCGGGGGAGCGCCGGCGACACCGTGCAGGGTCAGCGCCGCCAGTCCCGTGATCATCGCCTCGGACCGCCCGGCACCGGCCTCCCCGCCCGGACCGGGCTGCGCGGGCACGCCGCCCGCGGCCCGCTGCGGCGCCGCGTACAGCAGCACGGCCCGCAGCCGTTCCTCGCCGGTCGGCGGGCCGGGGTGGAGCAGGACGACGCCGGGCAGCAGCCG
The DNA here is from genome assembly GCF_018614415.1 of Streptomyces sp. ISL-12. Lineage (GTDB taxonomy): Bacteria > Actinomycetota > Actinomycetes > Streptomycetales > Streptomycetaceae > Streptomyces. Next base: position 40,696 of record NZ_JAGGOO010000055.1, read on the forward strand.
CTGCCAGGGCCCGCCGGGCCGGCACCGCTCGTCGGTCTCGGCGGCCGTGACGCCGTGCGCGCGGAGCTGGGCGGCGGTCAGGACACGCCCCGAGTCGGCGGCCAGGTGGTGCGTGGGGCGGGGCGAGAGCGGGGTGTTGTGCGTCATGACCCGAAATTTCCCGCATCCCGGCCCTCTTTTAACCCCTGTGACAAGACCGCCACCGAATCCGGACAAGACCGCCTTAAGGGACGCCAGTTCGGATGCCGGAAACCCCTGGCCCGCCGAGGTGCGGACCAGGGGTTACGGGGCGGATCGCGCCGGTTGTGTAACGGCGGCACAGCGGTGTGCCTCAGCCGGCGGAGGCCCCGTCGCACGCCTGCCCGCGCAGCGCCCTGCCCAGGTCGTCCCGCGCCTCCAGCACCAGCCGCCGCAGCGCGGGCGCGGCGTCCTCGTGGGCCGCCAGCCACGCGTCCGTGGCCGCCAGCGTCTGCGGCGAGTCCTGGAGCCCCGGGAACAGTCCCCGGACCACGTCCATGCCGATCTGGATCGACCGCTCGCTCCACACCCGCTCGATCACCGCGAAGTACTTCTCCGCGTACGGCGCGGTCAGCTCCCGCTGGGAGGGCTGGGCGAAGCCCGCGATCGTCGCCTCGACGAGGGCGTTGGACAGCGCGTCCGACTCCACCACCTGCGCCCACGCCTGCGCCTTCACCGCCGCCGACGGCCGGGCGGCCAGGCACCGCACCTGGTGGCGCTTGCCGGACGCGGTGTCGTCCCGGGCCAGCTCGGCGGCGAGCACCGTCTCGTCCGCCGCGCCGTGCGCCGCCAGCGGCTCCAGGAACGCCCAGCGCAGCTCCTGGTCCACGTCCAGGCCGTCGATCTTCTCGGTGCCCTCCAGCAGCCCGCGCAGCAGCGCGAGGTCCGCTTCCTCGGCGGCCACCGCCGCGAAGAAGCGCGCCCACGCCAACTGGGGCTCGCCGCCCGGGGCCGCCGCCCGCAGCTCCCGCAGCGCGCCCTCGGCCAGCAGCCGTCCGCCGGTCTCCCGCCAGGCGGGGGCGGCGTAGTGGGTCAGCGCCGAGTCGGCCCAGGCGTGCAACATCTGGAGTACGCCGATGTCCGACTCGCGCCCCGCGAACCGCAGCACCAGGTCGACGAAGTCCCGCGCGGGCAGCAGCGCGTCCCGCGTCATGTTCCACAGTGCCGACCAGCACAGCGCGCGGGCCAGCGGGTCGGTCATGTCACCGAGCGCGGCACGCAGCGTGGCCAGCGAGGCCGTGTCGAACCGGATCTTGCAGTACGTCAGGTCGTCGTCGTTGACCAGCACCAGCTCCGGCGCCTGCTGCCCGGCCAGCTCCGCGACGACCGTCCGCGGCCCGTCCACGTCCGCCTCGGCCCGCGCGTACCGCTCCAGCGCCCCGCCCTCGCCCCGCCGGTACAGACCGACCGCCACCCGGTGCGGACGCAGTTCGGGGTGCGACTCGGCGGCCTCCTGCACCACCGCCAGCTCGTCGATCCGCCCGTCGGTGGTGAGCAGCACCTGCGGGGTCAGCGCGTTGACCCCGGCCGTCTGGAGCCAGGACCGCGCCCACGCCGCCATGTCCCGCCCGCTGGTCTCCTCCAGCACCGACAGCAGGTCGCCCAGGCGCGTGTTGCCGTACGCGTGCCGCTTGAAGTAGCGCCGCGCGCCCTCCAGGAACGCGTCCTGGCCGACGTACGCCACGAGCTGCTTGAGCACGGAGGCGCCCTTGGCGTACGTGATGCCGTCGAAGTTGAGCTTGGCGTCCTCCAGGTCACGGATGTCGGCCGTGATCGGGTGCGTGGAGGGGAGCTGGTCGGCGCGGTACGCCCAGGCCTTGCGGCGGTTGGCGAAGGTGATCCAGGCGTCCTTGAACCGGGTCGCGCCGACGTTGGCGAAGGTGCCCATGAAGTCCGCGAAGGACTCCTTCAGCCACAGGTCGTCCCACCATTCCATGGTGACCAGGTCGCCGAACCACATGTGCGCCATCTCGTGCAGGATCGTGTTGGCGCGGCCCTCGTACGACGAACGCGTCACCTTCCCGCGGAAGATGTACTCCTCCCGGAAGGTCACCAGCCCCGGGTTCTCCATCGCCCCGAGGTTGTACTCCGGCACGAACGCCTGGTCGTACTTGCCGAACGGGTACGGGTAGTCGAAGTGGTCGTGGAAGAAGTCCAGCCCCTGCTTGGTCACCAGGAACACGTCGTCGGCGTCGAAGTAGGGCGCGAGCCCCTTGCGGCACAGCGCGCCCAGCGGGATCTCCAGCCGCGTCCCGTCCGCGAGGGTCCGCTCGTAGGAGTCCGTCACGTAGTGGTACGGCCCCGCGACCACGCAGGTGATGTACGTCGAGACGGGCTTCGTCTCCGCGAACCGCCACACCCCGTCCACGCGCTCCCCGGCGCCGCCCGACCACACCGTCCACTCCTCGGGCGCCCGCACCTCGAACCGGAAGGGCGCCTTCAGGTCGGGCTGCTCGAAGTTGGCGAAGACCCGGCGGGAGTCGGCCGGCTCGTACTGGGTGTAGAGGTAGACCTCGCCGTCCTCCGGGTCGACGAAGCGGTGCAGGCCCTCGCCGGTACGGGAGTACGCGCACTGGGCGTCGACGACCAGCTCGTTGTCGGCGGCCAGGTCCTCCAGGGCGATCCGGGAGCCGTCGAAGACCTCGCTCGGGTCGAGGTCGCGGCCGTTGAGGGACACGGCGGTCACGCTCGGCGCGACGAGGTCGGCGAAGCTGGAGGCACCCGGCTCGTTGCAGCGGAAGCGGACCGTGGTGACGGACCGGAAGGTGCGCGGCCCCGCGCCGTCCGCGTCTCCGACCGCGGAGCGGACGTCGAGGGACACCTCGTACCCGTCGACGGACAGCAGGGCGGCCCGCTCCCGGGCCTCGTCACGGGACAGATTCTCACCGGGCACGGGCGGCACTCCCTCGGCGCGTGTTCAGGATGTGGACAGCACCGATCCTCCCACGTGCCCCTGACGGCGGACAGCCGGGGAATGGGCGGGACGGGCGGCGGTGTTGCAGGATGAGACCACTTGCCGCACGCGCGTCCCACGAGGAGAGACATGCCGGAGAAGACCCCCGTCGACTTCTGGTTCGACCCGTCCTGCCCCTGGGCCTGGATGACCTCCCGCTGGGTGCTGGAAGTGGAGAAGGTGCGCGACATCAAGGTCCGCTGGCACCTGATGAGCCTCGCCGTCCTCAACGAGGACAAGCTCGACGAGCTGCCCGACGAGTACCGGGAGTGGCTCGCGACCAAGGCGTGGGGCCCGGTCCGGGTGGTCATCGCGGCCCAGCAGGAGCACGGCGCCGAGGTCCTCGGCGACCTCTACACCGCCCTCGGCACCCGTATCCACAACGAGGGCGGGGGCCCGGAGAAGGAGACGGTCGCCGCCGCCCTCAAGGACGCCGGCCTGCCCCTCTCCCTCATGGAGCACTGGGACGCCACCCCCTACGAGCCCGAGCTGCGCGCCTCCCACAAGGAGGGCATCGAGAAGGTCGGCCAGGAGGTCGGCACCCCGGTCATCGCCGTCCCCGGCGCCGACGGCGAGCAGCTCGCCTTCTTCGGCCCGGTCGTCACCCCCGCCCCCAAGGGCGAGGAGGCCGCCCGCCTCTGGGACGGCACCCTGGCGGTCGCCTCGGTCCCCGGCTTCTACGAGATCAAGCGCACCCGCACCAAGGGCCCGGACTTCAGCAACCTGTGATCACTGCCGGCCCGCGCGGCCGACACCGGAAGAACCCCCGTGAGTCACGTCCTCACGGGGGTTCCCCTTTTTCCGCCTGCCGTCGCGAAGGGTGAGAAGACGATCACGAGGCAGGACGCTTCACCCTGGCCGGGCCTCAGGGCGCCAGCAGCAGCACGTCGGTGCGGGACCTGGCCGCCTCGTAACGCCGGGCCACGTCCTGCCAGTTCACGACCGCCCACATGGCGTCGATGAAGTCGACCTTCTGGTTCTTGTACTGGAGGTAGAAGGCGTGCTCCCAGGCGTCGAAGACCAGGATCGGGACCGACCCCTGGCCGACGTTGCCCTGGTGGTCGTAGACCTGCTCGACGATCAGCCGGCCGCTCAGCGGCTCATGGGCGAGCACGCCCCAGCCGGAGCCCTGCGTCGTGGCGGCGGCCTTCGTGAGCTGCGCCTTGAAGCCGGCGAAGGAGCCGAAGGACTCGGCGATGGCGTCCGCGAGGTCGCCGACGCCGTCGGCGGCCAGGGGTTCGCCGCCGCCGTCGCCGGTCATGTTGTGCCAGTAGATCGAGTGCAGGATGTGGCCGGAGAGGTGGAAGCCGAGGTTCTTCTCCAGGCCGTTGATCGATCCCCACTGCTCCTTGTCCCGCGCCTCGGCGAGCTGCTCCAGGGTGTCGTTGGCGCCCTTCACATAGGCCGCGTGGTGCTTGTCGTGGTGCAGCTCGATGATCTCGGGGCTGATCACGGGGGCCAGCGCGGAGTAGTCGTACGGCAGTTCAGGAAGCGTGTACACGGGCATGACGGACCGATCCCCTTCGACCTCTTATTGCAAAAGGCTTGCAAGTGCACGCTAGCAGCAAGAGTTCGGCCAGGGGGATCGGAGGGGAGGATTTCCCTGGTGTGCCGCCGGAACACGGAAGGGCCCCCGTACGGAACGCTGTCCGTACGGGGGCCCTCGCGAAGCTCCGGGCGGTGGCTAGCCGCGCGTCCGCCGCCGCTGCCGGGCGTAGCCGGTGGCCGCCAGGACCAGCGTCATGGCGCCCGTCGAGTACAACTGCACCCGCGTGTCCGGCTCGCGGGCCATCAGGACGAACACCGCGGCCATGCCCGCCAGCGCCACCCAGGTCAGCCACGGGTACGCCCACATGCGCACCACCAGCTTCTCGGGCGCCTCCCGCTCCAGACGGCGCCGCAGCCGCAGCTGGGAGACGGCGATGAAGATCCAGACGACCAGGATGACCGCGCCGATCATGTTCAGCAGCCAGGCGAAGACGTCGTCCGGCCGCCAGTAGCTCAGCAGTACGCAGCCGAAGCCGAAGAGCGAGGAGACCAGCACCGCGACCCGCGGCACCCCGCCCGACACCCGGCCCAGCGCCTTCGGCCCCTGGCCGCGCTCGACCAGCGAGTAGCCGATGCGGGAGGCGCCGTAGATGTTGGCGTTCATCGCGCTCAGCAGCGCGACCAGCACGACGACGTTCATGAGCTGGCCGGCGCCGGGGATGCCGAGTTCGTCGAGGGCGGCGACGTACGGGCCCTTCTCCACCACCTCCGGGGAGTCCCAGGGGACCAGGGTGACGATGACCGCCATCGAGCCGATGTAGAACAGCGCGATCCGCCACATCGCCGTCCGCACGGCGCTCGCCACGCCCTTGACCGGGTTCTCCGACTCGGCCGCCGCGATGGTCACCGTCTCCAGACCGCCGTAGGCGAAGACCGAGGCGAGCAGGCCGATGATCAGACCGTTGCCGCCGTTGGGCAGGAAGTCGCCCAGGTGGGAGGCGCCGGGGGAGTCGGTGCCCGGCAGGACGCCGGCGACCGCCAGCACGCCCAGCACCAGGAACAGCGAGATCGCGCCGACCTTGAGCGCTGCGAACCAGAACTCGAACTCGCCGAAGTTCTTCACGGCGGCCAGGTTCGTCCCGCAGAACACCACCATGAACAGCGCCACCCAGGCCCACTCGGGCGTGCCCGGCAGCCAGCCGTGGACGATCTGCGCGGCGCCGATGCCCTCCAGGCCGACGGCCGTGCACAGCAGCACCCAGAACGCCCAGCCCGCCGTGAACCCGGCCCAGGGGCCGATCGCCCGCTCGGCGTGCGCGGAGAAGGTGCCCGACGAGGGATACGCGGCGGACATCTCGCCGAGCATCCGCATCACCAGCATCACGAGCAGGCCGGAGACGGCGTAGGCGACGACGATCGACGGCCCGGCGGCGGCGATGCCGGCCCCGGAGCCGACGAACAGCCCCGCGCCGATCACCCCGCCGAGGGCGATCATCGACAGATGGCGCTGCTTGAGACCGTGGGAGAGCGAGACGCCGTCGGCGGTCCCCGACGGCAGATCGGTGGTGGTGCTGGGCATGGGCGCGGCTCGTCCCTTGCTGCGAGGGGGTAAATGCGAGGGGGGCAAAACGACAACAGTCTGGGCGTACGCGCGGTCCCCCGAAGTGACTGACCAGTATCCGGAATGGAGAATTCCGGAGCGTGGTGTTCCGGTCACTCGACGGCGGTCCGGGGAGGTACGTCACCGCACGTCAGTGACCGGTGTCACCTCCGTGCCGGTGTGGTGCGCCCCCGTTGTCCGAAGCCAACCAACTCCGCGACCCCGCCTTTGTCGGGCGCCGACGGTGATCCGTGTCAGTGCGCCGGTATAGCGTCGCGGTGTCCCGAACCGTCCCTCACCGCCCAGCGGAGGCCCCATGAGCACCGCCACCGTCCTCGCCCGTCCCGGCCGGGTACTCGCCGACCTGCTCCCTGCCTCCCGGGTCAGGGACGCCGCGCTGGTGGCCGGCGGCGCCGCGCTCACCGGCCTCGCGGCCCAGATCGCCGTGCCCGTCCCCGGCTCGCCGGTGCCGGTGACCGGCCAGACCTTCGCCGCGCTGCTCGTCGGCACCGCCCTCGGCGCCGGCCGCGGCGTCCTCTCGCTCGCGCTGTACGCGCTGGTGGGCATGGCGGGCGTGCCGTGGTTCGCGGGCGGCGGTTCGGGCGTGTCCCTGCCGTCCCTGGGCTATGTCTTCGGCATGATCCTCGCCGCCTCGGTCATGGGCGCCCTCGCCCGCCGCGGCGCCGACCGCTCCGCCTGGCGGACGGCCGGCGCGATGCTGCTCGGCGAGGCGATCATCTACGCCGTCGGCGTCCCCTACCTGGCCCTGTCCACCGGCATGTCGGCCGGCGCCGCGATCGCGGCGGGCCTCACCCCGTTCCTCATCGGCGACGCCCTGAAGGCGGCCCTGGCGATGGGCGTGCTGCCCGCCGCCTGGAAGCTGGCCGACCGGCGCTGACGCCGGCCCGCTTCCGCGCAGAGGCCCGCCGGGCCGCCGTACACCTCCGTACGGCGGCCCGGCGGGCCTCT
>NZ_JAGGOO010000056.1 GCF_018614415.1 Streptomyces sp. ISL-12
GGGTGGGGTGGGGGCGGGGGCGTACGTCGCGGGTGCGGGGCGCCGTCGGCGGCGGCGCCGTCCGGTGGCGGGGAGGAGGAGGTCGAGCAGCAGAAGCAGGGGCAGCCAGGCCCGGCGGGCGGTACGGTGACGCACGTTCATCGGCTCCGTGAGGTCGGTCGGTGGCCATGCCCCCGGGCCGGTGCGACGGTCGCGGGGGTTCGCTTTGGGTAGCGAAGCCCTCACAGAGTGGAGTGGTCGCGGCTAGGCTCGCCAGAGGTACGGATGTGCCGGATGCCTTGTCACGTGGGAGTCGCACGGATGAACAACGTCTACGGCACCTGGCTCAAGCAGCAGCGTGAGGCGGCCGGGCTGACACAACAGCAGTTGGCCGACCTGGCTCTCATGTCGCGCACGCACATCGCCCATATCGAGGCGGGGCGCCGACTGCCGTCCCGCGAGGACGCGCGGCGCCTGGACGCGGCCCTGAACACGGGGAATGTACTGGTCAGTTTCCTGCCGGAGGAGGAGCCAGCGGTCGCCGACTATTTCGAGGCTGCACGGCTCCTGGAGCAGCAGGCGGTCATGATCCGCGAGTTCGCCATGTCATTCGTACCGGGCATCCTCCAAACGGAAGCGTACGCACGAGCGATCACGGCCACGTCATTCCCTCCCGTGAGCGAGAAGGAATGTGACGCGCTCGTTGTCACACGGCTGGAACGGGCAAGAATCCTGAACGATGCGGTCACTCCGGTCGTGTGGGCACTGATCGACGAAGCGGTACTACGACGTGTCGCGGGAGGGCGCGCGGTGATGGCGGAACAGGTCGCTCACCTCGTGCACCTGACGGACACGGGCAGGGTGCGTGTGCATGTCCTGCCGTTCGCCGCCGGCCGCCATCCCCTGATGGAGGGCATGCTCTCGCTGCTGGAGTTCGAAGACCAACCGTCCGTGGCCTATACGGAAGGGATTGGGATGGGGAAGCTCCACGACTCTCCGTCCATGGTTCGGACGCTGGAGAGTCGTTACGCTCTGGCTTTGAGCGACGCGTTGCCGCTGCGAGAGTCGCTGGCCCTGCTCAAGAGCATTGCGAGGGACCTGGAAGGTCATGGCTGATCACCTCATACCGAACGCTTCCGCCCTACGAGGCTGGCGACGGTCTTCCTACAGCAACGGCGAAGGCGGCAGCTGTCTGGAAATCGTCGACGGGTGGGCCTACGGCGTCCCCGTTCGAGACTCAAAGGTGGCCGACGGGCCCGCCCTGGTCTTCCGGCCGTCGGAGTGGACGGCGTTCGTCGGGGCCGTGAGGGACGGAGGGCTGCCCGCTCAGCAGTAAAGGCGGGTCAGCAGTTGATGCCCGCCCAGGCACAGGTAGGCCCGGTCGACCGCAAAGGAGCATGCACGCCATGACTGACAAGACGACGCGGAACGCAACGGCACTGAAGGGATGGCGGAAGTCCTCCTACAGCAATGATCAGGCCGGGAGTTGCCTCGAAATACTGGACGGCTGGGACGGCGGCGTCCCCGTTCGGGACTCCAAGGTGCCTGACGGGCCCGCCCTGGTGTTCCGGCCGTCGGAATGGACGGCGTTCGTCGGGGCCGTGACAAGCGGGAGGTTGCCCGGTCAGAACTATGGACAGGTGAGCAACTGAGGCTCACTCAGAGGATGCCTCACCCACGTGGTGGCTTTCGCGAGTCTCTTGTAGCCGATCGCCATCATGCCGCTCGAACCTCACGTCACGTGGAACAGACCTCCACGCTCTGGCCGATGCGGCCGATCTGGCGGCCTGCTCGATCTTCGCGTAGGAGGCGGTGCGGGCTTCCTCATCGATCTGCATCTCATGTTCGGGGCGCATCCCGGTTCGGCCGTCGACGCCTTCGCGCAGGATGTCGGCGTGCCCGGCATGCCGGTTGGTCTCGCCGAGGACGTGGACCATGACGGCGAACAGGTTCGTGTCGGAATGGGGATCCGGCCACCAGGGCACGTGGCCGGGGGCATCGAGGGGAAGCTCGTGGATCGTCGCGTCCGAGTGTTCCCAAGAGCGCCGGTAGAACTCGATGATCTGATCGCGGGTCTCGCCCTCAGTCGCCCACAGATCGCTGCCGTCGTGGTCCTGCCACCGGGGCAGTGGTTCCGGGAAAGGGCGGTCGAAGACCTCGCCGAAGTACCTGGCCTCGACGCCGGCCACGTGTTTGACCAGGCCGAGGAGGTTGCTCCCGGTCACTGTCAACGGTCGGCGGGCGTCGTATTCGGACAAGCCGTCGAGCTTCCAGAGCAGCGCCTCGCGGTCGCGCCGCAGTCTCCCGTGCAGGTTGCCCTTCGCGAATTCATCGATCATGCGGCATGAGGCTGTCATGGGCTACTCGCGGTCTCAAGATCCCGTGTGTGGACTGCAACGACCGGAACGGCCGAAGTCCGGCCATGGCCAGTGCCCTGAGCTGCCACTTGCCACGTGAGACAACGTCTCAGTTCCGTGCGGGACTCCAAGGTGGCTGACGGGCCCGCCCTGGTGTTCCGGCCGGCGGGGTGGACGGCGTGTGTCGGGGCCGTGACGGACGGGCGGTTGCCCAGGCCCCAGTAGGGCGCGTATCGGTGCCCTGCCGATGTCCGCCGCCCGAAGCGCCGCAGGCACCGGCATCAAGCGGATCGGAACCGGCGGGCAGCGACCTCGAAGACGAGTTCGCGGCCGTCCTCCTCGTCCCACTGCTCTCCGACTTCGGTGAAGCCGAAGCCCGCGATGGTGGCCAGGGAGGCCGTGTTGTCGGGGCTGATCGTCGCCCGTACGGTCGTCACCCTTGTCTCGGCCGCTGCTCTGCGGAGCAGTTCGAGCAGCGTGGAACGGGCGTAGCCCTGGCGGCGGAAGCGGGGGGCGACGGAGTAGCCGATCTCGACCATGCCGGTCTCGTCGGGCGGTCCGTGGAACCCGGCATGGCCCACGACGAGACCCCCGTCGCCGATGACCGCTTGCCGCACCATCCACCGCGCACGGGACGCGTCGGCGGCCATCTGGTCGAGCCGGTACCGCCACAGCCAGCGCGCCCTGTCGGTCAGGAAGTACTCGGTCAGCGGGACCCCGGCCAGTCTGCCCGCCTCGGACAGATCGCCGTCGAGCAGGGCGGACATCGCCTCGCCGGACAACTCCGCGAAGCGGACGTGCTTCGGGCTCCGCATGAGCGGGCCACGGTCATCTGCGTCATCTGTCACCTGCGGATGCTCGCCGACCGCCCCGTAGACCGTCCAACGATTTCGAGGCAGCAGCCCGGCAACCACCCCGCCCCGCCACAACACCCCTCACAAAAAACGTGAGCATTTCCCACCCCACCGTCCTCCCCCCGCTCATCCGAGCGCCCCCATGACACTCACCCCCCACCTGCTCACGTTTTCCCAGCGATGGGTACCTGACCACGGCAGCCCCTCGCACACCACGTCACTCGACGGCCGTCGTCGCCTGCCACGCCCCCGGGCGCATGCCTGTCGCCCTCTGGAAGAACACCGAGAAGTTGGACGCGTCGGGGAAGCCGAGCGCGTGGGCGCAGGCGGCGGCGGTGAGGCGGTCGTGTGCGAGGAGCCGTTTGGCCTCCAGGACGATCCGGTCGACGATGTACGCCTTCGCGCTGCGGCCGGTGGCCTGCTGCACCGCTCTGGAGAGGGTGCGGGGCGCGTATCCCAGTGTCCGGGCGTAGTAGCCGGCGTCGTGATGCTCCCGGAAGTGCGCTTCGACGCTGGACCGGAACAGTCGGAACACCGGATGGACCGGCCGTGCTTCGGCATGGGGAGGCCGAAGCCGGGCGATGAGCGCGGAGAGCAGGATCTCGGGCAGCTCCGTCGAGAAGTCCCCGGGTGGGGCGGACGCTTCGAGGAGAAGGTGGTCGCGCGCGGTGTCGACGAACGGCCAGTCGGCGTCGGGAATGCTCCAGTGGGCGACCAGGTCCGGGGACGCGACCAGCTCCCGGGTGGCGCGAGTGACCGGCGCGGTCGGCACGAACAGCACGACGTGCCCGGCCACACCGGCGATGTCGTCCCATCGGTGCACGGCTCCAGGCACGACCCACACCGCGGACCGCTGCTGGAGCGAGTGTCGGAGGAAGTCCACGGTGACGGAGCCGTGCCCGGCGTCGACGACGGCGAGGACATGGAAGTCCGCACGCTGTGTCCCGCCGTCGTTCAGCCCGCGAAGACGGTCGAACGTCATGGTTTCGACAGTGGCGGCACGGTGCCCGACGGGCTGGTAGGTCATGTGCCGGATCACGGTCATCAGTCCAGTTTCCACCATCAGGTGACCAGTCGCGCCAATGCCCCGGCGCGGCGGAAGAGATTCGATGAACGCACAGGACAACCGCCCCGGAACACTGCTCGGGAGAGTCACGATGAACACGACGCAGCAGCAGCCGCTGCCCGCTTACGACCACCGGACGGGGACCGGCCCGACTCTGGTGTTCCTGCACTACTGGGGTGGCTCAGCCCGCACGTGGGACCTCGTCGTCGACCGCCTCGCGGGACGCGACACGGTCACTGTCGACTTCCGCGGGTGGAGCCGCTCGCGCAACCTGGCCGGTCCCTACACCCTCCGCCGGCTCGCCGATGACACGCTCGCCGTGATCGCCGACGCGGGCGTCACCGACTACGTCCTCGTCGGACATTCCATGGGCGGCAAGGTCGCGCAGCTCGTAGCGGCGACCCGGCCCGCCGGCCTCCGCGGGCTCGTCCTCGTGGGTTCCGCGCCGGCGAAGCCCGCCGCGGGGACCACTCCCGAGTACCGGGAAACCCTCTCCCATGCCTACGACTCCGACGAGTCCGTCGCCGGCGCACGCGATCACATCCTCACCGCGACCGAGCTGCCCGAATCGATCAAGTCGCGGATCGTCACCGACTCGCGGGCCGGCACCGACGCCGCCCGCACGGAGTGGCCGCTGCGCGGCATCGCGGAGGACATCCGCGAGCACACCCGCATGATCAGCGTCCCCGCCCTCGTCGTCGCCGGAGAGAACGACCGTGTCGAGCCCGTCGACGTGCTCGTCGGCAACCTGGTGCCCTACCTGTCCCGAAACGACTTCACGGTGATTCCGGACACGGGTCATCTGATCCCGCTGGAAGCTCCGGCCGACCTCGTCGACGCCATCACGTCCTTCGCACCGGCAGTCTGACCATCTGCGCGGCCTGTAACTCGACTTCCTCCCCGATCACCCGCGAACGCCCCGCCGGTGACAACGCGAGGCCGAGGCCACGCACGAAAAACGTGAACAAATCCCTTCCCACCGTCCTCCCCTCACTCATTTGAGCGCCTTCCTGACATTCACCCCCCACCTGCTCACGCTTTTTCGACGATGGGTACATGACTCCGGCAGCCACCTGGGGGAGCAATCCCCACAGCACCCGCCATGTGATCGACGGCGTACGGGCCCTCATGCGGGCCGACGGCCTGAACGTGTCCCTCGCCGCCATCGCCCGCGAGTGCGGGACCTCGCGCAACTTCCTCTACAACAACTGGCGTTCCGCCTCCACGCTGCATCTGTTCGCACTGCGGGCCGAACTGGCGCACGCCTTCACCGTGGCGGACCACACCCACCCCAGCGACGGCACCGTCCCGAGTATCGCCGGGCAGCTGTCGCAGGTCGTACGGCTCGTCCGCCGGCATCCGACGACGGCGGCGGTCGCCCGGTCCTCCCCCGCCGCGTTCGCGCGGGCGCACACCGCGACCGACGGTCCGCTGGTCCACGCGGCGACGGGACTGGTCCGCGATCTGCTGTCTCCGCTGGTCCGGTACGGCGGGGTGGGCGGGGATCCCGCGCTGGAGTCCCGGGCCTGGAAGATTCTCTGGGTCGCGCGTCCCGCCGCCCTCAGCCCCGGAGCCGCGGGGGACGAGGAGGCGGAGAGCCTCTTGGACGGAGCCTTCGGCGCGCTGCTGCGCGACCTGCTCGCCCCGTGGGAGACCGCCCGGTGACGACCGCGATCACGACGCGATTCACAGACTGCTCCCAGGCGAGGGACAGTCCGCGCCCATCGCGTCTGTGGATGGTGTTCTGGTGACATCTGCCACCGATCCACTCCACCCGGCCCCCGCGCCCGCCGCGGCACCCGCCGCGCCGCCCGGCGACGGGCCCGCCGCGCCCCGTTGGTCGTTGCCCGCCCTCCTGGCGATCCTCGTCCTGGCGGCGGCGCTGTACTCCTGGAACCTGTCCTCCTCCGGCCTGAACAGCTTCTACAGCGCCGCCGTGCTCAGCGGCACGGAGAGCTGGAAGGCGTGGTTCTTCGGCTCGCTGGACGCGGGGAACTTCCTCACCGTCGACAAGCCGCCCCTGGCGCTGATGGTCATGGGCCTGTCGTGCCGCGTCTTCGGATACGGCACCTGGCAGATGATGGCGCCGATGATCGTGGCCGCGCTGGCGACGATCTGGATCCTGCACGCGTCCGTGAAGCGGGTGTGGGGCCACGGCGCGGCGACGGTCGCCGCGCTGGTGCTCGCCCTCACCCCGATCACCGTCGCCATCAACCGGGACAACAACCCGGACACACTGCTGGTGTTCCTGATGGTGAGCGGCGCGGCCCTCGGGCTGCGGGCGGCGCGTACCGACCGGCTGCTGCCCCTGCTGGGCTCCGCGGTCTGCTTCGGGCTCGCGTTCAACACCAAGATGCTCCAGGGCTACATCGCCCTGCCCGCCGTGTTCCTGGTGTACGTGTACGCCTCCCGGCTCGGCTGGGTGAAGCGGGCGCGGAACCTGGTGCTGGCCGCGGTCGCGCTCGCCGTCGCCAGTTTCTGGTGGGCGGCGGCCGTCTCGCTGGTGCCCGCCGACGACCGGCCGTACATCGGCGGTTCGACGGACGGCACGGCCTGGGACCTGATCATGGGCTACAACGGCCTCGGCCGGGTCTTCGGCGGCGAGGGCAACGGCGGAGGCGGCGGGGGCGGCGGCAGTTTCGCCGGGACCGCCGGGATCGGCCGGATGTTCAACGACGTGCTCGGCGGCCAGATCTCCTGGCTGCTGCCCTTCGCGGGTATCGCGCTCGTCGCCGGCCTGGTGCTGTGCGGACGGGCCCCGCGCACCGACCTGACGCGGGCCGCGCTGGTGCTGTGGGGCGGCTGGACGGTCCTGCACTTCCTGACCTTCAGCATGGCCGAGGGCACCATGCACCCGTACTACACGACCGCGCTCGCCCCCGGTATCGCGGCGCTGTGCGGGGGTGGCGGCGTGATGCTGCTGCGCGCCTTCCGCGCCGACCGGCGGTGGGTGTGGGTGCTGCCGCTGGCCCTCGGGGTCACCGGGGTCTGGGCGATCGTGCTGCTGCGCCGGGCCTCCGGCTGGAACACCTGGCTGTGGCCGACGATCGCGGTGGTGATGGCGCTGGCCATCGCCGGTCTGCTGGTCTTCCGCTCCGGCCGGCGGGTCCGGCTGCTGGCGGTCTCCGTCGCCGCGGCCGTGGTCGCCTCGGTGGCGGGTCCGGCGGCGTACGCCTGGTCCGTGCCGTCCGGTTCGGGCGGCGGCATGGGCGGCACCAACCCGACCGCCGGTCCGACGACGGGCAGCGGTACGGGCGGTCCGGGCGGCGGAGGCGGCGGTCAGGGCGGCGGCCCCGGCGGTCAGTTGCCGGGCGGCTCCGAGCAGGGCGGCCAAGCGGCCGGTGGTTTCCCCGGCGGCGGCGAGATGCCGGGCGGTGGCGAGATGCCGCAGGGCGGCGGTACGGCCACCGGCGGTACGGCGGAGGCGGGCGGCACACCCCCGACCGGAACCGGCGGCCAGACCGGCAGCGAGAGCGGCAGCGAGAGCGGCAGCGAGTCCGGCGAGGCGGCCGGCGGGCCCGGCGGGGGCACGGGCGGCGTAGGTATGGGCGGCGGCATGGGCGGCAGTGCCAGTACCGGGCTGATCTCCTACCTCAAGAAGCACCAGGACGGCGCCACATGGCTGCTCGCCGTCTCCAGCTCGCAGAGCGCCGCGCAGCTCATCCTCAGCAGCGGTGAGCCGGTCATCTCCATGTGGGGCTGGTCCGGCAGCGACAAGGCCATGACCCTCGCCAAGCTCAAGGAGCTGGTGAAGAGCGGGCAGTTGCACTACATCCAGATCTCCAGCGGCGGCATGGGCGGGGGCATGGGCGGCGACTCGTCGCTCAGCACCGAGGTCACGGAGTGGGTGCAGAAGAACGGCACCGAGGTCACGGCCGTCGACGACGCCTCGGGCGTCTACCGGCTGGACGCGTCCGACGTGAACTGACCGCCCCCGCGGAGCGGATGACCGTACGGCCCCCGACCCCCAGGTCGGGGGCCGTCGTCACGCGATCGACACGTCATGTACACCGCACGTCCTACATGTCCATGCCACTCTCAGGGTATCCATCCATGCAACCCGCGTAGATCGGACACCCGCCATGCTCGCGATACGCCTTCCCAGACGCCGCAAGGCCGTCGCCCTCGCCACGGCCGCCGTGCTCACCGCCCTCGCCGCCCCCGCCCTGACGGCGGCCGAGGCCACGGCCACGACGACGGACTACGACACGACGTACTACAAGAACGCGATCGGCAAGACGGGGACGAGTCTGAAGTCCTCGCTGCACACGATCATCAGCTCGCAGACGAAGATCTCGTACTCGGCGGTCTGGGACGCGCTGAAGGCCACCGACCAGGACCCCGCCAACAGCGGCAACGTGATCCTGCTCTACTCCGGGACCTCCCGCAGCAAGTCCCTCAACGGCGGGGACTCCGGCGACTGGAACCGCGAGCACGTGTGGGCCAAGTCCCACGGCGACTTCGGTACCGCCACCGGCCCCGGAACCGACCTGCACCACCTCCGCCCGGAGGACGTCCAGGTCAACAGCATTCGGGGCAACAAGGACTTCGACAACGGCGGCAGCACCGTCTCCAGCGGCGGCGGCAGCCTCACCGACTCCGACTCCTTCGAGCCCCGCGACGCCGTCAAGGGCGACGTGGCCCGCATGATCTTCTACATGGCGGTCCGCTACGAGGGCGACGACAGCTGGCCCGACCTGGAGGTCAACAGCAGCGTCAACAACGGGAGCAACCCGTACATCGGCAAGCTCTCCGTCCTGAAGGCATGGAGCGACGAGGACCCGCCGGACGCCTTCGAGGAGCGCCGCAACCAGGTCATCTACGACTCCTACCAGCACAACCGGAACCCCTTCATCGACCACCCGGAGTGGGTCGAGGCGATCTGGTAGGAGCCTGACCGGTCCGTTCAGGCCAGGTGGGCCGGCGCGAACATCCGCAGGGCCGCCGGGAGGACGACCACCGACGGTCCGGGCGTCGCCAGGGCCTCGGCGAGGTCGGCCTCCAGCGTCCCGGGCGAGGTCCGTACGCCCGGGACGCCGAACGACTCGGCCAGGGCCGCGTAGTCGGGGCCGGGCAGGTCCGTCGCCGTCGGCTGTCCGTACGCGTCGGTCGTGTACGCGCGCGGGATGCCGTGGCCGCCGTCGTCGACGATCAGCCAGGTGACGTCCAGGCCGTACTGCCGGGCCGTCGCCAGTTCGGCGAGGGAGTGGAGCGCGCCGTCGTCGCCCGACACCGCCAGCACCGGGCGGGTCGGGTCGGCCGCCGCCGCGCCGAGGGCGGCGGGGAAGGCGTAGCCGAGGCCGCCGGCACCCTGGGCGGAGTGCATGGCGCCCGCCTTGGCGTCGAAGGCCGACCAGGCCCAGTAGGTGAGGGCCGTCATGTCCCAGAAGGAGGGCGCGGCGGCGGGCAGGGCGCGGCGTACGGCGGCCAGGACGTCCTGTTCCAGGGTGAGTTCCTGGGCCGCGAGGCGGTCGTGGACGCGGTCGAGCAGGGCCCGTACCCGTTCGGGGGCGGTCGGGTCGGTGCGTTCGCCGGTCGTCTCCAGGAGGGCCTGGAGGGCGAGCCGGGCATCGGCGTGGATGCCGAGGGCGGGGTGGTTGGACTCCAGTGTGCCGAGGTCGGCCTCGATCTGGACGACCCGGCCGCGGGGGCGGAAGGTGTGGTGGCCGGAGGAGAGTCCGCCCAGGCCCGAGCCGACGACGAGCAGGACGTCGGCGTCCTCCAGGAAGTCGGTGGTGTGGCGGTCCTCCAGCCAGGACTGGAGGGACAGGGGGTGGGTCCAGGGGAAGGCGCCCTTGCCGCCGAAGGTGGTGACGACGGGGGCGTCGAGGCGTTCCGCGAGCTGGCGGAGCTTGCGCGCGGCGTCGGCGCGGACCACTCCCCCGCCCGCGATGACCGCCGGCCGCTCGGCGCGGGTCAGCAGGTCGGCGGCGACGGCCGTCAGCTCCACCCGGGGGACCAGTTCCTCGGGGGTGGCGTCGACGCCCGTCACCACCGGCAGCGGTGTCTCGGCACTCAGCACGTCCGCCGGGATCTCCACCCAGACGGGACCGTGCGGCGCGGTCAGCGCCGACCGCCAGGCCTCCGCGATCGCCGACGGGATCTGGGACTGGGTGCGCGCGGTGTGGACGGACTTCACCACGCCCCGGAAGGAGGCGGCCTGGTCGGGGAGTTCGCGCAGGTAGCCGTGGTGTCCGCCGCCCAGACCGGCTGTCGGGACCTGGGTGCCGATCGCCAGGACGGGCGCCGAGGCCGCCCGCGCCTCCTGGAGCGCGGCCAGCGACATCAGCGCGCCCGGTCCGGTGGGCAGCAGCAGCGGGGCGGCCTCGCCGGTGATCCGGCCGTAGGCGTCGGCGGCGAAACCGGCGTTGTTCTCCACCCGCAGGCCGAGGTAGCGCAGACCGGAGCGGCGCAGCGCGTCGAAGACGCCGGGCGCGGACCGGCCGGGCAGGCCGAAGACAGTGGTCGCGCCGAGCCCGGCGAGCGTCTCCAGGACCAGGTCCGAGCCGGTGCGGCCGGCGGGCGGGTGCAGCGCGGCCCGCGTCTGGGCGGCGGTCGGGCTGAGTACCACGTCGTGGTCGTGCGTCACTTGGAGCGGTCCTCCGCGATCCGGCGGGACATGAGCGTGGTCAGTTCGTAGGCGGTGTGGGAGGCCGCCACCGACGTGATCTCCGCGTGGTCGTACGCGGGGGCCACCTCGACGACGTCCGCCGACACCAGGTTGCAGGGCGCCAGGCCGCGCAGGATCTCCAGCAGTTCGCGGGAGGTCATGCCGCCGGCCTCGGGGGTGCCGGTGCCGGGCGCGTGGGCCGGGTCGAGGCAGTCGATGTCGACGGAGACGTAGAGCGGCCGGTCGCCGACGCGCCGGCGCAGCTGGTCGGCGACCTCGTCCACGCCGCGCCGCATGACGTCCGCCGACGTGACGATGCCGAAGCCCATCTTCTCGTCGTCGGTGAGGTCCTGCTTGCCGTAGAGCGGGCCGCGGGTGCCGACGTGGGAGAGGGCGGAGGTGTCGAGGATGCCCTCCTCGACAGCGCGGCGGAAGGGGGTGCCGTGGGTGTACTCGGCGCCGAAGTAGGTGTCCCAGGTGTCGAGGTGGGCGTCGAAGTGGAGCAGGGCGACGGGGCCGTGCTTCCGGGCGACCGCGCGCAGCAGGGGCAGCGCGATGGTGTGGTCGCCGCCGAGGGTCATCAGGCGGGCGCCGGTGGAGAGCAGGTCGTCGGCCGCCGCCTCGACGGTCTCCACGGCCTCGTGGATGTCGAACGGGTTGACGGCTATGTCACCGGCGTCCGCGACCTGGGCGAGGGCGAAGGGCGAGGCGTCCTGCGCCGGGTTGTAGGGGCGCAGCAGCCGGGACGCCTCGCGGATGGCGTTGCCGCCGAACCGGGCGCCGGGCCGGTAGGAGACGCCGGAGTCGAACGGCACGCCCACCACGGCGACGTCCGCGCGGCCGACCTCGTCCAGACGGGGCAGCCGGGCGAAGGTCGCGGGGCCCGCGTAGCGCGGGACGCGGGAGGAGTCGACGGGACCGCGAGGGGTGTCGTTGTTGCTCATACCCAGACTGTAAGTGGCCGGAAAGCGTCAGCGAAGTGCACGTCCCGTGGGCTCGGGTGCTCCGTCCCAGCGGGTGACATGGCGCAGACGCCCACAGACGGCTGCCCCACAATGGGAGTCATGCCGATACCCGGGACACCCAGCCGCGCCGAACTCGTCGATCACCTCGTCCGTACCCGTATCGCGGGCGACGTCGCCACCCCCCGCGAGAACAACCTCTCGCACTACCGGAAGCTCGCGAACGGCGACCGCCACTACTGGCTCGGCCTGGAGCTGGGCGACCGCTGGAGCGACGAGCAGGACGTGCTCGCGGTGATGGCGGAGCGGGTCGGCGTCGTCGACGACGCGGAGTTCCGCCACGGCCAGGACACCATCGACCCCGAGCTGACCGTGGCCGCGCTGGAGCGGCTGGCCGGGCGGCTGCGCAAGGCCGCCGACAGCGCGCAGCGGGTGCTGTTCGCCACCGGCCACCCCGGCGGCCTGCTGGACGTGCACCGGGCGACGGCCGCCGCGCTGCGCGCCGCCGGCTGCGAGATCGTCGTCATCCCGGAGGGGCTGCAGACGGACGAGGGGTACGTCGTGCAGTTCGCGGACGTGGCGGTCCTGGAGCACGGCGCCACGCTGTGGCACACCCACTCGGGCGAACCGATGAAGGCGATCCTCACCGGCCTGGAGCGCGCGGGCCGCCCGCTGC
Organism: Streptomyces sp. ISL-12; assembly: GCF_018614415.1. GTDB lineage: Bacteria > Actinomycetota > Actinomycetes > Streptomycetales > Streptomycetaceae > Streptomyces. The sequence goes on from NZ_JAGGOO010000056.1 coordinate 12,505, forward strand.
CCGACCTGGTCGTCGCCGACCACGGCTGGGCGGGCTACGCCGGGCAGCACGGCGTCGACTCCTGCGGATACGCCGACTGCAACGACCCGGCCCTGTTCCTCGCCGAGGCCGAGGGGACCGTGCAGGTCACCGTCCCGCTCGACGACCACGTCCTCAGCCCGCGCTACTACGACCCGATGACGGCGTATCTGCTGGCGGAGGCGGGGCTGGCCTGAGGCTGCCCCAGGGCTTTCCTAGGGCTTGCGTGCGCCGGGCGTCGGGTCCAGATAGACCCGGCGCACCATCGGCAGCTCGGCCCGCAGCCGCCGCTCGGCCCGTTCGCAGGTCCACTCGATCCGGTCGGCGGTCGCCCCGTCCCGGAAGTCGACCTTGGCGGCGACCAGGGCCTCCCGGGGGCCCTGGACGAGGGTGGTCAGTTCCAGGACGGCCTCGATGTCGTCCTCGGCCAGCAGTTCGGCCCGGATGCGTTCCCGCACGGCCGGGGGCAGCGGGCGGCCGATGAGGAACTCCGCGTTGGAGCGGCCGAGCACCCAGGCGACGTAGAGCAGCAGGGCGCCGATGCACAGGGACGCGACGCCGTCGAAGACGCCGGAGCCGGTGAGCTGTCCGCCGAGCAGTCCCCCGGCGGCGAGGACGAGACCGATCAGGGCGGCGGAGTCCTCCATGACGACGGCCTTCACGGCGGTGTCGGGGGTGCGGCGCAGATAGCGCCCGAACGGCACCCGGGCGCGGGCGGCCGCGCCGCGGGCCTGCCGGAGGCCGGTGCGCAGGGAGTAGCCCTCCAGCAGGAAGGCGAGGGCCAGGACGATGTACGCGATGAGCGGGTCGCCGGGTTCCTCGCCGTGGGTGAGGGTGTGCAGGCCGTCGTAGAAGGAGAAGACGGCGCCGCCGACGAAGGTGGCGACGGCGGCGAGCAGGGCCCAGATGTAGCGTTCGGGGCCGTGGCCGAGGGGGTGGTCCTCGTCGGCGGGGCGGACGCTGCGTTTCAGGGAGGTCAGCAGCAGCACCTCGGTGACGGTGTCGGCGAGCGAGTGCGCGGCCTCCGACAGCATCGCGCTGGAGCCGCTGATCACGCCGGCCACCGCCTTGGCGAGGGCGATGCCCAGATTGGCGAGGGCGGCGACGATCACCGTGAAGGTGCTCTCGCCGCCGCCCGTGGTCTCGTCCCGTTCCGGTCGCGCCATGCCTCTCAGTGTTCCCGAGGGACGCGGATCACGCCTTCCTGGATGACCGTCAGCGCGAGGTGCCCGTCCTGGGTGTGGATCCGGGCCTGGCCCAGGCCCCGGCCGCCGGAGGCCGACGGCGACTGCTGGTCGTAGAGCAGCCATTCGTCGGCGCGGAACGGGCGGTGGAACCACATGGCGTGGTCCAGGGAGGCGCCGACGACGTCACCGACGGCCCAGCCGCCCCGGCCGTGCGCGAGGAGCACGGAGTCGAGCAGGGTCATGTCGGAGACGTAGGTGGCGAGGACGACGTGCAGGAGGGGGTCGTCGGCCAGTTTGCCGTCGGTGCGGAACCAGACCTGCGAGTGCGGTTCGCGCGGGGTGCCGTAGTCGCCGTAGGGCGGGTCGTCGACGTACCGCAGGTCGACGGCGGCGCGGGCCTCCAGGAACCGTTCGACGGTCTCGGCGGGCAGGTGGGGGTAGGAGCGCAGCCGGTCGGCGTGGGTGGGCAGCGTCGCCGGGTCCGGGGCGGGCGGCATCGGCGCCTGGTGGTCGAGGCCGTCCTCGTACGTCTGGAAGGACGCCGACAGGGTGAAGATCGGCTTGCCGTGCTGGACGGCGACGACGCGGCGGGTGGTGAAGGAGCGGCCGTCGCGGAGCCGGTCGACCTCGTAGACGATGGGGGCGTCCGGGTCGCCGGGGCGCAGGAAGTACGCGTGCAGGGAGTGCGCGGGCCGGTCGGCGGGGACCGTGCGCCCGGCGGCGACCATCGCCTGGGCGGCCACCTGCCCGCCGAAGACCCGGGGGACGACGGCGGACCGGGACCGGCCGCGGAAGATGTCCTGCTCGATCCGCTCCAGGTCGAGCAGATCGAGCAGGTTGTCCAGTGCCTCGCTCATGCCGTGCGGGTCACAGGCCCATGTTCTTCGCGATGATCATCTTCATGACCTCGCTGGTGCCGCCGTAGATGCGGTTGACGCGGTTGTCGGCGTACAGGCGGGCGATCGGGTACTCGTTCATGTAGCCGTAGCCGCCGTGCAGCTGGAGGCAGCGGTCGATGACACGGTGGGCGACCTCGGTGCAGAACAGCTTGGCGCTGGCGGCCTCGGCGGCGGTCAGCTCACCGGCGTCCAGGGCCTCCAGGGCGCGGTCGGCGACCGCCTCGGCGGCGTCCACCTCGGCCTGGCAGGCGGCCAGTTCGAACTTGGTGTTCTGGAAGGACGCGACGGTCTTGCCGAAGACGGTCCGGTCCTGGACGTACTCCTTGGCGAACCGCACCGCCGCCTTGGCCTGCGCGTACGCGCCGTAGGCGATGCCCCAGCGCTCGGAGGGCAGGTTGGCGCCGAGGTAGTAGAAGCCCTTGTTCTCCTCGCCGAGGAGGTCTTCCACCGGCACCTTGACGTCGACGAAGGCCAGCTCGGCGGTGTCGGAGGTCTTCAGGCCGAGCTTGTCCAGCTTGCGGCCGACCGAGTAGCCCTCGGACTTGGTGTCGACGGCGAACAGGGAGATGCCGAACCGGCGGTCCTCCGCCGTGGGCGCGGCGGTGCGGGCGCAGACGATGACGCGGTCGGCGTGGACGCCGCCGGTGATGAAGGTCTTGGCGCCGTTGAGGACGTAGTGCGTGCCGTCCTCGCTCAGCTTGGCGGTGGACTTCATGCCCGCGAGGTCGGAGCCGGTGCCCGGCTCGGTCATCGCTATCGCCCACATCTCCTCGGCGGAGACGAACTTGGGCAGGAACCGCTTCTTCTGCTCCTCGGTGGCGAGCATCTTGATGTACGGCAGGGCGAGCAGGACGTGCACGCCGGAGCCGCCGAAGGTGACGCCGGCGCGGGCGGTCTCCTCGTACTGGACCGCCTCGAACTTGTGGCTCTCCAGCCCGGCGCCGCCGAACTCCTCCGGCACGTTGATGCCGAACAGGCCCAGCTCGGCGAGCTTGTAGTAGAACTCGCGGGGCACGATGCCCTCGGTGAACCACTTGTCGTACTCCGGCACGACCTCGGCCTCGATGAAGGCGCGCAGGGTCTCCCGGAACGCCTCGTGATCCTCGTTGAACACCGTACGGCGCACGGGCGCCCACCTCCACGGGTACGTATATCTAAGCGCTTGCTCAGATCCAACGGTACCGGCGGGTAGGGACAGGAGTCCAGAGCGGGCGCCTAGTAACGCGGGTCACGCGCAGGCGCCCCCCGCCGCGGCGAACGCCCCCCGCGCCATCCGGTGCAGCAGCCCCGCCGTCGCCGCCCGCGAGGGCCTCCCCAGGTGGGGCGTCGAGTTCAGCAGGCCGAACACCGCGTGCACCGCCGCCCGCGCGGCGGGCTCCGCGAGGGACGGGTACACCTCCCGCACCACCCCCACCCACAGCTCCACGTACTGCCGCTGCAACTGCCGCACCAGCTTGCGGTCGCTGTCCCGGAGGCGGTCCAGCTCGCGGTCGTGCAGGGTGATGAGCGGGCGGTCGTCGAGCGCGAAGTCGATGTGGCCCTCGATGAGCGAGTCGAGGACCGCCTCCGGGGCGCCGTCACCGGCCTCGGCCAGCCGCCGCTTCGCACCCGTCAGGAGCTGACCGCTGATGCCTACCAGCAGCTCGGCGAGCATCGCGTCCTTGCCGGCGAAGTGCCGGTACAGACCCGGCCCGCTGATGCCGACCGCCGCCCCTATCTCGTCCACGCCCACCCCGTGGAACCCGCGCTCGGCGAAGAGCCGCGCGGCCTCCTTGAGGATCTGCTCGCGTCGCGTCGGGGCGTCGGTTCTCGTGGCCATGAATCAATTCTAGACAGCGAGGTTAGCGCTCGTTAACCTGTGGAACATACGCGTTAACGGTCATTAACCAAGGGGGTGCGAGATGCACGACGAGGCGCCGGAGCTCACCACCGCGGCCGACCCCGCGTCGGAGGTGTTCCAGGCCAACGACGCGGCACAGCGCGCCCTCGTCGAGGAGCTGCGGAGCAGACTGGCGGCGGCCCGTCTGGGCGGCGGCGAGAAGGCCCGCGCCCGGCACACCGCCCGCGGCAAGCTGCTCCCGCGCGAGCGCGTGGACCGGCTCCTCGACCCAGGCTCCCCGTTCCTGGAGCTGGCGCCGCTGGCGGCGGAGGGGATGTACGACGGACAGGCCCCGGCCGCCGGGGTGATCGCCGGGATCGGCCGGGTCAGCGGCCGGGAGTGCGTGATCGTCGCCAACGACGCCACGGTCAAGGGCGGCACGTACTACCCGATGACCGTGAAGAAGCACCTGCGCGCCCAGGAGGTGGCCCTGGAGAACCGGCTGCCGTGTCTGTACCTGGTGGACTCGGGCGGCGCCTTCCTGCCGATGCAGGACGAGGTCTTCCCGGACCGGGACCACTTCGGGCGGATCTTCTACAACCAGGCCCGGATGTCCGGCGCGGGCATCCCGCAGATCGCCGCCGTCCTCGGGTCCTGCACGGCGGGCGGGGCGTACGTCCCGGCGATGAGCGACGAGGCGGTCATCGTGCGCGGCCAGGGCACGATCTTCCTGGGCGGTCCGCCGCTGGTGAAGGCGGCCACCGGTGAGGTGGTGACGGCGGAGGAACTGGGCGGCGGCGAGGTGCACGCGCGGGTGTCGGGCGTCGCCGACCACCTCGCGGAGGACGACGCGCACGCCCTGCGCATCGTGCGGACCATCGTGGACACGCTGCCGGCGCGCGGGGCGCCGCCCTGGGAGGTGCGCCCGGTGGCGGAGCCGAAAGTGGACCCGTACGGGCTGTACGGCGTCGTCCCGGCCGACTCGCGCACGCCCTACGACGTACGCGAGGTCATCGCGCGGGTGGTGGACGGCTCACGGTTCGCGGAGTTCAAGGCCGAGTTCGGGCAGACCCTGGTGACCGGGTTCGCCCACGTCCACGGCCATCCGGTCGGCATCGTCGCCAACAACGGCATCCTGTTCTCCGAGTCCGCCCAGAAGGGCGCCCACTTCGTCGAACTGTGCGACCAGCGCGGCATCCCGCTGGTGTTCCTGCAGAACATCTCGGGGTTCATGGTCGGCAAGGACTACGAGGCCGGGGGCATCGCCAAGCACGGCGCCAAGATGGTCACGGCGGTGGCGTGCACGCGGGTGCCGAAGCTGACGGTGGTGATCGGCGGGTCGTACGGCGCCGGGAACTACTCGATGTGCGGCCGGGCCTACTCGCCCCGGTTCCTGTGGATGTGGCCCGGCGCCAAGATCTCCGTGATGGGCGGCGAGCAGGCCGCCTCCGTGCTGGCGACCGTCAAGCGGGACCAGCTCCAGGCGCGCGGCGAGGAGTGGCCGGCCGAGGAGGAAGAGGCGTTCAAGGCGCCGGTGCGCGCGCAGTACGAGCGGCAGGGCAACGCCTACTACGCCACCGCCCGGCTGTGGGACGACGGGGTCATCGACCCGCTGGAGACCCGGCAGGTGCTGGGGCTGGCCCTGACCGCGTGTGCCCAGGCGCCGCTGGGTGAACCCCGGTTCGGCGTCTTCCGGATGTGAGGGGGAGAGCGACGATGTTCGACACCGTACTCGTGGCCAACCGGGGCGAGATCGCCGTCCGCGTGATCCGCACGCTGCGCGCGCTGGGCGTGCGCTCGGTGGCCGTCTTCTCCGACGCGGACGCGGGCGCCCGGCACGTCCGGGAGGCCGACGAGGCCGTACGGATCGGCCCGGCGCCGGCGGCGGAGAGCTATCTGTCCGCCGAGCGGCTGCTGGAGGCCGCCGAGCGGACGGGCGCGCAGGCCGTCCACCCGGGGTACGGCTTCCTGGCGGAGAACGCCGGTTTCGCCCGGGCCTGCACGGCGGCGGGGCTGGTCTTCATCGGGCCGCCCGCCGACGCGATCGCCCTGATGGGCGACAAGATCCGGGCCAAGGAGACGGTGGCGGCGGCCGGCGTCCCGGTGGTCCCGGGCGGACGGGACCCGGACCCCGGCGAACGCGACACCGGCCCCGGAGGCCCCGCCCCCGGCGGACACGGCCCCGGCGGACACGGCCCCGACGGACGCGACCCCGGCCTCGCCGAGGCCGCCCGCGCGCTCGGCGCACCCGTGCTGCTCAAGCCGTCGGCGGGCGGCGGCGGCAAGGGCATGCGGCTGGTGCGGGACCTCGCCGTCCTGGAGGAGGAGATCGCCGCGGCCCGCCGCGAGGCCCGCGCCTCCTTCGGGGACGACACGCTGCTGGTGGAGCGGTGGATCGACCGGCCCCGGCACATCGAGATCCAGGTGCTGGCCGACGGCCACGGCAACGTCGTCCACCTCGGCGAGCGCGAGTGCTCCCTCCAGCGCCGGCACCAGAAGATCGTCGAGGAGGCGCCCAGCGTGCTCCTCGACGAGGCGACGCGCGCCGCGATGGGCGAGGCGGCCGTGCGGGCGGCCCGTTCCTGCGGCTACCGGGGCGCGGGCACGGTGGAGTTCATCGTCCCCGGCGCCGACCCGTCCGCGTACTGCTTCATGGAGATGAACACCCGCCTCCAGGTGGAGCATCCGGTCACCGAGTACGTCACCGGCCTGGACCTGGTGGAGTGGCAGCTGAGGGTCGCGGCCGGGGAGAAGCTCGGCTTCGGCCAGGCCGAGGTCCGGCTCACCGGGCACGCGGTGGAGGCCCGGCTGAGCGCCGAGGACCCCGCGCGGGGCTTCCTGCCGACCGGCGGCACGGTGCTGCGGCTGCGCGAGCCGCGCGGCGACGGCGTGCGCACCGACTCCGGACTGAGCGAGGGCACCGAGGTCGGCAGCCGCTACGACCCGATGCTGGCCAAGGTGATCGCGTACGGCCCGGACCGGGAGACGGCCCTGCGCAAGCTGCGCGCCGCCCTCGCCGGGACGGTGACGCTGGGGGTGCCGACCAACGCCGGGTTCCTGCGGCGGCTGCTCGCGCACCCGGCGGTGGTGGCGGGCGAGCTGGACACCGGGCTGGTGGAGCGCGAGGCGGACGGCCTGACCCCCGACGGCGTACCGGAGGAGGTGTACGAGGCGGCGGCGGCCGTACGGCTGGACGCGCTGGCACCGAAGGGCGACGGCTGGACGGACCCGTTCTCGGTGCCGAGCGGGTGGCGGCTGGGCGGGGAGCCGAAGCCGCCCTCCTTCCACCTGCGGGTGACCGACCCCGTCGAGTACACCCCGCGCGGCACCCACACCGTCACCGACGACACCGTCACCGTCACCCTGGACGGCGCCCGGCACACCTTCCACCGGGCCGGCGACTGGCTCGGCCGCGACGGCGACGCCTGGCAGGTACGGGACCACGACCCGGTCGCCGCCTCCCTCACCCGGGCGGCGCACGCGGGTGCCGACTCGCTCACCGCGCCCATGCCGGGGACGGTGACGGTGGTGAAGGCCGCCGTCGGCGACGAGGTGGCCGCCGGACAGAGCCTGCTGGTGGTCGAGGCGATGAAGATGGAGCACGTCATCTCCGCCCCGCACGCCGGCACGGTCACCGAACTCGACGTCTCCCCCGGCACCACGGTCGCCATGGACCAGGTACTGGCGGTCATCGCCCCCGCGGAGGTGGCCCCATGACGCTCCCCATGACCGTCCCGGCGCCCGGTCTGCCCACCCGGGTCCGCATCCACGAGGTCGGCCCCCGCGACGGCCTCCAGAACGAGAAGGCGACCGTCCCGACGGAGGTCAAGGCCGAGTTCGTGCGCCGCCTGGCCGAGACCGGCCTGACGACCATCGAGGCGACGAGCTTCGTGCACCCGAAGTGGGTGCCCCAACTCGCGGACGCCGAGGCCCTGTTCCCGCAGATCTCCGCCCTCCCGGCCGCCCTCCCCGTCCTGGTCCCCAACGAACGCGGCCTGGACCGGGCCCTCGCCCTCGGCGCCCGCCGGGTCGCCGTCTTCGCCAGCGCCACCGAGTCCTTCGCCCAGGCCAACCTCAACCGCTCGGTGGACGAGTCACTGGCCATGTTCGCGCCGGTGGTGGCCCGCGCCAAGGCCGCCGGCGTGCACGTACGCGGCTATCTGTCCATGTGTTTCGGCGACCCCTGGGAGGGCGCGGTCCCCGTCCCGCGGGTCGTCCGGGTCTGCCGGGCCCTGCTGGACCTCGGCTGCGACGAGCTGAGCCTCGGCGACACCATCGGCGTCGCGACGCCCGGACACGTCACCGCCCTGCTGGACGAGCTGACCGGCCAGGGCGTCCCCGTGGAGGCGATCGGCGTCCACTTCCACGACACCTACGGCCAGGCACTGGCCAACACCCTCGCCGCGCTCCAACGGGGCGTCACCACCGTCGACGCCTCCGCCGGCGGCCTCGGCGGCTGCCCGTTCGCCAGGTCCGCCACCGGCAACCTGGCCACCGAGGACCTGGTGTGGATGCTGCGCGGCCTCGGCATCGACACCGGCGTCGACCTCGACCGCCTGGTCGCCACCAGCGTATGGATGGCCGCGCACCTCGACCGCCCCAGCCCGTCCCGCACCGTCCGCGCCCTCTCCCACAAGGACCAGTGATCAGGATGGACCACCGGCTCTCCCCCGAACTGGAAGAACTGCGCCGCACCGTCGAGGAGTTCGCCCACGACGTCGTGGCCCCCAAGATCGGCGACTTCTACGAGCGGCACGAGTTCCCGTACGAGATCGTCCGCGAGATGGCCCGGATGGGCCTGTTCGGCCTGCCCTTCCCCGAGGAGTACGGCGGGATGGGCGGCGACTACCTCGCCCTCGGCATCGCCCTGGAGGAACTGGCCCGGGTGGACTCCTCGGTGGCCATCACCCTGGAGGCCGGTGTCTCGCTGGGCGCGATGCCGGTCCACCTGTTCGGCACCGAGGAGCAGAAGCGGACCTGGCTGCCGAAGCTGTGCTCCGGCGAGATCCTCGGCGCCTTCGGGCTGACCGAGCCGGACGGCGGCTCGGACGCGGGGGCGACCCGGACGACGGCCCGGCTGGACGAGGCGTCCGGCGAGTGGGTGATCAACGGCACCAAGTGCTTCATCACCAACTCCGGCACCGACATCACCGGCCTGGTCACGGTCACGGCGGTCACCGGGCGCAAGCCGGACGGCTCCCCGCGCATCTCCGCGATCATCGTGCCGTCGGGCACCCCCGGCTTCACCGTCGCCCCGCCGTACTCCAAGGTCGGCTGGAACGCCTCCGACACCCGGGAGCTGTCCTTCGAGGGCGTCCGGGTGCCGGCCGGCAACCTGCTGGGCGAGGAGGGCCGGGGCTACGCCCAGTTCCTGCGCATCCTCGACGAGGGCCGGATCGCGATCGCCGCGCTGGCCACCGGTCTGGCCCAGGGCTGTGTGGACGAGTCGGTCAAGTACGCCAAGGAGCGGCACGCCTTCGGGCGGCCCATCGGGGCCAACCAGGCCATCCAGTTCAAGATCGCGGACATGGAGATGAAGGCGCACACCGCCCGGCTGGCCTGGCGGGACGCGGCGTCGCGGCTGGTGGCGGGCGAGCCGTTCAAGAAGGAGGCGGCGCTGGCGAAGCTGTACTCGTCGACCGTCGCGGTGGACAACGCCCGGGACGCCACGCAGATCCACGGCGGGTACGGGTTCATGAACGAGTACCCGGTCGCCCGGATGTGGCGGGACTCCAAGATCCTGGAGATCGGCGAGGGGACCAGCGAGGTGCAGCGGATGCTGATCGCGCGGGAGCTGGGCCTGGTGAGCTGAGGCCGGGGACGCGGAACCTGGAGCGGAACCCTGGAGCGGAACCCTGGACAAAATGATCTGAGGTTAGGCTAACCTACCTTCGAATTGTCCGGCGGACGCTCCGCCCCGTTCGAAACGAGCCACGCATGTCCAACGCCAGAGCCACCCACTTCACCCGTCGCGGCATCCTCGCGGCCGGCGGCGCCCTCGGCCTCGGTGCCGCGCTCACGGCCTGCGGCAGCGACGACGAGAACGGTGGCTCGGCGGACGGAAAAGCCTCCGCCGCGTCCGGCCCCTGGTCGTTCGAGGACGACCGCGGCACCACCGTGAAGCTGGACCAGGTCCCCACGAGCATCGTCGCCTTCACCGGCGTCGCCGCCGCGCTCTGGGACTACGGCGTCCAGGTCAAGGGCGTCTTCGGGCCGACGACGACGAAGGACGGCAAGGCCGATGTCCAGGCCGGCGACATGGACGTCAGCAAGGTGACCGTCCTCGGCAACGCCTGGGGCAAGTTCAACGTCGAGAAGTACGCCGCCCTCGCTCCCGAGGTGCTGATCACCACGACGTTCGACGACGCGGGCACCCTGTGGTCGGTCCCGGAGGAGTCCAAGGACAAGATCGCCAAACTGGCCCCGAGCGTCGCGGTCTCCGTCTTCGACCGGCAGCTCACCGAGCCGCTCCAGCGGATGTGGGAGCTGGCCGAGTCGCTGGGCGCCGACATGAAGGCGGACAAGACCGTCCAGGCGAAGAAGGACTTCGAGGCCGCCGCCGAGCGGCTGCGCACGGCGGCCAAGGCCCGCCCCGAGATCAAGGTGCTGGCGGGCTCCGCGAGCCCCGACCTGTTCTACGTCTCCGGCACCAACCTCTCGGTCGACCTGGAGTACTTCAAGGCCCTCGGCGTGAACTTCGTCGAGCCCTCGGAGGCCGCCAAGAAGGCGACCGGCGGCTGGTACGAGTCGCTGAGCTGGGAGAACGTCGACAAGTACGCGGCGGACGTCATCGTCATGGACGACCGCACCTCGGCGACCCAGCCGGCCGACATCACCGAGGGCACCTGGAAGAAGCTGCCCGCGGTCAAGGCCGGCCAGGTCATCTCCCGCTCCCCCGAGCCGATCCTGTCCTACGACAAGTGCACGCCGCTGCTGACGAATCTCGCGGAAGCCATCGAGAAGGCCAAGAAGGTCAGCTGACCCGCCCCCTCTCCCGTTCGAGCCGCCCGTCCTGCCTGGACGTGGCGGCTCGGCGCGTTCCGGACACCTGTTGCCACTTCCCCGAGTTTTAGTTAGGTTAGCCTTACCTAAGTACGTCGATTGGAGGAGACTCCCGTGACCTTCACCTTCCGCCCCCTGGACCCGCTGAAGGACGCCGCGCTGGTGCACCGGTGGGTCACGCACCCGCAGGCCGCCTTCTGGCTGGCACGGGACGCGAAACTGGTGGACGTCGAGCGCGCCTGCATGCGGATCGCCGCCGACGAGCGCCACCACGCCCTGCTGGGCCTGCGCTGCGGCGTGCCCGTCTTCCTCATGGAGACCTACGACCCGGCCGTGCTGCACGAGTCCGAGCCCGGCGACATCGGCCTGCACCTCCTCGCCTCCCCGGCCTACAACCCCGTACCCGGTCTCCTGCTCAGGGCCGCCCTGACCCACCTCTTCGCGGACCCGGCCGTCCGCCGCGTCGTCCTCGCCCCGGACGCGGCCGGCGCGGCGACGGAGCACAAAGCCCCCCTCGCCTTCCGCACCCGGGAGGAGTTCTACGCGACGACCGCGACGGCCATGAAGACGCCGACGACCACGAAGACGCCGACGACCGCGATGGCCGCGTGAGCGGGCCCCCTCCCCCGCGGGGACCGCACCGGGGGACAATCCCCGCATGGCGGAAATCATCCAGAAGGACGGCACCTGGGCCTTCGACGGGGACGCCCTGCGCCTGACGCCCGGCCGGGACCGGAGCGTCGGCCTGCTCCGCAGGGAACTGGGCGAACTCGTCGTGCCGCTGGGCGCGTTGGCGGGGATCTCCTTCGAGCAGGGCAGGAAGGCCGGGCGGCTGCGGCTGAGACTGCGCGACGGCGCCGACCCGCTGCTGCACGCCACCGGCGGCCGGCTCACCGAGCCGCACGACCCGTACCAGCTGATCGTCGAGGCCGACCGCTACGGCGTGGCCGAGTACTTCACCGACGAGATCCGCAACGCGCTGCTCCTGGACGAGGTGCCGGCCGACCCGGTCCGTGAGTACCTGCTGCCGGGCCCGCCCGTCCCCCTCTCCGTCTCCGCCGGGGACGGCACCGCCGCCTTCGACGGCGAGCGGGTGCGCCTGGAGTGGAACTGGAAGACGGAGGACGCCAAGGCCGCCGCCGGCTCCCGCGTCCTGCCGCTGGCCGACATCACCGCCGTCGAGTGGCTGCCGTCGGTCGGCCTGGACAACGGGCACCTGCGGTTCACCGTGCGCGGGGCGCCGACCAAGGCCCCGCCCAAGTACGACCCGAACGCCGTCGAGTTGTGGGGGTTCAAGAAGGACCCGCTGATGGCCCTGGTCGCCGCGGCCGTGCAGGCCCGCCTCCCGCACCCCTCCGGCCTCCCGCACCCCTCCGGCCGCCCGGCCGAGGCCGCGCCCGGCACCCCCGCCCTCACCGCCGCGGCGGCCGCCGCGGCCGCCCTCACCGCCGCGGCGGCCGCCGCCCCCGTCGAGGACGACCACGACGCGCTGCTGCGGCGGCTGCGCGAACTGGGCGAACTGCACCGCGACGGGGTCCTGACCGACGACGAGTTCGCCCTGGCCAAGGCGGCCCTGCTCAAACGGATGTGACGCTCACCGGGACCGGCGGGCCACCGTGAAGTGGTCGACCTGCTCGCCGGTCTCGGCGATGCCCCGCACCTTCAGCGTGGCCGTGCGGCCCTTGGCGGCCGGGGTGACGTCGACGCGCAGGAAGGAGTAGTCGAGGTAGCGCACCCGCGACCAGGCGACGGTCTCGCTCCGCTTGCCGCCGTCGACGCAGACGAACGACGAGACGGACTCGTCGTCCTTGACGTCGCCCTCGTAGGACTCGTCGGCGCTGAAGGCGTACAGGCTCTTGCCGGCCGCGCCCGCGGTGACATAGACGACGCCCTCGGTCTCGGGGTAGGCGGTGCCGCCGATGGGCAGTTCCTTGGCGACCTCGCCGCCCTTGATGACGTCGGTGCGCTCGTAGACGTGGTTGTGGCCGTTGATGACCAGGTCGACGGTGTACTTCTCGAAGAGCGGCACCCACTCGTCGCGCACGCCGCCCTCGGAGGCGTGGGCGGTGGCGGTGCAGTAGGCGCAGTGGTGGAAGAAGACGACGATGAAGTCGATGTCCTTGTCGGCCCGGTAGGCCTTGAGCGTCCGCTCCAGCCAGGTCGTCTGGGTGCCGCCGGAGATGCCGAGGTTGGCCGGGATCTCGAAGGAGATGTCGTTGGCGTCCAGCGAGACGACCGCCGTGTTGCCGTGCGTGAAGGAGTAGACGCCGGGGAGGTTGGTCTTGTCCGGGCCGTTGTCCGGCAGCTCCCAGCGGGCCTCCTCGCCGCCGTAGCCGTTGGGCGAGTACCAGGCCTCCATGTCGTGGTTGCCGTACGCGACCATCCACGGGACCGACTTGGCGACCGACTCGGTCTGGTGCAGGAACTGGTCCCACACCCGGGAGTCGAAGCCGGTGTCGGAGGTCTTGCCCTGCCCGGCCGGGTCGCCGTAGGCGATGTCGCCGGCGTGCAGGTGGAAGGCGGGGTTCTGGGCGAGGATCAGGGCGTCGTTGGCGAGGCCGTGGTAGCTGACGCCCTGGTCGCCGAAGGCGGTGAAGGTGAACGGCTCCGCCTTGGCGGGGGCCGTGGTGAAGGTGCCGAGGGTGCCGGCGAGGTGGGCCTCGGCCGGGTCGAAACCGGCGTGGCCGACACCGTAGTAGTAGGTCCGGCCCGGCTTGAGCCGGCTGAGCCTGGCGTGCACGTAGTACTGGGTGTGGTCGCCGCTCGCGCCGACCCCGGCGGGGGTGTGCAGGGTGCGGATCTCGGCGTCGATCTTGCGGGAGAGGTCCCAGGGGTGGGCGCCGATCCGGATGAACGGCTTCTTGACGGCGACCGGGACCTGCCAGGAGACGGTCATCTCGGTGCGCGGGTCGTTGCCGTAGGCGAGGTGGCGGCCGAAGGGGGCGACCAGGGCGCCGTCGACGCTCTCGGTGGCCGGAGCCGTGCGCTGGGTCGGTACGGCGGCCTGGGCGGTGCCGCCCGCCACGAACGCGCCGCCGGCCACGGCACCGAGCGTGACCGCTCCGCCCCGCACCAGCGTGCGGCGCGAGAACCTGGCCCGCAGGTACTCGTGCTGCTCGGCCATGCTCATCCGCGCGGCCAGCCGCTCGGGAACGCCCATACGAGGAATGTCCATGGCGTCTGAAACTCGTCTCCCGAGGCAACGAATTTTCGGCCACAGGATGGACAGCCGGCAAACAGCCTCTCATGAGAGTTTCAACAGGTACGTGCCCGAAATCGGGCAGGATTCTTGCGCGGGCGCCGACTGTCCCCCAGGATCTACCGGGTGCACGACGAACTCGTTGATCATCTGACGCGGTCCACGCCCCTCAACCGGGGCGAGGCGCTGCGCGTGGTCCAGGACGTGCTCGCCTACTTCGACGAGACGACCGAGGAATTCGTCCGTCGCCGCCACCGCGAACTCCAGGCCCAGGGCCTGGTGAACGCGACGATCTTCGAACGGATCAAGGCGGAACTCACATACCGGGCGGTCGCACCGCCGGAGCTGACGCTCCGCCAGCTGCGCCGCATCGTCTACGGCTGAGGGACAGCGTTTCTATGTGCGGAATCGTCGGATACATCGGGAAGCGCGACGTGGCGCCCCTGCTCCTGGAGGGCCTCCAGCGCCTGGAGTACCGGGGCTACGACTCGGCGGGCATCGTCGTGACCTCGCCGAAGGCGGCCGGCCTGAAGACGGTCAAGGCCAAGGGCCGGGTCCGTGACCTGGAGGCCAAGGTCCCGGCGCGCTTCAAGGGCACCACCGGCATCGCCCACACCCGCTGGGCCACCCACGGCGCCCCCTCCGACGTCAACGCCCACCCGCACATGTCGGCCGACGACCGGGTCGCCGTCGTCCACAACGGCATCATCGACAACGCCGCCGAGCTGCGCCGCAAGCTGGAGGCGGAGGGCGTCGAGTTCCTCTCCGAGACCGACACCGAGGTCCTCGTCCACCTCATCGCCCGTTCGGGCGCCGAGAAGCTGGAGGACCGCGTCCGCGAGACCCTCCGCCTGATCGAGGGCACCTACGGCATCGCGGTGATGCACGCCGACTTCCCCGACCGCATCGTGGTCGCCCGCAACGGCTCCCCGGTCGTCCTCGGCATCGGCGAGAAGGAGATGTTCGTCGCCTCCGACATCGCCGCGCTGGTCACCCACACCCGGCAGATAGTCACCCTCGACGACGGCGAGATGGCCACCCTCAAGGCCGACGACTTCCGCACGTACACCACCGAGGGCACCCGCACCACCGCCGAGCCGACCACCGTGGAGTGGGAGGCGGCCTCCTACGACATGGGCGGCCACGACACCTACATGCACAAGGAGATCCACGAGCAGGCCGAGGCGGTCGACCGCGTCCTGCGCGGCCGGATCGACGACCGCTTCTCCACGGTGCACCTCGGCGGCCTCAACCTGGACGCCCGCGAGGCCCGCCGCATCCGGCGCGTGAAGATCCTCGGCTGCGGCACCTCGTACCACGCGGGCATGATCGGCGCCCAGATGATCGAGGAGCTGGCCCGCATCCCCGCCGACGCCGAGCCCGCCTCCGAGTTCCGCTACCGCAACGCCGTCGTCGACCCCGACACCCTCTACGTCGCCGTGTCCCAGTCCGGTGAGACGTACGACGTACTGGCCGCCGTACAGGAGCTGAAGCGCAAGGGCGCGCGGGTGCTCGGCATCGTCAACGTCGTCGGCTCGGCGATCGCCCGCGAGGCGGACGGCGGCATGTACGTGCACGCCGGGCCGGAGGTCTGCGTCGTCTCCACCAAGTGCTTCACCAACACCACGGTCGCCTTCGCGCTGCTCGCCCTGCACCTGGGCCGCACCCGCGACCTGTCCGTCCGGGACGGCAAGCGGATCATCGAGGGGCTGCGCAAGCTGCCCGCGCAGATCTCCGAGATGCTGGAGCAGGAGGAGGACATCAAGAAGCTGGCCGCGCAGTACGCCGACGCCCGCTCGATGCTCTTCATCGGCCGGGTGCGGGGCTACCCGGTGGCCCGCGAGGCGTCGTTGAAGCTCAAGGAGGTCTCGTACATCCACGCCGAGGCGTACCCGGCCTCCGAGCTGAAGCACGGCCCGCTCGCGCTGATCGAGCCGGCCCTGCCCACGGTGGCGATCGTCCCCGACGACGACCTGCTGGAGAAGAACCGCGCCGCGATGGAGGAGATCAAGGCCCGCAGCGGCCAGATCCTCGCGGTCGCCCACCAGGAGCAGGAGAAGGCCGACCACACGATCGTCGTCCCGAAGAACGAGGACGAACTCGACCCCATCCTGATGGGCATCCCCCTTCAACTCCTCGCCTACCACACGGCGTTGGCCCTGGGCCGGGACATCGACAAGCCGCGCAACCTGGCCAAGTCGGTGACGGTGGAGTAGGCCCCCCCTACGAATCCTCACGCGAGGATTTCCCCACAGCAGACGGCCCCTCACGTGTGCCAACAGCACGCGGGGGGCCGTTCCGGGTCGCCGGGAAGCCGCCCGACTCCCCGGCCGACGCTGCCGACCGGCGGCCGTCACTCCCCGGTCGATGCCCCCTTCATGCCCTTCACAAGAGCACGAACACCTCTACGCGGCGGTAGGTTCCGGCGGACTGCCGGGCCGTCAGGGAATGACCACCACGGGCCGCTGGGCCCGCTTGGCGAGCCGCCCGGCGACCGAGCCGAAGAGGCGCCCCACCAGACCGTGGGTGGACCCCACGACGATGGCGTCGGCCTCGTACTCCCGCCCCACCTCTTCGAGTTCGTGGCAGATGTCACCGCCGCGCTCGACCAGGATCCAGGGGACCTCGGTGAGATAGTCCGCGCAGGCCAGTTCCAGCCCGAGGACCTCGGTGCGGTGGTCGGGCACGTCCACGAAGACGGGCGGCTCGCAGCCCGCCCACACGGTCGTGGGCAGCCGGTTGGCCACATGGACGATGATCAGGCCCTGTGCCTGCCGCCGGGCCATGCCGATGGCGTAGGCGAGGGCGCGTTCACTGGACGTGGAGCCGTCGAAGCCCACGACGACCCCGTGCTTGAAGGCGGGGTCGCACGCGTGGCGCGGCTCGGGCTCCGCCAGGGGATCGGCCGCCGTCGGATCGGCGACCGGCCGCTTGCGGTCCGCGGGTTCGAAGAATTCGTGACCGGCCATGGCTGTCTCGGCGTTTTGATCCTTTATGGGTGGACCGACAGGGTGCGGCGGAGCTGTGTCCGAATCAGTGTCCGGGAATCATCTTCCCAACCCCATACCCCCAAGGGTACGGCGGCACGCCTCCTTCGCCCAGTTCCCGACGGGCTCCCCGCCGGGGTTCCCCGGAGCATGCACGAGGGGGCGCCCGTTACGCAATGGTTGCTGCGCTGTACAGGCGGTTCGCACAGGATTCACGCGCGCGTACGCCTCTCGTACCGAAGCCCGGTACGCCGGACCGACCTGGGGCGCCCGTGCGCCCGGGCCGACATCGGACCCCGGTGAACCACCCTCAGGGAGCACGCACGCCCGAGCCGGACCACCCCTCCCCCGCACCGGACACCCGGCCTCCCTCGGCCTCCCCGGGGGCCTCCGGCCCCCGTGGCGCCGAAGCTCTCTCGCGGGCGCCGGCGACGGGACCGGGGCGCGCGGGGGCGGACGGAGCGCCGAAGGAGGCACACCGGTCGCCTGACCGGTTTCCGTACACGCGCCCGTTCCTTTTCGGCCAACTTCGGCGCATGGCGCATCCCTACCGGGAACCACCCCCCAATCCCCGTTCCACCTGCACGGAAAGGGTCTCGAGGGCCCTGCGCACCCTACGGGGATTGGCCACTGCCACAAGGCGTACTTCCCTGCGGCGTCCCGGAGTGCAACGCTTCGTGATCGAATGCTTCACGCCAAGTTGCCATGTCGACAATGTCCCAAGTGCCGAACCGGCCACCCCGGCACGACGGGACGCAGTAGATTCGATCTTGATTGTCTACGGCGGGGGACAAGTGCAGGACCGAGGGGAAACGTGCTGGAGCGACAGGCCCGACAAGTTAGGGGCGCCGCGACCACCGAGGGGGGCTTAGCAGTATGAGCCACGACTCCGCTGCCGCGCCGGAAGCCGCGACCCGGAAGCTCTCCGGGCGACGCCGCAAGGAGATCGTCGCGGTGCTGCTGTTCAGCGGCGGTCCCATCTTCGAGAGTTCCATACCGCTGTCGGTGTTCGGTATCGACCGGCAGGACGCCGGCGTGCCGCGCTACCGGCTGCTGGTCTGCGCCGGGGAAGACGGCCCGCTCAGGACCACGGGAGGTCTGGAGCTGACCGCGCCGCAGGGGCTGGAGGCGATCTCCCGGGCCGGCACCGTGGTGGTGCCCGCCTGGCGGTCGATCACCTCACCACCCCCGGAGGAGGCGCTGGACGCGCTGCGCCGGGCGCACGAGGAGGGCGCGCGCATCGTCGGCCTGTGCACCGGCGCGTTCGTGCTGGCCGCGGCGGGGCTGCTGGACGGCCGCCCGGCCACCACCCACTGGATGTACGCGCCGACGCTCGCCAAGCGCTACCCGTCGGTCCACGTCGACCCGCGGGAGCTGTTCGTCGACGACGGCGACGTGCTGACCTCGGCGGGCACCGCGGCCGGGATCGATCTCTGCCTGCACATCGTGCGCACGGACCACGGCAACGAGGCGGCCGGCGCGCTGGCCCGGCGCCTGGTGGTCCCACCGCGCCGCAGCGGCGGCCAGGAGCGCTACCTGGACCGCTCTTTACCGGAGGAGATCGGCGCCGACCCGCTCGCCGAGGTCGTCGCCTGGGCGCTGGAGCACCTCCACGAGCAGTTCGACGTGGAGACGCTCGCCGCGCGCGCGTACATGTCGCGCCGGACCTTCGACCGGCGCTTCCGCTCGCTGACGGGCTCGGCACCGCTCCAGTGGCTGATCACCCAGCGGGTGCTCCAGGCGCAGCGTCTGCTGGAGACGTCGGACTACTCGGTGGACGAGGTCGCCGGCCGCTGCGGCTTCCGCTCGCCGGTGGCGCTGCGCGGCCACTTCCGCCGCCAGCTCGGGTCCTCCCCGGCCGCGTACCGCGCCGCCTACCGCGCCCGCCGGCCGCAGGGCGACCGCCCGGCGGAGAGCGGTGAGCGGGCCCCGGCACCGGCCGAGGCGGCCGGTCAGCACCCGGTCCCGCTGCACCCGGAGGGCGGCGTCCCGTTCCAGACCCGCCGCCCCGCCCCGCACCTCGCCCCCGCGGAACCCGACCGCGAGGCCTACGCGGGCCCCCGCCCCAGCCTCCCGGGCCAGCGCAGCGCACCCTGACGTCCCCCGCGTGCCGGGCATGCCGGGCGGCTCCCAGGGCCCGCCCGGCCGACGCCGGGGGCCGACGCGGCGGACGTCGCCCCTCCAGCCCGTCCGGCGCTTGAGGACGAGGTCGTCCAGGCCGCAGGCGGGGTCCAGGGGCGGCGGCCCCCGGTGAGGCCCACACCGACGCCGGGGGCCTGAACGGGCGACGTCAGCCGTAGGGTGTTCGCATGAACGATCGCATGGTGTGGATCGACTGCGAGATGACCGGCCTCTCGCTGTCCGACGACGCGCTCATCGAGGTGGCCGCCCTCGTCACCGATTCCGAGCTGAACATCCTCGGCGACGGCGTGGACATCGTCATCCGTCCGCCGGAGCAGGCCCTGGAGACCATGCCGGACGTGGTGCGCCAGATGCACACCGCCTCCGGCCTCCTCGCCGAGCTGGAGCACGGCACGACGCTGGCCGACGCCGAGGAGCGGGTCCTGGCGTACGTGAAGGAGCACGTCAAGGAGCCCGGCAAGGCTCCGCTGTGCGGCAACTCCGTCGGCACCGACCGCGGCTTCCTGCTCCGTGACATGCCGGCCCTGGAGGACTACCTCCACTACCGGATCGTCGACGTGTCCTCGATCAAGGAGCTGGCCCGCCGCTGGTACCCGAGGGCCTACTTCAACAGTCCCGAGAAGAACGGCAACCACCGCGCGCTCGCCGACATCCGCGAGTCCATCGCCGAGCTGCGCTACTACCGCGAAGCCGTCTTCGTACCGCAGCCCGGCCCCGACTCCGAGACCGCCAAGACCATCGCGGCGAAGCACATCGTGCGCGCCGAACAGGGACGCCACTGAAGCGTGGCGCGAGCACCCCTTCGGACCCTGTACACTTTTTCTCGGCCGGTCGGGGAAACCACACGGAATCCCAGCACCGGTCATGGTGGGTGTAGCTCAGCTGGTAGAGCACCTGGTTGTGGTCCAGGAAGTCGCGGGTTCAAGTCCCGTCACTCACCCTGACAGGAAGCCCCTGGTACGCGGATGACGCGGACCAGGGGCTTCGTCGTCGTTCCCGCCCCGGCCGCCCGGCCGCCCTCCCGGTCCTTTTCCCGCCAACCCCGCGGTCGAGAAGAGCAGTTCACCGGTTCGCATCTCGTACGCAACGAGTAATGTCCAGAGTTGATCGAGTGGAATGACCATCCTGGTGGGACTGGAATGGGGTTCGGGTGCGTCGGACGGATCTGATGGGTGAGGCCTCGTGAGCCTCTGGAACGGCCGCCGAGCCAGACGGCGGCCCGCCGAGCCGGCGCCGGACCGGCGGACCGGGCACCCCCTCGGCCCCGGGAACGGGGAGCCCTCCGGACCGCGCGTGCTCGTCGAGGACCACGACGGCCTGCTCCTGCTCCGCCCGCCCACGGACGACACCCTGCTCGCCGCCGACGTCGCCGACCTCGCCCGCGCCCTGCGCGCCGCGGACCAGGACACCGTCACGATCGTCGCCGTCGCCGGGGAGGACGCGGCGGCGTCGCTCTGGCCCCGGCTGAGCGAGACGCTCGACTCGCTGCGGGAGTCCGGCACCCGGTCCGTGCGGCTGGTGATGTCCGGCGCCGGACTCGACCGCCCGGACCGGCCCGCCCCGGCCCGCCGGATCGCCGACGCCTGGGGCCTGACGGTCGAGGCCCCCGACGGACCGGTGCTCGTGGTGCCGGGCGGCTCGGTCTTCGTACCGCCCGGCGACGGCGGCTGGTGGCGCTTCGCCCCCGGTGAACGTCCCGAGGCGCTCGGGCCGCTCACCCCCGCCCCGCGCTGGCAGGCGGCGATGCGCCGGGTGCCGGAGCGTACGTCGGACGGCTGCGTCGTGGACCGAATACCGGCGGGCCTGCTGATCCGCCCCGCCGAGGCCACCGCGCCCAGGCCCGGTGACCTGTTCCACGCCGTCCCCGTGGACCCCCGGCGTCCCGCCGTGGTCGTCGGCGTGCCGTGGGGCGAGGACGTCCTGGCGAGCGAGGTCGCCGACGTGCTCGCCGCGCTGCCGGTCACCGTCCGCTCCGGCGTCCGGCTCTCCCCGGGCGGGCGGCGCGACCTGCTGCCGCTGGGCCGCGCCGTGGCCGCGCGGCTGAAGACGGAGGTGGAGGTCACCACCGGGCTCCCGCTCTTCGCCGCCGACAGCCCGCTGGGCACGTACGGCGTACGGTCCGTGCTGGCCGGTCCGGACGGGGCGCCGCGCTGGCTGCCCTTCGTGGACGCCGTGATGTGCCTGCCCCCGGAAGAGACCCGGCCCGCACCGGGGCCCGACGGCCCGACCGCCGCCACGCCGGAACCCACCGCCCCGGCCCCCCGGCTGCTCCGCTGGACCTCACCGCTGCCGGACCCCCGGGGCCCCGAGGACGGCGTCCTCCTCCTCTCCGACACCTGGCGGGCCACGGTCACCCGGGCCGGGCTGTGGGTGGACCGCCGGGACGGTCCCCCGCCGCCCTGGAGCGCCCGCCCGGTGAGCATCGACGGCCCGACCATCGAGATCGGTCTCTCCGGCGACCGGCTCGACGCCTCGCTCTGGCCGGTGCTGTCCCGCCTCCTCGACCGCCTCCCGGCCGACCTGCGCACCCGCACCGCCCTCCACGTCCACGCCACCCCGCCCGACGGCGGCCTCGCCCTGCGCACCCTGGCGGCGGACCACGCCCTGCGCGTCATCCGCTTCACCACGGCGTCACGGACGCGACCGGGGCCCCGGAGCGGCACCGCCGGCGCGGCGAACGCCACGCGTGTCGCAGGTGTCACGCGCGCCTCCGGCGGTGTGCCCACGGAGTCGAAGCCCCGGCCGTCGACCGCGACCGGGCCGACGACCCCGGCCGCCGTGCCGCGACCGGCACCGGTGAACAGCGTCTCCGGGGCCACCCCGGCGGCCACCCCGGCGACCGGTCCCGCCGCACCCGAGCCGACGCCCGCCGCCGCCACCGCCACCGCCTCCGCCGCGTCGGCCACCGCCGCCACGGCGTCGGCCGTACCGAGCGCGCCCCGCGGGCCGGACGTACCGAAGGACCGCTCACGACCCGCCTCCCCGGCCGCCGCCCCGCGGGCACCGCTCCCGGACGTACCGGTCTCCCCCCGGCACCGGAGCACCGTCCCGGAACGCACCGCCTTCCGGGCGCTGGCCGCACCCGTGTGGGAGGGGCAGAGCGCGGCGGTGGACCGGGCGCTGGCGGGCATGCCCGTGCCGCGCGGGGAGGAGCAGGACGCGGCGCGTGCCGACCTGATCGCGTTGCGGCTGTACCTCCGGGACGACGACGGGCCGCTGGGCCACGAGGAGCTGGCGAAGTCCCTGCGGTCGGGCGAGGAGCGCCTCGTCCCGTACGCCCGCTGTCTGGCGTCCGGGCTCGCGCGGCTGCCGTCGTACCGCGGTGCCGTACTGCGCGGACGAGGCGGCGCGGCCGGGCTCGACGGGCTGCGGCCGGGGCAGGTGCTGCGGGACCCGGCGCCGTTGAGCGGGCTGCCGTTCGATCCGGACGGGAAGGAGCGGGTCGCGGGCGTGGGCTTCGCGATCTGGTCCCTCACCGGCCGCCGGGTCCGGCAGTTGCTGGACGCGGACGGCGACGAGGTCGTCTTCGCCCCGGGCACCGCCTTCAAGGTCCTCGGCGTACGGGCGGCCGACGACTCGCCTCCCCTGGTCCTGCTGCGCCAGCTGCCCGACATCCCCACCGCGTCCACCGTGCTGGAGGACGCGGACGAGACCGCGCTCACCCGCCTGGACCACGCCCTGGCGGACCGCACGTCGCCCGGTGCGGGCGACTGGCCGGGCCGCTGTGCCGGGCCCGTCGGCGACCACTGAACCGCACTTCCCACACCTCGACAAGGAGCAGCGTTCATGCCACGTCAGAACGAACCGCCCTCCTCCGAGACGGCGCCCCCCGTCACCGTCCGGCGGGCGGTGGCCGTCCCGGGGCCGGCCCAGGACCCCGGCGCCGCCCTCGGCCCACGCGTCCCCGCCCCGGAACCCACGCCCGCTCCCGTGGCCCCCGCACCGACCGCCTCCGCCCCGGATCCCGGACCGGAACTCGAACCGGCGCCCGCCGCCACGTCCGCCCCCGCTGGGAAACGTTTCGGCAAGCCCCGCTGGGCGGAACAGGAGCAGCGGCCCGAGACGAAGTCCCCGGCGGAGCCCGAGACGGAACCGGAGGTGAAGTCCGGGACGAAACCCGGGACGCGGCCCGGGACGGCGTCCAAGGCAGAACGCAAGACGGCGTCCGAAGCGCAGCCCGGGGCAAAGCCCGAAGCGGAAGCGAAGGCGGAGCCCGAAGCCGCCCCCAGCCCGCTCGCCGCAGCCGCAACCGCCGCCGAAGCCGAAGCCACCGCCGCCGGCGCGTCCCAGCCCGCCGATCAGCACCCCTCCCGCCCCCGGCGCCCCCTGCTCGCCGCCGCCGGCATCGCGGGCGCGTTGCTGATCTCCGTACCGTTCCTGGTGCTGGCCGCGATCGGGGACGACGACGACCGGTCGATCGCCACGGCGCCCGTCGGCGGTACGACGCTCGGCCCCGGCACGTCGGACGACGAGCTGCCCGCCGACTACGCGGCCGAGTCCCCGTCTCCCTCGCCGAGCGCGTCGAAGGCCTCCCCCTCGGCGAAGTCCCCCTCTCCCGCCGAGGTGAAGGCCGCGCCGCAGGGCACGGAGGAGAAGACGGCGGCGGAGGAGGAGAAGAAGACGAAGGAGCCGGCCGCCGGGAAGACGACCAAGGCCGCGCGGACCGAGAAGAAGGCCACGACGAAGAAGACGCCCGAGCCCACCGCCCGTGAGCTGGCCAACGCCGCCTCCAGTCAGTCGGCCGTCCTGCTGAAGAACACCGCGACGGGCAAGTGCGCCGATGTGCCCGGTTACGGGACCGGGTCCGTCGACGGTCCGGTGCGGCAGTACATCTGCCGGGACGGCAGCTCCGACAACCAGCAGTGGGACCTGAACGTCGTATCGGCGTCGGGCGGGCCCGGCGGGGCGAGCCTGTTCGTCATCAAGAACGTCAAGGACGGGCTCTGCTTCGACCTGCCCAAGTACGGCAGTGTCGGGAAGGGGACCCAGGTCACCGAGTTCCCCTGCAACACCACCCGGTCGGACAACCACCTCTGGTACCTGGAACCCCGCGCGGGCGGCACGTACGCGCTGCGCAATCTCGTCGCCAACCTGTGCCTGGGCGTGAACGGCGGCAAGACCGCCGGCGACGACGCCGAACTCCAGGTGATGACCTGCGGGGAGAACCAGTACACCGCCCAGCGCTGGGTCTTCTCCTGACCCTTCCGTGACGGTCCTGGCCCCGGCGGGCCGTGCCACGCCGGGGTCAGGAGGACTTCCGCTCCACCAGCTGTGTCGCCAGCACCGCCTGCTGCCGCGCCGGCCCCCGGGACGCGGCCGGGCGGCGGTCGGCGATCTCGGTGAGCAGCAGGTCGATCATCGCGCGGCCCATCTCCACGATGGGCTGGCGGACGCTGGTCAGCGGCGGGTCCATGTGGCGGGCGATGGCCGAGTCGTCGTAACCGACCAGCGCCACGTCCTCCGGGATGCGCAGGCCGGCCTCGCGCAGGACCTGGCGGGCGCCGGCCGCCATCACGTCGGAGCCGCAGAACACCGCGTCCAGGTCGGGGCGGCGGCGCAGCAGCTCGGCCATCGCGCGGCGCCCGCCCTCCTCGGTGAAGTCGCCCGGTTCGACGAGCCGTTCGTCCCCCTCCAGGCCGGCTTCCCGCAGGGCGTCGCGGTAGCCGTCGACGCGGCGCTGGGCGCCGTAGACGTCCAGGCGGCCGGTGATGTGGGCGATCCGGCGCCGGCCCCGGGAGAGCAGGTGTTCGACGGCCGAGCGGGCGCCGCCGTAGTTGTCGGAGTCGACGGAGGCCAGGGCCTCGGTGGCGGAGCGCGGGCCGCTGATCACCGCGGGGATCTCCAGCTGGGCGAGCAGGTCGGGCAGCGGGTCGTCGGCGTGCACGGAGACCAGCAGGACGCCGTCCACCCGGTGGGCGGCGAGGTACTGGGCGAGGCGCTGCCGCTCCCGGTCACTGCCCGCGAAGATCAGCAGCAGCTGCATCTCGGTGTCGGCCAGCTCGGCGCCGACGCCGCGCAGGATGGCGGAGAAGTACGGTTCCGAGAAGAACCGGGTCTCCGGCTCGGGGACGACCAGGGCGATGGCGTCGGTGCGGTTGGCGGCCAGGGCGCGGGCGGCCGTGTTCGGCACGTAGCCGAGTTCGGCGACCGCCGCCTCGACGGCCGCGCGGGTCGCGTCGCTCACCCGGGGCGATCCGTTGATCACCCGGGAGACGGTGCCGCGGCCGACCCCGGCGCGGGCGGCGACCTCCTCCAGGGTCGGGCGCCGGACGCCCCGGCTCCGCCCACCGCTGACCACCATGGTCGCCGCCTTCCCTTTCGCCGCTGTCAGGCCAGGAATGTAACAGCCGCGGCCATGGTGGAAGCCCGAGGTGTTATCCCTGCTCGCCGGCGGCCGGCAGGGCGTTGCGCCGGATCACGTCGGCGTACCAGTGGGCGCTCGCCTTGGGGATGCGGCGCTGGGTGGCGTAGTCGACGTACACGGCGCCGAAGCGCTTCGAGTAGCCGTAGGCCCATTCGAAGTTGTCCAGCAGGGACCACAGGAAGTAGCCCCGGACGTCCGCGCCGTCGGCGACGGCCCGCCGGACCGCCCCCAGGTGGGCGTGCAGGTAGGTGATCCGCTCCGGGTCGTTCACCACGCCCTCGGGGGAGACGTAGTCGTCGAAGGCGGCGCCGTTCTCGGTGACCATCAGCGGCAGGCCGGGGTGTGCCTTGGCCAGGTCGGTCAGCAGGGTGTGCAGCCCGTCCGGGTCGATGGCCCAGTTCATCGCCGTGAGGTTGTCGTTGGCGAGGTGGAAGGAGACGTGGCCGGAGCCCGTCCACGGGGAGTGGTCGCTGGCGCCGTGGCCGTCGTTGCCGGTGCTGCCGGTGCCGTCGGCGGGCAGCGAGACCACGGTCGGCGCGTAGTAGTTGACGCCGAGCACGTCGATGGGGCGGGAGATCTCGGCCAGGTCGCCGTCGCGCACCAGCTGCCCCCAGTCGACGATGTGCGCGGTGTCGGCGAGCAGGTCCTCGGGGTAGGCGCCGTCGAGGAGGGGGCCGGTGAAGACGCGGTTGCCGACCGCGTCGATGCGGCGGGCCGCCTCGGCGTCCTCGGGGCTGTCGGTGAGGGGGCGCACCTGGTGGAGGTTGAGGGTGATGGAGGCCTGTGCGGTCGTCGGCAGGGACGCGCGCAGCGCGCCGATCGCCCTGCCGTGCGCCAGGTTGAGGTGGTGGGCGGCGCGCAGGGTGGCGGCCGGGTCGGTGCGGCCCGGGGCGTGCACGCCGGAGCCGTAGCCGAGGAAGGCGCTGCACCAGGGCTCGTTGAGGGTGGTCCACACGCCGACGCGGTCGCCCAGGGCACGGGCCATGATGTCGGCGTACTCGGCGAAGCGGTCGGCGGTGTCGCGCTGCGGCCAGCCGCCCGCGTCCTCCAGCTCCTGGGGCAGGTCCCAGTGGTAGAGGGTGGCGACGGGGGTGATGCCCGCCTCCAGCAGTTCGTCGGTGAGCCGGCGGTAGAAGTCCAGGCCGCGTTCGACGGCGGGCCCGCGGCCGGTGGGCTGGACCCGGGACCAGGAGACCGAGAAGCGGTACGCCTTGAGACCGAGGTCCTTCATCAGGGCCACGTCGTCGCGGTACCGGTGGTAGTGGTCGGCGGCGATGTCACCGGTGTCCCCGTTGCGGACCTTGCCGGGGGTGTGGCTGAAGGTGTCCCAGATGGAGGGCGTGCGGCCGTCCTCGGCGGCGGCACCCTCCACCTGGTACGCGGCGGTGGCGGTGCCCCAGACGAAGCCCGCCGGGAAGGAGGCGTCGGAGGCCGACCGGGCAGTGGTCTCGGGTCGTACGGCGGTCATGTGAGAGCGCTCCCAAGGGCGTGAGAAGGAGTGGGGCGGGGAGGTCCGGCGGTGCGGGCGGACGGGTACGGGAAGCGAGCGCGGCGGGCGAGGGCCGAGGGCAGGGAGGAGGGCCGGGGCCGACGGGTGTGTACGGAGCCAGGGCCGGGGGGCCGGCAGGGCCCGCGTGCGGGGCGGGCCCTGCCGGCGGGTGACCGGCGGGGTGGCGCGTCGGTGGTTCGACGGCCGGTGGTTCGACGGCCGGTGGTTCGACGGCCGATGGTTCGACGGCCGATGGTTCGACGGCCGGTGGTTCGGTGAACCGGTGCCGCGGTGGGCCGCGGTGGGCCGCGGTGGGCCGCGGTGGGCCGCGGTGGGTCAGCCCTTGACCGCGCCCGCCATGATGCCTCCGACGATCTGCTTGCCGAAGACCACGAAGACCACCAGCAGCGGCAGCGTGCTGATCAGCGCTCCGGCCATGACGATGCTCTGGTCGGGGGTGTAGGAGGCGCTGAGCTGGCCGAGCGCCACCTGGAGCGTCGGGTTCTCCGCGGACAGGGAGAGGAAGGGCCAGAAGAAGTCGTTCCAGGCCTGGACGAAGGTGAGCATGCCGAGCACCATCATCGCGGGCCGGGCCGCGGGCAGGACGATGCTCCACACGATGCGGAGGTTGTTCGCCCCGTCCACCTTGGCCGCCTCGATGAGTTCGTAGGGCAGGGCCTCCAGCAGGTACTGGCGCATGAAGAAGACACCGAAGGCGCCGACCAGGGTCGGGAAGATCACCGACTCCAGCTTCCCGCCCCAGCCGATGTCCGCCATCATCATGAACAGCGGCACGACGCTGAGCTGCGGCGGGATCGTCAGCGTGGCGACGACCGCGGTCATCAGCACGCCCCGGCCGCGGAAGCGCATCTTGGCGAAGGCGTAGCCGGCCAGGGTGCAGAAGAACAGCGTGGCGACGGTGATGCTGCCGGACACGATGACGCTGTTGACGATGGCCTTGCCGAGGTTGGCCTGTTCCCAGGCCGCCTCCAGGTTGTTCCACAGCCGCCCGCCGGGGATGAACGGCGGTGGGCTGTCGAGGACCCGCTGCTGGTCGTGCGAGGCGGCGACCAGCGTCCAGTACAAGGGGAAGACGGACCCCAGACCGACGATGATCAGCGCGAGATAGGTGTACGGGCCGCCCTTGAGCTGCTCGCCGGCGCCGAGCCTGAGGCGGCGGCCCTTGCCGGCGGGGGCGGGGAGCGGAGCCGGGGGCACGCCCGGCGCGGTCTTGGTGGGACTACTGGTCGTGGTCATCGAAGTCGCTCCCGTCAGGCCGCGCTCTTGCGCACGAACCGGCTGACGATCCAGTTGATCAGGGCGATGAGCAGCAGCAGGACGAGCATGGCCCAGGCCACCGCCGCGGCCGGGCCGAGGTGTTGCAGCTTCCAGCCGTAGTTGTAGAGGTAGATGCTGAGCGTCTCGTACTGGTGCTCGCTGCCGCCGACGGCGCCGAGCGTGCCGCCCTGGAGCAGCAGCGGCTCACCGAACAGCTGCATGGAGCCGATCGTCGAGATGACGATGGTGAACAGGATCGTCGGCCGCAGCGAGGGGATGGTCACCTTGCGGAACTGCTGCCAGCGCGAGGCCCCGTCGATCGACGCCGCCTCGTACAGGTCGGACGGCACGGCCTGCATGGCCGCCAGGTAGATCAGGGCGTTGTAGCCGGTCCAGCGCCAGATCACGATGACCGAGATCGCGATCTTGGACGACCACTCGCCGTTGCCCCAGTTGATGTTGTCGACGCCGACGAAGCTCAGCACCCAGTTGAGGAGGCCGCCGTCGGCCCGGAACACCAGGGCGAAGACGAGGGCGGCGGTCGCCACCGAGGTGGCGTACGGGGTGAGGATCACCGTGCGCCAGAAGGTGCTGGCGCGCAGCTTGTAGTTGAGCAGGTGGGCCAGGCCCAGCGCGACCAGCAGCTGCGGGACGGTCGACAGGACGCCGATGATGAAGGTGTTGGAGACGGCCGTCCAGAACTCGGAGTCCTGGAGGATCGTGGAGAAGTTCTCGAAGCCCACCCACTCGGACTGGTCGAGACTCGTCATCTCCACCCGGTGCAGGGCGATCCAGCCGGTGTAGAGGAGCGGGTAGAGCCCGAAGGCACCGAAGATGAGGAAGAAGGGAGCGATGTACGCGTACGGCGACGCCTTGTCGTCGAAGCGCCACAGCCGCGTGCGCCACGCGCTGGGTGCCTTCGACGCGGCGCCGGGGCCGCCGGCGGACGGCTTGTCGGCACCCCGTGTGGGGGTTGTGGTTGCCACGGAGGGAGTCCTTCCCTGGGAGGTCTGGCCGGGTGGGGCGGGAGGCGGGTCGCCGGGCCGGGCCACCGTCCCGTCGTTCCCTCCCCGCGCGGACCGGCCCGGCGTCGGGCGGCCCGCGCGGCGGTCCTGAGGAGCGTGTGCCGGTCCCGCTGTGCAGCGGGTGCCGGTCCGAGGAGCGGGTGGCGGTCCGTGAGGGGTCGGTTCGAGGAACGTGCGCCGGTCCGAGAGGGTCCGGTTGGGTGAACGTGCGCCGGTCCGAGACGGTGCGGTTCGAGGAACGTGTACCGGTCCGTCAGGAGCCGGTTCGAGGAACGGTCCGAGAGGTCCGGTCGGAGGAGCGTGTGCCGGTCCGAGAGGTCCGGTCGGAGGAACGTGCGCCGGTCCGTCAGGAGCCGGGCGGAGGAGCGTGTGCCGGACGCCACGGAGCAGACCCGCCGCGCACGGCCGGATCTGCTGACCCGCCGCGCACGGCCGGATCTGCTGACCCGCCGCGCACGGCCGGATCTGCTGCGGACGCCCCCACGCCGACGGGCCCCGGCCGCCGTACGGCTGCGGTGCGGTCCCGGCGTGGAAGGGGCGCGGGCGGCCGGTGGGGCCGCCCGCACCGCCGGGTCAGCCGATGGCCTTGTCGATCGTCTCGGTGGCCGCGTCCCACGCCTCGTCGGGCTTGGTGCCGCGCTGTTCCATGTTGTTGATCTGCGTGGAGATGGTGTCCTTGATCACGCCGTCCTTCGGGCCGAGCACGGCGACGGGGATGCTCTTGGCCTCCTCGGCGTACAGCTGGCCGATGGGAGCGTTGTTGAAGTACGGGAGCTTCGCGTTCTTCACCTCGGGCAGGTCATAGGCACCCTGGTTGGACGGGAAGATACCGACCGCCTTGAACACGGCCGCCTGCTGCTCGGGCGCGGTCAGCCACTTGACCAGCTCCTGGGCCTCCTTGACGTGCTTGCCGGTCTTGGGCACGGTCAGGAAGGAGCCGCCCCAGTTCGCCGCGGTCTCACCGGGCGCGCTGGTGATGTCCCACTTGCCCTTGTAGTCGTCACCGGAGTAGAGCGAGATCTGGTTGGCCATCCAGGCGGGGCACACCACGGTGGCCACGGTGCCCTTGCGCAGCGCCGCCTTCCAGGGGTCCTGGAACTGGGGCAGACCCTGGGTCAGCTTCTTGGACGCGGCCTCGGCGGCCAGGTTCCAGGCCTTCTGCACCGCCGGGTTGTCCTTGTAGATGGCGTTGCCGTCGGCGTCGTAGTACTGGTTCTCGGAGGAGCTGACGACACCGTTGAACATCGCGCTCGCGGAGTCCATGAAGAAGGTGCCGTCGGGCGCCTTCTTCTGGTACTGCTCGGCGAGCTTGAGGTAGTCCTCCCAGCCGCCCGAGACCGCGTCGGCGACGGCCTCGCGGTCGGTCGGCAGGCCCGCCTTCTCGAAGAGGTCGCGGCGGTAGCACAGCGACATCGGGCCGATGTCGGTGCCGGCGCCGATGACCTTGCCGTCCTCGGCGGTGGCCTGCTTGGCCTTCCAGTCGACCCACTGGCTGACGTCGATCGTGTCCTTCAGGTCGACGAACTTGTCCGCCTGGGTGTCGACGACCTCCTTGATGCGGGCGATCTCGACACCGACGACGTCACCCAGCCCACTGCCCGTGTTCAGCTGCTGAAGGAGCTTGGGGTAGTAGTCCTGCTCGTTGGAGGTGGTCTCTTCCTCCACGTTGATGTTCGGGTGCAGCTTCTCGTACTTCGCGAACAGGTCGGCCTCCTTGTAGCCGAACTGTCCGTAGTCGGCCACCTTGAGGGTGATCTTCCCGTCGGAGTCCGCGGCGTCCGAGTCGCTGTCGCTGCTGCATCCGGTCAACAGCAGGGCCGAGGCTGTCAGGACCGACGTGGTCAGGGCCGCTGCTCCGCGGCCGCGGCCGCCGACGGTACGGGTGATGCGCATTCCACTACTCCTTGTTCCAGTGGGAACGGGGACCTCAGGAATCAGACCGCCGGGTTCGACGGTCCCGACCTGCCCTCTCGGTTCGAGCAGCGGCCAGCCCCGGCAACGCGGTGTGCGGTGCGAAGTTGCTGGTCAGAGGTGTGCCATGCCAAGCGGAGGGAAGGGCCGATGGTGCGTTGGTCCGCACGGGAGGCGTCCCGGCTTTCCCGTGGGACCGCTCCCACGCGGCTTGCCCCGAAGACTCCTCGGTGCCGGGCCCAAGTGTCAAGAGTTGAAAACGGCGTTGTTGCTCAAGCGTGTTCCGGACGTCACGTGAATGTGTCGCGCCGGGGTCGCCGTCCGGCCACGGCCGTGTCGGCTTCGCGGGGGTTTCCACCCTGTTTCCAACCGGTTTCATGCCAGTTCTTCCCCCATCTCCCCTGCGGTGACGCCCACTTGGGCCGTCCGCGGGGCCTCGCGGAACGACGGTCCGGCTTTCTGAGCCAGAATGAAGCAGCCCCCCACCGAACGCCGGAAGGTGAACGATGAGCCCTGCCGAGCCGCCCAGGACCGCGGACGTCCGGCGTCCGACCCTGAACGCCGTGGCCGCCCGCGCCGGCGTCGGCCGCGGCACGGTCTCCCGGGTCATCAACGGTTCGCCCAAGGTGAGTCCCCATTCCCGCGCGGCGGTCGAGCAGGCGATCGCCGAGCTCGGCTACGTACCCAACCGGGCCGCCCGCTCCTTGGTCACCCGGCGCACCGACTCCGTGGCACTGGTCGTCCCCGAGGCCGAGACCCGGCTGTTCAGCGAGCCGTACTTCTCGGAGATCATCCGGGGCGTGTCCGCCGGACTGGCGAGCGCGGGAATGCAGTTGCTGCTGGTCCTGGTCCGCGACGAGAAGGAGTACGCGCGGCTCGCCCCGTACCTGGCGGCGCACCGCGTGGACGGGGTGCTGATGATCGCGGTGCACAGCGAGGACACGCTCCCCGACCAACTGGACGAACTCGCCATCCCGACCGTGCTGGCCGGCCGGCGCGGCGACAAGGAGACGCTCGGGCACGTCCGCGCGGACAACAGCGGCGGCGCCGAGAGCGCGGTGCGGCACCTGCTGGCGCGGGGCCGCCGGACCATCGGCACCATCACCGGACCGCTGGACATGGAGGCCGCGCAGGACCGGCTCGACGGCTACCGCGCGGCCCTCCGGGAGGCGTGCGTCCCCCTCGACGAGGAACTGGTCGCGTACGGCGACTTCACGGAGGAGGGGGGCCGTGCGGCCATGCGGGACCTGCTGCGCCGGCGTCCCGCCCTGGACGCCGTCTTCGTCGCGTCGGACGTGATGGCCGCCGGCGCCCTGCTGGAACTGCGCGCCGCGGAGAGGCGGATACCCGACGACGTGGCCGTCATCGGCTTCGACGACTCGATCGTGGCCCGGCACACCGATCCGCCGCTGACCAGCGTCCGGCAGCCGCTGGAGGAGATGGGCCGCACCATGGCGCGTCTCCTGCTCGACGAGATCGCCGACCGCGGCACCGGCCACCGCGAGGTGGTCCTGCCCACGGAACTGGTGATCCGGGCGTCGGCCTGAACGGCGGTACTTCTTCGGGCGGGCGTCGGCCTGAACGGCAGTGTTCCTTCGGGCAAGTGTCGGCCTGAACGGCAGCGCTCCTTCGGGCAGGCGTCGGCCTGAACGGCGGTACTCCTTCGGGCGGGCGTCCGCCTGAACGGCGGTACCCCTTCGGGCAGGCGTCGGCCTGAAGCGCGGCGCACCTTCGGGCGGCCTCTGCCGTCGGCGGCGTACCGGTCGCGGCCCAGCCGCCCCCGGGCTCAGTCCAGCCGCCCTCGGACTCCCGCTATGGGAGCGCTCCCATGCATAATGAGGTCCCCGACCCGTGGGAGCGTTTTCATGCCGGAACCGACATCCGCCGCCTTCCCCCCTGCCTTCCTCTGGGGCGCCGCCACCTCCGCCTACCAGATCGAAGGCGCGGTACGGGAGGACGGCCGTACCCCCTCCATCTGGGACACCTTCAGCCATACGCCGGGAAAGACCGCCGGCGGCGACACCGGTGACATCGCGGTCGACCACTACCACCGCTACCGCGACGACGTGGCGCTCATGGCGGACCTGGGCCTGAACGCCTACCGCTTCTCCGTCTCCTGGTCCCGCGTGCAGCCCACCGGCCGCGGCCCGGCCGTCCAGCGCGGTCTGGACTTCTACCGGCGCCTGGTCGACGAGCTGCTGGACAAGGGCATCAAGCCGGCCCTCACCCTCTACCACTGGGACCTGCCGCAGGAGCTGGAGGACGCGGGCGGCTGGCCCGAGCGGGAGACGGCCTACCGGTTCGCCGAGTACGCGCAGATCGTCGGCGAGGCGCTCGGGGACCGCGTGGAGCAGTGGATGACGCTCAACGAGCCCTGGTGCAGCGCCTTCCTGGGCTACGGCTCCGGCGTGCACGCCCCGGGCCGCACCGACCACGTGGCCGTCCTGCGCGCGGCCCACCACCTCAACCTGGCGCACGGCCTGGCCACGACCGCCCTGCGTTCGGTGATGCCGGCCCGCAACTCGATCGCGCTGAGCCTGAACACCTCCGTCGTCCGGCCGCTCTCCCGGCGCCCGGAGGACCTGCTGGCGGCCCGCAAGATCGACGACCTGTCCGGCGGGATCTTCCACGGCCCGGTGCTGCACGGCGCCTACCCCGAGCACCTCTTCGAGGCGACGGCGTCGGTCACCGACTGGTCCTACGTCCAGGACGGCGACCTCGCCCTGATCCACCAGCCGCTGGACGCGCTGGGCCTCAACTACTACACGCCGACCCTGGTGTCGGCCGCCGACCCGGACGCCCCCGGCCCGCGCGCCGACGGGCACGGGGGCGGCGACGTCTCGCCGTGGCCGGCCGCCGACGACGTGGCCTTCCACCAGTCGCCGGGCGAGCAGACGGAGATGGGCTGGACCGTCGACCCGACCGGTCTGTACGACCTGATCATGCGCTACTCCCGCGAGGCGCCCGGCCTCCAGCTGTTCATCACCGAGAACGGCGCCGCCTACGACGACAAGCCCGGCGCCGACGGCACGGTCCACGACCCCGAGCGCGTCGCCTACCTGCACGGGCACCTGTCGGCGGTCCGCCGGGCCATCGCCGACGGCGCCGACGTGCGCGGCTACTACCTGTGGTCCCTGCTGGACAACTTCGAGTGGGCGTACGGCTACGAGAAGCGGTTCGGCGGGGTCTACGTCGACTACGTGACCCTGGAGCGCACGCCGAAGTCGAGCGCCCTGTGGTACGGCGAGGCGGCGCGCACGGGCACGCTCCCGCCGGTGGGGACGGCCGAGTAGACCACCTGTCCGGGGGAGCGGGGAAGCGGGGCGCGGCATCCGACGGGGGTGCCGCGCCCCACCGGTCCGCTACTGCTGGTACCGGGCGAACTCCTCGGCGAAGGCGCCGTCCGTCTGCTCGATGGAGCTGCACGTGGCGTCGGCCTGCCGCTTGGGGCCGCCGGGGCAGGCCTTGTCGCGGGTCGCGGACCACATGGAGAGGCTCCCGAGCCCCTTGGCCTCGGCGAACTCGACCAGCTGACCGGCGTCGGCCACGGTGAACACCTCGGTGACGACGTCGTTGACGCCGATCATCGGCGTGACCCCGACCGCCTTCCACGCCGCGCTGTCGTCGAGGCCGAGGACGCCCTTGACCTGCGCCTGGGTGGCGGTGGCGGCCTGTTCGGCGTAGGTGCCCATGTCACCGCTGTAGGAGGCGCCGTAGTCCATCGCCATGATGTTGACGGTGTCGACCGTGACCCCGTTCTCCTTGGCGTTGGCCAGCAGGTCGACACCGGGCTGGGTCAGACCCTCCGGCATCACCGGGAGGGTGAAGGAGACGTCCAGGTCGGGGTGGTCCGCCTGGAGCCGGGCGATGGCCTGGGCGCGGCGCGTGTTGGCGGCCGTGTCGGGCAGCGCGCCGCCCTCCACGTCGAAGTCGACCTTGGTGAGGTCGTAGGCGGCCACGACCTTCTCGTACGCCGCCGCCAGCGCGTCGGCCGAGGAGCAGGTGGTGGCCAGCTCGGAGCCGGCCGCGCCGCCGAAGGAGACCCGGACGTCACCGCCGGCCGCGCGCAGGTCGCCTATCTGCGCGGCCACGGCGTCGCTCGCCAGGTCGGTGACGCCGCCCCACTTGGGGATGCAGCTCCCGCCGTCGGTGACGAAGGCGAGGTTGTACTCCTTGACGCCCGTCGCCTCGGCGTTGGCCAGCAGGTCGTAGGCCGGGTAGAGCGAGGTGTCGACGTACGGGGCGAACCCGGCGCTGCCGGTGGTCCCGCTGCCGGTGTCCTCGGTCGCGGTGACCGTGGGCGTGGGGGTGGGCGTGGCCGTCGGGGTGGTGGTCGGGGTGTCGGTGGGCCGGCCGCTGGGCTCGGGGGTGGCGCCCTCGTCCGTGGAACAGGCGGCACCGTCGACGCGGCAGCCGTCCGGGTCGCCGGTGCCCTGGACGACGAAGCCGACGGTGACCGACTCACCGGCCGCCAGCCCGTCGGTGTCCCACTTCGGCGCGGTCACGGTCACGTGCTGTCCGCTCACCCGGGACTCGCCGTTCCACAGGGAGCCGAGCTTCGTCCCCGAGGGCAGGTCGAACTCCAGTGTCCAGTCCGCCTTCTTCTCCGCGCTGTCGTTGGTGACGACGTACTGCGCGGTGTATCCCGTCTCCCAGGTGCTGGTCCTGGTGTAGGCGGCGCCGACTCCCGCCGCGTGGGCCGCGCTGGTGAACAGCAGCGCGCCGCCGCCCGCGACGGCCGCTGCCACGACCGCGCCGATCGCCTTGTTCCTGCCGCTGATCCTGCGCCGGTGCGTACTCATGGCGTGCCTGCTTTCCCTGCTTGCCGGAGGTGGGGTGCGGCAGCACGCTAGCGACGCCGGAACGGGCAAAAAGCCTGATCCGGGCGGCAGTTGGCGATCTTAGGGTGCGCTTAAGGAAGGGATCGGGACCGGTTAAAGGTGCGGACGGTCCGGACGGCACCGCGCAGCCTGCGCCTGCGTACGGCCCCCCGGTGCCCGCGCCGCACGGGCGCCGCCCGGCCGTCCAGCTGGAGCCAGATCCGCACCTCGGTCCCGCCGAGCACGGAGGAGCCGATCCGTACGTCCCCGCCCGTGGACTCCGCGAGCCGGCGCACGATGTCCAGCCCCAGGCCGGTCGACCCGTCGCTGCCCGACCCCCGGCCGCGCGCCATCGCCGCGCCGGGGTCGGGTATGCCGGGGCCCGCGTCCGAGACCAGCACGATCACCGCGTCCTCGGCGTTGTGCACGTCGACCGCGAAGGCGGTGCCCTCCGGGGTGTGCCGGAAGACGTTGCCGAGCAGCGCGTCGAGGGCGGCGGCCAGGTCGGCGCGGGCCACGGGTATCCGCACCGGCCGGTCGGCGCCGGCCACCCGCCACTTGCGTCCCTCGTCCTCGGCCAGCGCCGACCAGAACCCCATCCGCTCGCGCACCACCTCGGCGGCGTCGCACCCCGCGCCGGGTCCGGCGACCGCCGTCTGCGGTCTGGCGTCGCGGGCGGTACGGATGATGGTGTCGACCTCGCGCTCCAACTGCTCGACGGCGGCCCGGGTCTGCTCGGCGGCCGGCCCCTCGCCGAGCGAGGCCGCGTTGAGGCGGAGCACGGTCAGCGGGGTGCGCAGCCGGTGGGAGAGGTCGGCGGCCAGTTCCCGTTCGTTGGCGAGGAGCTGGACGACCTGGTCGGCCATGGAGTTGAACGCGACGGCGGCGGAGCGCAGTTCCGGCGGGCCCTCCTCCGGCACCCGGGCACCGAGCTTGCCCTCGCCCAGTTCCTGGGCCCCTTCGGCCAGGCGCTGCGCGGGCTGCACCATGCGTACGCCGAGCCGGTCGGCGACGGCGACCGAGCCGACGATCAGCGCGGCGCCGACGGCGGCGAGCACCGCCCAGGCCGTGCCCACGCCGTTGCTGACCTCGGACTCGGGGACGTAGACCTCGACGACGGCGATCGCGCCGGAGCTGAGCGCGACCGGCTGGAGCAGCACGGAGCCGTCGGGCACCTGGGTGGTGGAGGCGCGCCCCAGTCTCCGTACGGCGGCGATGTCCTCGGCGGCGGCCCGCTCGGGCCCGATGTCGAAGCCGCCGGTCGCGCCACCGGCCTCACCGACCGTTGCGGCACCGGCCCCGTCACCCTCCGTACCGCCCCCGCCGTCCCCGCCGTCCGTACGGTCCGTACGGTCCGTACGGTCGGTACGGTCGGTACGGTCGGTACGGTCGGTACGGTCGGTACCGTCCGCCGCGTCCGTGCCGTCCCCGTCGTCCGTGCCGTCACCGGTCGCCGGTATGTGCACGGCGATCGCCGCGTCGTCCGAGCCGGCGGAGGCGACGACGCGCTCCAGTTGCTCGCGGTCGGTGGTGATGGACAGCGCGGGGGCGACCGCCGCGGCCTCCCGTTCGGCGTTGGAGAACGCCCGGTCGCGGGCCATCTCCCGGACGACCAGTCCGAGCGGGACGGCGAAGGCGACCACGACCATCGCGGTCACCGCCAGCGACACCTTGACCAGCGCCCACCTCATCGCGGCGGCTCCGGGTCGGCGGGCGGCTCCAGCTTCACACCGACCCCGCGCAGGGTGTGCAGATAGCGGGGCCGGGCGGCGGTCTCCCCCAACTTCCGCCTCAGCCAGGACAGATGGACGTCGATGGTCTGGTCGTCGCCGTAGGACTGCTGCCAGACCTCGGCGAGGAGTTCCTTGCGGGGGACGACCACGCCGGGCCGGGCGGCGAGGAAGGCGAGCAGGTCGAACTCGCGCCGGGTCAGGTCGAGCCGCACGCCGTCCAGTTCGGCTTGGCGGCGCAGCGGGTCGACGGTGAGGCCGCCGACCCGGAGCACCGTGGACGGCGGTGCCTCCCCGGCGCCGGTGCGGGCGCGGCGCAGTACGGCGGCCATCCGGGCCGACAGGTGCTCCACGGAGAACGGCTTGGTGAGGTAGTCGTCCGCCCCGGCGTTGAGCAGTCGGACGATCTCCGCCTCGTCGTCCCGGGCGGTGGCGACGATCACCGGGACGTCCGTGATGCCGCGCAGCATCTTCAGGGCCTCGGACCCGTCGAGGTCGGGGAGCCCGAGGTCCAGTATCACCACGTCGAACGGGAGTTGGGCGACCTCGCGCAGCGCCTCCAGCGCGGTGCCCACGCTGCGCACCGTGTGGGCGGCGTCGGTCAGATGCCGGATGAGCGCCGAGCGTACGAACTGGTCGTCCTCGACCACGAGCACACTTGCCATGGGCGGCACCGTACGCCATACGGACGAGGCCGGTTCGGGCCTGTGGATAACTTTCTGTGCGCGACACCCGTGGGGCGGGTGGGGCAGTATGGCCGCGATGCGCAGAGGACTCGTACACGTACTGGCCTGGCTGCTCGCCACGGGCGCGGCGGTCACCCTGTCGTGGTGGGGCGTGCACACGGTCATGGCGGGCACGGCGTACGACCCGCCCCGCGCCCTGCCCATCACGGCGGTCGAGGAGACGGCTCAGGCGTCGCAGTCGCTGGCGTCCTCGACCAGCCGGCCCGCGCCGTCGGACAGCCCGTCACCGTCCCCCGAGCCCACCGAGACGGCCCGGACCTCCCGGGAACCGAGCACGGAACCCCCCGGAACACCGGCCTCCACCGCCCCGAAGTCCCCCGCCTCGTCCCCCACTTCCGCCGGTGCCTCCTCCGGGCAGGTCAAGAGCTACGACACCAAGGGCGGCCGTGCGGTGTTCGACCTGGGGCCCGCCTCGGCGTCGCTGGTGTCGGCGACTCCGGGCGCGGGCTGGTCGATGCAGGTGTGGAAGACGGAGTCGTGGATCCGGGTGGAGTTCACCTCGGGCGCGGACCGGGTGTCGGTGTTCTGCACCTGGCACGACGGACCGCCACGGGTGGAGATCGGGACCTACTGAGCAGCGGACCCGCTGACCCGCCGAGCGGCGGCCGGACAGGCCGGACAGGCCGGTCAGCCGAAGACCGAGGGCGGTGGCGCCGGGGAGGCCACCGCCGCGGCGTCCGTGACGGGGGCGGCGCCGCCGGTGAAGTCGGTGAGCGCCTTGCCCTGTTCGACCCGGGCGGGCTGGGGGTCGGAGGCGGCCCGGCGGGTCAGCTCGGCGAGCGGCAGCGGCCGGTCGGCGGCGACCAGGACGGCGTTGCCGAACCGTTTGCCGCGCAGTACGGCCGGGTCGGCGATGACGGCGAGGTGCGCGAACCGGGTGGCGGCGGTGGCGATCTGGCCGCGCAGGTGGGCCAGGGGCGGACCGTCGGCGAGGTTGGCGGTGTAGATCCCGTCGGGCGCGAGGGCGAGGCGGACCTCGTCCAGGAACTCGGCCGAGGTCAGGTGGGCGGGGGTGCGGGCGCCGCTGAAGACGTCGGCGACGACCAGGTCGGCCTTGCCGTGCGGCATCCTGGCGAGTCCGGCGCGGGCGTCGGCGGACCGGACGCGGATGCGGGCGCCGGGGTCCAGTGGCAGTTCCCGCCGGACCAGTTGGACGAGGGCCGCGTCCCGCTCGACGACCTGCTGGGTGGAACGGGGCCGGGTGGCGGCGACGTAACGGGCGAGGGTGAGGGCTCCGCCCCCGAGGTGCACGGCGTTCAGGGGCCGTCCCGGCGGTGCGGCGAGGTCGACGACGTGTCCGAAGCGGCGCTGGTACTCGAAGGAGAGGTGGGCCGGGTCGTCCAGGTCGACGTGTGACTGCGGGGCGCCGTCGATCAGCAGGGTCCAGGCGCGGGGCCGCTCGCGGTCGGGGACCAGTTCGGCGCGTCCGCCGTCGACGTCCTCGACGACGGCTTCCGTGCCGGCCCGTCCGCGGCGGGGGTTCCTGGACTTTCCCATGGGGCCATTATCGCCGCAGGGACCGCCTGACCTGCGCCACTGCGCTACGGCACCCCTGCGCTACGGCACCACCGCACCACCGCACGCCGGAGTCCACGTGCGGACGCCGAAGCTCAACAGCAGCTGTCCGCCGCCTCGATCAGCCGGGCCGCCTCGCCGAGCGCGGCGCGCAGGACGGCCGGGTCGGTCGCGGGGTCCGTCTCCTCGGGCGGCAGCAGCCAGCCGGGACCGCGCGCCGGGGTCCGCGGGACCACTGGCGCGCCCCGCTCCTCCGTCCCCGTACAGGTGCTCCCCGGTACGTCCCAGGCGGCGGCGGTGCCCGGCGGCACCAGGAAGCCGAGGGTGTCGCGACCGTCGTCGTGCAGAACCGGACCCACCGCCTCCGCGGCTCCCCGTCTGAGGATGTCGACGGCTTCCAGTCCTTGCCGGGTCGGCACGGTCACGACGTCACAGGCGCCGCTCGGGCCCTGGGAGTCGCTGATCCGACCGGTCTCCCTCCCGGTCTCCATCCCGGCCTCCACCACGGAACACTCCACACACTCCACGGAACACTCCTCGGACGAGCAGACGGACCGGGAGGCAGACCCCGGTCCACGGGGTTCAACGCGCCGGACCGGTATGGGCTACGGCGTGATCGCGCCACAAAGAATGGCACTTCATGGCAGATCGTGGAGGGCTTATCCGCTTTTGTACTCAAACGGTGCGTGGCGATGTCGTGACAGACGGTACGTTCATCTTGCCGGACGCGGGGTGAACAAAGGGAAAATTCCCGACAAGTCACCCTGCGCGCGGCAGGGTTCGACGGTTCGTACGGGAGGACCGGCCATGGCGTCGTCGACGGTGACCCCACCCCAGCCCGACCGGCCACCGCGGCCGAACCTGGTCTTCCGCCAGTTGCGCGGGCGGCGCTCGCCGGCCGAGTTCGCGGCGGCGGTGCGGCGGGCCGCGCGCGAGATCGGCGAGCGGGTCAGCTGTGACGCGCGGTACGTCGGCCGCGTGGAGACGGGCGAGATCCGCTGCCCCAACTACGCGTACGAGCGGGTGTTCCTGCACATGTTCCCCGGCCGCACGCTCACCGACCTGGGGTTCGCGCCCCGTTCGTCGGTCCGCGGCCGGCACGCGCGGACCGGTGCGGCCACGGCTCCGGCGGACCCGGCTCGGACAGCCGCGGCTCAGGCCGGGCGGGCGGACGCGGGCCGTGCGGCGGCGGCGCCCGTCCGGCCGTACGACCCGGGAAACCCGTACACCCACGACGACCACGAGGAGAGCGACGTGCTGCGTCGCGCATTCATGAGGGGCGGGACCGTCACGGTGGCCGCCGCCTCGCTGGGCCCGCTGGGGCTCGCCCTGGACGCCGCGGCGGCCGAACACCCGGTGCGCCGCTGCGGGGCGAGCGACGCCGGCGCCCTGGAGGAAGCCGTCCGCCAGATCCGGCTGCTCGACGACCGGCACGGCGCCGACGGACTCTACCGGCGCGCGGCGGCCCCGCTGCGTGCCGCGTACGCGCTGCTGGACGCCGGTGCGATGCGGCAGGCGACGGCGGACCGGCTCTACGCGGGCGCCGGCGAACTGGCGCTCTCCGTGGGCTGGCTGGCCCACGACTCCGGGCGCTTCGACGACGCGCGCTCCCACTACGCGGAGGCGCTGGCCACCGCCCGGATGACCGGGGACGCGGCCCTGGAGGCGCACGCCTTCTGCAACACGGCGTTCCTCGCGCGCGACGCGGGCCGGCCCCGGGAGGCGGTCCGGGCCGCCCAGGCCGCGCAGCGCGCCGCACGGGGGCTGGGCTCCACCCGGCTGATGTCGCTGCTGGCCCTGCGGGAGGCGGGCGGCTGGGCGGGGCTGGCCGACCGGGTCGGCTGCGAGCAGGCGCTGGCCCGGGCGCAGGCCCTGTTCGACCGGGGCCCGTCCGACGCCGACCCCGACTGGATGAGCTTCTACGGCGAGGCCGAAGCGGAGGGGCTGGAGGCGCAGTGCTGGTCCTCGCTGGGCGACTGGCCGCGGGCCGCCCGGCACGCGCGCCGGGCGGTCGAGCTGCAGGATCCGCACTTCACCCGGAACATCGCCCTGTACTCGGCGGAACTCGCCGACGACCACGCCCGCGGCGGCCGGCCGGACGCGGCGGCCGCGGCCGGACTGCGGGTACTGGACCTGCTCGGGGAGGTCCAGTCCACCCGGGTCCAGCGGATGCTGGCGGGCACGGCCCGGGTCCTGCTGCCGCATCGCCGGACGAGAGGAGTCGCCGCGTTCCTGGAGCGCCACGCGGCGCTGCCCCGCACCGCGTGATCCGGCCGGCCCCGGGACCCGGCGGTCCCTCCCGTCACCTGGCCAGGTGACTGATGCCGTTCCACTTCTCGGACACGGCGGACCCCGTCACCCCGCCAGGTAGCGGATGCCGTTCCACTTCTCGGACACGGCGGATCCGGTCACCCCGCCAGGTGGCCGATGTCGTTCCAGTTCTCGACGGCCGGTTCGCCGTAGGCCCAGCCGAGTACGGACAGGGACGTCGGGTTCAGGCGTATGCGGGCCCCGAAGTCCAGCGGCAGGCCGAGCCAGCGGGCGCCGATCGACCGCAGGATGTGGCCGTGGGCGAAGACCAGGACGTCACGGTCGGCCTCCCGGGCCCAGGCGACGACCTCGTCCGCGCGCGCGGTGACGTCCGCCGTGCTCTCCCCCTCCGGGACACCGTCCCGCCAGATCAGCCAGCCCGGCCGGACCGCCTGGATCTCGGCCGGCGTCATCCCCTCGTAGGCCCCGTAGTCCCACTCCATGAGCGCGTCCCAGTGCTCCGCCCGGTCGCCGAAGCCGGCCAGTTCGCACGTCTCACGCGCGCGTACCAGCGGGCTGGTGCGCACCTCGGCCGCGGGCAGGCCGTCGAGGGGCGCCCGGTGCAGCCGCTCGCCGAGCAGCTTGGCGCCGCGCCGGCCCTCCTCCAGGAGGGGCACATCGGTCCGGCCCGTGTGTCTGCCGGACAGCGACCACTCCGTCTGTCCGTGCCGGGCGAGCAGGATGCGCGGTGCCATGAAACGGCCTTTCGGGGTGAATGGCGGGTAAATGCGAGGTGCAGCCCTTCCATCATCGCGTACGCCCCGCACGGGCAACCCGGGGGGCGACCGTGACGTCTTCCAGGGCCGGGGGCGCCCCGCGCCGCGGGTCCCCACCGCCGTAGAGTGACACGCCCTGAACCAGCGGGTGTCCGGGGCGGGACGCGAGGAAGAAGAAGAGGACGAAGGGGAGGGCGATCGGATGCCGCGCGCCGACGCACCAGGCACCGAGGCGGCCTCCCGGGTCCGTCCGCGCTGGTGGACGGAGCTGCCGCTGATCCTCCTCGTCTACGCCTGCTACTCGGCCGGCCGGCTGCTGGTGCGGGGCGACGTCTCCGACGCCGTCGGCCACGGCCTGGCCGTGCTGCGCGTAGAGAAGGTGCTCCACCTCAACGCGGAGCACCCGCTGAACCGTCTCTTCACCAGCGAACCGTGGCTCGGCGTGCCCGCCGACTTCTGGTACGCGTCCCTGCACTACCTGGTGACGCCCCTGGTGCTGGTGTGGGTCTTCCGCTCCCGCGCGGTGCGCTACCGCGCCGCCCGGACCTGGCTGCTGACGTCCACGTTCATCGGTCTGATCGGCTTCACGGTGCTGCCGACCTGTCCGCCCCGGCTGCTCGCCCCGGCCCACGGTTTCGTCGACACGATGGCCCACTACAGCGCGTACGGCTGGTGGGGCGGTGAGGCGAGCGCGCCGCGCGGCCTGGGCGGGATGACCAACCAGTACGCCGCCATGCCGAGCCTGCACGTCGGCTGGGCGCTGTGGTGCGGGGTGCTGCTGTGGCGGTTCGGCGGTACGCGCGCGACGCGGGTGGCCGG
This sequence comes from Streptomyces sp. ISL-12, assembly GCF_018614415.1. Taxonomy (GTDB): domain Bacteria; phylum Actinomycetota; class Actinomycetes; order Streptomycetales; family Streptomycetaceae; genus Streptomyces. Next base: position 56,481 of record NZ_JAGGOO010000056.1, read on the forward strand.
CGTGGTCTACCCGCTGGTGACCACGGTCGTGGTGATGGGCACCGCCAACCACTACCTGCTCGACGCGGTCGCGGGCGCGGTGGTGATGGGCGCGGGGCTGGTGGTGACGCCGTACGTCCTGCGCGGCGCGGAGCGGGCGCGCGGCGCGCTCACCGCCGGGCTCGCCCCGGTGGCCACCGCGTTCGCACGGCGTTCCGCGGGCTCGGACTCCCCTGTTGTCAGTGGGGGGTGCGAGACTTCCGCGGGTGAGCGATTTCCACGCCAGCGCGACGAGCGGTTCCGGCCCGGAGCCGGGCCGGACGCCTCCCCCGCGGACACGGGAGACGGCGCTCCGGCACCGGCTCGCTGAGCTGCGCGGCCCCGACGTACCGCCCAAGGCCCTGGACGCCCGCGCCCTGGCCGCCCTCGCGGCCAACCCCGGGTGCAGACGGCGCGCGATCCTGGACGGTGCCGGGGTGGACAAGACGAGCCTGGCGAGCGCGCTGGGCGCGCCGTCGGTCTTCGGCCAGTCCCAGTTCGCCTTCGTGCGGGGCAACGCGTTCGAGGCCCGGGTCAAGGCGGACGGCGGCGCGGAGCTGCTGCGGCTGGTGCACGAGAAGCTGGACCGGGACGCCGAGCCGCCGCGGGACACGCAGGCACCCGATCTGACCGCCGACGGTCCCCGGGGGCGTACGGCACGCACGGAGCTGGCGCTGCGCGAGGCGACCGGGGCCGCCGCGTGGACCCTCCTCGACCATCCGATGCTCGCCCTCGACGTGGCCGGTTCCCCCGCCTTCCTGGAGCCGGACGCGGTGGTGGTGCACCCGGACGGCAGCTGGACGGTCGTCGAGATCAAGTCGTTCCCGGTGCTGGACGGCTCGGCGGACCCGGCGAAGGTCGGCGCCGCCGCCCGGCAGGCCGCGGTGTACGTGCTGGCGCTGGAGGAGCTGGCGGCCCGGCTGCGGCCCGCCCCGCGCGTACGCCACCGCGTTCTGCTCGTCTGCCCCAAGGACTTCTCCAACCTGCCCACCGCCGCCGCCGTCGACGTACGCAAGCAGCGCGCGGTGACCGGCCGGCAGCTGGCCCGGCTCACCCGGATCGAGGAGATCGCCGACGCCCTGCCCGAGGGCACGTGTTTCGCCCCGGACCGGCCGGCCGAGGAGCTGACGGCGGCGGTCGAGGCGGTCCCTGCGGCGTACGCGCCCGAGTGCCTGTCCGCCTGCGAGCTGGCCTTCCACTGCCGTGCCCGGTCCCGGGCGGCCGGTGCGGTGACCACCCTCGGCCGGCAGGCGCGGGCCGAGCTGGGCGGGCTGGCGACGGTGGACGACGTACTGGCGGCGGCCGACGGCGCGGCCGGGGACCCGGACGACCCGGCGGTGGCGGCGCTGCGCCGGGCGGCGGAGCTGCGGGCCGAGGCGCTGGGGGCGCGGGCCGGGACCCTGGAGGCGGCATGTCGCTGATCGGCACGCTCGCCCGGCTGGAGGCGGTGCGCACCGGCCGCGCGCAGCCGGCCGCCACCGTCCGGCACCGGCACCTGTCCGACCGGCCCCTGGTCCTCGTCCCGCTCGTCACGGCCGGCGAGGTCGGCGCCCCGCTCGGCGCCCTGGTCGGCACCGACCGCGACGCCCCGCGCCTGCTGGTCGTCCCGCAGCCCCGCGACCGCGACCTGCGGTTCGGGTTCCTGACCGAGCTGGCCGACGTCGTCCTGCCGCACATCGACGCGTACGCCGACGCCGTCGAGGCCGCCGAGCGCACCGAGACCGACCCGGAGACCGGCAAGCGGGTCAAGGTGGAGGTCGAGCTGTGCGCGGACGCCGCGCAACTGGTGGTGCCGAGCCGCGCGGGCATCGACCTGGTCCGGCTGCTCGGCCGCTCCATGCGGTTCCGGCGTACGGCCGACCAGGACCCGGAGTCCCCGCACCCCGCGCCGCCCCGGGTGCCGCTGCTCGGCCGCTGGCTGACCCACTACGGCGAACGCGCCCGCGTCCCCGGCTCCTCGCTCCTCCTCGCCATGACCGACCTGCTGGGCCGCCACTGGGCGACCGGGCAGTCCACGCTGGAGGACCAGCACCTGGGCGCCCTGCTGGCCTGGATCGACCCCCCGGAGGGCACATCGGGGGCCGAGGCCGCGCTGCGGGCGGAGCTGGCCCGGGACGCGGACGGCCAGTTGCTGTGCCCGCCCGCGGGTCCGGCCACCGACCCGGCGTTCGACAACAAGCTGCTCGCCCCCGCCATCGAGCGCTACGACCGGGCCCGCACCGCGCTCGCCGCCGCCGAGGACGGCCTGGAGGCCGACGAGCGGTACGGCGCGGTGAGCGCGGCCGAGCGGGAGATCCGCGACCTGGTGCTCAGCCGTACGCGGCCCACCTGGGACGCGGTGTGGCGCGGCCTGGACCTGCTGCGGGGTCTGCCCGCCGGGGCGCACGTCGAGGAGCGGTGGACCCGCGACCGCTGGTCGTTCACCGGGCACCGGGACCGGATCGTCTCCGGCGAGCCCCCGCAGCCGCGCCGCGACGACGCGGTGACGGCGGCGAACAAGCTGGCCACCCGGGAGCGCGAGCAGGCCCGCCTGGACGCCCAGGAGGCGCTGGACGATCCGCTGGTGATGGCGGGGCGGCGGCTGGCCGGGGAGGCGTTCACCGGGGAGGTCACGGACGTGGTCATGACGTACAGCGAGGGCAAGCGGCCGAGCCCGCGCCCGCTGGTCACCGTCCGTACCGACGACCGGCCGCAGCTCGCCGAGCGGGTGAAGGTGTACCGGTCGCTGGGCGGGAAACCGCAGGCGGCCGAGTACGTCGAGCAAGCCGGGGACGGCGTCTTCGTGCTGCGGATCGTCGACAAGATGGGCCGCGGCAAGGAGCCGGAGGCCGGGTCCGTGCCCGAGAAGGGCGACCGGATCTGCTTCACCCTCTTCGAGCACGAGCAGCGCGGCGGCGCGAAGCTGCCCGACCCGGAGGCGACACCGTGGACCCACGGCGGGCCGCCGGGCGAGACGGCCGCCGTACCGGAAACCCCCGACCCGCTGACCGAGGAGGACCTCCTGTGACCACCGAGGCGCTCCCGACCACGGGCGGTCCGGCCACCGGCGGTCCGATCACTGGCGGTCCGGCCACCGGAAGTCCGGCCGCAGCCGCCCCCTTCGACCCGGGCGCCGCGGCCACCCGTGCCACCGACGCGATCCTCGCCGACACCCTGCACGGCACGCACCGCGGCGTGGTCGTCGACTCCCCGCCGGGCGCCGGCAAGTCGACGCTGGTCGTGCGGGCGGCGCTGGAGCTGGCCGAGGCGGGCCGCCCGCTGATGGTGGTCGCGCAGACCAACGCCCAGGTCGACGACCTCGTCCTCCGCCTCGCCGAGAAGAACCCCGAGCTGCCGGTGGGCCGGCTGCACAGCAGCGACGCCGACCCGTACGACAAGGCGCTGGACGGGCTGGACAACGTGCGGAAGTCGGCGAAGGCCGCCGACCTGGCCGGGCTGGCGGTGGTGCTGTCGACGGCCGCGAAGTGGCCGCACGTGAAGGTGGACGAGCCGTGGCGGCACGCGATCGTCGACGAGGCGTACCAGATGCGCTCGGACTCGCTGCTCGCCGTCGCCGGGCTGTTCGAGCGGGCGCTGTTCGTGGGTGATCCCGGGCAGCTGGACCCGTTCTCGATCGTGGGCGGCGAGCAGTGGGCGGGCCTGTCCTACGACCCGTCGGCCTCCGCCGTCACCACGCTCCTGGCACACAACCCGGACCTCCCCCAGCACCGCCTCCCCGTCTCCTGGCGCCTCCCGGCGTCGGCGGCGCCCCTGGTCTCCGACGCGTTCTACCCCTACACGCCGTTCCGCAGCGGCACGGACCACGGCGACCGCGCCCTCTCCTTCGCCGTCCCCTCGGACGGTTCCGGCCCCGACCGGGTGATCGACGAGGCCGCCGCCTCGGGCTGGGGCCTGCTGGAGCTGCCCGCCCGGCACACCCCGCGCACGGACCCGGAGGCGGTGGGGGCGGTGGCGGCGGTCGTCCGGCGGCTCCTGGACCGGCAGGGGGCGGCGGTCTCCGAGCGCTCACCGGACCCGGCGCCGCTCACCCCCGGCCGGATCGCGGTCGGCACCGCCCACCGCGACCAGGCGGCGGCGGTGCGCGCCGCGCTGGCCGGCCTCGGTGTCACCGGCGTCACCGTCGACACGGCCAACCGGCTCCAGGGCCGGGAGTACGACGTGACGGTCGTCCTGCACCCCCTCTCCGGCCGCCCCGACGCCACGGCGTTCCACCTGGAGACCGGCCGCCTGTGCGTCCTGGCCTCCCGGCACCGGCACGCGTGCGTGGTCGTCTGCCGCGCGGGCGTCGACGAACTCCTGGACGCGTATCCGTCCACGGAGCCGGTCCAACTGGGCACGACCGTGAAGTTCCCGGACGGGTGGGAGGCGGTGATGTCCACCTGGGAGCACTGGACCGAGCACCGGGTGGTCTGGCAACCCTGACCGTCCCTCCGGCACCTGCCCCGACAAACCCCAGGACAACACCACCCCGACCGCCGGACGGAGTCCGGCACGCCGCCGGAGGCGGCCGACGAACACAGCCCGCACGGGTGGGAGGCGGTGATGTCCACCTGGGAGCACTGGACCGAGCACCGGGTGGTCTGGCAACCCTGACCCCGCCCGAGGCCGACGCGAGGCCCTCTTGCGTAGGCGCGGGACAATGGACGGTGGCCCATTCCACCGGGTCATGTGCGACGTACGAGGAGGAGAGACATGGCGGAGCCCACGCCGCGTCACCACGAACCGCGGCTACGCCCCGCGCCCCTGCTCTTCGAGCCCGCGGCGGCCGCCGCCGACCCGGAGCACTTCTTCGATCTGGAGTCGATCGACGACCCACGGCACCTGCTGGAGCGGGCCACGGAGCTGACCCACGCGTTCCGCGCGGCGGCGGACCGGGCCGTGGAGTTCCAGGCGATGGCGGCGGCGCAGCTCGCGGACCCGCGGCGGTTCGACCGGCTGACCACCGCGGACATCGCGGAGCGGGCCGAGTGGACCGAGGACTACGCCAAGAAGATGGTGGAGTTCGGCCGGGACCTGATGCGGGGAGGGGAGAGCGGCCTCGGCCCCGCCGAGTCGGTCTGAAACGACGAACGGCGGCCGAGCTAGGGGCATATGCCAAGGGAGTGGGCAAGATACCTCCCCGCCCCGTCCCCTGTCCCGCGTTCCGGCAACCCAGGGAGACCGGTCCCTCACAGCCGGTAGACATGTCCCCCATGAGCAGCCCTCCGCACATCTCCCACGTGACCCCGTCCGGCGCCGCCTGGCTGGCCTCCGCCGCCGCGTGTCCGCACGACACGCTCGCCTTCTGGGAGGAGCGGCCCCAGGCCCCGGTGGTCCTGCCGTGCGGTTCGGCGTTCGACGTCGTGAGCGCCCCGGCGATGTTCGGACGCCGGATGCTGGACCGGATGTGGGCCGAGGGCCCGGGCTCCGGTCCGGTGGCGGAGTGCCGCGGCCGGATACTGCTCTTCGCCGCGCCGGGCACCGCGCAGCGGCTGCCCTCGCTGCTGGCGTGGGAGGAGTGGGGGACGCGCGGCCGGTCCGGCGGTGACGGCCGTACCGACGCCGTACCGCCGCTGCTCTGCCACGGCACCGGGGACACCGTGACCGTCCCCGCGCCGGCCGGCTCCGCCCGGTCCGCCACCCGCTGGCTGGTCGCCCCGGACACCCGCCGGCCCTGGCTGCCCGGCCCGGAGGTCCTGCTGTGGGCGGCGGTGCGGGCGGCCCGCGCGGCCGTGCGGATATCGATTTTTCCTCCCGCCGAGGTGGGTGCTAATGTCTACGACGTCAGCAGGCGCCGCTAGCTCAGTTGGTTAGAGCAGCTGACTCTTAATCAGCGGGTCCGGGGTTCGAGTCCCTGGCGGCGCACAGACAACGAAAGGCCCTCCGCGCGAGCGGGGGGCCTTTCGCGTACGAGCCTCTTCGCACGCATGCCCGGGGACACTCTCAGCCAGGCGTGATCTTCACCGTCCAGGCCCCCGACACCGTCCGCCCCTCCACCTCCACCCGTACACCCTCCCCCGGCACCGTGAAGCTCTCGCCGAGGGCGACCGGCGCGTCGGCGAGCGGCGGGTAGACCGAGTCCTCCCAGCAGGCCCCGGTGCGCGGATGGGCGTCGATCACCTCGACCGGCCCGCCGCCGGACTCCGCCCCGCTGCGCACCCGGTACACCAGCACCCCCGCCCGGCAGGCGGCGACGTCGTTGCCGACCGGACCGCGCGCCTCGAAGGCGAGGACCTCGTCGGCCCCGGTGCGGACGACCGCGAGCTTGGTGCCCCGGCCCAGACCGAAGGCCGGCGCGCCCGCCGCCCCGGTCACCGGCACTCCGGGACCCGCGCCCAGCGGCTCCAGGGTGAGCCGGACCGGACCGGCACCCCGCACACACGCCACCTGCCTCGGCTGAAGCCACCCCAGCTTCCACTTGTGCCAGCCGAACAGGTCCGGTGCCAGCGCGAACTGGCTGCCCATCAGGTCCCAGTCGCCGACATGGGTGTCCCAGTCGCCCTTGCCGTCGACGGGCCGGTGGTACAGGTCCGGCAGGTCGAAGACGTGTCCGGTCTCATGGGCGAGGACCAGCCGGTCGGGCGGATGGTTCTCGAACACCGTGACGACCCGCCGGATGTCGGTGCCGTCCGCGCGCAGCGGGGTCTCCAGGTTGACGACCTTCGTGGCGTCGGAGTCCACGCCGGGTGCGTCCGGGTCGGCGACGAAGTACACGACGTCGTAGCGGGAGAAGTCGACGCGGTCGTCGGCCGCGGCCAGCGCGTCGCGCAGATAGGCGGCGCGGTGCCCGGCGCTCCAGTCCCGCTGTATGGCGTACGCCGTCGACGGGCGCGGCATCCGGACCCAGTCCCGCAGCGGGTGCGGGCGCAGCGTGAACGTGCCGTAGGAGGCGCGCTGGAAGAACCGGGTGGTGACCGGGAAGTGGTCGGCGGCCAGTTCCCGGGGCGCGGCCAGGGGGCGGGAGTCCGGGAAGGACAGGAAGACCATCACCGCGTCCAGCGCGCGGGTCGGCCGCGGATACGCGGCGTTCCAGGTGTCCACGCCTTCGGAGTGGTGCGCCTCGGTGCGTTCCAGGGCGCACGGCTCGGGCGAGAAGGGTTCGGCCACCGAGGGGGCGGTGATCAGGGAGGTCGCGGCCAGCGCCGAGAGGGTGGTGGCCACGGCCGCGGTACTGCGCAGTCTCGGCCAGGCTCCGCCGCCCGGCCGGCCGCCCGCGCCGAGACCCTTGAGGGCCTCACGGGGAAGTCGCCTCGGGCGGAGCAGGCGCGGCACATGGACCTCCGGGTGCGGTTCGCGGAACACCGCACCCAGCTTGTGCATATTTGTCGTACTGCGCCCTGTTCGCATGGGCCGGACGGGTGAGCCGTCCAGGGATTGCCGAAAGTGACCCCTTCTGCCCACTCACGGAACGTCACAACTGGTCGGGGGTGTTTAGAACCCGGCCAGGTGCGAGCAGAAACGATCTGTCAGGAGGGTCCGGGGGAACCGGTGACCGCTGTGCGGCTGGAAGGGCCGGGAGCCACCCTCTATGATCGGCACACTTTCCTGCACGGACAGAGATCGAGGCACTGCGGGAGCTAGCGGTGAGCGGAACGTCCGAAGGGCCGGCGCCCGCGGCAGACCTCGACGGGTCGGCCGTCACAGAGCGTGACATCGAAGTGGCGCCCAGTGCTGCGCACACGGGTCGTACGGAGCCCCCGGCCCGTGCGGAACCCCCGGCCTACCGCTCGGCGTTCACGGCGGCGCCGCTCGCCATGGCCGTCGTCGACCCCGACGGGATCGTCGTCAGCGCCAACGACACCCTCGGCGCCCTGTTCGGCGCCTCGCCCCAGGCGCTGGCCGGGCGGTCGGCGGCGGACCTGGTGGACCTCGCCGGCGACACCCGGGCCTGGCGCGCCTACCGCGAGGTGCTGTGCGGGCACCGGCCCCGGCTGCGCTGCACGCGCCGGCTGAAGCGCCCCGACGGCGAGTTCCTGTGGGCGCAGATCACCGTGGAACCCCTGACCGGGGGCACCCCCGGGCTGCTGCTGTCGGTCGCCGACATCAGCGCCCGGCACGAACTCCAGGCCCGGCTGCGGCACTTGCAGATGCACGACCCGGTGACCCGGCTGCCCAACCGGACCCTGTTCTTCGAGCGGCTCACGGCCGCCCTGGAGCCGGAGTCCTACGAGGGCGGCACCGGCCGCATCGGGCTGTGCTACCTCGACCTGGACGGCTTCAAGGCCGTCAACGACACCCTCGGCCACCGCGCCGGCGACCGGCTGCTGGCGGCCGTCGCCGAGCGTCTGACGCACTGCGCCGAGGAGGCCGCGCAGCCCCGGGCCGGTGCCGGTGCGCCGCTGGTGGCCCGGCTCGGCGGCGACGAGTTCGCGCTGCTGGTGGAGGGCTCCACGGGCACCGATCAGCTCGCCGACCTCGCCGAGTCGGCGCTGACCGCGCTGCGCGAGCCCGTCGACCTCTCCGGCCGTCTCGTCTCGGTCACGGCATCGGTCGGCGTCGTGGAACGCCACGCGGCCGGCACGACCCCCACCGCCCTGATGCAGGCCGCCGACACCACGCTGTACTGGGCCAAGGCCGACGGCAAGGCCCGCTGGACCCTCTTCGACCCCGAGCGCAACGCACACCGCATGACCCGCCAGGCCCTGGCCGCCACGCTGCGCCCGGCGATCGAACGCGGCGAGTTCGCGCTGGAGTACCAGCCGCTGGTCGGCATGGAGGACGGACGGCTGCGGGGCGTCGAGGCGCTCATCCGCTGGAAACATCCTCAGTTCGGCGTACTGGCGCCGAATCGGTTCATCGCACTGGCGGAGGAGGACGGCTCGATCGTCCCGCTGGGCCGCTGGGTGCTGCGCACGGCGTGCGAGCAGGCACGGCGCTGGCAGCTCGACCACCCGGACGAGCCGCCGATCTTCGTCAGCGTCAATGTGGCCGTCCGTCAGGTCTGGGACTCCGACCTGGTGGCGGACGTGGCCCGCACCCTCGCGGACACGGGTCTCGCCCCGGAACTGCTGCAACTGGAGCTGACCGAGTCCGCGGTGATGGGCTCGGCCGGCCGGCCGCTGCAAGCGCTGAAGGCACTCAGCGACATGGGCGTGCAGATCGCCATCGACGACTTCGGCACGGGGTACTCGAACCTGGCGTACCTGAGCCGCCTGCCGGTCTCCGTCCTGAAACTGGACGGTTCCTTCGTCCGCGGCTTCCAGTACGACGCCCGCGGCGCCGAGCGGGACGGGGACCCGGAACGGGACGGTACGAGCCCGGCCGACGAGGTCATCGTCGAGGCGATGGTCCAGCTCGCCCACCGGCTCGGCCTGACGGTCACCGCGGAGTGCGTCGAGACCTCCGACCAGGCCACCCGGCTGCGCCGGATCGGCTGCGACACGGGACAGGGCTGGCTTTACTCCCGTCCCGTGTCCCCCGACCGCATCTCCGAGCTGCTGGTTCAGGCGGTCGCGGGCAAGCCGTAGGCGTCGGCGATCAGCTCGTAGCTGCGCAGGCGTACGTCGCCGCCGTGCGCGTTGGCGGTGATCATCAGCTCGTCGGCGCCGGTCCGCTTCTGGAGGTCGTCGAGCCCGGCGCGGACGGCGTCCGGGGTGCCGTGGATGACGTTGCTGTTCCAGGACGCGACGAACTCCTGCTCCATCGGGCTGAAGTCGTACGCCTCGGCCTCGTCCGGCGTCGGCACGAGGCCCGGCCGGCCGGTGCGCAGCCGCACCATGTTCAGCGCGGCGGCGAGCACCTGGCGCCGGGCCTCCTTCTCGTCGTCGGTGGCGAGGGCGGAGACGCCGATCAGGGCGTACGGCTCGTCGAGGACCTCGCTCGGCCGGAAGTTCTCCCGGTACAGGTCGAGCGCCGGGAGGGTGTTCTGCGCGGAGAAGTGGTGGGCGAAGGCGAACGGCAGGCCGAGGGTGGCGGCCAGGCGGGCGCTGAAGCCGGAGGAGCCGAGGAGCCAGACCGGGGGGCGGTGCGGGGACTGCACCCCGCCGGGAGAGGTCGCCTGCACGGGGCCGGGTACGGCGTGGATACGACCGTACGGGTGCCCGTCGGGGAAATCGTCGTCGAGGAACCGGGTCAGCTCGACGAGCTGCTGCGGAAAGTCGTCGGCGCCCGAGTGAATGGGGGTCCCCCCGCTCGAACGAAGTTGAGAGTGGGGGAGGTCGCTGCGGCGCAGGGCGGCGGCGGTGGCGCCGTCGGTGCCGGGGGCGCGGCCGAGGCCGAGGTCGACGCGGCCCGGGGCCATGGCTTCGAGCGTGCCGAACTGTTCCGCGATGACGAGCGGGGCGTGGTTGGGCAGCATGACGCCACCCGAACCGAGGCGTATGCGGTCGGTGTGCGCGGCGAGGTGGGCGAGGATCACGGCGGGCGAGGAGGAGGCGACGCCGGGCATGGAGTGGTGCTCGGCCACCCAGTACCGGTGGTAGCCGCGGGCCTCCGCGAGGCGGGCGATGTCCACGCTGGTGCGCAGGGCGTCGGAGGCGGTGCGGCCGGCGCCGACGGTGACCAGGTCCAGGACAGAGAGGGGGACGGGGGCGGTGCCGTGCGTGGTGCCCCGGATTTCCCCCGCGGCGTCTGTGGAGATGGACATGGTGGGGTGCCTCCTGCTTTTCGGGGTCGTTCACTCGCCCGGGGTTCAACGGGAGGGGGTGACCGGCTATTCCCGACGGCGTCGGAGGCGTGGCCGTGGGGGCCGCCCGCTTCTTTGTCAGTGTCGTGCTTCCACGGCCCGCCTCAAGGGCGCTGCGCTGACGCTCCGCGTCGGCTTCGCCGATGGGCCTGCGGCCCACCCTTGACCCGGTCCGCTCCAGCACGGGTCAGAAGCGAGCGGGCGGCCCGGGGAAAGCGGTGGCCCCGCCCGCGAGTCCCCCGACGCCCGTGACCCGGTACCCGGCGTGAGGGGACGCGCTCGCGCCTCGCCAGCACGCCGGGCCGTCTCGGCGGCCGACCGGTCCGTACGGGGTTGCGGCGAGAGGGGGAGGGCGAGGGGTGCGGCTGGCTGGGGATCGTGGGGGCCGGTCGGCGGTCCTCCGGGTAGGGGTGCTGGAAT
>NZ_JAGGOO010000057.1 GCF_018614415.1 Streptomyces sp. ISL-12
GTTCGGGCCACTGGCCGGGGCGCCGGTCTGGACCGGCCGCATGACCGGGTCGCCACCCGACACCGACCCCACACCCGAACCACCACCCGACACCCGCCCCACGCCCGAGCCGCCCTCCGAGACCGGCCACGCACCCGAGCCACCGCCCGGGTCGCCACCCGACACCGGCCCCACACCCGAACCACCACCCGACACCCGCCCCACACCCGAACCACCGCTCCGGTCGCCACCCGGCGCCGACCCCGCTCCCGGGCCACCGTCCGGGACCGATCCCGTGACCGGCCGGTCATCCGTGCTCGTGCTCCTCCGCCGTAACCGGTTCCCGCGCCACCGGTTGCCGCCCCGCCGACCGTCCCTCGTCATCCGGCCCCTCCGCCTTTCCCACGTGGCGCGCGGGCGGACCAGGTCCGCGCGCACGCCTCCAGCCACCGCAGGTCGGCCTGCAACCGCAGGGCGATGCCCTCCAGGAGCAGTCCGGCCTCCGAGTCCGTGTCCTGGGCGAGGACGGCGCGCTGGGTCTCGGCGAGGCCGCGCATCAGCTCCCGTCGCCGCGCCTCCACGAGCGCGAGCGGATCGGCGAGACCCGACTCCGCGGCGGCCACCAGCTTCAGGTGGAACTCCGCCACGTCCGCTCGCGGCCCGGCCCCCTCGGCCAGCCACGCGGCCACCCGCTCGTGCCCGGCCGCGGTCGGCGCGTACACCTTGCGCCGCGGGCCGCGCACCGGCACGTCCTCGCGGTCCTGGACGACCAGGCCCGCCTTTTCGAGCCGGGTGAGCGTCACGTAGATCTGTCCCGCGTTCAGCGTCTCCCCCAGCGGCCCGAGCGCCTCCGCCAGCCGTCTGCGCAGGTCGTATCCGTGCGACGGCTCCTTGACCAGCAGCGCCAGCACCACGTCCTGCACAGGCCGCCCTCCTCCACGACCCGCATATAGATAGCGGTTATGCAATGAGGCGTCAAACGGGTGCCCGGGCAGGGGTGCGGGCCAGTCGGACAGGGGACCGGCGCGCGGCCGGTCCGGTACGGCGGTCAGCCGAGGCGCGCGGCGAACGCCTCGTGGGCCCGGTCGTCGAACAGCACGAACCTGATCTCCTCGACGGCCGTGTCGGCGCCCCGCACCGCGTCCACCGCGATGCGCGCCGCGTCGTCCAGCGGCCAGCCGTACACGCCGGTCGAGATCGCCGGGAAGGCGACGGAACGGGCCCCGAGTTCGTCGGCCACCCGCAAGGACTCCCGGTAGCAGGACGCCAGCAGGGACGGATCACCGCCGGCGGCGTTGTACACCGGGCCGACGGTGTGGATGACCCAGCGGGCGTCCAGTTCGCCCGCGGTGGTGGCGACCGCCCGGCCGGTGGGCAGGCCCCTGCCGTACCGCGAGGCGCGAAGGTCGCGGCACGCGTCGAGGATGGCCGGGCCGCCCCGGCGGTGTATGGCGCCGTCGACGCCGCCTCCGCCGAGGAGGGAGGAGTTGGCCGCGTTGACGATCGCGTCGGCCCGCTGGTGCGTGATGTCGCCCTGGACCAGGGTGATGCCGGTCATGCCTGCCTCAGTCTCCGCCACACCGCCTTCGCCGCGTTGTGTCCCGACATGCCGTGTACCCCGGGACCGGGCGGAGTCGCCGACGAGCAGATGAAGACGGCCGGGTGCGGGGTGGCGTACGGGAAGAGGGACGGCTTGGGGCGCAGCAGGACCTGGAGGCCGCTGATCGCGCCGGAGGCGATGTCACCGCCGACGTAGTTGGCGTTGCGGGCGGCCAGTTCGGGCGGGCCGGCGGTGGCGCGGGCGAGGACGCGGTCGCGGAAGCCGGGGGCGAAGCGCTCCAGCTGGCGTTCGATCGCGTCGGTGAGGTCACCGGTCCAGCCGTTGGGGACGTGGCCGTACGCCCAGAAGACGTGCTTGCCCTCCGGGGCGCGGGTGGGGTCGACGACGCTCGGCTGCACGGTGATCAGGAACGGCCGCTCGGGCGCGCGCCCGGCGCGGGAGGCGTCGTGCAGGGCGGTGCCGATCTCGGCGCTGTCCGCGCCGACCTGCACGGTGCCGGCGGCGCGGGCCTCGGGGGCGGTCCACGGGACGGGGCCGTCCAGCGCGTAGTCGATCTTGAAGACGCCGGGGCCGTACCGGTAGCCGTCGTAGGCCCGGCCGAAGCCCGCGATGCGGGCCAGCGCGGTGGGTGAGGTGTCGAAGACGTAGGCGCGGGCGGGCGGCAGGTCGTCCAGCCGTTTGACCTCGTAGTCGGTGTGCACCGTGCCGCCGAGGTCGGTGAGGTGGGCGGCGAGGGCGTCGGAGATCGCCTGGGAGCCGCCGCGGGCCACCGGCCAGCCGTGGGCGTGCGCGGCGAGCAGGAAGACCAGGCCGATGGCGGAGGTGGCGAGGCCGCCGAGCGGGGCCATGACGTGCGCGACGAGACCGGACAGCAGGGTCCTGGCCCGCTCGTCGCGGAAGCGGCGCATCAGCCAGGTCGACGGGGGCAGCCCGGTGAGGCCGAAGCGGGCGAGGGTGACCGGGTCGCGGGGCAGCGCGGTCAGCGGCAGCGACATGAAGTCCCTCACCAGCGTGTCCCAGCGCGGCAGGAACGGTTCGACCAGTCTGCGATAGGTGCCCGCGTCGCGCGGTCCCAGTGAGGCGGCGGTCTCGCCCACCGACCGGGAGAGCACGGCGGCCGAGCCGTCGGGGAACGGGTGGGCCATGGGCAGCTCGGCGTGCAGCCACTGGAGGCCGTAGCGGTCCAGGGGCAGGGCGCGGAAGGCCGGTGAGCTGGCGGCGAGCGGGTGGGCCGCGGAGCACGGGTCGTGCCGGAAGCCGGGGAGGGTCAGCGCCTCGGTGCGGGCGCCGCCGCCCACGGTGTCGCGGGCCTCGAAGACGGCGACGGAGAAGCCGCGCCGGGCCAGCTCCACGGCAGCGGTCAGTCCGTTCGGCCCCGCACCCACCACGACCGCATCGAGCATCGACGGCACCTTCGGACCCCTTCGTCAGCCGACGGCCACTGGGACCAGGATAGGCCCAGGGCCACCGGCGGCCCCCGGCCCCGGGCACCGGCGACCCCGGCCCCGGGCGCGGCGGCGTCAGGCCGCGCCGCCGCCGGACAGCAGCGCGATCGTCCGCCGGGCGGTGGCCGCGTCGCGGGCGGCGGTGAACGGCAGTTCGTTGCCGCCCGTGATCCGGAACGGCTCGCCGGTCAGGGTCAGGTGGGTGCCGCCGGCCTCCTCGACGAGCAGCAGCCCGGCCGCGTGGTCCCAGGCGGCCTCCCAGGAGAACACGGTGGCGTCCACCTCGCCACGGGCCACGGCCAGGTACTCCAGTCCGGCCGAGCCGCACGGGCGGGGTGCCATGCCCGGGACCTCCAGGGCCCGCAGGACGCGCTTCTGCTCGTCCGTGGTGAAGTCCGGGTGGGAGGTGGCGATCCGCAGGTCATGGCCGGGCTCGGGCGGACCGGCGTACAGCCGCTCGCCGTCCAGGAAGGCGCCCTTGCCCCGTATCGCCGTGGCGAACTGGTCGCGGGCCGGCGCGTGGGTCCAGGAGGCGAGCACCTCGCCGTGGCGGGCGAGGGCGACCAGAGTGCAGAAGCCGCTGTCGCCATGGACGAACTGCCGGGTGCCGTCGACGGGGTCGACGATCCACACCGGCGCGTCGCCGCGCAGCGCCTCGTAGCCGGCCGGGTTGGCGTGCACCGCTTCCTCGCCGACGACGACCGAGCCGGGCAGCAGGGCGGCCAGCGCCTCGGTGAGGTACATCTCCGCGTCGCGGTCGGCGTCCGTCACCAGGTCGTGCGGCCCGGTCTTCTCGTCCACCTCGTGGGCGGCCAGCCGCCGCCAGCGCGGCATGACCTCCTGCGCGGCCGCCTTGCGGACGGCCTCCTCCACGTCGTCGGCGTGCCGGGCGAGAAACTCGTCGATGGTTTCGTTGTTCTCGATCATGCGTCCATGAGAGCACGCGCCACTGACAATCCCCACCGCGGTGGCGTACTCCAGGTGGAATCGGGACGAACATGCGGCGCGCCGCCGCCGGCACGTCACCGCTCAGCAAGCGACGACCGCGCGGACCGGTGATCGCCGCCGCGCGTTACCGTGTATCCGGAAAACGGCAAATGGAGGAAAGATGCACGGGGAGTACAAGGTCCCGGGCGGCAAGCTGGTCGTCGTCGACCTCGACGTGGCCGACGGCGCGCTGCGCGACGTCCGGGTGTCGGGCGACTTCTTCCTGGAGCCGGACGAGGCCCTGCCCGCCATCGACCGGGCCCTCGAAGGCGCCGCGGCCGAGACCGACACCGCCGGCCTCGCCGCCCGGGTCGACGCCGCGCTGCCCGAGGGCACGGTCATGTACGGCCTCACGTCGGAGGGCGTGGCCGTGGCGGTGCGCCGTGCCCTGGCCAGGGCGACGGACTGGACCGACCACGACTGGCAGCTCATCCACGACGAACCCCAGTCCCCCGCCCTGCACATGGCCCTCGACGAGGTGCTCACCGCCGAGGTCGCCGCCGGCCGCCGCGGCCCCACCCTCCGGGTGTGGGAGTGGGCCCAGCCGTCGGTCATCATCGGCAGCTTCCAGTCCCTGCGCAACGAGGTCGACCCCGAGGGCGCCGCCCGCCACGGCATCACCGTGGTGCGCCGCATCTCCGGCGGCGGCGCCATGTTCGTGGAGGTCGGGAACAGCATCACGTACTCGCTGTCCGTGCCCGCGTCCCTCGTCTCGGGGCTGTCCTTCGCCGAGTCCTACGCCTACCTGGACGACTGGGTGCTCGGCGCCTTCGCCGACATGGGCATCAAGGCCTGGTACCAGCCGCTCAACGACATCGCCACCGAGGCCGGCAAGGTCGGCGGCGCCGCCCAGAAGCGCATGGTCGCCACCGACGGCGGCCCCGGTGCCGTCCTGCACCACGTCACCATGAGCTACGACATCGACGCCGACAAGATGCTCGAAGTGCTGCGCATCGGCAAGGAGAAGATGTCGGACAAGGGCACCAGGAGCGCCAAGAAGCGCGTCGACCCCCTCCGCCGCCAGACCGGCCTCCCCCGTGAGGCCGTCATCGAGCGCATGCTCACCTCCTTCCGCAACCGCTACGGCCTGGCCGAGGGCCGTGTCACGGAGGAGGAGGCGGCCCGCGCGAAGGAGCTGGCCGAGTCCAAGTTCAGCAGCCCGGAGTGGACGGCCCGGGTGCCCTGACCCCGCCGGCCGCCCCGCCCGTCCTGATCCTCACAGGTCCGGGACAGGATCGGCACGGACCATGAGGGCATGGATGCGAAGGGTGCCGCTCAGGACAGCCCCGTACGGGTACTGATCGTCGACGACGAACCGGAGCTGTCCGCACTGCTGTCCGCCGCTGTCGCCGACGCCGGCTGGCAGCCGTACACCGCCGGGAACGGGCACGGCGCGGTCCGGCTCGCGCGGGCGTGCGCGCCGGACGCCGTGGTCCTGGACTGGATGCTGCCCGACCTCGACGGTCTGCACGTACTGCGGCTGCTGCGGCACGACAACGACCGGCTGCCCGTTCTCATGCTCACGGCCCGTGACGCCCTCGCCCACCGGCTGGACGGTCTGTCGGCGGGGGCCGACGACTACGTGACCAAGCCGTTCGCCCTGGAAGAGGTGATGCTGCGGCTGCGCGGGCTGCTGCGCCGTGCCGGTGCCGGGGCCGCCGAGCCGCCCCCCGCGCAGGAGGCCGTGCGGCGACTGGGCGACCTGGTGCTGTCGGAGAACAGCCGGGAGGCGTGGCGCGGCGGGACGCCGGTGAAGCTCACCACCAAGGAGTTCGACCTGCTGTGGTTCCTCATGGGCAGCCCCCGGCAGGTGTTCAGCAAGGCACAGCTCCTCGATCACATCTGGAACAGCTCCTTCGACGGTGAGGGCAATCTGATCGAGGTGTACGTCTACAGCCTGCGGTCGAAGATCGACAAGGGGCGGGCGCCGATGATCCACACGGTGCGGGGTCTCGGCTACACGCTCCGGCCGGCGGACGACGGGACATGCTGAGCCGGCGTGACCGCGATCCCGCACAGCCCCGCGCGCGCGGCCGGTCCCTGCGGACGCGGCTGGTCGTCTTCATGTCCGCGGTGCTCGTCCTCGTCTGCGGTACGACGGCCGCCGCCACCGCGCTCGTCCAGCAGCAGCTGTTGCTGCGGGACCTGGACGAGCAGGTCACCGAGGCCGCCGAGCGCAGCCAGCAGGTGGTCGACCGGTACCCCGACGGTCCCCGGCGGCGGGGCGCCCCCAAGGTCCGCGGCGAGACCGCCGGGACGGTCGCCGCCCGGTTCGACGGGGACGGCGACGTCGTCACCGCCACGGTGATCGCCGACGACGGATACCCGCGGTTCCTCTCGGCCGCGCAGCGCGCCGCCGTGGCGGAGGTCACCGCGGACGGCAAGCCGCACACCCGGACGCTCCCCGGACTCGGCGACTACCGGCTGACCGTGCTCACGGGCGGCAAGGTGCCGGTGCTCGTCGGTCTGCCCATGGCCGACATGCAGCGGATGACCCGCGCCCTGATGGCGGTCGAGGCGGTGATCGCCGCGGTGGGGCTCACCCTCGCCGGCACGGTCTGCGCGGTCGTGGTCCGGCGCAAGCTGCGTCCGCTCGGCCGGGTCGCCGCCACCGCCGCCGAGGCGGCCCGGGTACCGCTGGACCGCGGCGAGGTGACCCGGCTGCGCCGGGTCCCCGAGGCGGACACCGATCCCGGTACGGAGGCCGGTCAGGTGGGCCTCGCCCTCAACCGGCTGATCGAACACGTGGAGAAGTCCCTCGTCGAGCGGCAGCGCACCGAGGAGCGCATACGCCGCTTCCTCGCCGACGCCAGCCATGAACTGCGTACCCCGCTCGCCTCGATCACGGGGTACGCGCAGCTCATGGCGGGCGGGACCGAGCGGATCACACCGGAGCTGGCCTGGCAGCGGATCACCGCGCAGTCGGCCCGGATGACCGGACTCGTGGACGATCTGCTGCTGCTCGCCCGTCTCGACGAGGGCCGTCCGCTGTCCATGACGGAGGTGAACGTCGCGACCCTGGTGGCCGAGTCGGTCTGGGACGCCCGTGCCGCCGGCGGCGAGCGGTCGTGGCGGGTGTTCCTGCGCCTCGACGCCTCCGTGACCGTCACCGGCGACCAGGCCCGGCTCCAGCAGGTGCTGGCCAACCTGCTGGGCAACGCCCGTGCGCACACCCCCGCCGGCACGGAGATCACGGTGACCGCGGAGGTCACGGACACACACTGCGTCGTCCGCGTCCATGACGACGGTCCCGGTGTCCCCGACGCGCTCCTTCCCGTGGTCTTCGAACGCTTCACCCGCGCCGACGCCTCCCGGTCCCGGGCCGGCGACCGGAAGGACGGGGCCGGTCTGGGACTCGCCATCGCCGCCGCGATCACCCGGGCGCACGGCGGCCGGCTCGACGTGCGCAGCGCGCCGGGCGACACCGAGTTCACGGTGACGCTGCCACGGGCACGGCCCACGTCTCCCGAGCCCGCCACACACCACCGCGAACCTTAAGCTTCCTTACATACGCGCAGGTCACGAGAGGTGTGTGCGGGTCGTCGGGTGCCGGATCGCCGTCCCTTTCAGTTTCGTTTCAGGTGGGCGCACAAAGGTAAGCCACCCCCGGCCGGTCGCAGGGGACCGGCCCCCCACGAAGGGAACAGACGGCGATGCCTCAGGAAGACCCGAAGCACGAGAAGAGCACCACCTCCCGGCGGCAGGTGCTCGTGGCCGGCGGTGCCGCGGTGGCCGTGGTCGGCGCCGGGGGTGTCCTGGCCTCCACCGCCTTCGCGGACGGCTCGTCGCAGGAGACGCAGAGCGCTGACTCCAGCGACGCCGAGTCCTGCTACCGGCTCAGCTCGGAGGCGATCGAAGGGCCGTACTACATCGACGCCGACAAGATCCGCACGGACATCACCGAGGACCGGGAGGGCATCCCGATGACCCTCACCATCAAGGTGATCGACTCCGTCACGTGCAAACCGGTGCGGAACGCGGCGGTCGACATCTGGCACTGCGACGCGCTGGGCGTCTACTCCGGCTACGAGTCCGTCAGCACGGGCGGCGGCATGCCCTCCGGCGCCCCGTCCGGCGCTCCCTCCGGCACCCCCACCGGCACCCCCACCGCCATGCCGACGGACGGCGGCGGCGGTGGCGGCGGCATGCACGTGGAGCCCACCGACGACGAGCGGTACCTGCGCGGCACCTGGCGCACCGACCGCCAGGGCAAGGTCCGCTTCACCACCATCTTCCCGGGCTGGTACCAGGGCCGGGCCGTGCACATCCACACCAAGGTGCACGTGGACGGGACGTGGACCGACGACGGCTACGAGGGCGGGCACACCTGCCACACCGGCCAGTTCTACTTCGAGGAGGCGGCCGTCCTCGGCTCCGCCGAGGTGGAGCCGTACTCGACCAGCACGACCACCCGCACCACCCTCACCGAGGACACGATCTACGACCAGAGCGGCGCCGCGGGCGGCCTGCTCACCCTGCGGTACGACAAGAAGAAGATCGCGAAGGGTGTCGCCGCGTCGATCACGGTGGGTGTGGACCCGGACGCCACCCATGACGGTGACGACGCCGTCATGCCCGGCGCGTCGGCCTCGTCGTCCGCCTCTTCGTAGCGGACAGCGCTCCGGCCCACCGCTCACCGGCGGTGGGCCACCGGCGGTGAGCGGGAGCGGGTGCGGGAACCGGCCGGGCCGCACCGGTCCCGCCCTCCGTACGTGCTCCCACCGCACCGCGCCACTCCCCCAGCCCCCTTCGCCTCCCCCGGCAGTCCCCTCCGTCTTCGTCTCCCCGGCAGGCCGCCATGACCGACCCCCGCGACGCCGTACTCGCCGACACCGCGGTGTCGGCCCTGACCGCACAGCTCGTCCTGACCCCGAAACCCGGTCTGCCCGACCTCCGTGATCTCACGGAACGCACCACCCGCGCCGACCACCGGGCCCTGCGCTGGTCGGCGAAGGCCCTCGCCCCCGGCCTCACGGCGATGGCCGCCGCGGCCCGCCGCACCGGGCGGCCCACCGCCCCGCTGCGCGCGGAACTCGGCTCGATAGGCCGGTGCGCCGAGCACTCGCTCCGACTGGCGGGCGGTGGTCACCGCGGCGCTCTGTGGACCCTCGGCCTGCTGGTGGCGAGCGCCGCGCTCGACCCGTCCGCGACGGGCGAGGGGATCGCGGAGACCGCGAAGCGCATCGTCGCGCACACCGACAGGACAGCGCCCTTGAAGGCGACGCGCGGTTCGGCGATGGCGGTGAAGTACGGCGCTGCCGGTGCGCGCGGGGAGGCCCGTGCGGGCTTTCCCCATGTGCGCCGCGCGCTCGAGGCGCTGGCCGCGGCCCGGGCGGCCGGCGCCGCCGAGGCACAGGCGCGCCTGGACGCTCTGCTGACCGTGATGTCGTCCCTGCGCGACAGCGAACTGCTCTACGTGGCCGGGCCGCTCGGCCTCCGCCAGGTCCACGCCGGTGCCCGCGCCGTCCTGGAGGCGGGCGGCACCGCGACCCCGGCGGGCGCCGAGGCGCTCGCCGCCCTCGACACCGACCTCCACCGTCGCGGCTGGAGCCCCCGCGGCAGCGCCGGCATCCTGGCGGGGGCGCTCTTCCTGGACGCCCTGCCCACGCGCGCCGGGACGTAAGGCTCCTGACGGTCCGTCCGGCGTCGTACCGGGGCCGTCGGGAGCCTCGGCGCGGGACGTCGTACCGCCTTCGGCCAGGCCGCTGTGTCACCGGCCGGCCACGCACCGAGTTCGCCCTTCCGCCCCACAGGGAGACGTGTGACACTGTCGTCCCGTCCGCTGTGCGGACCCCTCTCCGCACCGTCCCCCACGAGAAGTGCGCCGTGCCTTCGCTACCCCTGCCGCTCGCCCTCACCGCGCGCCTGGCCCCGGTCGCCGTGCTCGCCACGGCGGGCTGGGCACTGTCGTCACCGTCCGACACCACCTCGGCCGCCGGACCCGAGGCGACGGCGACCGCGTCCGGGACACCGACCGCCTCCGCTCCCGCGACCCGGGCGGCGACGAAGACGTACGCCACCGCCCCCGACCCCTGCGCGAGCCTGGCCAAGAAGACGATCACCTCCCTGGTGCCGGGCGCCAAGACGGCCGGCAAGGAGATCGCCTCGACCGACGCCGAGGTCCGCCGCACCTGCTCGTGGAACGCGCTCAAGGAGTACGACTACCGCTGGCTCGACGTCTCCTACGAGGTGACGGAGTCGGACGAGGCGGCCGAGAAGGCGTACGGGGAGCGGCTCTCCGACAAGAGCGGCGGCGGCGCGGTCGAGGGGCTCGGGGACGCGGCGTACTCGGTCG
This sequence comes from Streptomyces sp. ISL-12, assembly GCF_018614415.1. Lineage (GTDB taxonomy): Bacteria > Actinomycetota > Actinomycetes > Streptomycetales > Streptomycetaceae > Streptomyces. The sequence continues at coordinate 10,268 of NZ_JAGGOO010000057.1, forward strand.
TGAACCTCACCACCGAGGACAAGCAGCAGACCCGTGAGGGCACCGTGGTGGTCCGTACCGCCAACGCCCTGGTGGTCATCACCTACAACGGCAGCGACTTCGAGTCGAAGAAGGCGCCCGACACGGACACGATCAACAAGGGTGCCATCAAGGCCGCCAAGGAGGCCCTGGCCTCCCTGGCGGACGGTCAGGGCTGAGTCCGGCGGTACGCGGACGGCGTCCGCGCCAGGTGCGGCAGCGCCCGGACCGGCCGTCCTGCTGATCGCCACGCGTGTCCGGTGCGGCATATCAGGACATTCCACATAGATTCGGTCATGCCCCGTTCTTCTGTCACGCCGTGCGGGACCGCCGGTCACGAGGCCCACGCACGCGCTTCTCCCTGTCCGGGGTCACCACCGCTAGGAGATGCCGGTGATCGACCGAATCTGGCTGCATCCGCCGCTCGCCATCGCCCGGTTGGGCCCGTCCCCCGTGCCGTGCGACAACTACCACTGGGGACCGAGCGACCTGTCGCCGCGCGGTACCGGCAAGACCACCGTCGTCCCGGCCGTCACCCTCGACCTCGCCGCCGACGGCACGCTGTCCGAGCGGATGCCGACGAAGGCGCAGTTCAAGGACACTGACGGCTGGCGGCCGGTGTGCCCGTACTTCGAGCTGCACGCCACCTGGACCAGCGGCGGCGAACGCCGGACCGGGCCGCTCACCGAGGCGGTGCTGGCGGAGTCCGGGCTGAGCCCCGCGGATCTGTGCTGGCGGGTGGCGGTCGCCAATCTCAAGGCGTACCACTACACCCAGGCCACCGGCGACCGGGTCGAGGCGCACGCCGAGGTGCGGGGCGACGACCACACCCGCCACGCGCTGGACGGCACCTCTCCGCAGGACGACGCCCGGCCGCTGGTCCCGTCCGGCGCCGGGCTGCCGCTCGGCGCGGTCCAACTGCCCGCCCCGAACGCCGCCCTGCCGGAGCTGCGGCTGCGGTTCACCCCGGGAGCCGGCGCGGTGTACGGGCCGACCGACCTGGCGACCCGCGCGCAGGGCACGGAGTACCGGCTGCCGCCGGAGCGGCTGATCCTCAATCGGGACGCGGTCTGGTGCGGGTTCCCGCTGCAGAACATCAGTGACGATCCGCGGACGGTCCCGGGCGGCCTCTTCGCGGGCGCGGAGCTGGAGGAGAGCCTGGGCCTCGTCGACGACGTCTGCGACGGCACGGTCGTCGCCACCCTTCCGGGCGGTCTGACGGCGACCGCGCGGATCGTGGTCGGTCCGCCCGACTTCGCCCCGGACCGGCGCCCCTTCATCTCGCTGGCCGACGGGCTGGCGGACCGGGTGCGGCGGGCGGACGTGCACGATCCCGCGTACCTCGCCGACGAGCGGCTGACCGCCCTGGAGGTCCGGGACCTGTTCGAGCGGGTCCTGGAGACCATGGGAAACGTCAACGTCGAGGTGCAGAACGGCCGCTTCCGCACACCGCCGCTGGAACCGCCGCGGAAACTGACGAGCGTCCTGCTCGAACTGACCGACCGCGGACGCCGGCGGCACCGCCGGTACGTGGCGCTGGAGGCCCTGGAGGACCTGCTGCGCGAGCAGCCCGGTCTCCTCCGCCGCGTCGTTCGCGAGCCCGTCCCCGATGAGCCGGTGTGGGACGAGCGGATGCCCGTCGCGATGCGCGGCGCCGACTCCTACGCCCTCCACCTGACGCGCCGGCAGTACGACCTGCTGGTCAACTGGTCACGGACGCTGCGCGAGGACACGGAGGCCGGCTCGTGACCGTGCTGCTCCGCATCGGCCGCCGCCCACCGCCGGACCCGGAACCCGGAGACGGCCTTCCGGGGCCCCGCTCCGAGATCAGGGTCTTCCGCAGTGCGCACGGCGCCCATCTGTTCGTGGCCGACGGCAGCCGGGTGTACGACCTGCCCGAGGAGACCGCGGCCCGGCTCCAGCGCTGGACACAAGCCCCGGAGGGCTCCCTGGAGGAGCTGGCCCGCGAGCTGTCGCTCCCCCTGTGGACCGAGCAGCGGATCGACGGCACGCCCGCCGAGCCGCCACCGCTGTCCTCCCTCTCCCTCAACGTGATGCAGGCCTGCAACCTGAGCTGCGGACACTGCTACGCGGACGAGGGCAGGTTCGGGGGCGCCGCCCGCGCGATGCCCCGCCGGACGGCGCTCGCGGCGGTCGACCGTCTGCTGGCCGAAGCCGCGCCGGGGGCGGACGTGGTGGTCGGCTTCATGGGCGGTGAGCCGATGCTCGCCCGGGACCTGGTGCACGAGGTGGTCGCCTACGCGGAGCGAGCCGGTGCCGCCGCGGGCCACCCGGTCCGCTTCGCGCTCACCACCAACCTGACGACCGTACGCCCCGAGGACGCCCGGCTCTTCGCCGAGCACCCCTTCACCGTCACCGTCAGCCTCGACGGGGACCGGGCCGGCCACGACGCGCTGCGGAAGACACCGGGCGGCGGCAGCGCCTACGACAGGCTGCGGGCCGGCCTGGAGGTGCTGGCCCGGCACGGGCGCCCGCGCCACCTCGCCGCACGGGTCAGCGTCACCCCGCGCACGGGGCGGCTGCTCGACGTACTGGAGCACGGCATCGGACTGGGCTTCGACGAGGTCGGCTTCGCCGCCGTGGTCAGCGCGCCCGACCCGGCGTACGAGATCACCGCCGAGACGTTCACCGGCTTCCTGGACCAGATGGTGGAGTGCGGCGAGCGGGCGCTGCGGGAGCTGTCGGCGGGACGCGCCTATCCGTTCGGCAACTTCCAGACCGCGATGCACGAGCTGCACCGCGGCACGCACCGGCCGTACCCGTGCGGCGCGGGGGCCGGGTACCTCAGCGCGTCGGCCGACGGCGGCCTGTACGCCTGCCACCGGCTGGTCGACGAGCCCGCCTTCGCCATGGGGTCGCTCGCCGCCGGGTCGGACGTCCCGGCCCGCGCCGCTCACCTGGCGGCACGTCATGTGGACCGGCAGGAGCCGTGCCGGTCCTGCTGGGCGCGCTACCTGTGCGGCGGCGGCTGCTACCACGAGGTGAGCCGCCGGGGCCGGCCAGGCTGCGACTACATCCGCGGCTGGCTGGAGTTCTGCCTGAGGGCGTACGTCGAACTCTGCCAGGCGGCTCCGGAGTTCTTCCTCCCGCCGCCCGGTCCGGCCGTACGCCCTGTCAGCCCCGCCAGTCCCGTGAGCGCCGTCGACGCCGTCTGAAGGAGTCTCCATGCCCGACCTTCCGACCCCCGAAGGGAAGATCTTCCCGCGCAACCTCACCGCCAGGGCCGACCACGTCGTACGCGGCAACCCCGCGGGCAGTCGCCCGGAGAGCGGTGTCGACAACTGCTTCCCCGGTCTGGAGTTCGATCAGCGCAACCTGGACAAGGCCTTCTTCCCGGGACTGACCGTCGATTTCCAGCGCCGCAGCGGCTCCAGGGTGCTCACCGTGCACGGCGGGGCCGCGGCGGAGCTGGGCCTGACCCAGGCCGACGTGGACGACCCCGACAGCCCCCTGTACATCTGGGGGCTGTGCGGGCGTACGACGGTGGACCAGACGGAGTTCTCGGCGCCCGTCATCGACTGCGCCGGACTGGACGGCCTGGACGTGTGGCGGCGGGTGCACGATCTGCTGCCCGGGCGCGTCGCCGTCCTGCTCGGTCCGGGGCCGGGCGCCTCTTCGGAGGGCACGCTCGCCGTCGGAGACCTCGGTGCCCTGCGGCGGAACAACGCCGGATTCGTCCGGCGCGGCCCGTCCGGCGGCTTCGAACTCGCTGTCCTGGTCGCCGACCGGGCCCGCTACCTGGACGAGGACGGGGTGATCGACCCGGAGACGTACCAGCCGGGCGATCTCACGCTCAGCCTGTGCGCCCCGTGGCAGTACGACTTCCGTGACTGCGGGTGCTGGTACTGGGCCGCGTCCAAGCCCGACGTCACGAGCAGTGCGGACGGCGGTGTCGCCCAGATGAACTTCCTGCGCCGCGACCGGCGGCCGGCGGCCGATCTGGACTCGGACGCGACCGAGCCCGGTTCGGACCAGGGCAGGCGCACGCTGCTGGAGTTCACGTATCCCGGACTGATCTCGGACTGGGACGTGCTCCCCGTGGTGCTCAACGACCGCGAGGACGACGCCCTCGGGACGCCGGGCCCGTCCGCGGTCCAGCCGATGGACCGGGCGAGGGTGATCGAGGAGCTGAAGCGGCTGGCCACGGTCGAGCACGCGCTGTGCGTGGAGTACCTGTTCGCGCACTACTCGCTGAACGCGCCCCTGGAGCTGCCCGAGGGCGCGAGCGCCCAGACCACGCTGATCCACACGGCCGCCGCGGAGGTGTTCGCCGTCGCGGTCGACGAGATGCGGCACCTGCGCTGGGTCAACGAGGCCCTCGGGACCCTGGGCGAGCCGGCGGTCCTCGGCCGTGCCGCGGAGATCGAGCGCGACGGGGTGCACCCCTTCGCGCTGCGCCCGCTCACCGCGGAGCAGTTGCAGTGGTTCATCGACGTCGAGGCCCCGAGCCAAGAGGTGGGCACCGGCATCGACGGGATGTACGTCCAGCTGCACGAGACGCTGGTGAAGAAGCCGGAGCTGTTCGCGGAGTCCGACCGGCTGGCCCATCTGATCAAGCTCATCATCGACGAGGGCGGCGACCACTTCCGTCGCTTCACCGCGGTCAAGAGCCACTTGGCCGCACTCACCCCGCAGCAGTACCTGCGCGACCTCGGGCCGGGCACCGGAACGCCGCTGCAGACGCAGCTGCTGACGCTCAGCGACCAGTACTACGCGCTTCTGCTGGGCATGCTGCGGCCCACGTTCGAACTCGGCGACCGCGCGGGCGGGGTGCTGATCGAGCAGTCCCGCCGCACGATGACCAACCTGCACGAGATCAACCACATCCTCGCGGCAGGGGGCGTGGCGCCCCGGTTCACGCTGCCCGCCTGGCTCACCGGGCCCGGCGCGGGGGGCGGGGCCGCAGTCGCCGACGGGCAGTTCACGCGGGCCGCCGCCCTGGCCGCGATCCAGGCCCATGCAGCGATCTTCGCGCTCGGCAGCCCGGGGGCGCGGGCACTGGCGACCCGCCACCGGGTCGACGTCGAGGCGCTGCTCGCCGTGCTGACCATGCACGACGGTGGCGGAGCGGACGGCGACGGGTGAGTACGGTCGTCGCGATCGCCGGATCCGGGCTCGCCGAGCTCACCTGTGCCTGGCTGCTGGCCGGGCGCGGACACCGGGTCCGGCCGGCCGCGGACGCTCCGGCAGCGGGCGCGCGGCCGCTGCTGCTGACCGGGCCGACGCTGGAACTGCTCGGCTCGCTCTGGGGCGACGGGCTCCTCCACGGCACCTGGCGGCTGGATCACCGGCAGGTGCGCTGGGGGACGGGCGAGCGCCCGACGCGGTTCGCGCAGCCGGCCCGCGTGGTGGACGGCGCGGTGCTGGCGGCCAGGATGAGGGAACGGCTCGCGACGGCCCTCGGCCCGTCGGCCGGGACCGCCCGGTGGGTGGTGACAGCGCGGTCACCGGACGGTCCGGGCAGCCGGCTGACCGCCGGGCGGCGGCATCTGCTGGCGGGGACCGCGCCGCTGCGGAGCGGGACGGACGAGCGGACCGCGTTGTTGGACACCACGGCACTCGGCTGGCTCCAGCTCACCCCGCTCGGCGCAGGCCGGTGCCTGGTGCAGGCCATGGTGCCGGGTCCGGCCGAGGACCCCACCGCCCTGCTGACCCGGCTGCTCGCCGCGTCCGGGCTGGGTCGCGTACTGCGCCACGCACCGCGCGCCGCGGCCGCCGTTCCGGCCGCCCCGCGGCTGCACCACACGCCGGCGCTGTCACCCGGCGACCTGACGCCGGCCGGCCGGATCACCGTCGGGGCGGGAGCCATCCGCTTCGACCCGCTCAGCGGCACGGGCACCGCCCAGGCCCTGCGTACGGCCGTCCTCGCCGCCGCCGTGATCGACGCCGATGCCGGCGGGGCCCCGGTGGCGCCGCTCTGCCGCCACCTCACCGATCGGCTGCGCGCCGCCTTCGCCGAACACCTGGCGACCTGCGCCGCGTTGTACGGCTCCGCCCTCACCTCCGTGGCCTGGCAGGACGAGCTGGACGCCGCCCGGCTCGGCTCCCCCGCACCGGGCCGGGCGGTCGCCCCGGTGTGACGGTCCGGGCCTCGGCGGGTGTCAGTCGGTGAGCGCGGGGATGATCCCCGTGCCATAGGCGTCGATGGTGCTCTCCTGGGCGTCGTGCATGGCGTAGAGGGCGAACTGGTCGACGCCGATCGCACGCAGCTCGCGGAGCCTGGCGATGTGGGCGTCGACGGGGCCCAGCAGGCAGAAGCGGTCGACGATCTCGTCCGGGACGAAATCGGTGGACCGGTTCCCGGTCCGGCCGTGGTGGCTGTAGTCGTAGCCCTCGCGCTCCTTGATGTACGAGGTGAGGGCCTCGGGCACCAGCCCGGAGTACTCGCCGTACCGGCCGACCAGGTCGGCGACGTGGTTGCCGACCATGCCGCCGAACCACCGGCACTGCTCGCGCGCGTGCGCCAGGTCGTCGCCGACGTACGCGGGCGCGGCGACGCAGATGGTGATCGAGGCGGGGTCGCGGCCGGCCTCCTCGGCGGCCCCGCGCACCGCGGCGACCATCCACCGCGTCAGGAAGGGGTCGGCGAGCTGGAGGATGAAACCGTCGGCCTTCCGCCCGGCCAGGGCGAGGGCCTTCGGGCCGTACGCCGCCATCCAGACGGGAAGTCGGCCCTCCGTCACCCAGGGGATGCGGACCGGTGTGCCGTCGACGAGCGCCTCGCGGCCTTCGGCCAGGTCGCGGATGACGTCGATCGCCTCACCGAGGCGGGCGAGGGTGTGGGGCCTGCGGCCCGCGACGCGCATGGCGGAGTCGCCCCGGCCGATGCCGCACACGGTGCGGTTGCCGAACATGTCGTTGAGGGTGGCGAAGGTGGAGGCGGTCACTTCCCAGGTCCGGGTGCCCGGGTTGGTGACCATCGGGCCGACGATCAGCTTGCGGGTGTGTTCGAGGATCTGGCTGTAGATGACGAAGGGCTCCTGCCACAGCACGGCGGAGTCGAAGGTCCAGCCGTAGCGGAAGCCGTTGCGCTCCGCGCGCCGCATGAGTCCGACGACCCGCGAGGCGGGACGGTCGGTCTGCAGGACGAGTCCGAAGTCCATTGCCGGGGCTCCTAGTTCAGGTACTGGCAGGTGGACCGCGGCGTGTACGCGCCGTGCCCGGCCCGGCCGACGAAGCGGCGGTCCGCGATGACCGGTTCGCCGCGGGAGAGGACGGTCTCGACCCGTCCGGTGACCCGCTTGCCCTCGTACGCCGAGTAGTCGACGTTCATGTGGTGGGTCTCGGCCGAGATGACCTGCTCGGCGTGCGGGTCGTAGATCACGATGTCGGCGTCGGCGCCCGGGGCGATCGTGCCCTTCTTCGGATAGAGGCCGAACATCCGGGCCGGGGCGGCGCAGGCGATCTCGATCCAGCGCCGGCGGCTGATGTGTCCGTCGACAACGGCCTGGTGCAGGAGGTCCATGCGGTTCTCCACGCCCGGCAGGCCGTTGGGGATCTTGGAGAAGTCGCCGCGGCCGAGCTCCTTCTGCCCGGTGAAGCAGAAGGGGCAGTGGTCGGTGGAGACGACCTGGAGGTCGTTGGTGCGCAGGCCCCGCCACAGTGCCGCCTGGTGCTCACGCGGCCTCAGCGGCGTACTGCACACGTACTTGGCGCCTTCGAACCCGGGCTCGGCGAGGTTGTCGGTGGACAGGAAGAGGTACTGCGGGCAGGTCTCGCCGAAGACGTCGAGGCCCTTGTCGCGGGCGGCGGCGATCTCGGCGACGGCTTCCTCGGCCGACACGTGGACGACGTACAGCGGGGCGCCGCCCGCGACCCGGGCGAGCTGGACGGCGCGGTGCGTGGCCTCCGCCTCCAGCAGCACCTTGCGGACCTCGCCGTGGTGGCGGGGGTCGGTCTCGCCGCGGGCGAGGGCCTGTTCGACGAGGACGTCGATGGCGATGCCGTTCTCGGCGTGCATCATGATCAGGCCGCCGTTGCCGGAGGCCCGCTGCATGGCGCGCAGGATCTTGCCGTCGTCCGAGTAGAACACCCCCGGGTACGCCATGAACAACTTGAACGAGCTCACGCCTTCGTCGACGAGGAGGTCCATCTCCTTGAGGGAGTTCTCGTCGACGTCGGAGAGGATCATGTGGAAGGAGTAGTCGACGGCGCACTGTCCGTCGGCCTTGGCGTGCCACGCGTCCAGGCCGTCGCGCAGGCTGCGGCCGACGGCCTGGACGGCGAAGTCGACGATGGTGGTGGTGCCGCCCCAGGCGGCGGCGCGGGTGCCGGTCTCGAAGGTGTCGGAGGCGGCGGTGCCGCCGAACGGCAGCTCCATGTGGGTGTGGGCGTCCACCCCGCCCGGGATGACGTACTTGCCGGTGGCGTCCAGGGTGTGCGCGGCGGTGAGGGACTCGGCGGCCGGGGTGCCGGAGGCGGCGAGGGCGGCGACCCGGCCGTCCTCGATCAGGACGTCGGCGTGGAGTTCGTCGGCGGCGGTGACGACGAGGCCGCCGCGGATGACGGTACGGCTGCTGCTGCTCATGCGGTTCCCCTCTGTCAGGGCAGGGCGCTTACAGGCCGCGCAGGGCACGCTCCAGGACCGCGGCGCCCTCCTCGGCCTCCGCGACGGTCAGGGTGAGCGGCGGGGCGATGCGCAGGGCGCTGGTGTCGTGGCCGCCGCCCTTGCCGATGAGCAGTCCGCCGGCGCGGGCCTCCTCCAGTACGGCGGAGGCGGCGCGCGGGTCGGCCTCGTCGGTGCCGGGCCGGGTCAGCTCGATGCCGATCATCAGGCCGCGTCCGCGCACCTCCCGTACGTGCGGCACACCGGCGGCGACGGCCCGCAGCCGCTCGATGAGCAGTCCGCCGACCCGGCGGGCGTTGCCCTGGAGGTCGTGTTCGAGGAGGTAGGTGAGGTTGGCCAGGCCGGCCGCCATGGTGACCTGGGTGCCGCCGAAGGTGGAGATGCTGTTGGCGTCCAGGCAGTTCATGATCTCGGCGCGGGCGATGACGCCGCCGATGGACATGCCGTTGCCGAGGCCCTTGGCGAAGGTGACGATGTCGGGCGGACCGCTGCGGCCGTGCGCCTGCCAGCCCCAGAAGTGGTCGCCGGTGCGGCCCCAGCCGGTCTGCACCTCGTCGGCGATCCACAGCACGCCGCGCTCGTGCAGTACGTCGCGGAAGGCGGCGTACAGGCCGTCCGGCGGGGAGGTGAAACCGCCGACGCCCTGGACGGGTTCGGCGATCAGCGCGGCGGGCGGGCGGGTGTGGCCGAGCAGGTCGGTGAGGTCGTCGACGCAGGCGGCGACGAACTCGCGGTCGGTGAGGTGCGCGTAGGGGCCCCGGGTGCGGACGCCGCCGTGCACGTAGAGGGTCTGGAGCGGGGAGAGGGAGGTCGGGGACCAGCCGCGGTTGCCGGTGACGCCGACGGCGCTGAAGGAGCGGCCGTGGTAGCTGTTGCGCATCGCCAGCACCGTGTTGCTGCGCCGGTACGTCGTCGCCAGCAGCAGCGCGGTGTCGTTGGCCTCGGTGCCGGAGGTGGTGAAGAAGACGCGGGCGTCGGGGATGCCGCTCACCTGGGCGACGCGCTCGGCGAGTTCGACCATCGGCCGGTTGAGGTAGAGGGTCGAGGAGTGCAGGAGCCGGCCGGCCTGCTCGCCGACCGCCTTGGACACCTCGGGCAGGGCGTGGGCGGTCATGGTGGTGAGGATGCCGCCGAAGAAGTCGAGGTACCTGTTGCCGGCGGCGTCCCACACGTACCGGCCCTCGCCGTGGGTGATCTCGATGGGGTCCTCGTAGTAGAGGGCGAGCCAGTCGGGCAGCACGGCGCGGTGGCGGCCCAGCAGGTCGTGGGTCACGGCCGCACCAGCCCCTCGTAGGCGTCGGGGCGGCGGTCGCGGTAGAACGCCCACTGCTGCCGGACCTCCTCGACCAGGCCGAAGTCGAGGTCGCGTACGACGAGTTCCTCCTTGCTGTCGCTGGCGGTGTCGCCGACGAACTGGCCGCGCGGGTCGACGAAGTAGGAGGTGCCGTAGAAGTCGTTGTCGCCGTACTCCTCCTGGCCGACGCGGTTGATCGCGGCGACGAAGTACTCGTTGGCGACGGCCGCGGCCGGCTGCTCCAGGCGCCACAGGTGGGCGGAGAGACCGCGGTGGGTGGCGGACGGGTTGTACACCAACTGGGCGCCGTTGAGCCCCAGTTGCCGCCAGCCCTCCGGGAAGTGGCGGTCGTAGCAGATGTAGACGCCGACCTTGCCGACGGCGGTGTCGAAGACCGGCCAGCCGAGGTTGCCCGGGCGGAAGTAGTACTTCTCCCAGAAGCCCTTCACCTGCGGGATGTGGTGTTTGCGGTAGGTGCCGAGGACGGTGCCGTCGGCGTCGATCACGGCGGCGGTGTTGTAGTAGAAGCCGGACTGCTCGACCTCGAAGACGGGGGCGACGATCACCATGCCGGTCTCGCGGGCGAGGGCTTGCATACGGCGGACGGTGGGGCCGTCGGGGACGGGTTCGGCCCAGCGGTAGTGCTCGGGGTCCTGGACCTGGCAGAAGTAGGGACTGTTGAAGACTTCCTGGAAGCCGATGATCCGCGCGCCCTGACGCGCGGCCTCGCGCGCGTGCTCCTCGTGTTTCGCGATCATGGACTCGGTGTCTCCGGTCCAGGTGGCCTGGACCAGAGCGGCACGTACGACGTTGGCCATGAACTGCTCCTTCGACGCGACGCCAGAGCCTCTACGCCCGTAGAACAGGCCGTAGAGGGATGAACGTAAGCCTCTCGGGCGAGCTTGCCAAGACCATCGTCGTCAAGGCGCGGTGTCGATCAGGTTTCACACTCCGGTGGGCGAGCGCCTCCGGCCACCGGACCGGACCCCGCGCACGCCCCGCGCGGAACCTGGTGTCCCGTACACGCCCCGCACGTCAACGCACCGGCACGCGCCGTGCCCGCCGCGTCAGACCGCGGCCACGGGGGGCGCTCCCCCGGCCACCCGACACCAGAACCCGCGCACGCCCCGCGCGGAACCCGGGCCTGCGCCCGCCCGCACATCACCACATCGACACGCGCCGCGCCCGCCGCGTCACGCCGCGGCCACCGGAAGCGCCCCGCCCCCGTCGTCCGGCCCGGCCTCCGCCGTCGCGAGTGCGCACCACTCCGCCAGGGTGTCCAGCGACAGGCCGAGGGCCCGGGCCAGCGCGACGATCGTGAAGAAGGCCGGCGTCGGCGCCCGGCCGGTCTCGATCTTGCGCAGCGTCTCGGCGGAGACCCCGGCGACGGCCGCGACCTCGGGCATGCTGCGGTCGCCGCGCGCCTCACGCAGCAGCCGCCCCAGCCGCTCGCCGCGTGCGCGCTCTTCGGGGGTGAGGGGGGTGCGTACCATGCCGTCATTCTAATACCGCTCCGTCCGGCTGGAGGAGACGGCGGTACGAGGCCCCCGTCCCGCCGGGCCCGTCCTCCTCGCCGCCCACCGGAGATGCCGCCGCCGGCCGGCCGTGCCAGGGTGGTCGCAGAGCACGCCCCGGTGTGTGACCGGCGCCCGTCCGGGTTACCCGGCCCCGGCACGTCGACCAGCGAAGGCGTCCCGGACCGGCGCGGGGACGCCGGATGGGAAGGCCATGACCAGCGGCTTCAGCGGACCGGAAGGATACGACCCCTTCGCGGAGTTCTTCGCCCGCTTCTTCGGCGGACCGCGCCAGGGGCCCCGCCAGATCGACATCGGCCGGCTGCTCAGCCAGCCCGCCCGCGAGCTGGTGCGGGGCGCCGCCCAGTACGCCGCCGAGCACGGCAGCCGGGACCTGGACACCGAGCACCTGCTGCGCTCCGCGCTGACCACCGAGCCGACCCGCAGCCTGCTCAGCCGGGCCGGCGCCGACCCCGACTCCATGGCGTCGCAGATCGACGAGCGGTCGGGACCGGTGCAGCACGGCCCCGGCGAGGCCCCGCCGCCCACCTCGCTCTCCCTGACCCCGGCGGTCAAGCGCGCCCTGCTGGACGCGCACGAGCTGGCCCGCGCGTCCGGCACCGGCTACATCGGCCCGGAGCACGTGCTCAGCGCCCTGGCCGCCAACCCGGACTCGGCGGCCGGGCACATCCTGAACGCGGCCCGCTTCTCGCCCTCCGGTCTGCCGCCGGAGACCCCGGAGGCCGGTCCGCAGACCCGTACCGCCGAGAGCCAGCGGACCAGCGGCACCCCCACCCTCGACAAGTACGGCCGCGACCTCACCGAGCTGGCCCAGCAGGGCCGGATCGACCCGGTGATCGGGCGGGACGACGAGATCGAGCAGACCGTCGAGGTGCTCTCCCGGCGGGGCAAGAACAACCCGGTGCTGATCGGGGACGCGGGCGTCGGCAAGACCGCCATCGTGGAGGGGCTGGCCCAGCGCATCGCCGACGGGGACGTACCGGACGTGCTCATCGGGCGCCGGGTGGTCGCCCTCGACCTGACCGGCGTGGTGGCCGGCACCCGCTACCGGGGCGACTTCGAGGAACGCCTGAACAACATCGTCGGCGAGATCCGCGCCCACTCCGAGCAGCTGATCGTCTTCATCGACGAGCTGCACACGGTGGTCGGCGCGGGCGGTGGCGGCGAGTCCGGCTCGATGGACGCGGGCAACATCCTCAAGCCCGCCCTGGCCCGCGGTGAGCTGCACGTCGTCGGCGCCACCACGCTGGAGGAGTACCGCCGGATCGAGAAGGACGCGGCCCTCGCCCGCCGCTTCCAGCCGATCCTGGTGCCCGAGCCGTCCGCCGCGGACGCGATCGAGATCCTGCGCGGGCTGCGCGACCGCTACGAGGCCCACCACCAGGTCCGCTACACCGACGAGGCGCTGGTGGCGGCCGTGGAGATGTCCGACCGCTACCTCACCGACCGGCGGCTGCCGGACAAGGCCATCGACCTGATCGACCAGGCCGGCGCCCGGGTGCGGCTGCGGGCCCGCACCAAGGGCACGGACGTACGGACCATGGAGCGCGACGTCGAGCAGCTGATCCGGGACAAGGACCAGGCCGTCGCGGACGAACAGTACGAGCAGGCCACGCAGTTGCGGGACCGGATCGTGGACCTGAAGCGGCGGATCTCCGAGGCGTCCGGCGACGGCCAGGCCGACGAGGGCCAGAACCTCGTCGTCTGCACCGAGTCCATCGCCGAGGTGGTGTCCCGGCAGACCGGCATCCCGGTCAGCAGCCTCACCCAGGAGGAGAAGGACCGCCTGCTCGGCCTGGAGCAGCACCTGCACGAACGGGTTGTCGGCCAGGACGAGGCGGTCCGCGTCGTCTCCGACGCCGTACTGCGCTCCCGCGCGGGACTCGCCAGCCCGAACCGCCCCATCGGCAGCTTCCTCTTCCTCGGCCCGACCGGCGTCGGCAAGACCGAACTGGCCCGCGCGCTGGCCGAGGCGCTGTTCGGCAGCGAGGACCGGATGGTCCGCCTCGACATGAGCGAGTACCAGGAGCGGCACACCGTCTCCCGCCTGGTGGGCGCCCCGCCCGGTTACGTCGGCCACGAGGAGGCCGGCCAGCTCACCGAGGTCGTCCGGCGCCACCCGTACTCCCTGCTCCTGCTCGACGAGGTGGAGAAGGCGCACCCGGACGTCTTCAACATCCTCCTCCAGGTGCTGGACGACGGCCGGCTCACCGACTCCCAGGGCCGCACGGTCGACTTCAGCAACACGGTGGTGGTGATGACCAGCAACCTGGGGTCGGACGTCATCACCCGGCGCGGCGCGTCCCTGGGCTTCGGGGCCGGCGGCTCCGAAGCCGACGAGGAGGCCCGGCGCGAGCAGGTGCTGCGCCCGCTGCGCGAGCACTTCCGGCCGGAGTTCCTCAACCGCATCGACGAGATCGTCGTCTTCCGCCAGCTCACCGGCGAACAGCTGCGGCAGATCACCAGCCTGCTCCTGGACCAGACCCGCCGCATGGTCAGCGCCCAGGGCATCACCGTCGACTTCACCGACGCGGCCGTGGACTGGCTGGCCGAGCGCGGCTACCAGCCCGAGTACGGCGCCCGCCCGCTGCGCCGCACCATCCAGCGGGAGGTGGACAACGAGCTGTCCCGCCTGCTGCTGGACGGCCGGGTGGCGGAGGGCGGCCAGGTGACCGTCGACGTACGGGACGGCCGCCTGGCCTTCGTCACGCCGGGCGCGACAGTTCCCTAGGGGCGCGGGGCCGTGTCGCTGTGCGGCTCCGCCGCGTGCCGCACCCGCCGGCCGGCCGACACCGCCCCTCCCCTCAGCGCGCGGGCCGTACCACCATCGCCGACCCGCCCCCACGCCGCTTTGTCTCCGCCGCGGCCAGCCACTTCCCGCCCGGCAGCCGCTGCACACCCGTCGCCGCCCCGATCTCGGGATTGGCCTTGAAGGAGTGCCCGAGCGCCTCCAGTTGCCCGCGGAGGCCGCTGTCGTACAGGCCGGGCTCCAGTTCCGTCTGCGCGGCGTTGCGCTGGCTGGCGCGCGGCGCGGCGATCGCGTCGACCAGCGGCAGTCCCCGGTCCAGGAAGCCGGTCAGCGTCTGGAGGACGGTGGTGATGATGGTCGCGCCGCCGGGCGAGCCGACCGCGACGACCGGCTTGTCGTGCCGGTCCAGGACGATCGTCGGGGCGATCGAGGACCGGGGCCGCTTGCCGGGACCCGGCAGGTTCGGGTCGTGGACCGCCGGGTTGGCGGGGGCGAAGGAGAAGTCGGTCAGCTCGTTGTTGAGCAGGAAGCCCCGGCCGGGCACGGTGATGCCGCTGCCGCCGGTCTGCTCGATGGTGAGCGTGTAGGCGACGACGTTCCCCCATTTGTCGGCGGTCGTCAGATGCGTGGTGTTCTCGCCCTCGTACGTCGTCGGCGCCGCCGTGCCGCCGGCCGCGCAGGAGGACGGGTCGCGCGGGTCGCCGGGCGCGAGGGGGCTGGTGAGCGCGGCGTCGTCGCGGATCAGGCACTCCCGGGAGTCGGCGTACCGCTGCGACAGCAGCTCCTTCGCCGGTACGTCCTCGAAGGCGGGGTCGCCGACCCAGCGCCCCCGGTCGGCGAAGGCGATCCGGCTGGCCTCGATGAAGCGGTGCAGGTACTGGGTCTTGCTCGCCTCGGACAGGTCGGTGCGTTCCAGGATGTTGAGGGCCTCGCCGACCGTGGTGCCGCCGGAGGAGGACGGGGCGATGGAGTAGACGTCCAGGCCCCGGTAGGAGGTCCTGGTCGGCGGCTGGAGCTTGGCGCGGTAGGCCGCGAGGTCCTCGGCCGAGAGGTCGCCGGGGCGGGCGTTCCAGCCGGAGTCGGGGTCCACCGGCGGCTTGTTGAC
This sequence comes from Streptomyces sp. ISL-12, assembly GCF_018614415.1. Taxonomy (GTDB): domain Bacteria; phylum Actinomycetota; class Actinomycetes; order Streptomycetales; family Streptomycetaceae; genus Streptomyces. The sequence goes on from NZ_JAGGOO010000057.1 coordinate 25,556, forward strand.
GGTGGCGAGGACGTCCTCGCCGAGGTCGCCGTGGTAGAGCGCGCCGACGCCCTTGCGGCCCAGCTCCTTGTAGGTGCGGGCCAGGTCGGGGTTCTTGAAGGTGGAGCCGACAACCGGGAGTTCGCCGCCCGGCAGGAACAGCTCGGCGGTGTCGGGGAAGTAGCGGAACCGGGTCTCGTTGGCTGCGGTCTGGGAGCGGAACGTCCCGTCGACGGTGAAGCCGTCGCGCGCCAGCCGCTCGGCCGGGGCCAGCAGCGTGCCGAGCCCCCGGCTGCCCCACTTGTCGAGGGCCGTCTGCCAGGTGGCGGGCGTGCCCGGGGTGCCGACGGCCAGCCCGCTGCTGACGGCGTCGGCGAACGGGATCGGCTCGCCGTCCTCCGTGAACAGCCCTTCGTCGGCGGTGAGCGGCGCGGTCTCGCGGCCGTCGATCGTGCGCACGGTACGGGACTTGGCGTCGTAGTAGACGAAGTAGCCGCCCCCGCCGATGCCGGCCGAGTACGGCTCGGTGACGCCGAGCGCGGCGGCGGTGGCGACGGCCGCGTCGACCGCGTTGCCGCCCTTCCTCAGCACCTCGATGCCCGCGGCGCTGGCGTCCGCGTCCACGCTCGCGACGGCACCGCCGTAGCCGGTGGCGACCGGGGTCTTCACCGGCTCACCGTCTCCGCTCCCGGCGGCGGGTGGTGCCGCCGCCCCCACCGACACGACGGCGGCCGAGACCGCCAGGACCGCCAGTTTCCGTGCGACCGGTTGACGCATCCGCACCTCGACACCTCCAGAGAAAGCCGTCCGTTGCTGCCGTTCGTTGTTGCCGTTCGTTACTGCCATTCGTTACTGCCGACTGATCGCCATGCCCCCGTCAGGGGCCAGTCGAACACCTCTCCACCTCCGACCGCTAGCATGCGCGCTCATGGATGACGACGTCCGCACCATCGTCCTGGGCGTGATCGCGGCGGGCATCAGCGCCACGCTGGGCTGGGCCGCCCGCACCTACCTGTGGCGGCGCGGCCTCCGCCGCAAGCGGGCGTTCTTCGGACTGCCGGAGAATGCCGAGTCCCTGCTCGTCGTCAACCGGGACCCGGCGACCGCGGAGCCGGCCGTCCACCGCGTCGACGTGTTCGCGCTGCTGGAGCTGTCGGCACTGATCAAGGACTGCGGCGCCCATGTCCAGGTGGTCACCCAGGACGTGGCCCACCAGGGGTTCGGTGAGCGCACCGAGTTCTGCGTCGGCGGCCCCGCCTCGAGCCGTCTCGTTCCTCGACTCCCACTCTGGACTCAATGGCCAGCGGTGCGAAGGTCACCTTGATCTCTACTGGGTCCGGTTGCCAAGCCGGGACCGACTCCACGTCGGCCAACAGCTCCATGGCCTCGGCCCAGACGCCCCCGCTCAGCCATCGGTTCGCCTGCGTCTGCAGCGTCTTCCAGTCCACGCCGAACTTCGGCGCCAGCTCCTTGTAGCGGGCACCCGAGACGGCCTTCTCCAGAAGCGCTTCAACCATCACCCGACGGTCAATGGTGCTACGGGAACCGCCCATGAGTGGTGCGATCCGCTCCCAGGCATCGTCCGTGAGGACTGGGACGCCGCGGCCGGCGGCCACGAACCACTCCCGCATCGCGCAGGCCACGCCCTTGCGCCTAGGAGCGCAGCGGAGAACTTCCGCTCGCGTCTTCATCATGCGCAGCAGTTCGGCCTTTTCGGCAGGCTCGGCGTCCTGCAGGTTGCGCCCAGCGACTTCGGCCAGGCGCTCCAGGTTCTGGAGCCAGCGGCCTGCTTCTGCGGCCTCCCTCTGCCACGCTTCTGCCTCACGGCGTAGCTTCTCCAGCCCGGCGAGTTCGTCTTCGTGGGGCTTGGCGGCTCGTTCCGCGGCCTCCTCGGCCTCCTCGCGACTCTGGCCTCGGCGCAGGGCGCGCTTGGCGGCGGTAGCTGCGGTGATGTCGATGAGGTCTTCAGTTTCGGCGATCCGCTGATCCAGTTCGGAGATGTGCTTGGTGTAGTCCATGCGCTTGTGGCTGGTGGCGTTCAGCCAGTCCTGGGCCATAGCCTTCATGCGGTCGGCGTCGCCGAGCGTCGCCATAACGTCCTTCCATACCTGCTTCTCGATGCTGGTGGCTTCGAGGTAGGGGCAGGTGCAGCGGTCGCCCGCTCCGGCGTACGACTCGTGTCGTCCCTTGCATCGATAGATAACCTCTGTGGGCCGGTGCTGGTGGCCTTCGTAGGTCTTGCCGCAGGGGCTGGTCATGAGGCCGGTCATGAGGTAGATGCGGGACCGAGTCTTGGTCGACGGCCGACGGCTCGCCATGGCGGACTTCAGCTCTTGGACCTCCTCGTTCGTGAAGATCGACGGGAGGTTGATCACGACGGTTTCCCCATAGATCGGGTTGCCGTCCTGGTCTCGCTGAGCACCGCGGCCTCGCCATGTGACACGGCTTTCCAAGGCCGCATCCCCCAGGAGGCGACAGCGGATGTTCTTGGCGGTCCAGCCGTTTCCAGATCGGGTCAGGCGCTTCTCGCTGTTGAGGATGAGCGCTGTCTCCTCCCAGCTGCGCTTCTCCAGGAACACTTCCCGCGCTCGGCGCAGGGTCGCCGCCTCCTCCTTGTGGACGGCATAGCGCGAGGCGCCTTTCTTGCCACGCTCGGCGACGTCCCAGCCGAAGGGGACCATGCCGCCCGGGTACAAGCCGTCCTCGGCCTTTTCCTGGATGCCACCCTGGGTGCGTTCGCGGATCAGTTCGCGCTCTTCCTCGGCATAGTCGGCATCTTTGCGCATTTGGCTGCGGCCGGCCGATGTCGAGTTGTCGTAGTCCTTCTTGACCACGGCGACGTATACACCGAGGTCTTCGAGGTCCCAGACCCACTTCCAGAAGGCGCGGCCGGTGCGGCCGATGCCGCGGCCCTCGTTGACCACGACCATGTCGAAGGGGCGCGGGGTCTTGCGTGCATCCTTCATGAGGCGCCGCAGGTCCGGCCTGTCGTCGGCCTCCAGGCTGCCGCTGAAGCCCTCGTCGGCGTACGTGCCGACGTGCTTCCAGCCCTTCTTCTGGATGTAGCGGACGGTCTTCTTTCCGGTGTAGGCGATGCCGTATCCGTCGGCCTGTTCCTCGGTGGACACTCGGAGGTAGTCCACGGCCCGGAGTGTGGCCGTACCGGTGGTTCGCAGTGCGGCGTCAACTGCACGTATGAGAGTCTTGCTCATGTCAGTCCCTTCGCGACTGGCCAGACCCCGGGGCATTTGCGGTGCCGCCGGGGTCACTCATGGGCGTGGATCTTATGCTGCGGGGGTGTCGGTGCGAGGCCGGAAGAGGATTTCTAGGATGCGCCGGTATGCCACCGGGTCCGGTTCCTCGTCCCTGAAGCTGATGTCGACTTGAGGCGCTGGGTCATCTTTGAAGTGTTCACATAGCCAGTTACCTGCCGCGACAGCCAGTATAGGGCCCCCATTCTGCACAGGCATCCTCCTTCACAAATCCTTAGCATTTACCGACTCGAACACTCTGCCTTGGTGACGCAATACGCGCCTGGGCATCTATTTCGCCGTAACTAAGCGTTGGGATTTCCTCAGCAGCGACAACAGCGTTTGCGAGGGTTGCGCCTCGGCCACGCCAGGCCGCTCTCGTTCCCGCTTCCGGCGTATAGTGCCGTTCATTGATCCTGCTCCTCCCCACCGCCAGACACAGCGAGCAGGACCGCCACCAATGGTCACCATGATCGCCGGTTTGGCCAACCGGTGACCGTGGTCTATGTTGTGCGCCGCGTCATGAACCCGACAGGCTCTGCAAGCTCGCCACCGGCTAATGGCAGTCGCTAGAAAGCGCCAGGCTGGCCTTGGCGAGTTAAGTACCTTTTCGAGCGATAAGGGTACCCAGATTGGCCTCTCGGTCACTTCGCGCCCGTGCCTCTCAGGGGACAAAGCCCTGCATCCCGGTAGCCACCGGCCCGACGGGCGGGCAAGTGGTGTCCGCCATGTGCGATGCGCGGCCCCTGTCCGCTGTTGCTGTGGTGTGGGCACCGGACGAACGGCTGACGCAAAGCGGGCCGGGAAGGGTGACCCGCATCAGAAAACCCCCACGTCCTCTTCTGCCAATCTCGGAGAAGGACGACCGAAAAATACAACGCGGTCGACCCAATCGTGCCCTTCGGGAAGTGGGTCGCGCTATCGAGAGAGATTGGCGGGCACACCGGGCAGGTGGTGGAGGCAGACAACGACTGGCTGCTCGGACAGAGGTGGTCCAGGCCATGGCCCGGAGTCGCTCGGGTCGTCTTCAACGCCCGCAGCGGCGACTGCGGCCGGTCTGCGGCACCGGCCTCGGGCGGGGCTCTTGGAGCAGACCCTGCGCTGGGAGCGGGAGCAGGGCACCTGGACCGGCTCCGCCGTGCGGGCCTGAGCAGCTGGCGTGAGCGCGGGTTGCTGAAAAGGTGGGGTAAAGCGATGCGAAGGTAGGCGCGCAACCGAACACGACGAATACCTGACGCCACATCCTCTTCAGGCATGGCCCTTAGAACGGCAGTCGGCGAAGATACCCAGCGCCGGAGCGACCGAATGAAGCACATAGTGGCCGACCGAAGGACTCGGTCGGCCCAGCACACCTCACTAAGATCCTATTACCAGCTCTACGGGCGCTTCGAGGCATCACACCAGTAGGTGGCGAGCATCTCGCCCGGCCAGACCGGCTGACGGACGGCTCCTTGGGGCCCCATCTGCTCGAAGTACGGGGCCAAGTCCACGACCGGCGTCCCGTCGACTGCGTCGAGATCCGTCACCAGGAGGTCGCGACCTTTCACGCTGAGCAACTTCGGGTAGCTAATGGCCAGTTGGTTGGGGCGCCGGTGATTCCGGTGGACGAAGGTTCCGGTCGCCGGCCAGTGCGGATTGCCTCGGGGGCTCCGAGCATGGAGTTGGACATCCTCAGGTTGTGCCAGGTGAAAGCGCCACGTCACCGTCAAATGGGAGAACTCCTCGATGCCCTGCAGCGTTTCGAGAGGGTACGCGTCGTTGATCCGGATGACCGATTCGACTCCGCCCTGGTAGTCGTCCTGGACGCGGGTGTGGCCCCCGACCACCGTTGCGATCGACTCGACCTCGTACGTCGCCATCGGGGTTCGTTCCTCTCGCTCAAGTTGCCTGTCCGGTAGCCGTCGCGCGAAGCGACGAGCTTGCTCCACGGTCACCCTATGGCCCGCAGCATTTCCTTCGCCCGGCGGTCCAGTTCGGCAACACGGCGGCCCCCTCGTCCCCGAACGGGCGAGAGGTCGCTCTGCATGCGGACGATGACGTCGCGGGCTCGGCCGGAGTGGACGCCGGCCATGGCCTCGAGTGCTTGCACCCAGGTGTCGCACGCCTCATCAAGGCGTCCTTGCTGGACCTGAACGGCGCCAAGATAGCCGAGGGTCACGCTGTGGGTGCGGGCGTACTGCTGTCGGCGACGGGTGGCGACGCTGTGCCGGAAATGGGCCTCCGCGTCGGGATGGCTACCCAGGTCTCGCAAGGCGCAGGCGGTCTCGTGGGCGAGGGATGCTTCCTGGAAGAAGCCGACGCGGCTGGGAGCGTCCTCCTTGTCGGCGCGTTCGAGATCCCGTTCCGCGCGGCTGATGGCCGTGAGGGTCCCGGGTCGGTCGCCATCGGCGGCCAGGGCACGGGCGTGGACGATCGAGAGCAGGGCCTTCTCCCGCGAGCTGGCCTGGCCATAGTGCGTCCGGGACATGGACGCGCCGGCCAGGTCGAGCGCCCTGCGTGGATGCCCCAGGTCGACCGCCTGGTGGGCGAGAGCCCGCAGGATGTGACCGCCCAGCGGTCCGTCTGCGGCTTCGGCCGCGATGCGTGCGGCGAGGGTGAGGTAACGCTGTGCGGTGCGGTGCTCGGAGGCGTCGAACGCCATCCAGCCCGCGAGGTAGGCCATCTCCGCCACAGCCGAGTACGTGTCCCGGCGGAGCCGTTCCGTTCGGAACCTGCTGCCCAGCAGCGGCACCGCCTCGTCGCGAAGGTGGCCGGCCAGGGCCGAGCGCCCGGAGGCTCCTCCGCGCTGCTGGTCCCGCGCGGAGTAGAAGGCTGTCAGGTTGCGGACGTCATCAATATCGGCCTGTGTCACCAGCCGGGACGAGACTGCCGTGCGCGATGCGGCTGTGGCCGGGGCGGCTGCCCACCACGGAGCCGCGGGCAGGGCGAGTCCGGCGGCCGAGTAGGCGGTGGTTGCCAGCAGTTTGCGTCGGTGCATGTCCAGATCGTCGCTTCCCAGCTCGGCCAGCACGGTCAGAGGGTCGACGCTCCAGTCAGAACTACTGTCGGTCGAGCCTGTCGACCCGTCCTCCAGCCCGAGATCGGCGAGGGTGAGGCGGCGGCCGAGCCTGCGGGATAGCGTCTCACGCAGGATATGAGGCGCTCGTCCGCTGGGTTTCGTGCCCTGGATCCACATGGCGATGTGCGAGCGGGAGATGGCCTCCAGTTCGCGTGCGCCACTCTCCGCGGCAACACGTGCGACTGCGGCGGCTGCTTGGGGCTGGGACCAGCCCGCTTCGCGCAGAAGTGCGGCAAGGGCGACGTTTCGCTCACGGGCCATGGACTGCCCCCTGGTTTCGAAATGATCTTTGACGCCTTTGACGGCCTTGCTGACCTCCCAGGCATACCGCCAGGCGGGGATTCGCGGTTCGCTCAACGTAGCGGGCGGATCACTCACCTTGCACGTCAACCGACTGCGTTGCACGGCGTTGCCCGCTTGATTTTGCTTGATCGATACAGGAGTTGTGTCATGCGTCTCTCGCTGGCCCCTGACCGGACGTCCCACCAACGCGGCGAGCAGGACGGGACACACCACGCTATGGGTGGGCTGAGCCTGCGACGGGACCGGACGGCCTGCACGGCGGAGACGATGACGCTCGTGCTGGGCCAAGGCGCGCCGTTGCCCGATTCCGCCGCTGATGTAGAGGACCTCGTGCTGCGGCTGCGAGGGCACGTCAGCCAGCTCGCGACCCTGACGCCTTCCCAGGAGCCGGCCCTGCTCCGTGCGCAGTTGCTCTGTTCGGGCGGCCTCCCCGAGGGCTACATGCCCAGCCGGGTTCATCTGGTCAGGCTGGCCGAGGCAACCCAGGAACTGCTCGCTGCTGTGCGAACCTACGGCGCCGTCCCCGGTAAGCCGTCACGGCAACGGCGTTGGCGGAAGCCGCCGATCAACGTGCTGCGTGGCTCGGTCTTCGTTCTTGCCCTCGCCTGCTTGGTCCTGGCCGCGTCTGTGCCCCGGACGTGACTACGACCTGGGCACTTTCGATGGCGCTGACTCTCGACTCGCGCGGCCAGCCACCCAGCCCTTATGGGGCGGCTTTCGCGCCGAGGCTTGAGCAGGCGTCCCTCGGCTTTGGTAGCTGCCGAGCGTCCCCTCACAGCCGTTCCCAGCCGCTGCAGTGACCCAGAAACCATCCCCGGGTTCCGGGGACCTACGGAGATCCACACGATGAAGCGCCTTCCGCGTATCGAGCAGTACGGCCTGATCGGCGACATGCAGACCAGCGCTCACGTCTGCGATGACGGTTCGATCGACTGGCTGTGCCTGCCTCGCTTCGACTCCCCCGCCGTCCTGGCCGGCCTGCTAGGCACGCAACAGCACGGCACTTGGCAGGTAGCGCCTGCCTCCGCTGTCCTTCCCCTTGGGTCTCAGTCCGTTGCCCAGCGGCGGTATCTGGGGCACTCGCTGATCCTGGAGTCGGTGTGGCACACAGCTGCGGGCGTCGTTCGGGTTATCGATTTCATGCCGCCGGGTGGCGAGGCGCCGCGCGTCCTCCGGATTGTCGAGGGTGTGGACGGCGTGGTGCCGATGGTCTCGTGCATGCGTCTGCGGCCGGGTTACGGCCGTGTCAGTCCGTGGATCTTCGAGACGAGCGGACGGATGGCTGCGGTGGCCGGCGAGGACGCTCTGTGGCTGGACACTTCCGTGGAGCAGGTGGAGAAGGACGGCGCGGTCGTCAGCTCGTTCACCGTGGCCGCCGGGCAGACTGTGGCGTTCGTACTGAGCTGGGCTCCGTCGCACGCAACCGCGCCGGAGGTCCCGGACCCGGACGTCGCCCTGTCTGAGACGCGTGAGTTCTGGCGGGACTGGGTGCGGCAGTGCGCCTACGGCGGATCGCGCCGTGAGGCCGTCGTGCGGTCGCTGGTCACGCTGAAGGCGCTGACGCACCGGGCGAGCGGCGGAATGGTCGCGGCCCCGACCACATCGCTGCCCGAGGAGATCGGCGGCGGACGGAACTGGGACTACCGCTACACCTGGTTGCGGGACGCCTCCTTGACCGTGGCGGCCCTGCTGGAGGCCGGTTTCCGGGAGGAGGCGCAGGCGTGGCGGCAGTGGCTGCTGCGGACCGTGGCCGGGGATCCGGAACGTCTGCAGATCATGTACGGGGTCACCGGAGAGCGTGATCTGCGGGAGCGGGAGCTGCCGTGGCTGCCCGGCTACGAGGCATCCACTCCGGTTCGGGTCGGAAACGGCGCCGTGGACCAGCTGCAGCTCGACGTGTACGGCGAAGTGATCGATGCGCTTTACCTCGCGCACCAGAGCGGCCTTCCCCGCTGTGCCGATACTGCCGTCCTGCACGGCAGACTCATCGAGCACCTGGCTCAGCGGTGGCAGGAGCCGGACGAGGGGATCTGGGAGATCCGCGGGCCCCGCCGCCACTTCGTCCATTCGAAGGTGATGGCCTGGGTGGCGGTCGACCGTACGGTCCGCCTGGCCGATGCCGGCGCCCTCACCGTCGACGTGGAGCGTCTCGTCGTCCTGCGGGAGACCATCCACCGCGAGGTGTGCGACAAGGGCTTTGATCCGGTACGCAACACCTTCACCCAGTCCTACGGGTCCCGGGAGCTGGACGCTGCCCTGCTGCTGATCCCGCGCGTCGGTTTCCTCCCGCCCGACGATCCGCGCGTCCTGGGCACGGTGGACGCGGTGCGCCGTGAACTGGCCAAGGCTGACGGGCTCGTGCGGCGGTATCAGACCGCCGGGGAGCAAACCGGGGTGGACGGTCTGGCCGGCGATGAGGGAGCGTTCGTCCTCTGTTCCTTCTGGCTCGTCGATGCTCTTGCCCTGACCGGCCGTCTCGACGAGGCCCGGGCGCTGTTCGACCGGCTCCTGGACCTGCGCACTGGTCTCGGGCTTCTGGCCGAGGAGTACGACCCCCATCGGCAGCGCCAGCTCGGCAACTTCCCGCAGGCGTTCAGCCACGCGGGCCTGGTCCAGTCGGCCCAGCTCCTGCACCGGCTCTCGCCTCAGGTCTTCTCCGTCCCGGGTGAGGACTCGGCTCTCGTGGCCGCTTCCGGCCGGCCGTGGCCCGAGCAACGCGCGGGTAGCAGCCTGCCGGACGTCCAGCTCGTCCCGACCTCATCCCGTTCCTGACTGTTGAGGATGATCATGTCCTACAGCGTTGTCCCCTCCCGGCCGGTCTCCTCCGGCCACCGCAGACGACGGTCTGTGCGGACCGACCGGGTCACGCTCCGCCGCGTCCGCCGGGCCGTGGTCATACCCCTGCTGCTTCTGGCCGTACTCGCGGGTGCCGCGCTCGCCCTCTGGGTGATGGGTGTGTCGCGCGGCTGGGTGCTGGGCGGCCTCGCGGGCGGGCTGGTCGCGGTGGGTGTCGCCGCCGGCTGTCAGAGCCGTGCTGCCGCGCGGGCGCTGCACGCGGCGGCCACCGACGTGCAGGCTGCGGAACTGGCTAAGGTCGCTGACGCGGCGGCGGCTGTGGAGAAGTCGCTGCTGTGGTCGGCGGATGAGCTGTGCCGCGGGATGCGCCCGCCGGTACCCCACCAGCAGGTGCCGCGGTCGGCCGGTCCGGCCGCGGACATCGAGGCGGCGCTGGGTGAGCTGCAGGCGCAAGCCGTCACCTCGTTGATCCGCGTGCACGACGAGTCCCGGTCCATGGTCCTGCTGGAGGTTCTGCGGCGCCTGGCCCAACGTGAACACGCCCTGGTCGGACGGGCGCTGGAGGCGCTGAGCCGGCTGGAGAACCTCACCGACGACCCGGAACTGCTGGACACGATCTTCCACATCGATCACCTGGTGACGCGGATGCGCCGGCAGGTGGAGAGCACCTCGGTCCTGGGCGGGCAGTCGCTGCGCCGGATGCGGCAGGCGGTCTCGGTGACCCTCGTGCTGCGCGGTGCGGTCTCCGAGGTGGTCCAGTACCCGCGTGTCTCGGTGGCGGCGGGCTCCGTCGGGACCGAACTGGGGCTGCCCGGTCATGTCGGCCCGGACCTCACCCACGTGCTGGCCGAGCTGATCGAGAACGCGTGTGAGTGCTCCGATCCGGCCACCAGGGTGACGGTCAGGGCGCAGCGGGTGTCGGCCGGGCTGGCGATCGAGGTGGAAGACCGTGCGCTGCCGATGCATCCGGAGATGCGCGAGCGGATGAACCGTCTGCTCGCCCAGCCGGACGAGGTCGACGTCAGTGGTCAGGTCCGGGCGGGACAGCTGGGCCTGCTGGTCGCGGCGAAGATCGCGCAGCGGCACGGCCTCGTGGTCCGCCTGCAGGAGAACGCGACCGGGGGTACCACCGCGCTGGTGGTTGTCCCGGACCAGCTCCTGGTCCCGATCACCTCGACTCGCGAGTCCAGCGGCGCGCTACGCGAGTCCGAGCAGCCTCCGGCCGCCGCCGCGTCCAGGCAAACGGCGCCCACGTCCCGCGCTGCGGCCGGTGCCGAGCCGCTTCTCTCCCGGGCCCAGGGCGCCCCGGAGAGCGCGCCGGGCCTTCCCAGGCGTGAGCGTCGGGCCGGGACTTTCCGTCCGCCGGTCGAGCGGGACCAGCCGCCGGTAACAGCCGCCACGCCCGGTCTGGCAGCGGCCTTCCTCAGCGGCGCCGAGCAGCAGGCCCGCAGAAGCGGGCCACCCGCCGCACCGGCCGCCCCGCCCCAGCCCTGACCTGCGGACTCCCCGTTCCCGGCGGCCGGCAACAACTAACGGCCCTTCCCCCCTCTTCTGGAGCGATTGCTATGACCACCAGCCCCGACACCAACCACCTGGCCGCCGGCCACACCCCGTCCGCCACCGCACCGAGCAGCCCACTGGAGCGACTGGCGTCGTTCCTGCAGCACTTCGCCGCCGACACCTCGGGGGTCACACACGCGGTCCTGCTGTCCCGGGACGGCATTCGCCTGGTGGACAGCGAAGTCGACAAGGACTGGGCCGACGAGCTGGCCGCCGCGATCAGCGGGATGGCGTCCATCGCGGCGAACATCACCGGTCCTACCCGTGCCAAGCGTCCGGCCCGGCAGATCATCGTCGAGCGCGACGACTGCCTGCTCTTCGTGCAGAACGCCGGCCGCAGCACCGCGTTCCCGAACCAGCCCGGCAACGTCCGCGGAGTCGTGGACACAGTCCTGGCCGTCATCACCACTGCGGACGCGGACGCGGGCACCGTCGGATACGAGATGGGCCGCCTGGTCGAGCGGTTCGCCCCGTACATGGACATCCCCGTACGCACCGCCCCGGGCGTGGCGCGGTGAGTGAGCACGGTGCGTCGGCGCAGGAGTCCGCGTTCGTGCGGACGTACACGCTGACGGGCGGCCGTACCCGGCCCCGGCATCTGCTGTCCCTGGAGACGGTGCTGGAAGCCGGGCCCGGGCGGCCCGGCCCCGCCCAGGCCGAGGAGTGCCGGCAGATCGTCGCCTGGTGCCGGGATCACCGCCGTTCGCTGGCGGAGCTGGCGGGCCTGCTCGGCCGGCCCGTCACCGCGGCCAAGATCCTCGTCTCCGACCTCCTGGACGCGGACGCCCTGCTCGTCGCTGTCGTCGACCCGTACACCTCGTCCGGACAGGGGGTGCGTCCCTCCACGCAGTTGCTGGAGGCCCTGTCCGCGTCCCTGAGAAGGAAGTGGCCCGATGCCATCGCCTACCCCCAGGCCGGCTGATCCCGCCGTGCCGCCCGACAGCCCGGTACCGCACAGCGGCGCACCGGTCGTGCTGAAGATCGTGATCGCCGGCGGGTTCGGCGTGGGCAAGACCACCGCCGTCGGCGCCGTCAGCGAGATCGCCCCTCTGAGCACGGAGGAGTACCTGACCGAGGCCGGCAGCCAGGTGGACAGCACCGCGGGCGTGGAAGCCAAGCGGACGACCACGGTCGCCTTCGACTTCGGCCGCCTCACTCTGAACGACGCCCCCGTGCCGATGGAACTGCTGCTGTTCGGCACACCGGGACAGGACCGGTTCGTGGACCTGTGGTACGACCTGGCCCGCGGCGCGGTCGGCGCGGTCGTCCTCGCGGACACCCGGCGCCTGGACAGCAGCTTCACCGCCGTGAGCTTCTTCGAGGACATCGGCCTGCCCTTCGTCGTCGCCGTCAACGAATTCGACGGCGCGCACCGCTACCCCTGCCACGAGGTCCGCACCGCCCTCGAACTGCCGGACCACATCCCCGTGGTCACCTGCGACGCACGCGATCCCGACCACGTCGCCGGAGTCCTGCTGACCCTGGTCGGCCAAGCCCTCAAAAGCGCTCCGGCCAGCCTCGAACGCCCCACCTTCCCCGCTGCACTCCAGGACGCCTCATGACCTACCAGCCCCACAACCTCGCTCCGTCCCTGGCGGACCGGCCCCCGTCGGCGCTGCCCCGGCGTACGACGGAGCCCACCGGCCGACCGCCTGCCGCACCCCGGGCCACCGCCAACCGCCCCCCGGTCCCGCACACGGCCGAACTCGCCGAGCGGTACCAACTGATCCAGCATCTGGATCTGCCCACGGGAGCGGACGAGGTCTTCGACGACTTCGCCCGCAGCATGACCGAGGCCACCGGCTTCCTGTACGGCTTCGTCAACCTCTTCTTGGAGCAGCAGACCTTCATCGGCCTGCACCAGCCGCCACCGGACAGCGGATTCGTCATCGTCGGCCGCACCATGAGCCTGGATCACGGCTGGTGCCCGGAGGTCGTCGCCCGCAAGAAGGCCCTGCCCCTGCCCGACGTCCACGCCAGCCCTCGCTTCAGCGGCAATCACGTCGTCGACGCGGTCGGTATCCGCTCCTACTTCGGCGCCCCCCTCATCCACTCCAGCGGCACCACCCTGGGCACCGTGTGCGTCATCGACCCCGAGAAGCGGTCGCTGGCCGATGCCCGCCGGCTGCGGGACATCGTGATCGACACCGGCAGTCAGGTGATGCGCCACATCACCCGCGCCCGTCCGCTCTAGCCCGCGTTCGCCGCCCGCACTCGGGGGCCCCTGCAGTTTCCCGGCCGATTCATCCGTGCGATCTACCGCCCAGGGAGAGGGAGACGATCATGACCGCCACGCCCGCCGCGCCGCCGCCCGCGCTGCGTCCCTATCTCACCGCCCGCCACGAGACGCTGTGGCAGGAGGCCGACGCGTTCGCAGCCGAAGAGGTCGCGCCACGCGCGGCCCGGATGGAAGCGACTCCCCGCAGGGTCGAGCGCAAGGTCGCGGAGCTGATGGCGGCGCGCGGCTGGTTCGCCGTCACCGTCCCGACGGAGTTCGGCGGGTCGGGCACCGGTCACGTCGCAAAGACCGTTCTCATCCATCGCATCGCCCGTGTCTCGGCGGCTGCCGCGGCCATCTTGCAGGCCACCCTCATCCCGGTCGGCGGCCTGTTCCTCTTCGCGTCCTACGAGCAGAAAAAGCACTGGCTGCCGCAGGTGGCGGACGGCTCGCTGCTGCTGTCGATCGCCGTGACCGAACCGGCCGCCGGCGGACACATCGGCGGCATCGAAACCACCGCCACCTACGACGGCAAAAACTGGGTGATCACCGGCAGCAAGATCCACATCGGCAACAGCCACCTCGCCGGCGCCCACCTCGTCATCGCCCGCACCGCCGCAGCCGGGGTGACCAGCTCACAGGCGCTGACCGCGTTCCTCGTGGAGTCCGACCGCAAGGGGCTGACCGTGGCCGACCACCGGCCGGGGCTCGGCCTGCACGGCTTCTCCGCCGGCCGCCTCGACCTCGACCGTGTCCGGGTCCCCGAGGACAACATCGTCGGGGAAGTCGGCCAGGGCCTGCACGTGGCGCAGGGCAGCAGCATCCTCTACGGCCGCCCGAACCTGACCGCGGTCAGCCTCGGCATCCACGAGGCCGCGGTCACCACCACGACCACCTACCTCACCACACGTCTCCGCTACGGCGGTCCGCTGGCCGACCTGCCCGTCCTGCGGGACCGCATCGGCGAGATGGAGGCCCGGCTGCGGGCCGCGCGGATCCTGGCCTACCAGGCCGTGCACCTCCTCGACGAGGGCCTGCCCTGCGACGACGCCGACCTGATCAACGCCAAGTACCTCGGCCACCAGTGGGCCGCACAGTCAGTCCGGGACGCCATGGAACTGCACGGCGCCCAGGCTCTGGACGCCGACTACCCGCTCCAGCGGCTGTGGCGCGACATCCAGCACACCTACCCACCCGCCGGCACCGGGGAAGTCCAGCGCATACGCCTGGCCGACGCCGCCCTGGGCGAGGCCCACATCCAGTGGTCCCAACGCCTGGCCGCCGAAACAGCCTGGGCCCGCCCCGACCCCACCGCCGCGTAAGCCCCCCAGGCAGGCAACCCGCGCATCCACCTCGCATGGCCAACGTCGCCAGCCCTCGTATCCCGCGAGGCCGACAGCCCTCCGCCTATGACCGTTGACGCACCCAAGGAAGACACCTGTGACCCCCAGGACCCAGCCGACGCCGCCCCAAGCGCCGCAACCGGCCGCCGCGCTGGAGCAGCACCTCGAAGAGGCACTCTGCCACGCTCATTTCGCCGCGCGGGTCGACCTGGCAGACAACGGCGCAGCACTCCAGCTCACGATGCTCAGCAGCCTGACGCCGTTCGACCGCACCGTCGAAGCCGCCACCGCCTGGCTGTCCAGCGTCGGCATCAACGGCACCGCCGCCTTCAACGAGGCGTACGACATCGTCCTCACGCTGGACACGGCTGCCGCGGTGCGTCAGTTCGTCGCTGTGCTGCTGGAGCCGCGGATCCGCGCTCACACCGCGGCTGACGACCTGGCCGAGCTGTTGTCCGCCCATGGGTTGCTCCATCGGGTCCGCTTGCAAGGAACGAGCGCCATGGAGGTGACGCTGGCCGACGACGACCTGAGCGCGGCGGTCCGGTTCGCCGCCGGGCTCGGTGCCGTCGGGATCGACGCGGGGCTGATGCTGAACCGTCCTCGCGGGATGCGCCGGCTCGCCGAGCGGCTCCAGTGGCTGGTGACCGGCGCCGTGGGGAGCGCCGTCCACGCGGCAGCGACCCCCGGGTGCTCCCACTCCCCCGACCTCGTCACACTCCACCTGACCGTCGACCAGGCCCAGAGCCTGGCACAACGGCTGCGACCCGTCGGCGAAGACCACGTCACCGTCGCCGGCACAGACCGCCCGGCGGGACCTACGGGTGTCGGAGAAGCGGCATGACCAAACCCGCCCTCACCGCAGCTTCCGCTACGGCCGGCTCTGCGGAGAGCCGTTATCGCGAACTTCGCTCCGCGCTGCACTCCTTCCACCGCATGTCCGCCCGGTTCACCGGCAAGACCCCGACCGGCCTCGCCCAGGACCGCGAGGCCGTATGGGCTGCGGTCGATCCGTGGCTGCCGCTGGCCCAGCAGCGACTGAGCGAGGCGGAGCGTTCCCCCTCCGACCAGGCGCGGTGGCGCACGATCATCCAGGAAGCCAGCCGCCCGGCCACGAAGGCCGACATGCTTCCTCAGCCCGACATGGTCCTGCTCGTCAGTGCGGCCCGGCGTCTGCTGCGCACTCTGATGGAGGCCGAGCGGCCCGGACCGACCGTCCACGAGATCGCCGAGAGAGCGCGCCGCGCCATCCGCGACGGCGACTACCCGTCCGGGAGCACGCTGCCCCTGCGTCGCCTCGCCCAGGACACCGCGGCCACCACCCCCGAACGCGTCGAACTGGCCCTGCTGGACCTCCAGGACGAAGGACTGGTCACCGTCAGCCACTCTCGCCGGACCCGGGTGACTGTCAACGCGGTCCACCAGAGCCGTCCGGAGCAGATCGCGGCCTGGCTTCGCTTCCTCGTCCGCTCGGGCGTCTACCCGCCCGGCACGGCCTTACCGGGTCTGCAGACGCTGGCCCGGAGCCTGGTCTCCTCGACACCCGATGTGGTCAGCGCCCTCCGTCTGCTGGCCGACGAGGACGTGCTGGTGGCCCGTCAAGGCAGGCGCTGCGCGGTCCGTACCGTCCTGCCGTTCCCTGTGGCGGAACCACCGCGTCTCGACGGCCTCGCCCGCAAACTGCGTGACCGTGCCACACCCGGCCCGCCGCCGACCGACGACACCGTCCTGGCCGCCTGCCGGCAGACCCATGCCTGGTGGTCCAGTCGGGCCATCCCACCGCGCCGGGAAGTCGACGTCCACGTCGCCACTCTGATCACTGCCTGCGCCGGCCTCGTGGACCAGGCCAGCACCCGGCCCTTTGGCCACCGGGACATGCAGGCCCTGCTCCGGCAGACGGCCGTCACCGCGCTGACCGAACAACCCACGGACGAGTGGGAGCGGACCTGGCGCTCAGCCTGCCTGGGCGCCCTCGTCCGCGACCTCCACCTTCTCCACACCGCCCCTCTCCCACAGCTGCAGGACCCCGCCGCCACCCCGCAGGTGACGGCAGACCTCCGCGCCGGACATCAGCTTGGACCTTCGACATGACGACCACCGCTCCCCTCACCCCCCTGCCACCGGCCCTGCTCCGCGTCGCCCAGCACCTCGTGGAGGGAACCGCCCCCCGCGACATCGCCTCCAAGATGCACCTGACGCCGGAGACAGTCCGCCACTACCTGCGTCAACTCCGCGAACACCTGAGCTGCCCGCCCCGCAGCAAGCCGCCGGTCATCGTGCACGCCCTTCTCACCACCCGACAGCTGCCGCCTCCCACAACGGGCCGGCCGGCACCGCAACTGCGCCCCCAGGAGCACCGGCTGCTGAAAGCCGCCGCCGAGAACAGCAAGGCTGACGAGATCGCCAACGCCTCCGGCATCGCGCTCGCCTACGTCCCCTCCGCACTCAACGCACTGCTCACCAAGACCAGGACGAGGGACGTCACCCAGCTCATCGTCCTGGCCCACGCATGGGGCCTGCTCAACACCGCCCGGGGCACGAGCGCAGTGACAGGAACAGCGCGGTGAGACGTACTCCTTCCCCGGACGGGCGGACGGCCCCGGTGGCCGCTCCGTACGACGTGCGCCTGCTGCTCACGGACGCCGAGCGGACCGAGGCCGGCGCGCTCGTCGAGGACCGCCTGCGCTGGCTCGGCCTGCGGGGTCTGCCTCTCCCCGTGCGTTCCGGCGGACCCGAGCTGGACCGGCAGACACGTCGTGCACCCGGCGAGGCTGCGGGCCTGTTCGAGGACGACGTCCTGCTGGCCTGCCTGATCCTGGACCCCGAGCCCGACCTCGCCCCTTGGGGCCGCGCCGGTTCCGGACCGTCCCTGTTCCTCAGCCGCGTGCACACGCTTCCCGCGTACCCGGTCGACGTCCTGTGCCTGATCACCCTGTGGGCCTCCGACCATGCCGCACGCCTCGGTCTGCCCTGCGTCCGCGCGGAAGCCCCGGTCCGCCGTGACCTCGGCAGCGACCCGATACGGCCTGTGCTCGACCGTCTGCAGGACATGGGCTGGGCGATCCGCAGCACAGGCAAGGGCACAGTCGACGAGCGGGTAGCACGTCTCGAAATCGCTGCCGAGTCGCGGCCAGGGCTCACGGCTCTCATCAACTGCGGCGTCCCCCTGCCCAGCCGTCCTGTCCTCTACAGCAGCGGGCGGTGCAACTGGTGAACACCACAGAGCCGATCCCAGGCTCGCCGGCGCGCGCTCTCGGCCGTGTGTCAGCCCGCCCGGTATGCCGATCCCTCCTTTTCACCGTTCACAAGGAGCAACGATGAAAACGCCCGACGCCGTCCTCGTCGCCACCGCAGTGGGCACGGTGGGGATATGGCTCGCAGAGCGGCGCCACCGGCAGAGATTGGCCCTGGACGCCGCGGGAATCCACCAGCAGCTGCTGTCCGGCATCGCGGCAGACTCCGAACAGCTCGCGCTGTGGGCACCCGGCGACCTCACCCCGGAGGCGTTCGGCCGGGCGGTGCACTGCAACAGGTTGATCAGCTTCCTTTCGGTGAAGTTCCGGGTGGGCTTGCTGGACCGAGCCGCACTACGCGTACAGGCGCGCTCAGTCATGGCGCGAGGCGCGACCCGCGCGTACTGGGCCCGCTTCGGCGCCTTCCGTGAGCAGGAGGCCACGGACTCGGTCACCCGAACCTTCAACCGCATCTTCGATGAGGAGTACTGCGCCGCAGCCGATGACACAGGGTCCGTGCCCAGCAGTGCCAGCGGCCGGAAGTCTCACTCGGGAGGGTGAGACTCCCAGCCCTCTGACCGAGCACGTCCTGCCGTGCAGGGGCAGCACACCCAGCAGAAATCGATCTACGACCCGAAGCGGCTCCAGCCTCCTGGCCGGCAGCGCACGTGGGGCAGCCCCCGGGTCACCGGCATGATCACGCCTTCGCTCTACACGCACCGCAAGGAGACGAGCACCATGGCCGAACTGCCCAACGAGGCCCGCGCCACCGAACTGCGCAACACCGTCGTCGACCAGCTGAAGGACGGCGGCTGGATCACCTCGCCCAGCGTCGAGGCCGCCCTGCGCAAGGTGCCGCGTCACCTGGCCGTCCCGGACGTGCCACTGGATGACGCCTACAGCACCTACAACGCCGTCGTGACCCAGCAGGACGCCGAGGGCGTGCACACCAGCTCGGTGTCAGCGCCGCAGATCCAGGCCATGCAGCTGGAGCAGGCCCGCATCCGGCCGGGCGACCGCGTCCTGGAAATCGGCACCAATGGGCCGAACGCCGCCTACCTCGCCGAACTCACCGGCCCCACGGGCGAGGTCACCACCATGGACATCGACCTGGCGCCCGCCGCCCGCGCCCGCCGGTTTCTGGCAGAGGCCGGTTACACCAACGTCCGCGTGGTCGTCGACGACGGCGAGTACGGCCTGCCGGCACACGCTCCGTACGACGCGATCGTGGTGACCGTCGGGGCCTGGGACATCCCGCCCGCCTGGACCGACCAGCTCAAGGAGGGCGGCCGGCTGGTGGTGCCGCTGCGCATCAACGGGCTGACGCGCACGTACGCCTTCGCCCGGCAGGGCGGTGTACTGACCGCGGAGAGCGCCCATGTGTGCGGGTTCGTCGCCATGCGCGGTGACGGCGCCCGCAACGCCCAGGAGTTCGCCCTGCCGGACGACCCCGGCGTGACGCTCCGCTTCGATGACGGGGTACCCGTCGACCCGCAGCTCCTGGTCGACACGCTCAACACCGAGCGCGTGGAAATCTGGACCGGTGTCTCCGTCGCCAGCAACGAGCCCATCGGCACCCTGCAGATGTACGTGGCGACGATGCTGCCCGGCTACTGCAACATGTTCATCGACCAGGACGAGACCACAGGGAAGGTCGGGCCTACCGGCCTGAACTTCTCGCTCGTCGCGGTCGACGGCCCGAACCTCGCCTACGTCGTGGTACGGCGCAGCGAAGACCGCAAGAGCGCCGAGTTCGGGGTGCACGCGTTCGGCCCCGACGCGGAGAACTCCGCGCACCGGCTGGCCGACGCCATCCGTACCTGGGGCAAGGACCACCGCAGCGGGCCGGGTCCCCGGATCACCGTGTACCCGGCGGGCACGGCCGATGAGCAGATCTCCGGTGACCGGGTCATCGACAAGAAGCACCGCCGGATCTCGATCTCCTGGCCGCCCGCGAAGTAGCGGATCAGCGGTTCAGGTTGTCCTGCACCACTCGTCTCACAGGGAGTGTGATCACATGACTGCCGCCGTACTCGACACCAGCGCCCCGGCTCCGGAGACCGGCCTCACCGACGACGACTTCGACCTCGACGTCCAGGTCGTCATCAGCGAGACCGGCTTCGGCGCATTCAACTGCCCGACCAGCGACGGCTGCGGCGACACCTGCGCCAACGGTGCCAGCTCCTGCGTCTCCTCGATCGAGGACGCCGGCTGACCGTCTCCCTCTGCCGCCGGGGCCACAGTGCCTGTGGCCCCGGCGGCTCCGGCAGAACCGCTCATCTCCCAGGGGGACCCGTGGCCCAGCGATCACCCAGTACCTACCAGTGGCAGCCCGCGCTCCTGCTGCGGGCATCGACAGCGCCCCAGCCGATACCCGTGCCCGACCTCGACCCGTACACCGATGACATCGCCGTCCGAGGCCGCGAGTGGCTGGCCGGCGTGTGGCACGGTCCTCTTCCTGCGGCAGTCGCCGTCGCCAGTCCCGTGCTGTGCCAGAGCGTCACCGCGATCCTCGACGGCTCCGTGGCCGACGAGCGCCGCATCCGCCGCGCCGTCCGCTCGGTAGCGGCGTACCTGATGCGCTGGAACCATCGCCCCACCCCCTTCGGAGTATTCGCCGGCATCGCCCCCGCCCGCCCCGCGCAGGACCCCGGCGTCGACTGGGGCACCGGCTTCCACACCCAGCTCCGCCCGGACGCCGACTGGCTGGCCGACGTCATCGTCCGGCTGGAAGCCGACCCGACGCTCCTCACCCGCCTGAAGGTGACCGTCAACAACACCGGCATCCGGCGGGGCGACCGGCACGTCGTGGCCGGCAAGCCGACCACCGGCCGCGATGGCGGGTACGCCCCCGTGGAGGTGTCGGTCCGCCGCACCCGGCCCGTGGCCGCCGTCCTGGAACTGGCCCGCACCCCGGTGGGCTACGGCGCGTTGCTCGCCATGCTGACGGCCCGGTTCCCCACCGCCCGTACCAGCCGGCTCGACCAGTTCCTCGCCGACCTGGTCACCCGGCATGTGCTGATCACCAGCCTTTGGCCGCCCATGAACGAGGCCGACCCCCTCAGTCACCTGTGCGCCCAGCTCGACCAGGCCGACGTGCACAGCCTCCCCGGCCTGGCCCCTGTGGCGGCGCGGCTCACCGAGATCCGCGGCATGCTCGAAACCCCGGCCGCCGAGTCCTGGGCCGCGGACTCCCGCTTGGTCCGCGCGATGCACTCCGTCAGCCGGAGCGCACCCGGCCCGGTACTGGTCGACGCCGCCCTGGACTGCTCCGTCCAGGTCCCCGAGCCCCTCCTCGCCGAGGCAGCCCGCGCAGCGGACCTCATGACCCAGCTCTCCCCGCACCCCCAGGGCTACCCGCACTGGCGCGACTACCACCAGCGGTTCCTCGACCGGTACGGGACGGGCATGCCGGTGCCCGTCCTGGAGCTGACCGCCGACAGCGGTCTGGGCTACCCGGCCGGCTACCTCGGGGCGGACCGCGACCGCGCCCCCTACCAGTGGACCCGCCGGGACGAGACCATCCTGCGCCTGCTGCAGGAAACCGCGCTCGCCGGCCGCACCGAACTCGTGCTCACCCCGGCAGACGTCACTGAGCTGACCGCCGGCCACACCGCGCCGGTACATACCGCGCCCCGGGCCGAGATCGCCGTCGAGGTCCACGCCCCCACCCTGGATGCCGTCCGGCACGGAGATTACCGGCTGCTCGTCACCGGAGCGCCCCGGCCCGCCAGCAGCATGCTCGGACGGTTCGCCCGCCTGCTGCCGAAAGACGCGCAGACCGCGCTCGGCGCCAGTTACACGGCCACCAGCCCCGATACGGTGCCGGCGCAGTTGTCGTTCAGTCCGCGTCGGCGCCGCAACGAAAACGTCGCCCGCGTCCCGCAACTGCTGCACCACAGCATCCCCGTGGCCGAACACACAACTGCGAGCCCTGGTGCCATCGCCCTGGAGGATCTCGCCGTTATCGCGGACAGGGACCGGTTCCACCTGGTGCGTGCCTCCACGGGGCAGTACATCGAACCGCGCGTTCCCCATGCGCTGGAAGCGTCCGTCCACACCCCGCCGCTGGCCCGGTTCCTCGCCGAGATCACCACGGCGCACACCGCCGTCTACAAGTCGTTCTCCTTCGGCGCCGCCTCGCCTCTGCCGTTCCTGCCGCGCGTCCGGTACCGGCGGACCATTCTGCGTCCCGCCCGATGGCTGCTGTCCGCCGACGACCTGCCCTCCCGGTCGGCGCCGATGACCGACTGGGACAAGGCCCTCGACCAGCACCGCGACCGGCTGCGCCTGCCTGACCGGTTCGCCCTGGTGGAGAACGACCAGCAGTTACCCATCGACGTGAGCCGGCACCTGGACCGTGCTCTGCTGCGGTCCTGCCTGAACCGGGTGCGCCTGGTCGAACTGCGGGAAGCCCCGACCGCCCAGGACCGGGCCTGGATCGGGCGGCCTCACGAACTCCTCGTTCCCCTCGCCCACCGCCAAGCCGACACTCTGAGATCCGCCCGCACGCCCGTTGCGCTCACGATGCCCCGTCCGGCGCGAGACGCTGTTCTGCAGGCCCGGCTGCACGCCCATCCGGCACGGTTCAGCCAGATCCTCACCACCCACCTCCCGAACCTGATCGGCCAGTTCCCCGGCTCTCCCCGCTGGTGGTTCCACCGCCACCGCGACCCGCACCATGCCGGCACCGGTCAGTATCTGGTGCTGTCCCTGGAGATCAGCGATCCGGACGGCTACGGCCAGGCTGCCGCAGCCGTCCGCGCCTGGGCGACTGACCTCGACCGGCAGCACTTGGCGCGCGGGCTGGACCTGGTCCCCGTTCACCCGCACACCGGCCTCTACGGACACGGAGCCGCCCTCGACGCCGCCCATGCGGTGTTCGCCGCGGACTCGGCCGCCGCCCTCGCGCAGATCCGTGCCGCCTCCGAGGACAGCTCCACGGCTCAGGTGCTGGCCGGGACCAGCATGCTCGACCTGGCAGCCGGTCTGATCGGCTGCCGGACGGAGGCAGCCGACTGGCTCGCCAGCGCGCTGCCCCGCGATACCGGCCCGCTCGATCACGCCCTGAGCCGGCGGGCCATCGCGCTGACAGCCCCCACAGCCCTGGACGGCCTTCCCGCAGAAAGCATGATCGCTACAGCCTGGCAGGCACGGGGCGCCGCCCTGGCCGCCTACCGGCAGTATCTGGCCGCCGGACCGGACCGGTCTGCCGTGCTTCAGTCGCTGCTCGATTTGCACCAGGTCCGGGCACTGGCCGCTGATCCCGAACAACAGCGTGTCGCCACGAGACTGGCCCGTTCCTGTGCCCTCCACGTCCGCGGCAGGCGATCATGAGCAGCGCCGAGACGATCGCCGACGCCCTGGCCCTGCCCGGTGCCCCGCCGGCGGACCGGCCCGGGTTCGCTCAGTCGCTGTCCGACGGCCCGGCCGGCACGGCACTGCTCCACGTCGAACGCGCTCAGGCCGGACAAGGAACCTGGTCACGGGCACACAGCTGGCTCACGGCCGCCGCTCGCACGCCGGCCAGTGCGGCAGACAGCACCGGTCTGTGGTGCGGGGCCCCGGCCCTTGCCTTCTCGCTCGGCTGCGCCACCTCTTACGACTCGGCCCGCTACTGGCAGGCCCTGACGGCCATCGACGAACACGTCACCGCCCTCGCGCACCGCCGCGTCAGCGCCGCCACCCGCCGAGTCGAGGCCGGGCATCGGCCCGCCTTCGACGAGTACGACGTCTTCCGCGGACTGACCGGGATCGGCGTCTACCTGCTACGTCACCAGCCGGGCAGCTCCGCGCTCGAACGGATTCTCACCCACCTCGTGACCCTGACCCGGCCCGCCCGAGACGACCGGCTGGGCCTGGTACCGGGCTGGTGGGTCGGCCACGACCCCCACCGCACCCATACACCGGACTTCCCCGGCGGCCACGCCAACCTGGGCGTCGCCCACGGCATCACCGGCCCGCTGCTGCTGATGGCGCGTACCCTGCGCCGCGGCATCACCGTCGACGGCCAGGCCGACGCCGTCCACTCCGTGCTCGCCTGGCTCGACCAGTGGCGGCAGGACGGGCCGTCCGGGCCCTGGTGGCCCGAGTACCTCACACTCGGCGACCTGCGCTCCAGCCGCACGGCTCAGACGGGGCCGTCCAGGCCCAGTTGGTGCTACGGCACGCCCGGCATCGCCCGCGCCGGGCAGACGGCCTCCATCGCCCTGCGCGACATCGCACGGCAGCACACCTATGAGGACGCCCTGGCCTGCTGCCTGGCCGACCCACGCCAGTTGGCGAGGCTGACCGACACCAGTCTGTGTCACGGCTGGGCGGGCACCTACCAGACCGCCTGGCGTGCCGCCCAGGACGCCATCAACCCGGCACTGCACACCGTCCTGCCCCCGGTCGCCGACGCCTTGGTCCGCCACGTCTCAACCGCCCAGGGCCACGGCCCCGGACTGCTGCTCGGCGACGCGGGCACAGCTCTGGCTCTGACCACCGCAGCCTGTGACGCTGCCCCGGCCTCCGGATGGGACGCATGCCTGCTGATCGACTGACCCTCGCCGTCCGGGCCGTCCTGGACGTACTCTCCGGCACTCCGCTGACGACGGTCGCGGCCCGCACCTGCCTGCACCCCGCCGACCTCGCCGCGGCCACCCAGGTCTACCAACAAGCGGGCAAGCAGGCCCTGGCCCAGCAGGCGGGACCGCCCCGGTGGCAGCAGATCTACGTCCAGTTCACCGACTGGGACAAGGCCGAGCAGCTCGCTGCCGACCGTCTCGACCCCGTCCTGGAACTGGCCCGGGCCGACGACCGGATCACGGCCTGGTGGTTCATCCGCAAACACCCCAGCTGGCGCTTCCGTGTCCTGCCCCGGGATCCCGACGGGCAGACACCCGCCGAGGTCACCGTCCTGCTGGACGAACTCGCCGACGCCGGCGAACTGCGCTGGTGGCCGGGGGTCTACGAACCTGAGACAGCCGCTTTCGGCGACGTCACCAGCATGAGCATCGCCCACACCCTGTTCTGCGCCGACAGCCACGCCGTGCTGGCCACGCCCCACGGCGCTCTCGGCCGCCGAGAGCTGTCCGTCCTGCTGTGCTCCACCCTGATGCGGGCCGCCGGACTGGAGTGGTACGAACAGGGTGACGTCTGGCACCGCGTCACGCGCGACCGCCCCCTTCCTGCCGACACCGATCCGGCGAAGGTCCAGGCTATGGCCCGTCAGCTCACTCCCCTCCTGCACGCGGACACCGGCCCTGCCGCACCACTCCTGCAATCCGACCAGACGCTGCGGCCGGCCGCCGCGTGGGTCGCGGCGTTCCGCAGCGCCGGCACCGCGCTGGGCGCCGCTTCCCGCGACGGCACGCTCAACCGCGGACTACGCCACGTCATCGCCTACCACCTGCTCTTCCACTGGAACCGGCTCGGACTCGCCGCCCGCACCCAGAGCGTCCTGGCCCACGCCGCCCGCGCAGCGATCCTCACCCCGCACGAGGGAGCCGCTCCGTGACACCGCTCTCCCCGGCCGGCCTGCACCCCGTCGCTACCCGACTGCCGCTGGTCTGCCGCTCCCACCTGCACTATCCCCACCTCGACGCACGGATCGAGGAGGTCACCGCCTGCGCGGCCAAGTCCGCCCGCGACGACCTCCCCCTTCCCGACCGGATCAACGCCGCGTGCGCGGCCTGGAACCTGTCCGCGCTCATCGCCGCCGACTGCGGCCTGCCCGACAAAGCGGAGGACCTCTGCGTCCGCCAACTGCGCCTGTTCCAGCAGGCACTGCCCGTCACCGGTGACGTCGCCATCGCTCTGCTCCAGCCGCTGGCCAACCTCATCCGGCTGACCGCACGCGCCGGACAGAAGAACACCGCCTACGACCAACTGGCCGCCCTGCACAACGCCGTCCACCACGGCGGAAACATCACGATCCGGGGGCATACCGTCGACCTGACCGGCTTCACCGACGACACCACCCGCCGGCACATCCGCCCCTGGCTGCGGTTGCTGATGGTGGACGACGGAACCCGCCTGCTGACATCGACCGGGCAGTGGGCCCGAGCCGCCGCGCACGCCGCCCTCTACGACGCCACCCCCGACCGGCTGACCGAGGCCCGCCAGACGCACGTCCTCGCCGCCCTGGCCGCCGGCGCCCCGGACCGCGCCACCCGTGCGATCGACTCCGCCACCGTCACCACCACCTGGGAGACAGCGCTCGCCGAACTCCTGCGCTACCTCACCCGCCACGCCGACAAGAGCAACACGCCGGACCAGCACCTCGCCCTGGCCGCCGCCGCAGGCAAGCTGTTCGACCATCCGCCGGCCCACACGAGGATGTTCCGGACCCGACTCGCCCTGGCCGTGACCGAACTGGCCCCGCCAGGCACCACGGCCCCCGCCCTGTGCCACGCCGTTGTCCGTGACGCCCTCGACTCTCGGGACTTCTACGCCGCCCGCGAGATCCTGCGCCGCAACACGGCTCCCATCGACGCACCCCACCGCGATTTCCTGGAGAACACCGTCCGAAGCTCCCGTCTCGGAGCCGGCCGACTCCCCCAGGAAATCTCGAATGCGATAGCAGAAGCCACTCGCACCGCGGGCAACGACCTCACCCAATGCCTCGCGCTCACCGCCGGAAAATAAGCACCTCAACCACACTCCCCCGCAACCCAACAAACGGCACAACATACAAGGTCACCACATGCATGACCCGCTCCCCCAGAACGATCACACCCCCAATCCGCTGTTACTCGCCGACACGCGCAGAGAACAAGCACGGCAACTGACAAACATCCTGCGCCGCCGCATCGAAACCAGAGAATGGCCACCGGGCCACACTTTCAGCCACGCGGAGCTGGTCAACGAATTCTCCCTAGGCATACACGCCATCTGCAAAGTCGCGGTACCGGCCGTCCGAACCCTCCGCGAAGAGGGACTCCTGGAGTCCCGGCCGCGATTAGGCATACGCATACGCATCGAAGGGGAATCATGGAACGCCGACGACGAGCATCCCGGAATTCCCCACGACGTACACATAGAAAAGATACTCAGAGAACATTTGCACAGAGGTATCTACAGACCAGGAGAGCAATTCCCGCCCATCTTTGTTCTGGCAGAAGAATTCGGAGTGTCAGCAGCCACAATACGAAAGGCCCTGCGACCCATGCAAAAACAGGGACTACTGGAAGTGCGCAACACCAATAAGAGGTACGTCTCTGCCGCAGTGGTTGATGTTTCATCAGAAGAACTGCTGCACATTCCACCACGCCGAAACCCAGGCAAAGCGAAGCTCCTCGCCTTCGGCGAGAAGCGTTCCTTGGCCGAGTGGGCTAAGGACTCGCGCTGCACGGTTAGCTACAAGGTGCTTTACAGCCGCTACTACCTCGGATGGGACCTAGAAAAAGCCTTACGGACTCCCAATACATCTCAGGGCCGGCGCGAACGACACACCGTGACGCCGAAACCCGAACACTCCCGCCTCACTGACAGCGAACCGCTCAGCATCAAAAAGATGCTGAGCGCGGCAATCGCCGACGGAACCTATCAGGAGGGACATGTAATCTGCGTCACAGACATCGCACTCCGGAAGAACCGCCCCAAATCTCAAGTCCTGCAAGCGCTTCGCGCGCTGAACAGCGAGAGCTTACTAGGCCATCATCCCGAGATCGGTTACTTCGTGTCACGAAAGCGCATGCCTCAAGTGCACCAGCCCCGGAAAACTAAGGAGTGATTTCTCTGTGAATGACCACGATGAACTGATCATCCTCTGCTGGAATATCGAACGCAATGGCCGCAGCCACAGGAACAGCGAAGACCATCGCCGCCTGGCACGCCGCATCACGGCCAGTTACCGGCCTCATATTGTTTTCAGGCAGGAGCTGGCCATGGCTTGGGAAAACGGCAAAAGAGACTTGTACGAAGAAGCGCAGGCGCTCGGCGGTCTGAGCGCTTTCATGTCCGCCCCGAAGGACGGGCGCAGTCGCAAACCGGTCGGGGTGATGTTTGACCCGCAGCTTTTCGAAATGGAATCGCACACCGAGCACGATCTGCCGTGGAAGCAGATCTGCCACGTGCAGGTCCGTCTCAAGGGAAGCGCCAAGCCGGTCCAGCTGGCGTCAGCTCACTTATGCCACTTCTCGCCCGAACTACGCGCGGTAGAGGCAGGCCGACTCACCGATCTGGCAGACCATGGCCGCACCGCCCTCATCGGCATGGACGCGAACAGCTACCCCCACCGGGGCACGGACGAGATCATGACCGAACCCATCGATTGGGAGAAGATCGAAGACCCCGTCCACTACCAGCAGCGCACCATCGAACGGAACGGCGTCCGCGTCCCTGACACCCGGCCCAGTGAGATCCTCACCGGAGGCAAAGGAATTTACACTGACCTGGCCCACCACGCAGGGACCGTCCTAAATCAGCCGTATGCCTTAAAGCCCACGGCCAGTCTGCGGCGCACCGATCAGGGACCACCGCAGCGCATCGACATCCTCGTCGCCACCCCTGACCTGGTGCCTGCTCTGCGCAGCGTCGAAGTCGTGGACACCGAGGAGGTACGGCGAGTGACCGACCATGGACTCGTGGTCGCCCGTTTCAGTCTCCCCAAACTGCGCCGCTCGCTTTCGCCGATACTCTGACTTCCCCTCGTATTGATCAGAAACTCATTGG